>NZ_CP173427.1:5192500-5986484 GCF_045038035.1 Paenibacillus chitinolyticus
CCTTCTCTCTCCTGTTCCTGTTCGGCTGCGGCGATTGTGGGTAATACCTTTTTATAAGTTGAAAGCGCCAAACTCACATCGAAAGGAGCATCAGCATGATAAGCGCGCAAACCATTCTTACCATTATCGTCATCAATATCGCTTATGTCTCTCTCTCCACGATCCGCATGATTTTGGTGATGAAAGCACGAAGGCTGCTCGCAGCAAGTATAAGTACGGTGGAAATCTTCATTTATCTAATGGGTCTTAATATTGTGCTCAAGAACATCGACGATCCTGTCAATATTATCGCTTACTGCGTAGGCTGGGGGGCCGGCGTCTGGCTGGGGATCCGCATTGAAGGCTGGCTTGCGCTCGGATACACCACTCTGCAGATTGTCGTCGATTATACGGAAACGACTCTGCCTGATACCCTGCGGAGCAAAGGCTACGGAGTCACCCATTGGGTGGCGGAAGGACGTGACGGTCCCCGTCTGGTCATGCAGGTGCTAGCCAAGCGTTCTCTGGAAAAAAAGCTTCTGAGCACTCTTCATGAACTTGCTCCGAAAGCTTTTGTAATCTCTTATGAACCGCGTTTTTTCCGCGGCGGTTTCTGGACGAGGAGGCTGAACCCTTAACCGGTTGGTGATTCACTTTGTCTCCTCCTGTTTATATAAAAGGTTACATAAGTAAATTCCACGTTGTTACTTAGAGAAAAAAAAGGGGTGCTGCATAGGATGATTCGTCTGGAAGGTGTTATCAAAAGATACGACGATGGATTCGTCGCACTAAAAAATCTTAATTTAGAGTTTGCCGAAGGCCAGCTCCATGTCCTGATCGGACCAAGCGGATGCGGTAAATCCACCACGATGAAACTGATCAACCGCTTGATCAATCCCTCCGAAGGGAAGGTTACCATTAAAGGGAAGGATATTTCCCAAATGGATCCGGTCGAGCTGAGACGCAACATCGGCTATGTGATACAAAATATCGGCCTGTTCCCCCAGATGACGATCGCCAAAAATGTAGCGGTTGTTCCAAAGCTTCTGAAATGGGACCAGCAGCGCATAGATACACGGGTCGATGAACTGCTTCGCTTGGTATCCCTTGACCCGGACACGTTCCGCAACCGCTATCCATCCGAACTTAGCGGAGGACAGCAGCAGCGTATCGGCGTTATCCGCGCTCTGGCCGCGGAACCCGATATCATTTTGATGGATGAGCCTTTCAGCGCGCTCGACCCCATCTCCCGGGAACAGCTGCAGGATGAACTGGTACGGCTTCAACAGGATTTGAAGAAGACGATAATTTTCGTTACCCATGACATGGACGAGGCCGTGAAAATCGCGGACAATATTGTGCTTATGAAGGACGGCGAGATCATTCAGCACGGCAGTCCGGAGCATATCCTCCGTTATCCGGCCAATGAGTTTGTAAAGTCTTTCGTCGGTAAAAAGAGGCTGCAGGCGGATACCGGATTCGAGGAAATCCCTACCGTCGATGAGGTTATGGCCGAACATCCGATCACAGCCTATCCTTCACGCGGTCTTGCCGAAGCCATTAAAATCATGGAGAAAAACCGGGTCGATTCCCTCCTGATCGTAGATAGGCAGAATCGTCTGATCGGTACGACGTCCATCTTCCAGGTGCTCGATAAGTATAAACAGGAAAATATCACACTCGCCGATATCGCCAAGCCTTTTCATCATACGGTCGAGACAGGCACTTCCTTATCCGTGGCAATCCAGCTTATGAACGAGCATAACCTTCCTTATATTCCGGTTGTCCGCGAGAACAACACGTTCGCCGGGCTCGTTACCAAAGGAAGTGTAGTCCGTCATATCGCGGATGTGTATACGCCGACCGAGTCTGACGAATTTGCCGAAACGGCCGAAGCGGCGCTCCAAGCTTCAGCGGAAGACGGGACGCAAGTACCGGTCGGCGGCAGCGGAGGTGCTTAAATGGACTTCCTGAACAGCTACGGTCAATTTCTTAGCGACCGGTTGCCGGATATCCTGGTCGCTTTCCGGGAGCATCTGATCATTTCGTTCCTGTCTATCCTTTTCGGCTGTATTGTCGCCATTCCTATAGGCGTATATTTGGCCGGAAACCGGATTAAATGGATCAATTCGCTTGTTTTCGCATTATCGAATCTACTCCAGACCATTCCCAGCCTTGCGCTGCTCGCTATCCTGATCCCGCTGATCGGGGTTGGTATGAAGCCGGCCATCATCGCCCTGTTCCTGTATTCCCTGATGCCTATCATGCGGAATACGTTCACGGGTTTCCAAGCGGTTAACCCGCATCTGATCGAGGCCGCAAGAGGCATGGGCTACAGCTCCATCCAGCGGTTAGTGCGCATCCAGCTTCCCCTGGCTCTTCCCTACATCATGTCCGGCGTCCGCGTGACAACGGTTTATATTATCAGCTGGGCTACACTGGCGACCCTTATCGGAGCCGGCGGTCTGGGCCAGTTGATTGTAGCGGGGATGGGCGTGAACAAGAAGGAGCTTATTTTCACGGGCGCCATTCTGGCCGTCATCTTGGCTCTGATCGCCGATTTCGTGCTGGGGGCCTTGGAGAAATGGCTCACCTCCCGCACCAAAACATCAAGCGCTAAAGCGGCTTAACTTTTTTTGAAGACTATCATTAAACGAGCTGAATAAAAGCTTATCACTCACTATAAAAAACGGCCGCGCTGTGAAGGTCGTCTAAAGGGGATTTCGAATGAAACGTGTGAGAAGACGCTTACTGGCAGCAAGCCTTCTCGCTGCGGTTGTTGTGTCAGCAAGCGGCTGCGGACGGGGAGATACCATTCTGATCGGAACGCAGACTTTTTCGGAGCCGAAAATTTTGGCCCAAATGTACAAGCTGCTGATCGAGGACCGCACCGACCTGAAGGTGGATGTGCTCCCGGATCTTGCGTCAAGCGGAGTGATCATCGATGCCATGAAGAAGGGCGACATTCAGATGTCCACCCTTTATTCCGGCGAACTGCTCAACAAGCATTTCCCGATCGAAGACAAGAAAAGAAACCGGGAAGAAGTGCTTGCGGAAGCACAGGCCGGTTTCGATAAATATTTTAACTTTAAATGGTTTAATCCTTATGGATTTGAAAATACGTATGCCTTTACGGTACGCAAAGAATTGGCGGACGAGAAGGGCTGGAAGAAGATTTCGGACATTACTCCGGAAGCCGGCTCTATCAAGCTTGGCGTGGACACTACCTGGCTGGAAAGAGAAAGCGACGGGTACAAGGCATTCGCCAAACATTACGGGCTTCAATTCGGGGATACGCTCCCCATGGAGGTCGCACTCGTGTACAGTGCCGTAGCCAGCAAAAAAGTGGATATCGTATTGGCTTACTCAACGGACGCCCGGTTAAAAGAATACAATTTGGTGACACTGGAGGACGACAAACAGTTCTTCCCTCCTTACGATGCCTCACCGGTCGTGAAAAAAGAACTGCTGGCCGCTCATCCGGAGCTGAACGATATCATCGGACTGCTTATCGGGAAAATCGATGCCAAAACCATGATTGATTTGAACTATGAAGTTGACGTGAAAAAACGCAATGAGAAAAAAGTTGCGGAAGACTATTTAAAACAAATCGGACTGCTGAAATAAAGGTCCTGCAGGCCTTCTAAGGGGACATGAATATGGAGCTTTTCTTTCAATACGTTAGTGAAAACTGGCTTGATTTGCTGGGACTGACTTACGATCATATCGTAATGGTTCTCCTTGCCATTCTCATGGCGCTAATAGTCGGGGTGCCGCTGGGTATTCTGGCCGCGCGTTACCGCCGCCTCGGTTCCGTCATTCTTACGGCCGCGAACATTATCCAGGTGTTTCCGAGTCTGGCGCTGCTCGTGCTGCTGATGATCGTGTTCGGGCTCGGCTTCAAGACAGTGGTCATCGGCCTCTTCCTCTATTCCCTGATGCCGATCATCCGCAACACCTTTGTCGGGCTCACCCAGGTAAATCCGGCGATTACGGAAGCCGGACGCGGAGTCGGCATGAGCCAGCTTCAGCTGATGTGGAAGGTGCAGCTTCCGCTGTCGCTGCCTTTCATCGCGACAGGCGTACGGGTGGCCGCGGTCATTGCCATCGGCGTGGCTACCATCGCTCCGCTGATCGGGGGCGGGGGTCTGGGCCGGGAGATTTATTCCGGCATCAACATGGACAACTCCGCCCGTTTGTATGCGGGAGCTATCCCGGCGGCGCTTCTCGCGCTGCTGACGGATTTTGTCCTCGGCCAGGTGCAGAAGCGCATGCACATCAGCCGGTAGTGTAAAAGAACGCGGAAGACTGCCTTTGCAGCCTCCGCGTTCTTTTGATTTTCCGGCCGTGCTCCACCGCCCGTGTGTGGAGCACGCCCAACACGGCGGCGGCATATCGGGACGGAGCCGGTATCTTCCTGACGAACCGCTCTGTCGTTCGAGCTGGCCGAGCCGGGAAGATCCGGAAACAGACCGGATTCCCGTTCCTTCCGTTTAATTAAAAAGCCGAAAGGGTCCAGAGCGGACTCCTTTCGGCTTTGTGCTTTTATTCGCGGCGTTATTGCGCCTGCCATACCTGCCGCTCGGATTTACCGCTGTAATACTCGATACGGCCGGGAACAATCTTCAAGATGACATATTCCGGATCGTGCGGACCGTCAAACCATTCCTTGAAGTCGTCGCGCCATACTTTTTCGCGCAAGTTTTCATCGGTACTCACGCTGCCTTCCGCTTCGATTTGAAGGATATCGGAAGAAGGCTTGCCGTCAAAGCCCACCAGAATATGTACATGGGGATTGTCCCGCAGCTCTTCCACCTTATCGGTTTTACGGTTGGTCGCCAGATAAATCGTCAGGTCATCGTGAAATAAAGCCATATAGCGTACACGCGGTTTCCCATTCTCAACAGTACCGAACGAACAGAACTCGTTTTTATCCAGAACGCTTACGATCTGCTGTTCCAAAGACGGATTCGACATGCTCTCTCCAGCTCCTTTCGAGTAAACACGCTTCTCTTTCTCTTTTTAGATTACCCGAAATGATGAAGCCCCAAACGAAGGAGAGCCCCGCTTTGGCGAAGCGGGCTTATTCGACTTTTCCCGCCTCATTCGTCACGGCGAAATTGTAGTTCACGGAACGTGTAAAAGGTTCCTGCCGCTCGTTCACTCCGTTGATGTCGAATGAGATATTATAGACCCCGGGCTCCGTCGGCGCTTTGAAGTTTAAGAGAACTTCGTTCTTCGCGGTTTGCAGATTAACTTCTCCCGCTTGCTGGAGGCTCTTCACCTTTCCTTTGCCTCCGGAACGGGTCAGCTTCGCCTTCTTCGCTTTAGTGTCTTCCAGCTTGCCCGCTCCGTCGAACGAAACGGCAATTTGTGCATCCTCACCTTGTTTGTATTGTTTGCGGGCGTTCTTGATTTGTCCTTTTACACGGCCTTCCGGACGGGCCAGCATAAAGTATGCATCCCCTTGTCCCGACAGTTCCAGGGTCCAGTTCCCCTTCTCCGGGTTCTCAAGCGTCAGCGTATGATGAACGGCATCGGAGAACAGAACGGCATCGTCTTTCTCCGCACTTTTAGCCGGGTTAAGCGGGATCTTTTTGCCGGATGGGCTTGTCAATGTGACTTGCGTCGTTTCTTTAGCCGTCAATACATCCAGCGAGATCGTGCCCAGACCGCTTTCAAGCGGGAACACCTCTTTTGCGGATCCTTTGGCGAGACTGCCCCCTTTCATAATGAAAGAAGAATTCTCGGAAACCGCGGGAGCCGCTTGGGGAACTGCGGAAAGGTTCTCTTCTTGAAGCGCCGCCGCTGCAGCCGCCGTTTTGCCGAGTGCCAGTTTAGGCTGAACCAGGCTCCAAGTCTGGGAAGCCGTCGTCATCGCGCTGTGGGAGATGTTTTTTGTAAAGCTTTTAATGCCATAAGGCAGTCCAAGCGCGGAAGCTACGCTGACCGCACCGTCATCCTCGCCCGGAAGGACGGCATGAGCGAACCAGTAGGCAGTGAACCAGCCGTCATCGCCTTCTCCGCCGGACATGTAGGTCTTAGTAGCGGAGACTCCGGGCTTGCTGTCTGTCTGTGTCCGGAAATTGGCCATGTAGGAAGTTTGCAGCGAATAGACCGCATCATCTTTCTTGCCGAGAATGTCGGCCAGCCAGCTTGTCCAGTCGCTGTAAGCCATGTCAGCCAGCTCGGAGCCCTTATTCGGCGTAGAAAGCTGATGAACGACGTTCACATACGGCGCGGCGCCGTAATGCAGGAGAGCGGCTTGCGTGTCGATTCCGCCCTTGGAGTGAGCGATGATGTTAATCTGGGAGACACCATAATATTGGGCGACCTTCTTGATGACCTCGGCCAGCTTCGGACCGTTGGTCCACATGTCCCCGCCCGTACCGTCCGCATCTTTCAGTTGTACGAAAGCCGTGCGGTATCCGGCCTTATAAGCCGCCTCGTAGTATCCGTCCGTTTTGAGCCAGGTGTTATAGTTCGAGTGAAGACCCTGAACGAAAAGAATCACGGGCTTGTCATTGGAAGCCTGCGGCGGCACCGCTCCCGTGTACCAGTCCCCGAAATTGCCGGACGGGTTGTCGTCATGCAGAGCCGGAGCCGGCGGCTGAGCGGCTTGGACCACCGAAGAACACGCAAGAACGGCGGTAAGACCTAACAAGGGGATCATACGGGCACGAACTTTTTGAATCATTTAATTCCCTCCTCTGAATGGATAATAGCTTACTCCACCATTATATGGAAGGAATTACAATTCAGCATTAGCTGGATGTTAATTTTAAGAAAATAAAAAAACCCGGAACTATTTCCGGACTAAAGTAATTAGGACCAACCTATTTGACCGTCCGCCAACACAAATCTCCTTTTTCGGACTTCCTCTCCTATTCAAAAAGGAACAGTTCATCGACATCGGCTCCTTACTGCGTCCGGCTGGCGGTATATTTGTCTTAATTTCCTAAGCTTCCGGCCTTTCGACATCCGCATGATGTACTTGAATCCTTTGTCGATGAATCATCCGGCACAAATAGACACCCGTCTCACGGTTCGATATTTCTCGGGAAATATTTCTAAAAAAAATAAGAGACCCCGCTGTACTCAGCAAGGTCTCTTATTTAATGAGGTATGCGGTCGGAGGGATTTGAACCCTCACGCCCATTGGGCACTACCCCCTCAAGATAGCGTGTCTGCCGTTCCACCACGACCGCATGTGAGGTAAAGAATGTGAGCCATGAAGGACTCGAACCTTCGACACCCTGATTAAAAGTCAGGTGCTCTACCAACTGAGCTAATGGCTCTCATGGTGACCCGTAGGGGATTCGAACCCCTGTTACCTCCGTGAAAGGGAGGTGTCTTAACCCCTTGACCAACGGGCCATGTCAACTCTTAGAACATGATGTCGTTTTTGACGACAAGTGTTATTATAGCTTAACCTATTCAAAATGACAAGCCTAATTTGCAATGAATTTTCTGGCACAAAATCGTATTGCCCGGCACCCGTGCCGCTTGCGCAAAGGCCCTTAAAAAGCAAAAAAGCCGCTGTATCTAAGCGACTTTCTTCACAATACTTAATGGCGGAGAGAGAGGGATTCGAACCCTCGCACCACTTACGCAGTCTAACCCCTTAGCAGAGGGTCCCCTTGAGCCACTTGGGTATCTCTCCAGATATGGCTCCCCGAACAGGACTCGAACCTGTGACAACTCGATTAACAGTCGAGTGCTCTACCAACTGAGCTATCAGGGAAAGACAATAATTAATTTATCATGAACGTTTGGGAAAGTCAAGCGTGTAAAGTTCCAGCTTTCCCCGGCATTTTCCGCACGAGTATTTACGCACATCCATCTTTCTTTTCCGGTAATATTCGGTGCCGCAGGCCACGCACCGGAGCTTGTACTTGTAAGGCGCCGGTTCCTTGCGCTGAGGCAAAGCCCGGCAAAATCGCGTCCCGCCCACCTGCTTGAGCAGAAGTTTAAAGTCGGCGTCACGGTGCTGATAACCTCTTCTCTGCAAATGGAGATGATAGTGGCACAGCTCGTGCTTAATGATTTTTTCGACATCGTCCCTGCCGTAAGTCTCCCACTGGTGCCAGCTGATTTCAATATCGTGGGACTTCGTAAAATACCGACCGCCCGTGGCACGAAGCCTGCGGTTAAACCGCGCACGGTGACGAAACGGCCATCCGAACGCCTGCAGAGAAATCTGCTCCACCCACTCCTGAAGCTGCCCGTCGTCCATAGCAAGCGACTCCTTTCCCCGCTTCGGCACGGGATTTCCCGTATGCTCCCGCGGATAAGTCTCTCTTGAATTTGTACCTAATGAAGGGCTATACTGTCAAGTAGAAAACGAGAACGTGATGCGCGAGAGGAGCACCGCCGCTATGCCGACCAGCGTTATGAAATATGCCGTATTGAAACTGAAAGACCAGCTTGAATTTGTCGAAATGCCCGCTACGCACATGTACCAGCTTACGGCTTTGAACGGCCGGCTGCACAAAGAAATCGAGAAGCTGACCGCACACAATGTGCCTGAACTGCCGGTCGTCATCGCCGAATGCGACAACCTGGAGCCGGTGGGTACCGCTTATCCGGTAACCGGAGGCCTGGACTATATCAATAAGCTGGAAGCATCCTTTGCTTCCATTCAGGAATCCGCCTACCCGCTCGTATCGCTGCTCACCGAAATCCGGGCGCTGCAGGCCCAACTGGAGCAATGGTACGAAGAGTACGAGGAAGATCAGCAGTAAATCTCCGCTATTCCGATAAAAAAAGTTGCAGGACCTGCACGCCGGCCGCCTCTTCCCCATATGCTGTAAGTAGTCAGTCAGGAAGGGGATGGCGTTATGCCGCAATGGCTCTGCAACCAGCTGATGCGAGCGTTTCAGAACAAAAACCCTCGGCAGATTCGTTTACTTAACGACAGTTGGTTTTTTTACCGGACACGGAGATCACCCGACGAGCTGTCGGGATCCTTTGAAAAAAGCAGGTAGCTCCGCAGAGGCGGAATTACCTGCTTTTTTTGTGAGCTCCGGGCCGTTAAGGCAGACGGGCGTCCAGGACCCGGCCGATCTGCTCGTTGATCTTGCCGACGTCCGGCTGCGGAGCCGGGCGATCGGCTAACGTGTACTTGTATTTCAGCTTCAGAATCCGGTAAACGCTCTCGTCGATTCTCCGCTCCGAGAGAACGCCGGTTTCGGCGGCTTGCTTCAGCGCTTTTACGACCCGGACCGTGTTGTCGAATTCATGACAGACGAGGGCTACGTCCGTGCCTGCTTTCACGGCTTGAACGGCCGCCTCGCCGATTCCGTAGCTTTTGACGATGGCGCCCATTGTCAGATCGTCCGTAAACACGACACCGCCGAAATTCAGCTCTTTGCGCAGCAAATCGGTAATGACCGCCGGGGATAGGGAAGCCGGATAAGTGGAATCCAGCTTCGGAAGCAGAATGTGCGCAACCATGACCGCATCCGCCCCGCTCTGAAAGGCTTTGACGAAAGGGACAAGCTCAAAAGAACGCAGACGGCTCGCATCGTGCTCCACGACAGGCAGCCCGATATGCGAATCTACCGCGGTATCGCCATGTCCCGGGAAATGTTTCACGACGGGGATCACTTTCTGCGCGGCGATGGCTTTCATCATCTCGACGCCGAGATTGCCTACAAGCTCGGGCGTCGACCCGAAAGAACGGTCCCCGATGACCGGATTCTTCGGGTTGCTGTTGATATCGAGCACCGGAGCGAAATCCGTGTTAAATCCGAGGGAAGCCACTTCCCGGGCCAGAATATCCCCGATCTCCGCAGCGAAACGCAGGTTCTTCGTACTGCCGATCACCTGGCTCGCGGGTACGTTCATATACTCGTCCGGCATGCGGCTGACGCGTCCGCCTTCCTCGTCCACGCTCAGCATAAGCGGTATTTTGCTGCCCGTGCGGGCATTCTCTTCTTTCAGCGAATTCAGGAGTCCTGTCGCCTGGACCGCGCTTTTTACGTTCGGCTTGAATAAAATGAAGCCTCCGACCTTATAAGTATCTATCAGCTGCCGCGCGTGCTCGTCCATCTCCAGTCCGTCGACTCCGCTGATGACCATCTGCCCGATTTTCTGATCCAGCGTCATCCTTGCAATCTGATCCTTCAGCGGATCCTCGACCGTAGGAGTCGGACTCGGCTGCGAATCCTTGCCGCCGCTTTGACTCTTGCCCGGACCTGCTTGCGGTCCCGACGTGCTGCATCCGGCCGAAATAAACAGCAGAACGGCAAGCGCCAGCGTTCCTCCCTTGCGTAACCATGTGTGAAGCATGGACCTTCCCTCCGCTCTGATCGTCTGCCGGATTCCAGCGGCAGCTATCTTTTCTGTTTTTGCCCATTCGGGTAAGAGTTATTCCTGCCCTGCCTGATTGAGATGTCAGGACGGTACTAAGATGCCAAATTCGGAGTAAAAAAGAAACCTCAAGCTCTTTGGGATCTTGAGGTTCTTTATGGTCCGTTCCGTTTATTGCGGCTGTTTCATCGTCAGGCCGACACGGCCCTTCTTCACATCTACGTTCAATACCCAGACCGTTACGTTGTCACCGACGGATACCACATCCATCGGATGTTTCACGAACTTGTCGCTGAGCTGGGAAATATGGACGAGACCGTCGCTTTTGATCCCGATATCGACAAAAGCGCCGAAATCGATCACGTTGCGCACGGTACCCTGAAGCTCCATCCCGGGCTTCAGATCTTCGATCTGCAGGACGTCGGTCCGGAAGATCGGCGTTCCGAGTTCCTCGCGGGGATCGCGGCCAGGACGCTGCAGGCTGTCCAGGATGTCGCGCAGCGTAGGAACGCCGATGCCGAGCTTGGGCGCAAGCTCATCGGGCTCCTGGCGCTGAAGCAGTTCCTTCAGTTGCTGGGAGCCGATCCCGGCAAGCTCGACTCTCAGCTCGGCCAGCAGCTTGTCCACCACGTCGTATGTCTCCGGGTGGATCGGCGTGTTGTCGAGCGGGTTGCCGCTTCCGGGTACCCGTAGGAAGCCGATGCACTGCTCGAACGTCTTGGCGCCTAGGCGGGGAACCTTCTGCAGCTCCTTGCGGCTGCCGAACTTCCCGTTCTCCTCGCGGAACTTCACGATATTTTTCGCGATCGTGCTGTTGATTCCGGAGACGTAGGAAAGCAGGGACGGCGATGCCGTGTTCACGTCGACGCCGACATGGTTAACGGCGGATTCGACAACCGCTTTTAGGCTCTCGTCGAGATGCTTCTGCGAGACGTCGTGCTGGTATTGGCCGACGCCGATCGCCTTCGGCTCGATTTTGACAAGCTCCGCGAGCGGGTCCTGCAGGCGGCGCGCAATCGAGATGGCGCTGCGCTCCGCCACGTCGAGATCCGGGAACTCCGTCTGAGCAAGTTTCGATGCGGAGTACACGCTTGCGCCGGCCTCGTTCACGATGAGGTACTGGAGCTTGCGCGCTTTAAGTTCGGCGATCAGATCCGCCACGAACTGCTCGGTTTCGCGCGAAGCGGTACCGTTGCCGATAACGATGAGGCTGACATCGTATGTGTCGATCAGGCGCTTGAAGGCGGCCTTCGCTTCGGCGACTTTGTTGTTCGGCGGCGTCGGATACGTCACCGTGACCTCCAGCATCTTGCCCGTCTCATCCACGACGGCCAGCTTGCAACCGGTCCGGTAAGCCGGGTCGACGCCGAGCACGGTTTGGCCCTTAACGGGCGCCTGGAGAAGCAGATTCCGCAGATTGCCGGCGAAAATCTGGATCGCGTGCGTCTCCGCCCGTTCCGTCAGCTCTCCGCGGACTTCCCGCTCGATGGATGGCGCGATCAGACGCTTGTAGGCGTCTTCCACAGCCGATTGCAGCGCGTCGCGCGTCACGGACGGCCCCTGGATAACCTGACGGCCGATGAATTCGTGAATCCGCTCAACGGGAACGTCGAGCGCCACTTTCAGCACGTCCTCGCGCTCGCCCCGGTTAATCGCCAGCGTCCGGTGCGGCGGCATTTTTTTCAGCGGTTCCTGGTAGCTGTAGTACATCTCGTAAACGGACTCTTCTTCCCGCTTCTTCGCTTCCGTACGCAGAATCCCGTTGTCGTGCGTAAATTTGCGGACCCAAGCCCGGATTTTCGCATCGTCCGCGAGCTGCTCGGCGACGATATCCTGCGCGCCTTGAAGAGCTTCTTCGACGGTGGCGACGCCTTTGTCTTCACGGACATACTTCTCGGCTTCTTCCTGAAGAGAACCTTTCTGAGGCTGTTTCAGTATAAACTTCGCCAGCGGCTCCAGCCCTTTTTCCTTTGCGACGCTCGCGCGTGTTTTGCGTTTCTGGCGGTATGGACGGTATAGATCCTCCAGCTCCTGGAGCTTTACCGCTTTTTCAATGGAAGCCTGAAGCTCGCCGGTGAGCTTGTCCTGTTCGTCGATAAGACGCAGCACTTCCAGCTTGCGGTCTTCCAGGTTGCGGAGGTAATTCAGCCGCTCCTCGATATCCCGCAGGAAATTCTCGTCTAGTTCTCCCGTCATTTCCTTCCGGTACCGCGCGATAAACGGGATGGTGTTGCCTTCATCCAGCAGATTTACGGTCGTTTGGACCTGCGAAGCCTTGAGCTGAAGCTCGCCGGCGATTTGTTTGACGATCCGGGCAGCCGTAGCCGCCGTTTTTTCCTCGGTCCGTTCGTAGCTCTTAGGTGCTTGCTGCTTGTCTGCGTGCTGGACATCCGTGTTTGCCATCGTTATTCCCCCATGCGTTTTGTAGCTTTCATCCGGGCAGACTTGTACTTGGCCCGATTTTTCCCCGTAGATACCGGGTCCCGCCGCGCTCGCGCGCCTGAACTCCTCTTCCGTGCCGCCTTTGTAAAAGAAACGAAAAAACGAGGGCTGTTAGGGCCCCTCGCTCCTCATTTCATCGCTAAAAATCAATCAGTCCCACGCTGACCTGCAGCGCTTCGTCCACCTTGCGCATTGATTCTTCATCCAGATGCGTAATTTTGTCGGTCAGCCGCTGCTTGTCGATCGTACGGATCTGTTCCAGCAAAATGACGGAGTCCCGGTCAAAACCGTGCGTTTCCGCATCGATTTCCACGTGCGTCGGTAGCTTCGCTTTCTGAATCTGCGCCGTAATTGCGGCGACGATGACCGTCGGGCTGAAGCGATTGCCGATGTCGTTCTGGATAATCAGCACCGGACGGACGCCGCCCTGTTCGGAACCGACAACCGGTGAAAGATCTGCGAAGTACACATCGCCACGTTTTACAATCAAATTATTACACCCCGCTTACTAAGCGTACCAGCGTATTGTCCGCCTCTTCCTCCGCTTGAAAAGCTTCGTCCGCTATCGTTAGGTTGATTTTAGCCATCTCCATGTAGCCTTTCTGCATGGATTCGCGAAGGCTGCGTTTTTTGCGTTCAAGCAAATACAGCTTCATGGCCTGGCGAATAAACTCGCTTCGGTTGGAGTTCTCCTTCTCCACAATGCCGTCGACCTCCTGTAATAGGTTGTCTGGCAAACTGATCATGATCCTCTTCGTGTTATGAGCATTATTCACCGATTTCGCACCCCCAAGAAACATCCGAAAACACTTTACTACCATTATGTCGATGCCGTAGTAAATTTATACTACTTCAGTATATATGCGTGTGGTATATCATTTATGCCATACGCATCGTCAAGCTCCCTTGTAATCTATTCGAGGGCATACCCTGAAATCCTGTTTTTCCTTCGGGAAAAATTGTGGAATTTTGATTAAGTCCTGTCGATCCGTTAAAAAAGATGTCTGAACAGGGAGTTGACCGCCTTCACTCTGCGGCCGCCGCTTACGTAAACGCGGGGAACCCGGTGAGAGATCATGCAGGTTACTTCGTAATTGATCGTGCCCAGCTTAGCGGCGATTTCCTCCGCGGTTATTCGCTCTTCGCCCTGCTCGCCGAGCAGGACAACCTCGTCCCCGAACGCCGCCTCCGGAATATCGCTCGTATTCAACATACATTGATCCATGCAAATCCGGCCTACGACCGGAGCCCTTCTGCCCCGGACCAGTGCTTCGGCCTTGCCCGTCAGCAGACGCGAGAAGCCGTCGGCATAGCCGATCGGCAGTGTGGCGATTTGTTCATCGCCTTGCGTGTGATAAATGGTGCCGTAGCTGACGCCCGATCTGGGTGGAAGAGTCTTCAGATGGACAATCCCCGTTTTGAGGCTCAGGACGGGTTTCAGTCTGATCTGCTCTTTGTTTACCTCTTCGGAAGGATACAGGCCATACATCGCAATGCCCAGACGTACCATGTTGTAAGTAAGTTCGGGCAGATCAATGGCCGTCGCGCTGTTGCCGGCGTGAACGAAAGGAAAACGGGCTCCCGGCAGCTCACCGGCCTTCCGGACGATCCCGGCGAATTTCGCGTGCTGTTCGTACGTATACGCTTTGTCGGTTTCATCCGCATTGGCATAGTGGGTAAACAGCCCCTCTACCCGGATTCCCTGCGTCTGCAGCGCTTTCGCGATAAACGCGACCGCTTCGTCCTCGTCGTGCAGGCCGATCCGTCCCATTCCGCTGTCGATTTTAATATGAATGTTAAGCGGCGGTTTGTTCCCGCCCGCTGCGGCGTCACGCTGCGCGTACCCGGAAGCCGCTTCAAGCAGCTCTTCCGTATAAACGGTCAGCGTAATGTCGTGTTCCAGCGCAAGTCCGATCCCTTCCGGCGGCGTGTAGCCCAGAACCAGGATAGGCGCCGTGATGCCGGCGTTCCTCAGCTCCATCGCTTCGTCGAGAAAAGCTACGGCCAGATAGGTCGCGCCGCATTCCATTGCCACTTTCGAAACCTCTACGGCACCGTGGCCGTAGGCATCGGCTTTCAGAACCGCCATCATGTGTACGCTCCCCGGCAGCACGCGCCTGAAAGTCTCCAGGTTGCTGCGGAGCGCATCCAATGAAATTTCTACGTAAGTCGGACGGTAAAAAGCATCCACGTCAAAGTTCACCTTCTTCAAGACTGTACACGGGACAAGGGAGATCCCGAATAAGCAGGGTCTCCCTTCCCTAATTGGCCGGCACTTCCGCCGTCCTCCGATACACCCATGTTAAAGGCTCCGCCGGATGAAGTCAATGCATTGTCCCGGGCAAAATTCCCCAATCCATGAGGCTTTGCGGGTTATTTGCCCGCTTCTTCGGCAACGGACTGGGCGATTTTGACAAGCTCGTTGTGCGGCAGGTCGGCGGTCGCCAGCCGGAATTCGATGCCCTCGTACGTCCATGTCAGCGTCTTCTTCTCGTCGCCGGTGACCACGCCGAGCGTGTAGCCCAGGTCGACGATATCGCCGGGCAGGACGGATACGGTCTGCGTCTGCGGCGCTACCTCAAGCAGCGTGTAGTTGTAGGTCCCCTGGTAGCGGACCATGATGCCCGTGTTCTCGCCGAGCTTCACGTCCCGGATGTCCTGCTGCGCGACACCCTTGGGCATGTAGGACGGCTCGATGAGGCCGAAGCCCGCGCTGCTGTTGGCCGCGGCGGTTTTGTCCGCGCCGGCCGTACCGGTCGCGGCTGTGCCAGCCGCCGCTGGCGCTGGCTGCTTGGCGCCGGTGCCGCCGGCGGAGGCTGCGCCGCCCGCGGGAGCGCCTGCCGCGGCGGGCGTCTTGCCGGCGTCGGCCGCCGTGCCGCCGGAGCCCGGCGCCGCTGCCGGAGCCTTCGCGGAGCCGTCCGCGGCTTTGCCGGCAGCCGCCGCGTCTTGAGCGGGCGACGCGGCCGGGGCTTTGCCGCCGTCGGCGGTGGCGGTGGCGCTTGTGCCGCTCGCTGGAGCGCCGGCAGCCGCGTCCTTGCCTGCGGCGCCTGCCGCGTTCGGCGCAGTCCCGGCTGCGGCCGCTTTGCCGTCCGGAGACGCTGCGCCCGCGGCCGGCTGGGTTACTGCGCCGGAGACAGGCGCGTCCTTATCCAGCGATTTCAGATCCCAGCTGGTCATGTTGCGCTGCATGTCGAAGCTATCTTTTTCCAGTTTTTTGCCAAATTCGAACTGCGTGAAATCAAGCTTGACGAGTACGTTCGAGCTGCTGTCGGAAACTTCGACCTTCTGCGGCGCGAGGTTTTTTTGATCCAGCCATATCTTCTGTCTCGCCATCTGTCCGCTGTTGGCATAATTCGCCGCCACGTCGAAGACGAACGAATTGCCCTCTTTCGTAAACTGGCGCTCCGTGTCCAGCAGAATGCTTTGAGCCAAGGACTGGAACAGGTAGACCTGACCCTGATTCTCCGGCCAGTCGCTCTGGAACCGGAAGCTTTTATGCAGATGAGGCGTCAAAACAAAAACCCCGTCATCGTTTCGCAGCACAACCTGCGTGATGTCTTTTTTCTCATTGGTCAAGGAAATGCGGTAATAATGCGGCTGCTGGTACCACACTTCCACTTGGTATTCCTGCGGTTCCTGCCCGGTTTGAAGAACCATGCGTCCCGTGCCCTGATAACTTTCGAGCTTGCCGATCACATGATCCAAATCTTTTACTACCGATCCTGCATCCTTTTTTCCACAACCGGCCAGAAGCAATGCTGCACTCATCACGATGGCGAGTATCCATGTGACCCGACGCATGTCATCATCCCCTCATCCTTAAGTAAAATGTACTGATACATGTCTATGAAGGGACTTGGCCGATTATGCGGACTAGTTTGACAAGCCGTGATCCTGTCCTTTGCCGGCCTTAGTTTTTTTGGGGGGAGGAATCCTGCACCGGAACGGCGGGAAGTTTTCATGCGGAAAAGGAGGCCTTCTATAAGAAGACCTCCTTTTGTTACCCGGCTGCGGCCGCCATGTGTGTCAGGCTGAGCATAGAGCATATTCTAATCCTACTAATTAGGAAGCTTCGGCCCGGGCGGCAAGCTTGTGAAGCTCACCGGGCAGGACGGAAGGAGTTATAGAGGCCGTATTGCTGAGCACGATGACCGTGATCCCCCGCTTTAAGTCGCGGACGAACGAAGACGTGAATCCGTTAATTCCGCCGTGATGATACACGGTCCCGTCCGGCTCCGTCTGATTGAACCAGCCATACCCGTACCCGGTCGGATTGTGCAGCTGATACATGTCGGACTGGATGTCTTCCGGCAGAAGCCGATTTTCGCGCAGCGCCTTGTCCCACCGGTACAGATCTGCTGCCGTAGAGTATAAACCGCCTGCCGCAAACGCATTCGACATGTCGATATGGGAAGCGTTGCAAAGCATTCCGGATGCATCGAATTCATAACCGGCGGCGCGTTTTTTTAGCAGACTTCTATTATCATCAAGGCCGGTGGCGGTCATTCCCGCAGGTTCAAACACATGCTCCTTCATATAAGAAGAGTAGCTGTGCCCGCTTGCCGCTTCGATCGCTTTTCCCAGCAGGATATAGCCTGAATTGGAGTACTTAAACCGGGAACCCGGTTCGAATTCGATCGGCTTTCCACGGAATAAAGCGATAAGCTCATCCACGTTCCGGCGGGCCTTCGCCTGCTCCGCAAACGCGGGCTGCTCCGTGAGATTCGGGATTCCGGAGGTGTGCATCAAAAGGTGCCGCAGCGTGATCCGGTCCCCCGACGGAAATCCGGGCACGTATTCCGCCACGGGGTCGCCGGTGCGGAGTGCTCCTTTTGCCGCAAGCCGCATAACGGCCGCTGCCGTCAGAGGCTTCGTAACGGAACCGATCCGGTAGACCGTGTCCGGCCTGCTCGCCGCCTCCAGTTCACGGTTGGCCCAACCGTAGGCCTCGTGAAACAAAATGTCGCCGTTTACGGCCACAAGCACCGTTCCGTCAAAGCCTTCTCCACTTGCGGATAATCGTACTTTTTCATCCAATAGCCGGTTCAAGGTATTGCTTTTCATCCTAACCACCTCTTATCTTTGATTTCAGTAGACAAAAGGCATACGATTAGGTTGGGTTTCTATCATAAATTATTCACTCCCTAATTAGTAAATAATTATGTACTATTATTGAAACTAACATAACCGCCTTGGCCTGTCAAACGGGCGTAGGGCGGTATGATATACGGTTCGCACTCTTCGCTTCGCAACGACATCTGAATCCGTATCGGCCGCAACCGTTAAAGGAGGTTCAAACGAACTTATGAACGACAATAAGCATGAACAGCAACAACTCACAGATGAATTAATCGCCAGCTGGGCTTTGCTGATGCCTCTGCTGGAGAAAAAAATGATGAGATTGTTTGAGCGGCAGGTGAAACAAACCCTCGGTCCCCAGCAATTCTACGCCTTGGTCATGGTGGAGGAAAAAAAGACGCTCCGCCTGTCCGGACTCGCCGCCGAGCTGGGCGTTTCCAAACAGCAGTTGACGCCTATCGTGGACAAGCTGCTTCACTTGGGTTATATCGAACGCGTGCCCGATCCTCAGGACAGGCGGGCGTCTCTTCTCCATGCGACGGCGGAGGGAAAGGCTTTTATCGGCGCTTACAAGCGGGAGATCGGAAACCTGCTGCGGGCAAAAGCGGACGCTTTCAGCCATGAACAGCTTGTCCGGTTAAACGAGGCCTTGAAAGATCTCCATGACGTACTGGGCGCCATGGATTGAACCGCCACAATACAGGGTTTTGTTATCGTCGTCTGCCGGGAAACCGGCTTATTCTTTTGCCCCGGTAAAAGGATCGTCCACGTAAGGACCGCGGGTCGCCAGGCGCATTAAATTCTCCGCCATATAGGAGGCCGTATACGGCATGCCGCTTTGAAGCCACCACAGGATGACGCCGAGGATAGCCGAGACCACGTAGCTCACGAGCATCTCCCGGGGCACCGCAAGCTGCCGCTCTTCCGGAGCTATCGTTCCGACCCCTTTGGTCACAAACCCGGTAATCACGTCCGTCAACCCGCGGGTAAAATAAGGCATCCGCCGTTCCCCCAGAACCACTTGATAAAACTGCGCATGCCTGGCAATTTCCTCGAACAGCCAGACAAAGGTAGGGTGCGGCTTCCCGCCGTCAAAACGAAACTCCGACGCATCTTCGAATAGAGGCTGGAGTCCGTCCACCAGCTCCTTTAATGTATCATCCATGCTCTGTTCCATGAGATCCTGCTTGTCCCGGTAATGGAGGTAAAAGGTCGCCCGGTTCAGTGCAGCGCGGTTCGCTATATCCTGGACTGTAATTTTCTCGTACCCTTGCTCCCCGATCAAAGCAATCAGCGCATCCCGCAGCATCAGGCGAGTCCTTACCACTCTCGGGTCCAATTTATTTTTTATCGACATAACCGCTCTCCTTGTATAAGATGTCGCGTTTTTACAACAATGCGCCAGGCTTTGTCCACTAAGCGACAAATCCGCCAAAGCTGTTGGTTGAGCCTTCATGGCGAGCTCGTTATTATTATAATTAACAGGATGTCAATTAAACAACATCTTGTCGATAAGAGTTTGCGGGCATGGAAGTTCATCGCGATGAATGCGCTTCCAAATTTAGCCGGAAGGATGGTTATCCAAAATGGGACGCTTACAGGATAAAGTGGTCATTATAACGGGAGCCGCGATGGGGCAAGGGGAAACCGAAGCCAAGCTGTTCGCCGCGGAAGGTGCGAGAGTCGTCGCAACCGATCTGCAAGAAGAGCAGTTGAACCGGGTGGTGGATGAAATACGCCGTGCGGGCGGCCAGGCCATCGGCCTTAAGCATAACGTGGCTTTGGAAGAAGACTGGAAGCGAGTGGTCGGGAAGGCTGTCGAGCAGTTCGGCAAGGTCGATGTCCTCGTCAATAATGCGGGCATCAGCACAGACAGCACGCTTGATACGTTCACGATCGAAAACTGGGACAAGGTCATGTCGATTAACTTGACGGGCTGCGTCATCGGAATGAAATACGTCGTACCCGAAATGCGGAAAGCCGGCGGAGGCTCCATTGTCAACATCTCCTCCATCGCCGGCATTGTCGCCCTTAATTTCACCAACGGCTATACCGCGGCAAAAGGAGCTCTCCGCTCCTTATCGAAAGCCTCGGCTGTCGAGCTGGCTCCGGATAAAATCCGCGTGAACTCCGTTCATCCGGGCATTATCGTGACGCCGATGATCCAGGAAGCCCTCGATCAGGGCGCGGGACACATGTTCGAAGCGGGTACTCCGCTGCCCCGCCTGGGCAAGCCCGAGGACATCGCGTACGGAGTCCTTTATCTGGCTTCGGACGAGTCTTCGTTCGTTACCGGCACGGAGCTGATCATTGACGGCGGCTGGACGGCGAGATAAGACATGCTTGGGAGGTGGGAGTTTACACATAGGATTGAGCCGGGCTGGCCTTCTTCCTTTCCGGATCAAGCCCTGCCCTCCTATTCTCCCCCGCCTCCTTTTGGTCAGTGCCTTAGTCTGACCCGGCGCCGTAATGCACGAATAGCCTGCAGCAGACCTTGTCAAATGGAAAGCAGCCGAAACCGGGAAGACCCGCTCGGCGGCTTTTCTTTTATTTTTCCCCTCATTAGTTCACCAGGTAAAGAAACCCGCCGATAATGACCGCCCACATGACGGCTCCCATCAGCACTCCGATGATCAGGCCGCGCCCCATTGGCATTTGATCATCCCGGTAAGCGTCTTCATGATCGATCATAAAAAAACCTCCCCGTTACCAAGATATGATCCTAGTATCGGGAAGATGCGGGCGGAATATACTTAATAGGCATTTTTGTTCGTAAAGCCGTTTACGATCGTTTTCCAGATAATCTTGATGTCGAAGAGAAACGACCAATTTTCGATATAGAAAATATCGTGCTGAATCCGATCCGAAATCGAGGTGTCCCCACGGAGACCGTTGCTCTGCGCCCAGCCTGTAATCCCCGGACGAATATGGTGCTTCACCATATATTTCGGAATCTCTTCTTTAAACTGCTCCACGAAAAACGGCCGTTCCGGACGCGGTCCGACTACACTCATATGCCCGAAAAGCACATTGAAAAACTGCGGCAGCTCATCGAGGCTCGTTTTACGGAGAAAGGCGCCCAGCTTCGTTTTGCGCGGATCGTCGGCCGTCGTCCAGCCTGTGTCGGACGTGTTCGCCGTCTCCTGGCGCATCGAACGGAATTTGTACATATAAAATTTCCGCCGGTTTAACCCTACCCGTTCCTGCTTGAAAATCACCGGGCCGGGCGACGTCAGTTTGATTGCCGCGGCAATCACGATCATCACCGGCAGGGTGATCAGGATGGCCGTGAGCGAAAACGCGAGGTCGAAAGCCCGTTTGATCACGCGGTTGCTGATCATATCGAGCGGAATATCGCGCACATTGATGAGCGGCATGCCCGCGAAATTATCGAAAAACGGCCGCGCCGGCAAATAATCGAAGAAGTCGGGAATGATGAGCGTCCGCACGCCCGCCTTCTCGCAAGCCGCAATGATATGCGGGAACTTGTGATGAACGTCCAGCGGCAGCGCGATAATGACTTCATCGATCAATTTGTCCTGGAGGATTTCGTCCAGCTCATCCAGCCTGCCGATGACGGGCTTGTAGGGAGCCGCAGCCGCAAGAAGCTCTTTGTGCTCCGAATGCTCCCCATGATCATCGAGAAACCCGATAATTTCATAGCCGAGCTCCGGGTGCTGCAGCAGATTATCGTGAAAACGCCGGCCCAGCGTACCCGCTCCCAGAATGAGCACAAACTGCTTGTTGTACCCTTTCTCGCGAAGACGCTTGAGGCTTTCCTTCAAGACGTAGCGGTATACGGTGATGAGCACAATATCCAGCACGATATACATCGCCAGAAATTCACGCGAAATATGCACTTCTTTGAAGAAGAAGAGCAAGCTGAGCTGGATGAACAAGCTGATCAGATGCGTCTGGACGATTTTGATCAGCGCATCGGCAAACCGTTTCTTGCGGTTTGGCCCGTACAGCCCGACGAAAAAGCCGACCGCTACGGCGACCGCACCGTAAACCGCACTCCAAGCGGCATATACGGAGATGGGGATCGGCTGGTTGGCATCCAGCCAACCGCTCTCGAATTTAACCCACCAGGCGATCAGGAAGGCGGTCTGAATCACGGCGAAATCAAAAATCGCATAGACCTGGGTTAGAAATTGTTGATTTCTGCGAAGCATGGAAGATTCACCTCAAAAATCGTTGGTAGGAGACAACGCAATCGTTGCCGCATGATGAATACGATTGACTAAATCGGCACAGTTACCGGGGCCCTTTTATAACATCCTAACCCCATGCCGCTGTACGGCCTTCTTGTACGTTACGCTCCGACATCCGTTTGGTTCAAGGACTTCTTGACCGGCCGCGCCTTGTTTTTCAGCAGCGCCAGCCCGAACTTGACCGCTACCCCCATATAAACGGCGGCATTCGTCACGAACGAATAGTTACGCTTGTAATGTTTACGGTGGAACAGAATCATGGCCCTGTGAAATTCATAGATGATTTTATACGGCTTACGCCTGCTGCTGGCGCCTTTATAATGGATAATCTTAGTGCGAGGGTAATAATAAATTTGCCAGCCGGCTTCCTTGATCCGGTAGCACCAGTCCACGTCTTCCCCATACATGAAAAACTCTTCGTCGAGCATTCCGACTTCCTCGATCGCTTTCCTGCGGACCATCATAAAAGCTCCGACCAAACAATCGACTTCGTATTCCTCATCGGGATTCAAATACCCCAGCTGGTATTGATTGAACCGCGGACGATCCGGAAACAGCTTCGAAAACCCGAACGCATAGTAAAAAGACGCCGACGGCGTCGGAAACCCGCGTTTGCACGCTTTATCGAGAGAACCATCAGGCAGCACAACCTTGCAGCCGGAGGCGCCGATCTGAAGATGTTCGTTCATATAATCCAGCATGATTTGGAACGTATCCGGCTCCACAATCGTATCCGAGTTTAACAATAGAATATATTGGCCCTGCGCTATTCTTATGCCCTGATTGTTCGCCCGGGAAAAACCGACGTTTTCCTGGTTTGCGATCAAATCTACCTGCGGAAACTCGCTTCGAATGGAAGAAACGGAATCATCCGAGGAGTTGTTATCAATTAAAAGTACTTCGTATGTATACCCCGTAACGGAAGCATAAACCGAGTGCAGACAGTCAAGCGTCAGCCGGCGGGTGTTGTAATTGACGATGATTATGCTTAAGTCCATCTGAGTCTCCATCCGAATTTACTAGATATTCCTAGTATACCATGCAAGAATGGGAATGGGCTAAAACTAGCTTAAAATAAAAAAGACCTTTGCTGATTCAAGGTCTCTTAGACTTCCAATTGAGAAATAACCCCATATTCCGCGCAAATCCTATTTTATAAAACCCGTTCTTAAGGAGAGAAAACCGGCCCCTTACAAAAGAGCTATTCTCCAGCTCGATAAACTTCTTCAAGAGTATGCGCTTTTCTTCCGGGAGCCTTTTGGAAAACTGTTCTTCAAAAGCCCTCGCTTGACGTATATTCTTTTCCAGATAAACCGGTTCTAAAAGCTTAGTCTTGATGTAAGACATACCGAACCGCTTAGCTCCTACGCTGTTTTCACCGTGCTGCCTGTACAAAATCGTCGGCTCCGTCAAATAGCCGATGCTGCCGAACGCGCTGGCGGCCAAACCGATCCACCAATCATGCATAATAGCGTCCGCATGTACGGGAAGGCTGAGCTCGGCCAGCCGGCGGTTTATCATCATGGTGCAGCCCGTAATGACATTCTGCATGAGCAGGCGCGGAAACGAATCCTCAGCGGGATCCAGCTTCTGATAGTTCCAGAAAGACGGGTTAAGCTCCCGCTGTAGCTCGTTCACTACTTTTAAATCCGTGTGAATCAATAAGGGCCGCTGCTCATGTGTCTTTTCCAGCTGCTTCATTTTTGCCAAAGTCTTTTCAATTTTATCCGGAAGCCAGACATCGTCCTGGTCCGCGAACATAAAATAATTTGCCTTAGATCCTGAGAGGCCTTCCTGAAGCAGCCGGCCAAAGCTTAATTTCGACCCTTTGTTATCTTCTTGCGGCATCAATTGGACACAATCATATTGCGTTTCGTACTGCGTTAAAATATGTAAAGTCTTATCGCTTGATCCGTCATCCCTCACCAGGATGCTCGTATTTGAGTGGGTCTGGGATAATATCGAATCCAGTTGGCTTTCGAGATAGTTAGCCCCGTTATACGTAGATAAAAGAACAACGACCGAGTCATTCCCCATTCCGGTATTCCTTAAGAAATTCTCTCAGTCCTTCCTTCCAGCCTCTTAAATCCTGAAAGCCGTTGGAGCGAATCCCCATGTGATCCATAACAGAAAACTGCGGCCGTTCGGCAGGGCGCGGAAATTCATCCGTGGTGCAGGGATTCACGGCCACTTTCATGTCCGCTCCCTCGAATATCGCTTTGGCAAATTCGTACCATGTACACGTTCCGGCGTTGGAAGCATGGTAAATTCCGTACTTCTCCGTTTGTACAAGTTCCAGAAGAAAGGAAGCCAGATCCGCCGCATAAGTCGGGGAGCCCGTTTGATCGTGGACTACATTCAAGGAAATTTTCTCTCCGCCCAGCTTGAGCATGGTCTTTACAAAATTTTGCCCGGTCCGGCCGTATACCCACGATGTCCGCACAATAAAATATCGGCTGCTTAATGTCTGGGTAAGAACTTCTCCGGCCCTTTTGGACTTCCCGTAAATACTTTGCGGATTGGTATTGTCATACTCGTTGTAAGGTTTGTTTCCTCTGCCGTCGAATACGTAATCCGTGCTGACATAACAAAACTTCACGTTATATTTTTCCGCTTCCACAGCCAAATTACGCGTCCCGCTTGCATTCACCCGGTATGCCTCGTCGGGTTCGCTTTCCGCTTTATCTACGGCCGTATAGGCGCCGCAGTGAATCAGAACGTCCGGCATGATTTCCCGAATGATCCGTCCGCACGCCGTCTGATTCGTAAAATCCAGCTTTTCACGTCCGTATCCGTAGACTTCGTGCCCCTCAGCTTCAAACAGCCTGCAAACTTCGCTTCCAAGCTGTCCTTTTGCTCCGGTAACTAAGATTTTCATAGAAACCTCCCTATATCTTAAGAACCGTACTGCTGTTCATAATAGGATTGATAGGCCCCGGAACGTATCCGTTCCCACCACTCTTTATTGTCCAGATACCATCGTATGGTCTCCTGGATACCGGACTCGAAGTTATGCTTGGGCTGCCAGCCCAGCTCCGCCGTTATTTTGCTTGCATCAATTCCATATCTGCGGTCATGTCCGGGACGATCCTGAATAAACGTAATTAATTGTTCGGATTTGCCAAGTGCGGCCAAGATCGTTTGGATGATAACAAGATTGGTGCGCTCATTGTTCCCTCCGATATTGTACACTTCCCCATTTCGCCCGCTGTGCAGAACCAGATCAATCGCCGAGCAATGATCTTCCACGTAAAGCCAGTCCCGTATGTTTAGGCCGTCTCCATAAACCGGAAGAGATTTCCCATCCAGGGCATTGGCAATCATAAGAGGTATTAGCTTCTCCGGAAACTGATACGGCCCGTAATTGTTGGAACAGCGGGTAATATTAACCGGCAGCCCGAATGTTTCGTGATAAGCGCGAACCAGCATGTCTCCACCGGCTTTACTAGCCGAATAAGGACTGTTAGGAGCCAGCGGAGTTGTTTCCGAGAATAGTCCCGTCTCGCCAAGAGAGCCGTACACTTCATCTGTGGAAACCTGTACAAATTTAGTAATCCCACGGGCTTTGGCGGCATCAAGCAGCACTTGAGTCCCCATAACATTGGCTTGAACAAAAATACCGGGATCCAAAATACTGCGATCCACGTGAGACTCGGCCGCAAAGTTCACGACGACGTCAACGCCGTAGTCGAAAGCCTGCTCAACAGCATTCCAGTCGGAAATATCTCCTTTTAAGAACCGGTAGTTGGGATGGTTCTCCACTGTTTTTAGATTCTCTAGATTTCCGGCATAGGTTAAAGCGTCCAAATTGATGATCTGGTAGTCCGGGTATTTCTTAAGCATATACAGAACGAAGTTACTTCCGATAAAACCCGCTCCGCCTGTTACGAGAATTTTCATGACCCGACCTCCTCGTCAAAGTTGTTATCCGCATCCGCCAAGCGCGGGTGTTTTTCATCTTTTGCGGAAAGGATAGGGCTGGATGCGGGCCAATCGATCGCAAGTGCGGGATCATTCCACATGATCCCCCTATCATTTTCAGGAGAATAATACTCGTCTACCTTATACAGTACTTCCGTGTTGGGCACCAGCGTGCAAAAACCGTGAGCGAAGCCTTTCGGCACCAGAAGCTGACGCTTATTCTCCGAGCTTAGGATAAACCCCTGCCACTGGCCGTACGTCGGCGATTTTTTGCGTATGTCTACGATAACGTCGTAAATGACACCCGCAAGGACACGGATAAGCTTGGTTTGCGCTTTAGGATTGAGCTGATAGTGAAGGCCGCGAAGAACTCCTGTTTCGGCAGACAACGAGTGATTATCTTGGATGAAGCTGTAGGCGATACCCAGTTCTTCAAATCTTTTTTGGTTATAGCTTTCCATGAAAAAGCCACGGCTGTCGCCATGGACTGTAGGTTCGATTATTAGCGCTTCAGAAAACTTGGATTTGGTTAATTTCATTGTCCAAGCTCCTTTCTTACAGTTTTAGTTTTCCGAATTCATCACCGAAGGTAATTTCCTTAGCCAATTCGTTAGCTAACGCAAGAGATGAATGAGTTCCCGCATCCGTCCACCATCCCTGAAGGACATCATACGCCAGCTGCTTTTTAGCAATATACGCATTGTTCACATCGGTTATTTCCAACTCACCACGATTAGAAGGTTTCAGAGTTTTAATAATATCGAAAACTTGGCTGTCATACATATAGATTCCCGTGACAGCGTAATTACTTTTTGGAAGAATCGGCTTTTCTTCGATGGAAACGATCTGGTTACCGTCCAACTCGGGCACCCCGTATCTTTGGGGATCATGAACTTTCTGAATTAAAATTTTTGCGCCTTCGGATTGTATCTTAAAATTACTAACATATGCTGAGATATCGTCTTGAAATACGTTATCTCCCAAAATGACGACAATTTGTTCACCGGCAGCAAATTGCTCCGCTAATCCCAACGCTTGAGCGATACCTCCTGCATCGTCTTGAACTTTATACGTAAAAGAAATTTCCAAATCAGAACCGCTGCCGAGCAAATTGACTACATCTCCCATATGATCCTTACCCGTTACAACTAAAATATCCGAAATCCCCGCTTTTTTTAGCTTCTGTACGGAATAAAAAATCATGGGATATTTACCTACAGGCAGTAAATGTTTATTGGTGACTTTCGTCAAGGGAAATAGTCTGGATCCTGTTCCACCAGCTAGAATAACACCTTTCATATAAAGCACCTCTCTATCTTAAGATACAGGTAGAATTTTATGTTATTAAATATAGGAACCTTACAGAAGAAATTTTAATTATTGTAATACTTTTTTATCTTCACTTCTTTAATTTTAAATACGGCGTTAGGAACATTTCCGGGATCAATCCGAATTTGCTTTACATCTCCATCAGCTGCAAATTTTATGGGATCACGACTGTTGAAAGTTTTACTTCTTTGCTCTGAAAAATTTTCCTCGTCATTGCTTCTCCAAAAAATCTGTACTTGACTACTGGTGGAGTCAATTTCAATTTCTATAAGCGTTTGCTTCGCGCCCATATCATTTAATAGTGGACTAATTAAGATAGGATCATCATTGGTGGAAATCCATTGTTCCTTTTTATTGATGTTATAAGTGGTCCAGTTATCCATATTGTTGAAGCTTGATTCACCTGCAAGAAGCCATTGTTTTTGCTTCCATTTTAATTCTTCACTATCTCTACTAAAAAACAACAAACTGAATAAAATTAAACCCGCGTATAAGAAGAAAATAATTTTATAGAAAAAATGCATCATTTAACAGACCTCTTTCTAAATGTCTCCACAACAACAGAAAGAACAAAAGCAAACAAAATAATAATATATGGCATAATTGGAAAGGCATATCGAGGAATGGCAAGCATTATTTGATGCAAAAAGGTATAAACTATGATTATAATCGATAGAATTTGAATAGGATGCTTACGAGTTATACTTATACATATACCAATCCATCCTCCTATTACTAGTAGAAGATGCAGAGGTTTTCTAAGCCACTCAAAGAGGTGTGCAATTTCCCCATTTTCAACCCAAGGTAGCCTCCAAAAATAATTTAATTTTCCAATAACAAACCACTTAACAAATTCAGGTTGGTTAATCTGCGCAAAAAACATTTCTTTTGATTTTTCAGCCCACATGTTATTTCTAGTGATTTCGTCAGGATTAGTTTTATAGATAGCTTCGAATGTTTCTATTACCCCTACAAAATATGGGTGCATTCCCCAAAGTAAGGGATTAGACCCAGAAGTAGAAAATAGCACAACCTTATCGAACAGAAAGTAATTTCTAATCCACCATGGCAGCACTAGAATAAATGAGAAAAAGCCTATATAAGTCAAGGCACGTACATAGTTTTTTTTCGACTTTAGATGAAAAAAATAATAGATAATTATTGGTAAAACCAGTGTAGCCGGTGTCGGACGTATTAAAACACTTACACCAAGAAACAAGCCACTTAAAATAAATATAAATTTTCGATTATTTTCAATTCCCTCGAATAAAGTTAATAGGAATAAAGAAAAAAATAGTGTGAATGAGACTTCAGTGAGCAATAATCCATTTGCATAAATAAAACTTGGATAAATTGTCATTAAAACCGCAACAAACAATGAAGAGTTAAGACCCAGAAACTTTAAAGAAATTTGGTAAATAACCCAAATGGTTATCACACTAAAAATAACTTGAACCAGTTGAAAAGCAATCATCTTTGAACCAAAAATTAAATAGGTAAGACTAAGCAGGATTGGAAAACCAGGTGTTACAAATGCGTTAGGCTCCGTTTGGTTATAGCCTAAAACCCCCGTTTCCAGAAACTGTTTTGCCATTTTGTCATAAAATAAAGCATCTCCGGCAAGCGGGGGAAAAGAGATGCTGAAAATATAATAGGTCCTGATAATTAAAGCAACACCTAAAATTATGTATATCCAGTTATTTCGCTTATTCTGCATAACCTCAAGCCTTCCCTAATTTATCCACATTAATTTACTTATTAATCAATATACTTTTAACAACCTTTTTTATCCCTTTAACGAAATTTTCTTTTTTAACTATTTGTTCTGAAGTTGCATTTAACTCGGCATTACTATTGGTAAACGGGTCTTGAAACTTGTAAGGCATCTCCAGATTGTCTCTGTAGGCAATCCTTGTAGCTCTATCGATCTTTTCACCACTATTAAAATAATCATAAGACCACGGAATCGCGCCCAATTCCTCTTGACCCATAATGTTCATCTCATTAACATACTCATCTCTCAATGTATAGATAGCATTCTTTTTATCGGGTACGTATTTATTTATCATCCCTTCATTTGCACCGGAATCAAATCCTGAGAAGTGGAAAAATCTAAGAAACTTATCATTCACCCTGTACTCATCATTAGAATCTAAATGAATTTTTCTTTTGGATACATTCCACGGAGCTGCATTGTAACCAGGATGCTTTAATATATAGACATCAAAGAAGCACGGGGCTAAGTCCATCCATTTTTGATCCGTAAAAATCCCACGCGGAATGTCATCATAACAGAACATATTCAACCTCGAAGCCCACCATTCAATGAATCTTTTCGACTCTTCCGATCTACTGACGGCTAAAAACCCTAAATTGAACGCACCATGCTTTAATGCACTAAGTTCATTATCCATAACAGCATCCATTATATCCTCAGGGGTTGTTAAATGAGGAGTTAAAACAATAGGATTTGATTCTAGGGCTTCTTCTAGCTCGGTCAAAGGACTTAATACTTGGATATCTGGATCTAAATAAACAAATTTTGATTCTTCCTGATAATTTTCCATAAGATATAAGAACAATTGCCCTTTAACCGCTGTAGAGGCTTCAACTATAGAATGTTTAAAAATGAATTTTTCAAAATTTTCAAAACCCAAATCTTTCCCCAGAACAATATCATCAAAATATTCAAATGCCTGTGCTTCAGGGGTTACTTCTCTTTCCAACAAACTAACAACCACTTTTATAGTGGGATCAGCTTTTTTTATAGACTTTGCCAGCACCATAGCTTTGGGCAAGTAATTGGCACAAATAGAAGTAGTTATGATCATGCTTATCTTCTCCTTTTTAATCCAACTCATTATATTCTAGTTCATATAAGTTCCTTGTTCTATTCAATAAATTTAACATGCTATTATTATCTGATAGTAAACCCCATAGTTCTTTTTCACTATTAAGAACAATACCGATACTGTCAGAGCTATTCTGTACACTAAAGGCTATGTTGCCACTATTTTTATTAGTGATAATCGGAATACCGGCTGCTATGGACTCATAAAGAGTATACGAGTAACTTTCAGGCACAATGGACCATAAAAGAACTATATCTATGTTCTCTTTTTTTAAAAGATTTGTGGCTGCCATTCGCCCGTCCTTTATAAAAGAATATTCATGTGAACGTACATTTGTACTATAGTGCTCAGACGAACCGATATGATGAAATTCGTAAAAATCGGCAAATTGTTCGTTATTAATCATCTTTAGCCATGTAGACCATCCCTTGTTCTCCATCTTGTACCCAAGATAGGCGATTTTGATTTTCTCATTACTTCTTTCTCTTTTTATAGTTCCATCTTTTATGAGACGCAGGTGGCCATGCACAAGAAATTTATCTTCCCATTTGGGGTATATTAGCTTAAAAACCTCAAGCACGTATTGAGACGGCAAGACTATTTTTTCACATACGTTAAAGATATCGTTAAATATTTCTTTCCGCTTCTCCAAGTCCGTATAATGATCACATTTGATACAGACATTTTCAGTGCCGTGTATCATTAAATCAGGTATGCAACCTTTATGGCCATTCGAATCAGAATACATCATATGGTAACTGGAGCAACATGCGAAAAAATCATGTGCGACAAAAAAGGAAGGAATCCCCTTCGAACTAACTGCCTCAAATATATTTTTGAAATCAGAATATATCCAAAACAATAAATGATGTATATACGTTTTTTGGTATTTATAAGCGCTATCTTGAATGAATTCGACTATTTCTTGAGCTGTCAAATATCCCAGAAATGTATCTCCAACATTAATACCATAAAAACTCTCTTCTTCAGCATAAAAATCATATCTATTAGAAGGAAAAATTTGAACAGTCCCTATACCACTTCTTGCATTATAGCTGGCTTGCTCATAAATATACTTCTCGGTTCCGCCCATGGAATTTAAATAATTCGTATGAGAGAACACTAAAATATACCTTTCTTTATCCAATAGATTGATCATTTCTTTCTTATTGCTTTTTTTTTTATACTTTACGATCATGTTCTTGACTCTATGCTTTGCACTGTTTTTTAATTCTCTTAAGGCGTTCATACCTGCTCTAAAAAATCGGGTATATTTCCATGAAGTAGAATTCAGCAAAACTTGTAATTCATTTAAAACTTTTTCTGTAGCTTCTTCTCTCTTTTGTATCTCGCTCTCATAGTATATCTGTTGTGTTGTTATGTTCTTTCTGTGCTCCTCCAGGGTCACGTTCATTACTTCAAGTCGGGCTTCTAATTGCAATACTTTATTTTTAGATGTCTCTACATCTTTCGTATATTTTTCCTGCAAAAACTGCTTAATATGTTCTACCTCAAACAGTAATTTATCTTGTTTTCTCTGTTCTTCTTCCATACTCATATTGAGTAGCCCTAAGCGCTCTGCTTCTCTCTTTATCTTAAAATATTGTTGGTTCATTTCTTCGATAAGATCACTCATTTTAACAGAAACACTCATTTTAACTCTTATAAAATATGTTTTATCTTTTTTTATTTTAGTGGTAGGATTTAGTATAATATAAGGATCATTGTTTAAAGTTATAAGAGGTTCTCCGTCTCCATAATTCACAAGATTATAAAAGTGGCATCCTTCAAAATTATTTTCATTTGACCATTTGTGTATGTACGAAGGAGTGCCATTTTCAGTATCACACACGGTCTCTAATAAATAGATTTCAGATAGTTTTATTAAAGCTATTTCTGAAATGGGATCCAATCTTAATTTGTTTATCTCTTTATTAAGTGGAAGCGGTACGTCATATGTTATAGTGCTGCCGTCTATATGTAACGGCAAATAAGCCGAGTCATACTCTGTAAATTCTTCATTCTCGGACCAAAATAATTGAAGATAGTAATTAGATAACCTGTATCTTTGTTTTATCATTCCTTGGTTAAGTTTTCCTACATCCTCATTCTTTTTACCGACCGTTATATATTGGTAAACTTCCCCATCCGTTCGTTGTTGTAAGAAGTCCCTCACCAAAGGGTAATTTTCATAACTTTGCTTGAACTCTGTCTGCTCTGGCAGCATGTACGTCGCATACCATTCAATCGGTTGCAATCCGGCATGTTCATATAACTCAAGAATACTTGACTTTGTAAAGAATCTTAAATGGGTATTATCCAGCAAACCTAAAGTCTTATATTCAAATCTACCGGAAAGAAGTTCCATAATAACAGCGTTGTTTGAAATATTGGGTATTGAAGTGATTAAAGTGCCTTCCTCTTTAAGAAACTCAACAGCAATTTTCAATACTCTCCAGGGGTCTTTTAAGTGTTCAAGGACATCTACAAAAATGATATGATCAAATTTAATATCCTTAAATTTAGTTGCCCATGTTAAGCTTTCAACATCCCCTATTTCCATATCGACTGTAAATGCACTAGCTACTGTAGCCGCACTTTCTTCTATTTCTACCCCGTACACTTGACAATTAAGTTCATTGAACATGTACTCTGTCATATATCCGGTAGCCGTTCCAAATTCGAGGACCGTCGTTTCAGGCCTGATATGCTGGAGAACTATGGTGTGTGCATTCTGAATAGAAGTATTTATTTTAAAGTCGTATTTCATCGTACGCTTCCTTTCTTGAATTCCAGTTATGGGGAATACAAGTTATTCCTTCGGCAAAATATTCAGAAGTACTGATAGTGAAAAAATCCATTTTCTTTTTAAAATCAAGTCTTACAATTCCCGAACTTTCAAAGAAACCGACATCAACAAAGTAAGAACCAGGTAACAAATTCATTTGTTCATAGTTGAGAACCAACTGATAATCACCAGGTTCAGACGGTAAGGGATACTTATCTAATTTTGTATTTAATCCACAGATATAATTATCTTGGGAATCATAGAGAGCGATTCCTCCTACTATCCCTTCTACTTTTTTCTTTAACGTGTAATTAACTACAATAGAAAGCTTTTCGCCATAATTGAATCTTTTCTTATCCGAAAATTGTGTATCATAAAATTCAATTCCATTAATATTTAGCACATCATCTTGCTGATTTTCTTCAATTTCCTCTTCTTCTGTATGTTGGGATGGACTTGTTTTCATGAAATTTTCGTAGCTATTAGAAACTGAATGAACATCGCCGCGCATATGAATTTGTCCATCCATCATCCAAATGGCTTGATCACAAAAATTCTTTATAGAATACAAGTCATGGCTGACAAAGATAATAGTTTTTCCTTGTTTCTTAAACTCTTTCATTTTTTCAATACATTTTAGTTGAAATTGTATATCTCCAACAGCGAGCGCCTCATCGATAATTAAAATATCGGGATTCACATTTATAGCACACGCAAAGGCCAGACGTACAAACATACCGGATGAATAGGATTTAACCGGCTGATCAATGAACTTTTCAATTCCGGAAAAACTTATGATATCGGGTAATTTTTCTTTTATTTCTTCTGCATTCAATCCTAATATAGCTGAGTTCATAATTATGTTTTCTCTACCGGTAAAATCAGGATTAAATCCACTTCCAAGTTCCAGTAGCGCCGATATCCTTCCATTCACATCTACACTACCACTACTGGGTTGCAATGTGCCGACAATAATTTGAAGCAAAGTACTTTTTCCTGACCCGTTCTTACCGATTAGCCCTATCGTTTCGCCTCTGTTAACCGTTAGATCGACATTTTTCAGAGCCCAAAATTCCTTGTTAAATTTATTCTTGTTTGATGAAAAAAATTGTTTCAACCTGTCTTCAGGGCGATCGTAAAGTTTATACAATTTACTGACATCAGTAATTTTAACTGCCAAATCATAAGACATCAGCGAATCCTCCTTTGGTCTTAACAAACCAGATATACCCCAAAACAACCATTACTGTACTGAGGAGCAGGCTGGTGCCCATGAAGCTCCAATCGGGCATTTGTCCCCAAATCAAAATTTTTCGGATGTCTTCAACAACGTAGCTCATGGGGTTTAAGAATAGCAAAGCTCTAAATTTTTCGGGTACAGAAGAAACAGGATAAAAAATTGGACTTAGGAACATTAAACCCTGCATGAATAAAGTAATAATATGTCCTATGTCCCTAATGAATACTCCTAATGAAGCTAGGAACCAAGACAAACCAAGTGCAACCAATAATAAAGGCAATAAAACAAGTGGAAGAAAAATAATAGTCCAATGTATCGTTGAATAAGTAAACAAAATACCCAACAAGAGGATTAACAACTGGATCACGTAATGAAACAATGCGCTTCCAATCAAGGTTAAAGGAAGAATTTCAAGTGGAAACAATACTTTTTTAACATAATTTACGTTTCCTATAATTAAGCGTGGAGATTGAATTATAATCTCTGAAAACAAATTAAAAACACTAATGCCACAAAATAAAATAAGCGCAAACTCAATGTTATTGTCATTTGATGTTCCCCATCTTGCCTTAAAGACAATACTAAACACAAATGTATAGATGACTAGCATAAGTATCGGAGTTAAAAAAGACCAAAGCATTCCTAGTTTAGAGCCGCGATATCGAACAGCTATTTCTCTTTTGATTAATTGATAAATTAATAACTTGTTTAATTTTAATAGCGAAGCTAGTTTCTTAATCTGTAATTTTAAGTTCCTCATTAGAGGATTCGATTTTAAAAAAACATCTTGTTTGGACATAATATTTATTTCTTTCCTCTCGTTAATAAAAATCTCGTCCTCTAACTGTACCCCATCCAATCATAAATTGGAATATTTTCTCCGCTATGATAAAATATTGTCGAGATTTATCGGAGAGGGAGACTGTGATGTACGCGTATAAAAAGCCAAAGCTAGACGAAAGAGAACAGGCTGACAAGAGTTCCATCATCTTCTGGCTGTTGATCGGATTCGTAACCCTGTTTTTATTTTGGGCCCCTTTTCAGAAGGCCTTGTTTAACGGAAATTCGCTGAATTTCGAAAGACCTATTTATTCCGCCGTGATATGGGCTTCCATTTTTCTGTTCCTGACGGGAATCTACTTCTTCTACTTCTGGAAGCTGCGGGAACGCAAAGATCTTTTGAGTTTGTTAATCTTTTTAATTCCGCTCAGTTACCTGATTTCCTTGCTTCCGGCCGCTTCCAAATATTCGGCGGTAAACCTATTGCTTATTCAGATCGTGCTCGTAACGTTGTTCCTGATCGGGGCCTATCTGACTAAATCGGCATTGGGCAACAAAATTATTCATATCGGGCTCCTGACCAGCGGTTATGTCATTGTAATCTTCGGCCTCATGAACTGGCTTGGAAACGGCAAGCTGGCGGGCGCGATCGTGGGATGGTTCTCTACTATTGACGCTACCGGCATTTACAAAGACGCTGTCATGTCCGATTCCAACGGGCTGCGTTTAACATCCGTATTCCAGTACGCCAATACTTACGCGGGCTTCTTGGTCGCACTGTGGGGCACAGGATTGTTCCTGGTATCGAAGAACCGCGGTTGGTCCAAGGTTCTAGTACACGCACTGTTCCTCGTACCGGTCCTAGTGTCCTTTATGCTGACACTATCACGCGGCGCGATTGTCTTTCTGCCCATTATTTTCTTTCTTATTCTAATCTTTCAAAAGCCATCTAGGCAAATCTTGCTGCTTATCCATGCGGTATTGTCAACTCTAGCCTCCTTTGCCGTTTTAAGCAAGATTACAGCGATCGGTATCGATGTGAACAAGGAATTTTCAGCATCCCTTTCGGGAAAGGGATGGATGCTGCTTATCGGAGCCAGCGTGATTTACGGTATCCTTGCCTTGTTTGTTCAGCGATTCCTTGCTTCAGCTTTGGAAAGCAAGCTGGAGAACTTCTCGGCCAGAAAGTGGGCACCTTTTGCTATTCCGGCGGGCTCCATCATTCTGGGCCTTTTGGGCTTCTTAGTGATAATGGCCACTTCACTTAAAAACCTGCTTCCCGAAAATGTGCGGATCCGGCTGGAGACGATCAATTTCGGCCAGCACAGCGTGCTTGAGAGGATCACTTTTTACAAAGACGCTTCCAAGCTTTTTGCGGATTACCCGCTATTCGGTGCAGGCGGCGGCGCTTGGTCGAGCTTGTACGAGCAATACCAGAACAACCCTTACACAAGCCGCCAAGCGCATAACTTCTTCATGCAGTATCTGGTTGAAGTCGGGGTTGTCGGCATCCTGATCCTGGCTGTACTGCTTATTGCCATTTTTGCGATTTACATTCGTAACTATATCCGCAGCACAGAACAGGAACGCGACAAACATTTCGTTTATTTCATCTTTGTCATTGCTATCCTGGGACACAGCGTGCTCGACTTTGATATGAGCTATGTGTACATTGGCGCGCTTGTGTTCCTTTGCCTGGGGGCCATGATTGCAGACGCCAAAACAAAAGAATTTACCAAACAAGCTTCAACGGTAAGGTACGTGTATCCTTCGGCTATACTTGTTCTTTCAATCGTCACCCTCTTTGTTTCCGCACGCTACCTGAGTGCAAATAGTTCTTATAATAAAGCGCTGGAAGTGGCGAAAACTTCTCAAGATTATACACAGATCGTTGCACCCTTAAATAATGCTTTGGAGTTAAGACCAACCCATCCGGAATTTGCTTTATTGAAGGTTGATCTTCTCTCTCAGATTTATGAGCAGACCAAGGATGAACAATTTTATAAAGAAGAGCTCTCCTTAATTGAACAAGTACGCCAAAAGGAGCCTTACAATAAGTATTTGCTGGATAGACAAATCAACGCTTATGAAATCAAGAATCAGCGTGACAAAGCTTATGAGTTGATCCAGCTAGGACTGAAGCAGTATTCTTGGGATATCGATTTTTATGAAAAGAGCATTCAATACAGTGCCTCAGCCGGTTTTAAAAGCTATGCTGCCAAGGATAAGGCCGGTTCGGAAGATCATTGGGCTCAATCTCTTCAGGTCTATCACCAAGTTGAAGCAAAAATACAAGAGCTAGCCAAGCTGCCTGAAGGCCAACTGCAGGGAAGGGAATTCAATTTGTCGAATTCCATGAGGCTGAATATCGGCCAGATCGAATTAACTCAAGGCAAGTATAAAGAAGCTGAAGAGACATTAAAACCATTTGCTGCCTCTGAATTAAAGGACGGTACGGAACAAACCGGAATCCGCTATTATCTGGCTTCTCTAAAAATGCAGAATAAGCAAGATCCAGCTGCTTTTGATAAAGCCAAAGCGCTTAATACTTCGATCAACGAAGAAATTGATCAAATCATCTCTACTTCTAAGCCTCTTTAAGATATACCACAAAAAAGCCGCATTTTAATGTGGCTTTTTTATTTTTTCTAGTTCATTTTGCTTAGATCCGTTGCTTTTATCAGTGTCATGAACTTCATACTTATAGATTCTGGTACTTTAAGAGCATTTTTTGTTTCAGATAACTAGTAGATGGATAATTATTCTTGTTAATTACTTTCATAATATTATCCAATCTCTAAAGAATGGAGGTGAACAAAGATTGTTGCCAAACTTGACCCGTAAAAAAAAGAAAACTCTGAAAGAATGGAGCGTTGTCCAGATGAATCAAAGGTTCACTAAAACCGCACAGGTGCTGTGCTTATCTTTAATGCTTTCTGCTTTTTCCCCGGTACTTGCTTCTGCCGCTTCAACGTTTTCCCAAACTACTTACAACAATGGTACAGTTCAAGGCTCTGTATATCTAGACAACAAGACTGGAGATCATACGGAAGTTAGAATCTATGCCCCTAATGGTGACCTGATTAAGGTAGTTAGCGCTACATACGCAAACTATTATGACGAGTCATCCAAACAATATAAATATGATTTCTCTGCCGTAATGCCCGCGACCTATCAATATGTAGATGTCCAATCGGTAGTGGATTCCGTTTATACACGAACTAACAATGCCAACTATGACAGCAACAATAACGATGATACCAACACTGGTACGACACCTGGCGGAAGCACAGGCGGAACGGGTGGAGGTAATGGAAACGATAACGGCGGAGTAACCACTCCTAGTGACGGAAGCACAGCCGTGAATTCCATTAAAGCCGGCGCTGAAGGCTCTCTTGATGCGCAGGCGCTGAAAGATGCTCTTGCTAAAGGCGACACACTGGAGATTGTTCTAAGCGGAGACATGGTGAATATCCCGGCATGGGTGCTCAAGGAGAACAGTGACAATAAGCAACTTACAGTCAGAAACGGCAATGCCGTTTACTATGTACCGCTTGCTACGATTAACTATGACTCCCTTGCATCCTCTCTAAGCGTTGGAGCAAGTGACCTTTACATCCGTGTTACCGTGAAATTCGTTTCCGAAAGTATGCGCAGCACAATGCAAACTGAAGCGGCCGCAATGGGCGGCAAAATCATCGGTACACCGGCTGATTTTAATCTTGAAGCAGCTACTTCCGCCGGTAAAACAAGCATGATCAACACCGGCAATGTGTACGTGCCTCGCAGCCTGAACTTTGACACTGTTCTTAACCAGGCGAAAACAACGGCTTTCCTGTATAACGAAACGACTAAGACCATGACGTTCGTTCCCGCTTTCTACACGTTTAGCGACGGCAAAACTGACGTGATGGTGAAGCGTCAAGGCAACAGCATTTACGGTGTACTTGAGCTTAACAAGACCTTCTCGGATATCAAGGGACACTGGGCAGAATCCAACATTACGATGCTCGCCAATAAGCTCGTTGTCGACGGTGTAACTAACACAACCTTCCAGCCGGATCGCAGTGTAACCCGCGCTGAATTCGCAGCTATGCTCGTCCGTTCTCTGGGCATTCAGAACACCGGCGGAACATCTACGTTTAAAGACGTCGCTTCCAACCAGTGGTATGCGGATGTAGTAGCAACGGCAGCCAAACTGAAGCTGGTAGACGGCTATGAAGACGGAACGTTCCGTCCGAACAACCAGATTACCCGTGAAGAGCTTTCGGCCATGGTCGTTCGTGCTCTTAACTACGCGGGTGTAAATACCAGCATGGAGATCAGCAAGGGACAGGGTATGCTCACCAAGTTCAACGACTCCAACAAGATCGTCTGGGCTAAAGATGAGATTGCCGCAGCACTCAGCCTCGGTATCATCGATGGCATGACTTCGACTACTATCGAGCCTCTTCAGCAGGCTACACGCGCACAAAGCGCAACGATGCTGAAGCGTTTCCTGACGGCGGCTAAATTTATTTAAACAACCCAAAAAGACAGTTCCTGAAAAGGAACTGTCTTTTACTTTTTCTACGACTACTCCACTTTCAACTTGATCTTCTTGCCGGTAAACCCGCCGCTTGCTTCCAGAACAAAACCTTTGGCGTCCGCAGGTACGTCAAACACTACGTAACCGGTAGCGGATAGACCCGGATTCAACTTTTTCAAAAAAAATGAGTCTTTTTTATCTTTAATGGAAGATTCCAGAGCGATCTGTGCTTCCGTGGAGTAAGAAAATTCACGTTTTTGATCATCCATCAGTTTAAAACTGTTGCCATCGATCGTAATCGCGTCTTTTTGATTATTTGTAAGGGTAACTTTCACAATTTTAAAAGCACCTTGCGCTTTAGCTTTACTGAATTGGTTATCTCCAACTTCGGCTTTCGATTCGAAACCGTCTACTACGATTTTGACGTCAGACGAAACGCCCTCTTTGGACAATTCCTGCTGAACCGGTGCAGCATCCTTTTTAACATCTGTGCCCGCTTTCGTAGAGGCTTCCGTAGCCGGCTTATCCTTACCCATGTTTGCAATAATAGCTATCACGATAATAAAACCAACTACACCGAGAATAGCCTTTTTAAAAAAACCGGCCTTCAATTTTGCACCGCATCCCGGACAAACCTTCGCCGACTTTGCGACTTCTTTCGAACATGTCTTGCAAGTAACCATCTTTGCCATTTCTTTGCTCCCCTTTTGTACAGTTAAAATTTACCTCCTTCATTATATCACTTACATAATATTACACAATTCTTTTTTTTACGACTTAAGGGCACATAACAGGTCCTCAAAAATCATTTTTAATAGGTCTATAGTCACAAAAAAAGACCACCTCTATTCCGGCAGTCTAATTCATATTCTCTTCCCGCTGGGGCACCTTCCACTTGGTCTTGTCAATCTTCTTCTGCAAAAAGAAATGGCCTACGGCTAGCAGCAGATTGCTGATCAAGGGAATTATTCCTTTGATGATTTCCGTCATCCCTAGGCGCCTCCTCGACTTTCTTACTCCTTTTATTGTACCAGAAAAACCCATATAGGATGTAACCAAGCTGCAGCGTCACTTTATCTTTTTTACTCCCTACGCGAAATCTTCCGTTATCGTTTCACTTTGGGCGACAGAGAACCGCAAACTCAACAAAAAAGGCAGATTTCTATCAGCAGCCCAGATAAGGATGGGGCGATGGCAGGCGCGAACATGATGACGAGGCCGACGGAGCCCATCGCCGCGATCAAAGTGCCGGTTATCGAACTCACAAGCGAGATGATGAACAACTGCCTGGAGGTGAACCACTGCAGCAACAATCCGGTCATCGGCATAAGCATGCCGAGCGTCAGAAGGTAGCCTGTCGCTAGCCATTGCGCGGAGAGGCCGATATGTGGAAGACCTCCATCAGATGGCTGATGGCGATATTCAGCGCCGTCTCACTGAACATGCCGACGAAGCCGCAGACGAGCAAGGACGTCATCATAAGGTTTCGATGGTTTAATTCATTCCGCCGTTAACATGGATGGTCTGACCGGTTATCCAATCGGCTTTATCGCTCACTAGGTATTCAATGGCATTGGCGATATCCACAGGAGTACCCATGCGGGCCAAGGGAGTTCATGCCCTTCATGAACTCAATTTCTTCTTCTGACTTGCTGACGAAGAATTGCTCGGTTTGTATCGGGCCAGGTGCTACTGCATTGACGGTAATTTGTTTGGAACCGAATTCCTTGGCGAACTGACGAGTAAGGTGTTCAACCGCACCCTTGGTGCTCGCATAGACACTCATATCAGGGAAGGTTAGTTTCGTCCCTGCTGCAGAGATATTCACAATTCTCCCGTTGCTCTCCATATGCTTCCATGCTTGCTGACAAGCAAAGAAGACCCCTTTGACGTTAACCGAGAATTGATGTTCGAACTCCCTCTCAGTCACCTCGGACAGAGGGTTGTTCGTGATCACCGCCGCATTGTTGATCAGAATATCCACTTGGCCGAACTCAGCCATCGTCTTGGCGAACATCTCCTCAGTCTCATTTATTCTGCTGAGATCGGCGCGAACCGCCAACGCTTTTCTTCCATTGCTCAAGATCGTATCCACCAAAGCTAACGCATCCTCTGCGCTATTCGAATAATTGATGACCACCTTGGCCCCCAATTCCGATAACCGCTCGGCAATGCCGCGTCCAATTCCTCTAGAAGATCCGGTGATCAACGCTACTTTTCCATTCAACGAATTCATGTCTAATTCCCCGATGAGAGCATTAAAGAACTGGGCTTGAATTCTCAGCAGGGAAAATTAATAGCCTTCATCCATAAACATCAGGATCAAGGCCTTATTCAGAAAGACCTCTCCGAACGTTCCATGTGCGCGGAGCAAGCATCACAAGCATGCTTCAGGGACTTGAGAAGAAGGGATATATCGAACGGAAGATCCCCGCTCACAACGAAAGGCAGAAGAACATCTACGTTCTGCCCAAGGGACTTGCCTTGATCAAAGACTTCGAACTATCCTTCCAACGGGTAGAAGAGAAGATTGTTCAGAATCTCAGCGAAGACGATCAGCAAGTTCTTCAACAACTTTTGACGAAGATCAATCAAAATCTGTAGTCAATATTGAGATTATCCCCAGACAAATGCAACTTGAATATAAATTTCGCTGGGAGATGACGCGCCCGAAAGCAATAGCCTGTTTTTTTCATTATATGCATGTGATTTCCGTGTCCGCCCAACTCCCTTCGATTCCATCTAACGCAGCATTTCATAACAAGTGCTTCGTTGTGGTCGGGAAAGAGCGGGTTTCGGCGGTTGGCGTTTCATCGGGTAAACCGATCATGACACAAACCACAATGTTTTTTTGATGCACGTCCATACCTGCACAATGGGTAACAATCGCTTCCCAAATCAATCCACCTCTCAAATGGTTGTACCAAAGATAGGTGGATTTGCTTAAAGAGAACCATTTTTCCGTGCATGATCTTTGCTGTCCTCTCGGACAGGAGTCAACATGGAGGGCTTTCGACCCGTAGCGTACTTCCATCGTACAGAGGCGCTCCTTTTTTTACAAAGCTGAAATTGATCCATCTACAGGAATCTAACGCAGAACGCTAGTTAAACAGTGAAGGGCTGCCGCGTGGCAGCCATTCACCCCGCTAACGGGCAGGTTAGTTGAGTCGGAATTCCTAACTAAACTCGATTCATTAACTTGTCGATACATTCGTAGATACCTAAATTTACCGGATGGGGTGGCAGAATTGAAGGCAAAAATTATTATCACTTTTTTATTTATTTTTTCACTAGCATCCATGCCAAATGTAGGAGCAGCGAACACAGGAAACTTAAAAGACATTTCCGGGCATTGGGCTGAAGCGCAAATCAAATCAGCAGTCGTTAAAGGTTATGTAAATGGTTATCAAGATGGAACTTTCAAGCCTGAAGCTCCTGTGAGTGGAGAAGAGTTTTTGGCTATGATGGTGCGAGCGTTAAAAATCCCCACCGAATCCCAGCTCTCGGAGGAATCTTGGTTTTCCCCAATTTACAAATCGGCAGGTACAAGCGGTATTTATCAGGGGGATTATCAGAAAGGATGGGATCAACCACTCACCCGTGGTGACATGGCATTGACTTTAGAGAGGGCTACTCGACAAAGGAGTTTTAAGCAATTGGTTGAATCGTCCCCACAAAGTAGGATACAGGACATCGATTCGATGCACAAAAATATGGAATCCAAACAAATGGTGTATGAATCGGTAAGGCGAGGGCTGATGACGGGCACAAGCTCTACCGAATTATCACTTGATTCCGCCACAACTCGTGCTCAGGCTGTAGTAGTTATTGAACGAGTCATTTCTTATAATGCGGGGAAAAGTTTACCGATTGACCGACATACTTTGGAAGTCGCAGAAGTATTCTGGCATTCAACTAATCTGTTCACTGTTTGGTCGAATTTTCTCGGCATAGAAAATGCCAATAAATTTGATACGACAAAGTTACATATAGAGACCGATTTTTTCGTCGGTGACATTACCGGACTTTATATCATCGACGCTAATGACCCAGACTCACCATACTGGGATAAAATACAATATCCATTAAGTGAATTGTATAGAAATTCGTACAAAGAAGCTTATCCGGTAGAAGATATTAAAGATGCTTATTATATTGTTCACAGTATTTCTGAAAATGAAATAGAAAATTCTCAACATCGTGCACCTATAAATATCAACATACATGGGGTAGGAGAGGATCCTCTAACTTATTTCAATGCTGGGGACGTATCTGCCATGCGGGAAAGACTTGAGAAAGGGTCTTTTGAAGTAAAGGAAGTGCTCCTTTTAAGAAAACATACTGTACCCAAGGCTGGCGAAGCGCAGCATCACATAAACGGCAAATATTTTGATTCAAAGGCAGCTGTTCGCATCTACATAGTGCCCAAATACAACGTTCTTGTAGACAAAATAACGATCGATGTTTCTTCAACTATGATTGGCGATCGTAAAAATCAACGAGTCTTGAATATATGGCCTACTGGCATTCGTACTTTGAAACCAAATGCTAGTGATGTTGAGCTATACATGTTGGAGGAATTAAATTAAGGATTTGAATGACGTAACGCTTACTTACCCTTTCACACTCATTACCATTTAATACCATATTGTATGGGAGTATATCTAATAATGATAGTTGTTTTGTTACTTACAATGCCGAAAAATAAAAAGAAACTATTGGCCATTCTACTAGAAAATAGGCAATTTCGAAGCGAATTTGCTTGAAGCTTTGAAAGAGTGGATCAAGTTTAGGAGGTGATTTTTTTGTTAAGAAAAATCTGTATCATTCTCGTATTAGTTTTAAGCTCCTTGACTCTCGGGTGTTCACAAGAGGAATCAAAACCATTAGTTATACCAAGCGAATATCAACATGCTAAGGAGATGCTCGATCATTTATACAATGAGGGGCTCAACATTCAAGAAATTCATAACTCTAAGTACACTGCATTCTTTAATACAAATCCTAATAACTCGATGTACATTAAAACAGATATGGGAATATTCGAACTTGTACATCTTGAACGTAAGAACGGCAAGGAAATAGATATTGTAGTACAGGAAGCTACTGATAATGGGGAATATAAATATGTAGTTTCAGAAAGTGGTGTGGACCGACTATTAATCCTAGGCGCAGAAAACTATTTTAATAAATCGGACGAATACATTACTATTGCGAGAAATAAAGATTTAAATGAGAAAATTAAACAAGCTCTAAAAGCTCAATAAACCTAATTGTATATTCGGGAATCGTGTGCATTGGCTCAGTCCAAGCAAGTCTGTGCTCCCCTCTCCATGATTAAAGTTTGTTACGCTAACGAGAAACGATAGTGCAATCACCGCCCGTTCAAGAGGCGGTTTTCTTTTGCACAAAAATCAACACTTAACAATAACAGAGCCTAAATAATAGAAGACACCTTAGAGCGATTTCCATCACTCTAAGGTGTCTTCGTTTTACACAATGTGGGCAAACCTCCAAGGAGAAATCCTTGCCACTACAGGCTTTGCAGCCTATCTTACATCATGCCGCCCATTCCCCCCATGCCGCCCATGTCAGGCATAGCAGGTTTGTCTTTTTCAGGCTTGTCGGCGATAACCGCTTCGGTTGTCAGGAACATAGCCGCAACGGATGCCGCGTTTTGCAGGGCGGAACGCGTTACTTTCGCCGGATCGACGATACCGGCTTCGATCATGTTCACCCACTCGCCAGTAGCGGCGTTGTAGCCGATACCGGTCGTTTCTTTCTTCAGACGCTCAACGATTACGGAGCCTTCTTGGCCAGCGTTCGCGGCGATCGTGCGAACCGGCTCTTCCAGAGCGCGCAGAACGATGTTCACGCCTGTTTTCTCGTCGCCGTCGGAACCTACAGCGGCAACTGCATTGTACACGCTCACGAGGGCTGTACCGCCGCCTGCTACGATGCCTTCCTCAACCGCAGCGCGAGTAGCATTCAGTGCGTCTTCGATACGCAGTTTGCGCTCTTTCAGCTCGGTTTCGGTAGCGGCGCCGACTTTAATTACGGCTACGCCGCCGGCAAGTTTAGCCAGACGCTCTTGCAGTTTTTCTTTATCGAACTCGGAAGTGGTTTCTTCCAGCTGCGCTTTGATTTGGGAAACACGCGCATCGATGTCTTCTTTAGCGCCGGCGCCATCGACAACGATCGTGTTTTCTTTGGTTACACGGATTTGACGAGCCGTACCCAGTTGTTGCACCGTAGCGGATTTCAGCTCAAGGCCGAGTTCCTCGGTGATCACTTGGCCGCCTGTCAGGGCAGCGATATCCTGCAGCATAGCTTTGCGGCGGTCGCCGAAGCCAGGAGCTTTGACAGCCACGCAAGTGAACGTACCGCGCAGACGGTTAACGACCAGCGTAGCCAGCGCTTCGCCTTCTACGTCTTCAGCGATGATCAGGAGCTGCTTGCCTTGTTGAACCACTTTTTCAAGGACCGGAAGGATTTCTTGGATGTTCGTGATCTTCTTGTCGGTGATCAGAACGTAAGGGTTCTCCAGAACGGCTTCCATTTTGTCCGTGTCCGTAATCATGTACGGGGAGATGTATCCGCGGTCGAACTGCATGCCTTCAACCACTTCAAGCTCAGTCGCGAATCCTTTGGATTCTTCAACGGTGATAACGCCGTCTTTGCCGACTTTCTCCATCGCTTCGGCGATCAGTTCGCCAACTTCGTCGTCAGCAGCGGAGATGGCCGCTACTTGAGCGATGCTTTGCTTGCCTTCGATAGGCTTCGCAATGCTTGCAAGCTCTTCGACAGCCGCGCGAACGGCTTTGTCGATACCTTTGCGGATAACCATCGGGTTAGCGCCCGCGGTTACGTTTTTCAGACCTTCGCGAATCATCGCTTGAGCCAGAACCGTAGCCGTAGTCGTACCGTCACCGGCAACATCGTTAGTTTTGGTCGCGACTTCTTTTACAAGCTGTGCGCCCATGTTCTCGAAAGCGTCTTCGAGTTCGATTTCTTTCGCGATCGTCACACCGTCATTGGTGATGAGCGGGCTTCCGAATTTTTTCTCAAGTACTACGTTGCGGCCTTTAGGTCCAAGTGTTACTTTAACTGCGTTCGCCAGAGCGTCCACACCGCGAAGCATTGCACGGCGCGCGTCTTCACTAAACATAATGTCTTTTGCCATCGTTAAAACCCTCCCTGAAATGGTTGATTCTGCTTACAGGTTCATGTGCATCTATATCGATTCCGATAACCGGCCTTGGCCGAGGCTTCAGGCGGTAAGTATTCAAATGAGTGGCTTAAGTATGTGAATCCGCTAAATTAGGCTAAGATAGCGAGGATATCGCTCTCACGCATAATCAACAGCTCGCGGCCCTCGTATTTCACTTCAGTCCCTGCGTATTTGGAGAAAATAACGCGGTCGCCTTCTTTAACTTCCAGCTCAACGCGCTCGCCGTCTTTCAGCGTGCCGCTTCCAACTGCTACAACTTTGCCTTCCTGCGGCTTTTCTTTAGCTGTGTCCGGAAGCACGATGCCACTAGCAGTCGTCTCCTCTTTCGCAATGGCTTCAATGATAACGCGATCACCCAACGGTTTGATCATGGATAAATAGCCTCCTTCAGTTTAGTTTGTAGTCAATGGATTTTTAGATTTTAGCACTCAAACATCTCAAGTGCTAACAACACTTTTAATGATAATGATTTTGCCATCGTTTTGCAAGTGGGTTTTGTTAAATTTTATTGTTTTGCCGCAAAAAGCCGAATGGAAGCTGTTCCCAAGGAAACGCCTCCCCCATTGTTCCCCGACTGCCGGAATTTCATTCGTCTTGTAATCCGATTTTACCGGCCCGGGCGAAAAAACGGTTCCAACTTCGTATCCTATGCGCTGCCGGCTCTCTTAAGAAGAGGAATACGGCACTTTTCCGGCAGCATCGCGGTCATTCCAAGGAACGCTACCCCTTCCTCTTTGGCCCCGATCCGAAAAAAACGGGCCGTCTTCCGACAGCCCGTTACTTTTGTGCCCCGTATTCCGCTTCCCAGGCCGCGTCCTGGACAAGCTGTTTGCGATAAATAAAACCCGAAAGCAGGACGCTGAACTCATACAGCACAATCATCGGCAGCGCCACAAGAATAGCGGAGATTGCGTCCGGCGGCGTGATGACGGTCGAGAGGATGACCAGAACCATATAAGCGTAACGGCGCATTTTGGCCAGCCGCTTGGGGTTCAGAATGCGCAGTTTTGTCAGAAACATCACCACGATCGGAAGCTCGAACAGAACCGAAAGTGGCAAAATAATGTTAAACATGAACGAAAAATACTGAGCTGCCCCATAGAGCTCGGTAATTCCCATGGAGTGGCTGATCGCCGTCGTAAAGTAAAAAGCCATCGGAAACACGACAAAATATCCGAAAGCAAGACCAGCCAGGAACAGGACAACCGCTCCCGGAATGTAGAGAATCGACGCTTTCTGCTCGCTTTCCCGGAGCCCCGGACTTACAAACGCCCAGATATGGTAAAGGATCACCGGCAGTGTAATGAGCAGAGCCACGACAAAGCCGAAGTTCATGTATAAACGGAGCGCATCCCACGGTGAAAATACATGCCACGCGATTTTATCGGCCGGAGGCACGGATTTCAGAAAAAGGATGACGTTCTTGGCGAAAACAAGGCCGATGACGAGGCCGATGACCAGGACTCCCAGCACCCAGAAGATCCGCTTGCGCAGCTCCGCCAGATGCTCGACCAGAGGTTGTTCTTTATCCATGCAGCACCAACCTATCTACGTATAGCTTCACTGAACCGGAACCTTAGTCGGGAAGCCGGCGGGGGTTGTCCGAAACCGCCCGTTCACTGCTCGCCGCCGGTGCGGGAGCGGCTTGCGTTAAAGAGGCTGGCGCCGGAACTTCTTCGGGCGCTGCAGCGGCTGACTTGACCTCGGCCGCTTTCTTGTCCGCCTGGTCATGCTCGGACATCATATCGCGCGCGCCCTTCTTGAACTCGCTCAAGGTACGTCCGAAAGCTCTCCCGAGCTCGGGAAGCTTGTTCGGTCCGAACAACAGCAGACACACGACGGCAACCAGCAAAATTTCGGTAAAGCCTATATTTTGAAACATCCGGAATGTTTCCTCCTTCAAAATGTGTAATCAGCAGCCGAGCAGGCCGCCGTATCCCATCTCCGTAATATCTTCGCGGAAAATCTCTTCCCCGGCGCAGATACGCGGGAGAAGCACGTCGAAGGACGTGTACGGATCGTGCATCACGCAGCCCGGCAGTCCCATTACCGGGACGCTGCCGATGTAAGCCATCATCAGCATCGAGCCGGGCAGCATCGGCGTCCCGTAGCTGACGATGCGGGCACCCGCCCGGGATATGGCTCCGGGCGTGCGGTCGTCGGGATCGACCGACATGCCGCCGGTGACCAGGATGAGATCCGCACCGAGTCCGAGGAAATGCCGGATCTCGGTTACGATCGCATCCATGTCGTCCGGCGTGAACCGCTGGTCGATCACTTTCGAGCCAAGCGCTTCGACTTTGGCTCGCACGACAGGGCCGAATTTGTCCCCGATTCGGCCTTTGAACACTTCGCTGCCGGTGGTGATCAGACCCACCCGCAGGCTGCGGAACGGCTTCACGGCGACAAGCCCCGCCGCTGCCGCCGGAAGCGGCACCCTCGCCGCATCCGCCGGGCCGCCGCTCAGCGGCTCCAAACTCACGGCGTTCGAAGCCGGAGCGCTTCTCCGCTGCGCAGCAAGCCGTTCCACGCGGGCGACAGGCTCCTCCTCGATGACGAGCGGAATGACCCGGGTCCCCGCGAGAGGCTGCCCGGGCTTAACGACCGTATTCGTGCGGATGGTCGACATTACGATGCGGCCTATGCCGTTGACTTGATCGACGAACGCTTTGTCGATCTTGGCAAGCCCGTGAATCGCCGATTTCAGCGTCACCTTGCCTTCGTGCGGTTCCGTCCGTTCGGTATTCGCTCCCCGCACGGCGCTCGCCAGACGAAGAGCCGCCTCATCCTCGTGAAGGTAGCCTTCGGCAAGCTCAAGCACGTAAATATGCTCCTTGCCGATGCTTAGCAAAGCGGGAATATCTTCTTCCGAAATCTGGTGGCCTTTGCGGAACAAGCTCCCCTTGAACTCTCCCGGGATAATCCGGGTCAAGTCGTGAGCGAGGACCAGACCGACCGCATCCTCCACTTTTACTTCACGAAGCATCGGGTCAGCTTTCATCCGCATGCTCCTGCTCCCGGCCCGTTAGGATCGACAAGGCATGAGGGAGCACGTCAATAACGGCCATGAGACTTTCATGGACACCCTTGGGGCTTCCCGGCAGGTTAATGATCAGCGTAGAGCCCCGGATTCCGGTCACCGCTCGCGAAAGCATAGCCCGAGGAGACTTCTCGATCGATTTCATCCGCATGGCTTCGGCAAAACCGGGTGCCGAACGGTCGATGACGCTCAAGGTCGCCTCCGGGGTAACGTCCCGGGCCGCAAGACCCGTTCCGCCTGTCGTCAAGATGAGATCCGCCTGAAAGTAGTCGGTCATTTCTATAAGAGCCGCCATAATTTCGTCCATTTCATCCGGTACGACGCGGTATTCAATGATATCTCCTTGAATCTCTTCCTCTACCAGCTCGCGGATGACTTGGGCGCTCGTATCTTCCCGTTCTCCCCTCGATCCGCGGTCACTGGCAGTTAGAATCGCAACTTTCCAGCGCATTCCTCTCACCTCTTCCTCTACTGTAACAAAATTTGATTAAGAATGGGTATCAAATCTGTGAAAATCTCCATTTTTACCGCCGGTTTTGGTTACGAGCATCGTAGGCCCGATCACCATGTCCTTCTGGAGTGCTTTGCACATATCATACACGGTCAGGGCCGCGGCCGATACGGCCGTCAGCGCCTCCATTTCCACGCCGGTAGGCCCGGTTGTGCGAACTTCGGCTTCAATGCCGAGTTCCGTCCCGCTTTCGTATACGAAGCGGATGTCCACCCCGGACAGAGCGAGCGGGTGGCACATCGGAATCCAGTCGGCCGTTTTCTTCGCCGCCATGATGCCGGCCACCTGGGCGACAGCAAGCACATCGCCTTTGGCAAGCCGCCCTTCACGGATGCGCAGCAGCGTTTCCGGCAGCATCGTAACGCTCGTACGGGCAACGGCTGTCCGCTTGGTCTCCTTTTTATCGCTGATGTCGACCATTTTGGCGCGCCCTTGTTCATTAAAATGAGTCAGTTTATCCGTCTGCTCCATCCGATTCCTCTCCCCTCTTCCGGTCCGCTGCCGGATCCCGGGTATATGCGGCGCTCTCCGTAATCAGCACATCCAAACGGATATCGTGCGGTTCCACGGGAAGGCGCTCTACAAGCTGCACGTCAAAGGCTGCCGCCGCAAAGAGCGGAGCATCCCGTCCTTCCTCGCGAGCGGCCTGCAGCAGCTTTTCAAGAAAGCGGTCGTAATAGCCGCCCCCGTATCCGAGCCTTCCGCAAGCGGTATCAAAAGCAAGACCGGGTACGAGAACAGCGAAAGCGGCGAGGGGATCCTGCAAAGCGGGGCTCAGGGGGTCTGGCTCCATTATGCCGTGCATCCCTTTCTGCAGGTCTTTCCACTGCGTGATTTCGTGAAAAAGAAGCTCTCTCGATGCATGCAGCGAACGAGGCACAAAAACGCGGATGCCCGCTTCCCAGCAGGCTTCGATGGTCCTGTGAATCCCGCATTCCGTGCGGAAGGGGACATAAGCCAGAACGATCGGAATGTCCGGCAGACGGGTAGAGCCGCAGCTTCCGGCCGTATCCCGGCCCGCGGACAATTTTGTGCCGGAGTACTCGCGACTCGGACAATCTTCTTCCGAAAGAGCCGTTTCTTGCGGCTGCTTCAACGGCAAAGGCGCCGTACCGCCGAAGGTATCGGGTGAACGTTTCCGGCTGGCGATTACGCCTTTCAACCAGGCGGTCAGCCTTTCGTTAACGCGGAGCTCACGGCTTGCTCTCTCCGTAGGCGTCAATTCCGCCCGGAGCGTTTCGACGTGACGGCGGATTTTTTTTTTATCGGAACCGTTCATGTATTAAGCTGCAACTTCTTTCCGGCTGGGGCTGTTATTTTGGACTGACTGGCAGGATTTCGTAGATGGTTGTCTGCCTGCGGGGCAAAGGAGCTTATTTTAGATAGAAGGCATATGCAGACAGTCGTATACATTATTTTATCACATTGCCGGGAAGTTTGAAAAAAATGTGTTCAGTTTTCCTCGAGGCGTTTTTCCTGTACACTAAAAAGAGTCATTCTTATCCGCGGCAGAGCCTGCTTGCAAATCTCGCCAGGTTAATCCCCGGGACTTTGCAAAGCAGCCGTATTAATGAAGAAAATCGTGCAATCATGGAGGTAATAACGAAAGATGCTTCTCCAAGTAAACGGAATCGGCAAAAGCTACGGCACTTCGTCCGTGCTTTCTAACATATCCCTGCAAATCGAAGACCGCGAAAGAATCGGACTGGTCGGTGTGAACGGAGCCGGCAAGTCGACTCTGCTGCAAATTATTGCAGGCGACCTTTCTTATGATGAAGGCGACATTTTTAAAGCCAAAGAAACCCGGATCGGCTATCTCCGACAGAATGGCGGTCTGCAGACGGACAAAACGATCATCGAGGAAATGCGCACGGTCTTTACGGCGCTTTATGCCGTCGAGAGAGAGCTGCGCGAGCTGGAACGGCAGATGGCGGATCCGAAGCTGATCGATAACGCCAAGGCGTACGAGGACACGATGAACCGGTATTCCGCCAGATCCGAGTGGTTCCGTGAGCGGGGCGGTTACGAAATCGAAGCCAGAATACGCGGCATCCTGCACGGTATGGGGTTTGGGGAGTTCCCCCCCGATACGCTGATCCAGACGCTCAGCGGCGGGCAGAAAACCCGTCTCGCCCTGGCCAAAATGCTCCTGGAAGAGCCGGACCTGCTTCTTCTCGACGAGCCGACCAACCATCTGGACATCCGCACGCTGACGTGGCTGGAGTCCTACCTGCGCGGGTATCCCGGCGCTATTCTGGTCGTATCCCACGACCGCTATTTCCTCGACTCGCTCGTTACGGCGATCTACGAAATCGAGCGCACGTCGTCCAAGCGCTACACGGGCAACTATTCCCGCTTCGTCGAACTGAAGGAAGCGGACTATGAAATCCGCATGAAGCAGTTTGAGAAGCAGCAGGAAGAGATTGCCCGCATGGAGGACTTCGTGCAGAAAAATATCGTCCGCGCCACGACGACCAAGCGCGCGCAGAGCCGCCGCAAAGCGCTGGAGCGGATGGAACGGATCGATAAGCCTCTCGGCGATCTCAAGCGCGCCAGCTTCTCCTTCCAGATCGATCAGACCTCCGGCAAGGAGGTTTTGCAGGTGAAGGATCTGGCGCTGTCCGTGGGAGAAGGCAAACGCCTTCTCGATTCCGTCTCTTTCGAGCTGAGGCGCGGCGAAACGGCCGCCCTGATCGGCCCGAACGGTATCGGCAAGACGACCCTGCTGAAAACCCTGATCGGCAAGCTGTCCCCCGATACCGGCGCCATCCGCTGGGGAACCAACGTCAAGATCGGCTACTACGATCAGGAACAAACGACCCTGAACCCGCAGAAAACGATCCTGGAAGAGGTCTGGGACACGTTCCCTACTATAGAAGAAGCGCGCATCCGCTCCGTGCTCGGCAATTTTCTTTTCAGCGGCGAGGACGTGTTCAAAAAAATCGCGTCCCTAAGCGGCGGTGAGAAGGCGCGCGTAGCGCTCGCCAAGCTTATGCTGCTTAATGCGAATATGCTCATCCTCGATGAGCCGACCAACCATCTGGACTTGTACAGCAAGGAAGTGCTCGAATCGGCTCTGCTCGATTACGAAGGCACCTTGCTCTTCATTTCCCATGACCGTTATTTCCTGAACAAAATGGCGGAAAGCATGCTGGAACTGGAACGCCACGGCGTGACTCATTATCTCGGCAATTACGACGATTATCTCGAGAAAAAAGCGGAGCTCGCCGAAATGGAAGCCGAACGCGCCCGTGAACAGGCGGCCCGCGACAGCAAGGCCAAGGCCTCCTCGGCGTCTTCCACGGCGCAGCAGGCGGATAAACCTTCGTCTTACGAAGCGGACAAGCAGGCCAAGCGGGAAGAGCGCAACCGCCAGCGGCGGATCGAGCAGCTCGAGCAGGATATCGCCCGGCTGGAAGAGGAAGTGACCGCTCTGGAGGAGGAGCTGGCCGATCCGGCGGTCTACAACGATTATGTGCTTGTCCAGGAGAAGAACGCCCTCATCGAGCAGAAAAAAGGAAGCCTGCAAGCGTGTTACGAGGAGTGGGAGACTCTTGTGGGCTGAAATCAGCCCAGCCCGACAAAATAAACGCAAAAAAAGAGGCCTGACGGGCCTCTTTTTGTTATACCTGCGGTTATCCCGCTTCAAGCGATAATCAGGCTAACCGGAGCGGAATAATCAGCTTAGCCTGGTTAGTCCGACGGACCGGACGACAGGCCCTCTAGGGCCTCCTGTCGTTCGGAATTTCGCCGATTACAGCTTAAAGCGGCTGATGCTCTGCTTAAGCTCCCGGGACATATCGCTCAGCGCACCGGCCGAAGCGGAAATATCCTCCATGGAAGCGAGCTGCTCTTCCGAAGAAGCGGCGACGGTCTGGGAGCTTTCCACGGTCTGCTGGTTCATATGAGACAGCTCCGAGATGGACGCGGCTACTTCTTCCGTTCCGGCGGACATCTGCTGGGAGGACGAAGAAACCTCCAGTATCTGCTTCGCAAGCTCGTCCATATGATTCACGATGCGCTGGAAGGCTTCCCCGCTCTCGGAAACGAACTTGGTCATCTCCGTCACTTCTTCGGCCGTCTGGCTCATCGTGCCCACGGCCTGACCCGTACCGGCGCGGATCGTGACGACCAGCTCGGCGATTTTGTCCGAGGACTGCCTGGACTGCTCGGCAAGCTTGCGGATTTCATCGGATACGACCGAGAAGCCGCGTCCGTGTTCCCCTGCGCGTGCAGCCTCGATAGCCGCATTCAGCGCCAGCAGATTCGTCTGGTTCGCAATATCCGAGATCAGCGCCGTAATGCCGCCGATTTCCTCGGACAGCTGCGCAAGCTGGTTGATCGATTCCACGGAACGCTGCACCGTATCGTTCATCCGGCTCATCTGCTTCACATTGTGCTGAATCATCCCGTTGCCCCGGGCCGCCTCTTCGGAAGCGGATTCCGAGGATTGCGCCGCATAACCCGCGGATTCGGCAATCCGCTGGATACCCGTCGCCATCTCTTCCATGGCGTTCGAGCTTTCCTGCGTGCTCTGCAGCTGGCGTTCCGCTCCGGACGCTACCTGCTCGATTGCCGTCGCGATTTGATGCGTGGCCTGCGTCGTCTGTTTCGCGTTGGTATCCAGCACCTCCGCGGCATGACTCACCTGGTCGGAAGACTCCCGGATGCCCAGAATAAGGCTGTGGATGCTCGCCGTCATCGCGTTGAAATTCCGGGCCAGAGTTCCGAACTCGTCTTCGCTGCGGACCGGAATGGCCACGGCCAGATTTCCTTCCGCCACTTCCAGCGACAGGCGGGAAAGCTCCCCGATGGGCTTGAGAATTCTGCGGGAGAATATACCCAGAAGCCAGGCGAACAGCAGAGCAACGCCCACGTAAAAAGCCAAGCTCATCAGCAGCCTTTTGTTCAAATCCCAGGATAGCGTGCCGTAGTCAAAGTCGATGGCGACATAAGCCATTGTTTTGCCGGCCTCGTCCGTAACCGGGCTCAGAATGGTCACCCATTCCCCCGCCTGATCGGTATATACCGACGTTACGCCCTGGCCTCCGGTCTTTTTAACCGTTTCGAAAGCTTGGGTGTACTGATCGGAGAAGGTGTAGTCCGTCAATGGCTTGAGCCCCGCCTTATCCAGTGTCTCATTGGCCGCGACAACGGTCAGAGCCGTCTTGCCGTCCGCCGTCTTTTCCTCCGGATAGTATAGAGCGACGTTGGACATATCTCCGTCTTTTACATAATGCTCCATCATCGTGCGAATCGCTTCCAGCTCGGCTGCCGCGGCGTCCGGTTTCCCCGTGCTTTTCATCTGATCCATTGCTTTTGTAAGGAAAGGAAGCTGCTGCTCCCATCCCAATTCTACGACCCGCTCAATCGATTTGAGTCGGCTGTAGTAATCGCCTCTCTGCTGCAAATAAGTCAAGGTCATGATCAACGCGCAAAGAACCACCACCAGTGCTGCCATCATCGTGATCATTTTCGCCGTCACGCTTCGTTTTAAGTATTTCATAGTTCCCCCCAAATAATTAGATAGGAACTATATCGACAACATTCGACTATTTTTTTAACGATCTATATAAAATTCTGTAGCCCAGCTCCTCCAGCTCGATATGCATCACGCCGTCCACCGGTTTGACTTCTTCCTGCGACAGCGCATCGCGCCAATCTTCCGCCACCATAGGATGCTGCAGCGTAACCCGCTCCTCGGTATTGTTCATCCAGATCGTAAAATGCGTATGGGCGTCGATCCGCTCGTAAATGATGCAGGGATCGCCGTGGTCCGCTTTCAGAAACCGGAAACTCCCTTCACGCAGCGCCCGGTTTTCCTTGCGGAGATGGATCAGAAGCTTATAGAAATCCAGCAGCTCGCGGTCCTGCATATCGGGATGCCATTCCATGCACTGGCGGCAATCCGGGTCGCCTTCTCCTTGAAGCCCCACTTCGTCCCCGTAAAAAATACACGGCGTCCCCATGTACGTCATCAGGAAGACCACGCACAGCTTCAGTCTTCTTTTGTCGCCGCCTACTCTCGTCAATACACGCGGAGTGTCGTGGCTGCACAGCAGGTTGAAGACGACCTCGTTGGCCTGTTTCGGATACCGCATGAGCAGGAAACCCATGCTGCTCGCGAAGGAGTGGCCGTCCATGCCCGGCCCCGAGAAGAACTCCAGTACTTTGTCCGAGAACGGATAGTTCATGACGGAATCGAACTGGTCGCCCAGCAGCCACATCAAGGAGTCGTTCCATACCTCCCCGACAATGTAAGCTTCCGGATTGGCCGCCTTGACCACCTGCCTGAATTCACGCCAGAAGCGGTGGTCGATTTCATCGGCGACATCCAGCCGCCAGCCGTCGATTCCGATCTCCTCGATCCAGTACTTGGCTACGTCGAGCAGATACTTTCTCACTTCGGGGTTGGCTGTATTGAACTTCGGCATGCCTTCGAAAAAACCGAATGTATCGTAAGTGGGAATTCCGTTTTTTACGGCAATCGGATATTCGTTGATATGGAACCAGTCGGCAAAGGCGGACTCCTCCCCTTTCTCCTTCACATCCTGAAAAGCCGGAAACTCCAGTGCGCTGTGGTTGAAAACCGCATCCAGCATGACCCGGATTCCGCGCTCGTGGCAGGTCGCGACCACTTTCTTCAGCAGAGCGTTATCGCCGAAATGAGGGTCTACCTGCGTGTAGTCCAGCGTATCGTACTTGTGGTTCGAAGGAGACTTGAATACCGGGGTGAAATAGATCGCATTGATGCCCAGATCCACGAGATAGTCGAGATGATCGAGCACCCCCTGCAGGTCCCCGCCGAAAAAGTTCTCGCGCTCCGGCTTTCCGCCCCACGGCTGTACGCCTTCGGGATCGTTCCCCGGATCTCCGTTGGCAAAGCGCTCCGGGAAGATCTGATAAAAGATCGCATCCTTGGCCCAGGCCGGGGGACTGAAAAGGTCGATTTCATGAATATACGGGAATGCGTAATAGCCGCCGGGCGGATGAGGCTGTTCGGAATGAATACCCGTTTCCGTCATCCACAGCCGCTCGCTTCCTGCACTAAGCCTGAAGCAGTAGGACAGGCGTTTGTAGTCGGGCACGACTTCCGCCTCCCAGTAATCGAACAGCGAATCCGAAGCGGTATTAGTCATGGATATTTCCTGATAAAAAGTGTCCCAATCGTATTTATCGCTGGCGATCACCGTGATTTCTTCCACGTCATCCCTTTGTGTACGGACTCTCAAATGAATCGTTTGGTTATCATACGCATAAGCCCAGTTGCTTCTCGTTCCGTGATAAAAGGCTTCTTTATTCATTCAGGCTCACTCCCTGCGAATCGGTTTTTCCTTTTATATACACCTTTTTTTCCACGGCCGAACCACGTTTTTTATCCACATTTTCATCCACAGTCAAAATATAAAAAAGCGCCGGATTTTCGGCGCTTTAAGCACTTATAAACAGATTTATCCACATTATCCACAGATTCTGTTGAAAATGTTATCCGAGAGTTATACGGAAAAGGAACAAAAAGCGGAAGCCTGAAAAATACGGGGTTTTTCAAGTTATGCACATTATCCACAGGGGGTGTGAATAAGTTCTTCACATCATCCTGTTAATAATTTAAGCCATTAAGGTTACACCTTGTGAAGCACTCGGGTTGGCCCGCACGGCCTGGTTGCAGGCCGACAGGAAAGCTTTGGCGGCCGCGAACAGAATGTCGACATCCAAGCCGGAGCTTTTGTAGGTCTGCGTCCCGCAGGATACCGTCACGGTCGCTTCGCCGGTCGCCTTTTCGCTGGCGGACAAGGAGTACAGCTCCAGATCGGCGAACGTCACATCCATCGGAATCGCTTGACGGATGCAGTTGACGATCGCTTCGATCGGTCCGTCGCCGGTGCCCGACCAGGTCGCCTCTGCGCCGCTCTCGTTATCGCGGATGGTCGCCGATGCCACGCGGCTGCGGTCGCTGGAGCTGACGACTTGAAGCTGTACCAGCGAGAAGCGCTCCGCCGCGGAAGCCCCCGCGTCACCGACCAGACTCATCAGCTCGTCGTCCGTGACGTGCTTCTGCTCGTCGGCCATGTCCTTGAAGCGTGCGTACACTTCTTCTAAGGACCGGGCGTCCAGATCGACACCGTACTGGCCGATCCGGTGCTTCAAAGCGTGGCGTCCGGAATGCTTGCCCAGAATGATCATCGAACGCGGAATGCCAAGCTTTTCAGGCTCCATGATTTCGTAGGTATTGCGGTTTTTCAGCAAACCGTCCTGATGGATGCCCGACTCGTGCTGGAAGGCATTGCGGCCGACGACCGGCTTGTTGAACGCGATCGGCATATTCATCATCCGGCTGACCATCGTCGACGTATTGTAGATTTCCTCCAGAGCGATGCCGGTTTCCATGTTCAGCGTGTCTTTGTGCGTCTCGATCGCCATAACGATCTCTTCCAGGGAGCAGTTGCCCGCCCGCTCTCCGATGCCGTTCACGGATACTTCCACATAGTTCGCCCCGTTGCGGATGGCCGCCAGGCTGTTCGCAACCGCAAGCCCCAGGTCGTTGTGGCAGTGGGTGCTGAATTCCACTTTGTCGGCGCCCCTCGCATGCTTCCGTACATCCGAGAACATTTTGCCGTAATCTTCCGGCATCGCGTAACCGACGGTATCCGGCAGGTTGATGATCGTCGCGCCCTCGGCGATGACCGCTTCCACCAGCTCATACAAATACTCCCGGCCCGTGCGGCTGGAATCCATGGCCGTGAATTCGATCCGCTCGCAGAACTGCTTCGCGTAGGCAACCATCTGGCGCGCTTCCGCCAGCACCTGCTCGCGCGATTTGCGCAGCTGGAAGTCGAGATGAATATCCGACGAGGAGATAAACATGTGGATGCGCCGCAAAGCCGCGTCCTGAGTCGCCTTCACCGCCGCGTCGATGTCGATCTTGACCGCACGCGCGAAGCCGCAGATTTCCACCCCTTGCAGCTCACGGGAAATCTGCTGCACGGCGGCGAAATCGCCGGGACTAGAGATCGGGAAGCCCGGCTCGATCGTATCCACGCCCATTTTCACAAGCTGGCGCGCGATGCGGACCTTTTCTTCCGGATATAAGGAACATCCCGGTGCCTGCTCGCCGTCTCTCAAAGTCGTATCAAAAATTTTAATTTGCCGTTTTGTCATTTTCGTTATCCTCCTGATTACCCGTTTCGGGTTTATTTAAAACTCCGGTTGAAAGTTTTCGTGACAGCCTTTCTCAGCCGCCCCGAGCATGCAAAAAAGCCGCCGTCTCCAGAAAGAGACGACGGCTGTGCCGGCGCGGTACCACTCTTGTTGACCTTCCCCACGGGAAAGTCCGCTTACGGCAGCGAATGCGGAAGGGATGGAAGCTTAACATTCGCTGCGCGCCCGTTAACGGAGGCCAACCGTTTGTAAGCTTGAGTCACGGCCGCTCATACGGCATTCGTAACGTTCGGCTCCCGGCTCCCAAGCGAGTTCAGATCCCTTACGGACTGCGTCGCACCTTCCCGCAGCTCTCTGTACCGTTACCGGATCGTACTACTCTTGTTCATTGCCTTTTTGGATATGCATGTTGTTCGATGTTTCCCGGACAACCGCTCCTGCCTGAATGTCCGCTCGGTTATATTTGCGGTGATCGCAGGCTGTGCCCGCCCCGTTCTTGTTTCGCTTGTATGATCGACCGGTGGTCACCACCGTTCCGCCTTGCTTAGCCTATGCCCATCTATCTCACTGTTGTTTGTTTATCGATGCTGTCTGTTCATTTCCTTCTGCTGAAGAGGATGCAAAAAAGACCTGCCGTCTCTAACTTAAGAGACGACAGGCCGTTAGCCTTCCGCGTTACCACTCTCATTGACCCGCCGTAAGGCGAATCCACTCGATGCTTTCGGAAACAGGTCGGCCGGTATCCGGATACCGGGACGTTCCAATCGCTGCCCGATCACGGGGGCCAGCCGTTAAAACTTACTTCGCCGGGTGCTTCGAAGACTTCTGACCCGACCATGGGACATCTGTCTCACGGGTTCAGGACGGCTTGCCGGCGTTGTTCAGTTTTACCGCTCCCGGGCGAGTTCAGGGTTCATTCGGCTGCGTTGCACCAACCCGCAGCTCTCTGTGCGACATGAATGACCTTACTTTTCCCGTTCGTTGCGTGTACGTTTTGAACTTGTTGTGATTATAATATGCGCAAAAACGCAAAGTCAATACAAAATGTCAAAATGTTCAAAATTTTAAGCGAAAGCGGAAAAAATTCATTAAGGGAACCCGCCCGTTGCCGTAGTTTTCTCTCCTGCGTAAAAAACAAACAAAGACAGCCCCGGTAGCTTAAAGCTTCCCGGAAGTTGTCTTTGTTTGTTCGGCATCTTCACGTCATTCCCGAGTGTCTACCCTCGGGTTACTTGGAAAATAGCATAAATTGATTGATAAACCCTGCCTTTTGAATGAAAATTTCGTCCATTTTCTTGCTTCCAAAATCATAATAATAAATCCCTCTGGCCGATTTCGATTCGTCCGTACTACTGGAACCGAGCAGATAAATTCCTTTCGCCTCTTGGCTGAGAAAAGCACCGCTTCGCGCTTTTACCTGCAAATCCAGCTTTTCTCTTTTTCCCGATTTTAAATCGAGCATACTGTAATCCAACGGTTCTTTATTAAAATAAGGAGAAGTAGCCAAAAAAAGTTTATCTCCCCGCGCAGATAGAGTGAGTACATCCTCTTTTTCCAGTTCAATGACTTTCTTCGTTTCCTTTGTTACGTTATCGATCTCGAAGATGGTTCGCTTGGATGCAGTCATGGGGGTTTGGGACTGATTTGCAGACAAAAGATTGTTTCGGTCCTCTTCGTCCGAGAATCGGACTACGTAGGTCTTGTTGGTCTCCGGATTAACAGAGATTCTCGAGTTCTGGGTATTTTGATCGTCATCGTCCAGAACGGTCAATTTTTTACTCTCTTTATCGTAAAACATGGTTTTTAGCATTCGTTCCCCGTTCTTTACAGCCAGAAGTACCAAAGATCGATTGTCGGGAGTCGGCAAAATAAAATTGATGGCAAACAAATTGGAAGATAGTTGTTCGGTCGCAGCGGTTGATAAACGATAAACCGTTAATTGATCACCTTTTTGCGTATTTGAAGAAGCCGGGTAGTAGATCGAGCCATCGGTTAAAGAAAGAAAAGAGAGGGGTGATTGGGACGTATAAGGAAGATTGCCGGCGTTAGTCAACTTCTTATCCGCAATCCCATACGAGTAAATTTTCATGACCATCCCGTCTTTCGAATCCACACCGTTTACGTATTCCGTGTTTGTTAGGTTGATATAGTCATCCTGAGCTGTTTTTTCTTTACTTGAGGGTGTCGAAATAGCTTTTGGTGAATGTGGAGGTTGGCCGTCATCCGGTCTTTCAGCTGTACAACCTACCATTATTGCACTGGCAATTGTAAACAATGCGAAGCACGTCTTCGCGCGGTTCAACCGGATAAAAAGCATAATCATATCTGCCGTTTAAATTCAAACAACATTTCCCCTTCCTCTACCTTTTATGAAATAGTATAGCTGCATTTTTTCACAAAAAAAACCAGTCTTAAAAACGTGTATCGTTTTTAAGACTGGTTTTTCAATCTTTTATTACTTTCGGCAATCAGTATCCCCACTTCTCCAGGCTCAGCACCGGCTCCGCCTTAAACTCCGGCCCCGTGATATCCCCGCGGTTCCATTTCAGGAAAGCCGCGGCGCCGATCATGGCGGCATTGTCGGAGCAGAGATCCATCGGCGGCAGCAGCAGAGGCACGCCAAGCTCCGCGCAGCGCTTCGTCAGCTCTTCGCGCAGTCCGCGGTTAGCCGCCACTCCTCCCGCGAGCAGAAGCTGCTTGGCGCCGTATTCCCGGACGGCCCGTGCGGCTTTCTCCACCAGCACGTCCACCACGGAGGACTGGAAGCCTTTGGCGACATGGGCCGCCACCGGCTCCTCTCCGCGCATACGCGACTGGTTAAGGACGTTAAGCACCGCAGATTTCAAACCGCTGAAGCTGAAATCGTAGGAGTCGTCCAGCCAGGCACGGGGCATCGGAATTTCCCCGTCCGCTTCCTGGGCGAGGCGGTCAATATGAGGACCTCCCGGGTAAGGCAGTTTCAAGGCGCGCGCCACTTTGTCGTACGCCTCCCCGGCCGCGTCGTCACGCGTCTGTCCGATGATCTTGAAGCTTCCTTCGCTCTCCATATACACAAGTTCGGTGTGCCCGCCGGAGACGACAAGCGAAATCAGCGGATATTCCAGCTTGTGGACAAGCTGATTCGCATAAATATGCCCGGCAATATGATGCACGCCGATCAGAGGCAGGCCGAGCGAGAAAGCCAGCGCTTTGGCCGCCACTACGCCGACAAGCAGCGAGCCGACCAGACCGGGCCCTTGGGTGACCGCAATAGCGGACATGTCTTTCATCGCAAGGCCCGCCTGATCGAGCGCTTCCTGCAAAATCCAAGTAATGCTCTCGACATGCTGGCGGGATGCGATTTCGGGCACAACGCCGCCGAAGCGCCGGTGGGTTTCGATCTGGCTTGAAACCACGTTGGACCGGATAACGGTCCCGTTCTCTATCACGGCTGCGGACGTCTCGTCGCAGCTTGTTTCAATGGCCAGAATGTACACAGGCTTTGTAGTGTTCATGACTTTTTTTTCATTCCCTTTTATCGAATGCGAACAGGACGCTGCCGCCGCTTTAGGCGGGTTGATTCGTGTCGGGCAAATCCGCCCACATAATGATCGCGTCTTCGTTATTGTCGGTGTAATAGCCTTTGCGGACGCCGACGTACCGGAAGCCCATTTTGTCGTAGAGGCGCTGAGCCACGTAATTCGACGCGCGGACCTCCAGGGTCATGCGGACCGCCCCCAGCGATCTTGCCTTGGATTGCAGCTGGTGGACGAGCGAAACGCCCAGCTTGCGGCCGCGGAACCGGCCGGATATCGCGATGTTGGTTACATGGGCCTCATCCATAATGAGCCACATGCCCCCGTACCCCGCAATGACCCCGTCTACCATCATGACCGTATAATGGGCAAAATGATTGCTCGTCAGCTCGTTGTGAAAAGCTCCCGCCGACCAGGGTGTCGTAAAGGCTTCCTGCTCGATTTCGCAAATGTGGGGGATGTCGTCCAGCCTCATTACACGGAAAATCGGGGTTGAAACAGGCTGCTCCCATCTTCGTTCGTCCAAAGAGCCCCTCCCCTTTCCGTCAGGATTTGGCCTTAGCCATCAGATTCACTTCAGCTTCCGTAAGCTGCGTATAGTTCGGAACGAACGTATACTTGTCTATCGTTTCCCCGCGTTTTAAGCGGGACAAGCCAAGCAGACCCACTTCGGCCGCCGTCAAATCGTACGGAAGAACACGCACAGGGATGTTCAGTTCAGCCGAGGCCTGCCCGATCGTTTCTTCAAAAAAAGAAGTCTCGCCGACGAAAACGATTTCCTGGGGTTTTGCAAATCCGGAAGGCACGGCAAAAGTTCCGGCGTTGCCTACGGACTGCACCCCCGTCGTCCCGGCGGCTTCGGTTCCCGCCGCAGCGTCTCCAACGTGCCGCGTAAAATCCGCCACGAGGCGGATGCCGTCCGGCTGAAGGCGGGTCCATCTGCCGGTGTTATCCGGCGACGCCGCACCGCTGATGTCTTCAGCGCCCAAAAGCTCAACGGCCGGTTCATTCCCGGCCGATGCATAAAGCGCGGTAAATGCCTGTCCCCGCCGGGCATTCATCAGGGGCACGAACCAGCGCACGGCACCGTCCGAACCGGCATCCGCCGGTTCTGCGAGCAAAGCCGTCCGCGCACCCAGCGCCAGCGCCTCCAGACTGGAGACGGCCGCAGCCGGAATGCCGAGCGACCAGGCGAACGTTTTCGCTGCGGTAACCGCAATCCGTACGCCGGTATAGGAACCCGGCCCCTGGCCCGCCACGACGGCGCTAAGGTCGTTCGGCCGGATGCCGCGGGAAGCAAGCAGCTCCTGCAAATGAGGCATGAGGTGAATGGAATGATTGCGCTCCACGATCGTGTGCTTTTCGGCGACTACGCGGCCGTCCTGAAGCAGGGCAACGGCCAGCGAAGCCGTGGACGTATCCAGTGCAAGCACATACCCGTTTCCGTCGAATCCGGACCGGCTGCTTTCACGACCTTCACTATCCCCGGCAAGCGGAGAGTCCTTCACCTTTTCCCGCTCCTGCGTATTATTTCCGTTCCCGCTGCTCATACCAACCATCCGTTCTCTTTCAAATTTGCGCACCAGCTCTCGTAAGGCTGTCCGGACGGATTCAAGCGGAACACCCGCTCGTCTCCCCCGCTGTGCTCGATATAAATTTCAAGCCGGTTCGGCGGCAAAAGCTCCTCCACCAGACTCGCCCATTCAATCAAAGTCAGACCTTCCCCGTAAAAATATTCGTCCAGCCCCAAATCCTCGGCTTCTTCCAATGAAATCCGGTAAACGTCCATATGATAGAGAGGGAACTCTCGTCCCTCGTATTCTTTAATCAGCGTAAAAGTCGGGGAGTTGACAACGCCCTGCACCCCGATAAATTTAGCCACCGCCTGCGAAAAACGCGTTTTGCCCGCGCCAAGATCGCCGTCCAGCGCGATTACGGCGCCGGGACCGGCAAACATGGCAAGCTGGGCTGCCAAAGCTTCCGTGTCCCGTTCGTCTGCGGCTTTATATTGGTAAGCCATTTCCGTCGCTTCCTCTCATTTCGCAGCAAAGTGATTGTAGCCCCGCTTCGGCAGCGGCTGCACCGTCCCGTCCGGGCGCTGCAGCCGCACCCCTTCATCCGCGGCCGTCACACGTCCGATGACGTGCAAGGGCAGCCCCTCGCCCGCGAACGCCTCGCGCAGGGCTGCCAGATCCGCTTCTGCGGCCGTGCCCAGAAGCTGGTAGTCCTCGCCGCCGTACAGCACCCACTCCAGCGGGTCGGCGGCCAGCTTCTCCGCGCAGGCGCGAAGCCCTTCCGCCAGCGGCAGCTTTTCCTCCGCGATGAGGAGCCCGACTCCCGAAGCCTCGGCGATTTCGCCGGCTTCGCTCGCGAGCCCGTCGCTGATGTCGTTCAGCGCCCGGCACAAGCCCGTGCGCTGTAGCAGCTCCCCGGCCGCAGCCTGCGGCAGAGGCCGGGTGTGGGCGCGGACGAGCTCCGCGGCCTCCGCGGGCAGCTCGCCCCAATGATCCGCGTCCGTGCCGCGGTGCAGGAGGTAGCTCAGCCCCGCGGCCGAGCCGCCGAGCGGCCCCGTCACGAAGACGGCGTCGCCCGGCTTCGCGCCGCTGCGCAGCAGCGCCCGGCCTGCGGGGACTTCGCCCAGAATCGTGACGGTCAGCACGATTCCGCCGCGCGTGGACGTCGTGTCGCCGCCGATGACGGCCACTCCGAACAAGTCCGCGCACTCATACAATCCGGCGTAAATGCGCCGGATCTGTTCCGTGTCGGCATCCTTCGGCAAAGACAGCGCGACAAGCGCATAACGCGCCTTCGCGCCCATCGCGGCCATGTCGCTGATATTCGAAGCCATCGCCTTGAATCCGATGTCCTCATCCCGCATCGTTACAGGCAGGAAATGAATCCCTTCGGTCATCGTGTCGCAAGAGGCGACAAGCTGCATGCCGGGAGACAAAGCGGTAACGGCCGCATCGTCACCGATGCCGACCACCACTCCTTGCGAACGCATTCCGTCCGCCTGTTGTCTGTCCCCCGTCAGCAGGCGGATCAGGCCGAATTCGTCATGCTGCATAGATGCCGCTCCTCCGGTTTGGTTTGCCTCCTATTATAGCCCTCTATCCTCCCTCTAGCAACCGGGATATGCGTGCTGCGGCAAGGCGCGGGCGCTCTTCCGGCTCCTTCCCCGGCCCAACAAAAAAAGCGCCTGCATGTGCTTTCCTTCATGCAGGCGCCGTCCTTACAAGTCCTCATCCTCTATTACGGATTCGGGGTATCCCATCGTATCCGTGGTGGACTCCTCAATCAGACCGTTATGAACCGTAACCTGGCCGCCCCCGAGCCCTTCATTGATCATCCGGTCGATGTCCATGTAATAGTCGTCCCGGCCTTGATGGGTGCCGTCTTTGACTTCTTTTTGCCGCTTGTCGTCTCCCATTTCATTCACCTCCACTCCCCGGAGTAAACCTGGCTCCGGTTAGCGTGGCACAAATCCGCCAAAAGCATTCATATCCGGCGAATTTTTTGGACATACTGATGCTAAAAAGAAGTTTGGTCACAGAGCCGCCGGTCCCATGCGGATTCAATAAAATAAACCCGTTACGCGGGCTCCCCAGGAGGTTTTCCTTCATGCATACGGTCTGGAAAGGCGCCATCAGCTTCGGTCTGGTGCACGTTCCCGTCAAAATGTTCTCGGCTACGGAAGAGAAAGACATCTCCATGCGTTACATTCATAAACGCTGCACCACCCCGCTTTCTTACGTAAGAAAATGCACCACCTGCGACACGGAAGTCGAGTGGGCGGAAATCACGAAGGGCTATGAATACGAGCCTGGCCGCTTCGTTCTTTTTGAGAAAGAAGAACTGGAGAAAATATCCGGTGAAGCGACTAAAGAAATTAAAATCTTGGATTTTGTCAACTTGACCGACATCGACCCGATTTATTTTCAGAAGACGTATTACCTCTCCCCGGGAGATACGGGTGCCAACGCCTATAACTTGCTGCTGGAATCCATTAAGCAGACCGGCAAAATCGGGATCGCCACCATTTCCATCCGTTCCAAAAGCAGTCTGGCCGCCGTCCGGGTAATCGATAACTGCATCGCTCTGGAAACGATTTTCTACCCGGACGAGATTCGCGCGATCAGTCAGGTCCCCAATCTTCCGGAAGCCTCGAACGTGAATGACAAAGAGCTTACGATGGCCAAAATGCTGATCGAACAGCTGTCCACTCCGTTCGAGCCGGAGAAATACCAGGACGAATACCGCAGCGCGCTGATGGAAGCGATCCAGCAGAAAGTGGCCGGCGAAGAGGTCCAGGTCGCTCCGGAACAGAAACGCACCAACGTGATCGACCTGATGTCCGCGCTGCAAGCGAGCCTCGAAGCGGTCAAACCCGTGGCGGCGGACAAGTCGGACGCCAAGGCCAAAGCGAAGCCCAAAGCCGCGGCCAAACCGCGGAAGCCGAAAGAGAAGGCGAAGGAAACGGTATCCTGAGGACGCCTTCTTCAAGAAAACGACAGCAGAAACGAGCCCCGGCATCGGAGGCTCGTTTTTTTCGGGCTGTTTTCAGACTGTCTTCACTTTTCGCGCAAAAAGGTACATTCCTCGGGAGCGACGGATAGAAAAGCCTGGATACTCGGCTGCCTCAGGGTCAGATACCGGGTCCATTCCATGAACCGGATCTTCACGGTAAGCCGCGGCTGCAGCCAGGCGGCCTCCCTGCTCCGTTCCGGTTCGTTGATAAACGGCCTGTCCGGCACGATAAGAGGCTTCGTTAAAGCCGTCAGGTCGATCCAATCCTGGCGGCTCAGCTTGCCTGTCCCCGCGTGTCCGATGTACACAAGCCGCCCCTCTTCGTTATACAGACCGAGCAGAATCGCATTCACGACCCCTGACCGGTACGTCACTCCGCCGATAACGGCGTTCACGTCCAGATAGTTTTTATGCTTGCGCCAGCGGTGATCTTTGCCTTTGAGCGCGTAAGTGCTTCCCAAGTCCTTGTACACGACTCCTTCCAGACCGTGCGCCCGGGCAATGCCGAACAGTTCTTCCGTCTGCGTGAAGCTTTGGACGATTTGGACCCGGTCATCCGGGATGATCAGTTCTTCAAGAAGCGCCTGCCTTTCCGAAAGCGGCTTGTCGATGACCCATTCGTCGTTACAATACAAAATGTCAAACAGCATGTACACGACCGGTACCTTCTGTACCGAGCCCGCCAGGGATTTGCCGCTTCGCAGGCCGTCCCTTTTCATGACTTGATGAAAGGAAGGTTTCCCGTTTTCCAGCGCGATGATTTCCCCGTCCAGGATGACATTCCTCGCTTGGCAATAACCCGTGACGGCCTGATACTCCGGGTACTGGAGCGTTCTTTCGTTGAGCTTCCGGTTAAACAGCTGCACGCCCGTTCCGTCATAGTAGGTTAGCACGCGGACCCCGTCCCATTTGAACTGGGCAATCCATTCCTCGCCCGAAGGCGCCCGATCCGTGGAAACCGGCTCGAATGGAACAACCGGTGGTAGATTCATGTAAGGTGCCTCGCTTCCGGTACTTTTTATGTTCCATTATTGCCAAAAGCTCCACGCGGAATCCCGCTTAGGGCCTTGTTCTTCGGCCTCCTCCGGAAAGACGGCGCTGCCGCGAAGAATAGCCCGGCTCTTTTTCGTCCACAATGGGTATAAATGCTTGTACGTCCGGAAGGAGTGCACAGGATGCCCGCAGGGTACAAAAAAACGCAAGGCACAATCATGGTCGAAGGGCAGGAACTGACCATCACGAACCCCGAGAAGCCTCTCTGGCCTGAGGCGGGAATTACGAAGCTTGATTTCCTCCAAAAGCTGATTGAGCTGTCCCCCTATTTGCTGCGCTACTGCCGGGACCGGCATTTGACGACGATCCGTTTTCCTCACGGCATTCACGACAAATCGTTTTACCAGAAAAATACCCCGGAGCCCGTTCCGAATTTCGTGAATCTCGCTCCGCTGGACGGCATCCGGTACGTCAATCTGGATTCGCTTCCGACGCTGATCTGGCTCGGCAACTTGGCCTGTCTGGAATTTCATCCCTCGTTCCACCGCATCGGGGAGACACTGCCGGCCGAGTGGCTCATTGATATCGACCCCAGCCTGGAAGTCGAACCGCGGATTATGGAAGCGGCTCACCTGATCGGAGAGGTGCTCGATTCCCTTCATATCCAGTCCGTGCCCAAAACGTCCGGAGCGACCGGCGTGCAAATTTACGTGCCCATCCAGCACGGGTACACTTTCGAGCAGCTTCGCAAAATCGGCTATTTTATCGGCTCCTTCGTCGTTAAAAAATATCCGAAGCTGTTTACGATTGAGCGCCTTAAAAAGAACCGCGGCGATCTCATTTACTTCGACTACCTGCAGCACTGGTACGGCAAAACGCTTTCCGCTCCCTACACGCCGAGGGCCAAAATCCACGGAACTGTCTCCACCCCGCTGCTTTGGGAGGAAGTCGAGCGCCGCTGCGATCCGAGAGATTTTACCCTTCACGTCATCGTGGAACGGATCAAAAAGATGGGCGATCTGATCGAGAAGGTGCCTCCTCAGAACCTCGATGCCGTTTTGTCTCATCTGGAGTAGCATGGCCCGCCCCTTAGCCCCAGTAAGATCTTTCACTTTCCAGTGGGAGGTCTTTTTAGCATGAATTCTGTAAAGTTCTAAAATTTCTTTTCCAATGACTGCATATATGAGGTAAACTAACAACAACCATTAAATTACATTTATGGATTGTAAAAGTGCGGTTTATTGATTTATAAAATTTTATAGGGAGGCGATGAGTGCCTTGAACTTTAAAGAGGTATTGAGAGGCAGGACGTTCATGCTGCTCGGTTTGCTGTTTCTGATGTTCATTTTGTTTAAAATGGTTCCGCTGCCGGATGCCGGTCAGCCTGCCTTTTGGCCCACCCTAATCTTCGTGGTATGCATTCTAATGAACATGTCATGCGACATTTATTTATCCCCGCTCCTTAAAAAACCGGATGAACGGATGAAGGCAATCCGGGCTAAAGCTTATTTCTATTCCTATTTTGCCACTCTGCTTTATATTGCGGCGGCCGCGGTTCTTGTTCTCATGGAAATGACTCCAATTCCCATTCCCCTGATTCTCTTGGATCTGATCGCTTTTGCCGGCCTGACTCCCAACCTCCTCCTGATTCTGTTTTACAAACGGTCCGCAAAGCTCACATCGTGACGCTTCCGGATCTATGCACCAAAAAGCCCCGCTTCGCTTTTTCAAGGAAACAGGGCTTTGTTACATTTGCTTTGCCTCTTAAAACAAAGGCGACAGCAACCTTCCCAGCACTTCTTTGCCGCGCTGGAAGCGGGAGCGTTTTTCGAACTCCGACAGGATGATCCGCTTGCTGTTTTTCAGATCCTCCAGGAAATCATGCTCCAGCCGCTCGATCGATACTTTGTCGTACAGGATGGCGTTCAGCTCGAAGTTGCTGTAGAAGCTGCGCATGTCCATATTGGCCGTCCCTACGGTAGCGAACAAATCGTCAATGATGGTCACCTTCGCATGCACGAATCCGGGCTGGTACTGATAGAACCTCACCCCCGTCTGCATGAGCTCATGAATATAGGACAACGAAGCGTAATGAACGATCCAGGAATCGGGAATTTGCGGAAAAATGATTTTCACATCGACGCCGCTTATGGCTGCCGTTTTGAGCCCCATGATGAGACTCGCGTCGGGGATAAAGTACGGGGTCGTAATATAGATCCGCTTCTTTGCCGTCGTAATGCCCCCGAAATAGGATTCTAAAATCGAGTCCCAATGGGCGTCGGGGCCGCTCGCCACGATTTGAACGGGTTTGTGGCCCTCACACTCGTGCTCGGGAAAAAAGTTCGTGTCCACCAGCTTCTGCCGGCATACGAATTCCCAATCGGACAGGAACGTACTTTGCAAATAATACACGGAATCCCCTACCAGCTTCAGGTGGGTATCCCTCCAAAACCCGAGGACCGGATGCTTCCCGAGGTATTCGTCTCCTATGTTGATCCCGCCCACGAAACCGACCGTCCCGTCTACCACAATGATTTTGCGGTGATTGCGGTAGTTCATCCGCTTATCGAAAAAAGCGATAAAGGCCGGAAGAAAACAGTAGGTATCTATTCCGGCTTCGACCAATTCGCGTATGTAAGAAGAGGCAAGCTTGTAACTGCCGATTCCGTCATAAATGACGCGGACTTTAACGCCTTCGCGCGCTTTCCGGATAAGCAGTTCCTGAAACTTTTTACCGGTGTCGTCGTGCCGAACGATATAAAACTCAAAATGAATATGGTGCTTCGCATTCTCCATCGCTTCGAACATAGACTCGTAAGCCGCCTCAGCGTTGGTCAGCACTTCCACCTCGTTGTTACGGGTAATCGGCGAGCTGGGAATGTTGCTCAGCAGCCCGAACAGACGCGGTTCTTTGACAATGCTGGGGACGGGATAATCCCGGCCTTTTTTCGTGTTCTCCAGCTCCCGGCGCATTTCCCGCTGCATTTCACCGAGCACCCGCCGGTTTTTACGCTTTACGTGGCGCCTTTGCGAGTATTCTTTGGCCAGAAAATAGTACATAATAAATCCGATGACCGGCAGGATAAACAATATCATAAGCCAAGCGACCGTCTTGGTCGGGTTCCGGAATTCCACCACTACGATCGTGACGATTTGGAAAATAAATAACAGCAGCGCAATGACAAGCCACAGCATCGGCCGGTTCTCCCCCTTCTCTACTCCATGGTCGGCCCTTGCCGGCCGGGATTGCCGTATCTTTAGGTTTTACGTACTTTTAATCCACTATTCGGATCCTATAAACATAAGCCGATCACGTTGTCTTGTAAAGCTGGGTTATCTAAACCGGACATGGTATAATAATCGTTAAACCTATCTACAGAGACCAGGAGAGAAAGCACATGAGACAAACCATTTTGTTCGATCTGGATGACACCCTCATTCACTGCAACAAATATTTTAATGTCGTGATTCAGCAGTTCGTGGATACGATGCTGACCTGGTTCGCGGGTCACCGTCTTACGGATGAAGACATTAAACACAAACAGCTTGAAATAGATTTGGCGGGTGTGGAAATCCACGGCTTCAAAGCGGAGCGTTTTCCGCAGTCGTTTATCGAAACGTATCATTTTTATTCCGATTTTTATGAAAGAACTCCTCGGAAAGACGAGGAACAGTGGCTTTATCAGCTCGGTAACAGCGTCTACGAACATTCGATTGAACCGTATCCGATGATGGACACGACTCTTCAGTCCCTGACGGACCAGGGGCATGAGCTGTACCTGTACACGGGCGGCGACGCAACGATCCAGATGCGTAAAATCCAGGAAGCCGGGCTTCACCGCTATTTCGGCGAACGGATTTTCGTCGCGCTGCACAAAACCCGTGAATTTATGGAAACTCTTATCCATACCCAGCAGTTTGAGCGCGCCCGCACCTGGATGATCGGCAACTCCGTACGGACCGACGTCCTCCCGGCCATCGAGGCGGGAATCAATGCGATACACATTCCGGCTCAGCTGGAGTGGAAGTACAACATCGTCGATATTACCGCTACACCAAAAGGCGCCTTCTTCACGCTGCCTTCCCTGACGGAAGTTCCGAAGGTCATATCCGACTACAGCGGCAAACAGGCCGTCAGCCTGTAAAAAAGCAAACGCCCGCAAAGCAGCTTGATCACGCTGCCTTGCGGGCGTTTGTGCCGCTTAGGGGATGGAGCTTGGGCTGGCCACCGTCATGTGACGCCGAGCACGGCTCGCTGGGAGCTTTGCGGGAGACGGAAGAATCGTTTCCGTCAGGTAAGGCTGCGGAAACGGGTAGTGTCGCTTCCCGGACCGTTTCACGCCTATCCACCTTTCTTGCACGCAAAAAGGAGCCGTTCGGCTCCTTTTTTATTTTTCCTTACGGAAGGTTCGAGCTGCCCATCAGGAAACGGTCCACTTCGCGTGCCGCTTCCCGTCCTTCGTTAATGGCCCAGACGACCAGGCTCTGTCCGCGGCGTACGTCACCTGCGGCGAAGATGCCTTCCACGTTCGTCTTGTACTTGCCGTACTGCGCTTTCGCATTCGAACGCACGTCTCTTTCAATGCCAAGCTGGTCAAGCAAGTTCTGCTCGGGACCCGCAAAGCCCATGGCCAGGAAGACCAGCTGAGCCGGATAAACCTTCTCGCTGCCTTCCACTTCCTCAGGCACGAGACGGCCCTGGTCATCGCTTTTCCAGCGGACCTTAACGGTTTTGAGCCCCGTCAGGTTGCCGTTCTCGTCGCCGACAAAGTTTTCGCTTAGCGTCAGGTACTCACGCGGATCTTGTCCGTGGACGGCTTTCGCTTCCTCGTGACCGTACTCCAGCTTGTAAACCTTCGGCCACTCCGGCCAAGGATTGCTCACCGCGCGCGTTTCAGGCGGCTTCTCGCGGTATTGGAACTGCACGACGCTTTTCGCTTTGTGACGCACAGCGGTCGCCACGCAGTCGGTACCGGTATCGCCGCCGCCGATGACGATGACGTCTTTGCCTTCGGCGTTGATATACTCGCCGTCGGCCAGGTTGGAATCGAGCAAGCTCTTGGTGTTCTTATACAGGAACTCCATCGCCGGGTAGATGCCTTTAAGCTCGCGTCCTTTAATGTCCAGTTCACGCGGACGTGTGGCGCCGATAGCCAGAACAACGGCATCGAACTCGTCCTTCAACTGATCGACCGGCACGTTTTTGCCGATTTCCGCATTTGTAACGAAGTTAACGCCTTCCGCCGCCAGCAGATCGACCCGGCGCTGCACGAGATGCTTCTCGAGCTTCATGTTCGGGATGCCGTAGGTCAGCAGTCCGCCGATCCGGTCGTCACGCTCGTAAACGGTCACGGTGTGACCCGCTTTGTTGAGCTGTGCCGCCGCCGCAAGCCCAGTCGGACCGGAGCCGATGACGGCGACTTTCTTGCCCGTACGCGTTTTCGGCGGTTCGGGTACGATCCAGCCTTCTTCGAAACCGCGGTCAACGATCGCTTTCTCGATGTCCTTGATCGTAACCGGAGAATCGATCAGCCCCACCGTACAAGAGCCTTCGCATGGAGCGGGACAGACCCGGCCGGTGAATTCCGGGAAGTTGTTCGTCTTGTGGAGCCGGTCAAGGGCTTCGCGCCATTGACCGCGGTAGACGAGGTCATTCCATTCCGGAATGAGGTTGTTTACCGGACAACCAGTCGTTGATCCGGCAATAATTTTGCCTGTATGACAATACGGAATGCCGCAGTCCATACAGCGTGCTCCCTGAACCTGCAGTTTCTCTTCGGAATTTTTATTGTAAAATTCCTTCCAGTCCTGAATCCGCTGCAGAGGGGCGCGCTCGGTGGGCAGCTCGCGTTGAAACTCGATAAATCCGGTAGGTTTTCCCATTGCGCTTCCTCCATCGTATAGAATCTGTCCTGCTCGTTATGAATTAGTTGCCGCCGACACGGGCCAGATCGCGCGTGTTTTCCTCGAATGCCTTCATAACGGCATCCTGCTGGCTCAGTCCGGATCTCTTCATCCGCTCGATAGCATCGAACATCCGTTTATAATCCTTCGGAATGACTTTCACGAATTTCCAGATATATTCATCCCAACGGCTCAGCACGCGGTGTGCGATCGAGCTGTCGGTAAAGGTTGCATGATGCTGAATCATCAGCTTGAGTTCATTGATTTCGTAGATTTCTTCCACCTGCTCCAGCGACACCATCTCGGTGTTGCAGCGGCTGGCCATCGTGCCGTCCTCGTCGAGAACGTAAGCCACGCCGCCCGACATGCCCGCCGCGAAGTTGCGGCCGGTCTTGCCGAGGATGACGACGCGTCCGCCCGTCATGTACTCGCAGCCGTGGTCGCCCACGCCTTCGACAACGACGCGCACGCCGGAGTTGCGGACAGCGAAGCGTTCGCCCGCGATACCGCGGATATACGCTTCCCCGTCGGTAGCGCCGTAGAAGCCCACGTTGCCGATGACGATGTTGTCTTCCGGCACGAACGTCGATTCGCTCGGCGGGAAGATGACGACTTTACCGCCGGACAATCCCTTGCCGACGTAATCGTTGGCGTCGCCTTCCAGCGACAGCGTCACGCCCTTCGGCACGAATGCGCCGAAGCTTTGACCGGCGGAGCCGGTGAAATGCAGGCGGATCGTGTCGTGCGGGAGCCCTTTCGCGCCGTAACGGCGGGTCACTTCGCTGCCGAGAATCGTGCCGACAACCCGGTTCGTGTTGTTGATCGGCAGTTCGATGCGGACGTGATCCTGATATTCCAGCGCAGGTTTGCAGAGCGGAAGAATCTCGCGCATGTCGAGCGATTTCTCCAGCCCGTGATCCTGCCGCATCTGGTTGTAGCGGCCGACCTCTTCCGGCATTTCCGGCTGGTGAAGCAGCGGGCTCAGATCGAGGCCTTCGAGCTTCCAGTGGCCCGCCACTTCTTCCTGGACCAGGAATTCGGTGCGGCCGATCATCTCTTCCAGCGTGCGGAAGCCGAGCTCCGCCATCGTTTCGCGGACATCCTGCGCGATGAAGTGCATGAAGTTCACGACATGCTCCGGCTCGCCCATGAAATGCTTGCGAAGCTCCGGATTTTGCGTCGCTACGCCGACCGGACACGTGTCGAGGTGACACACGCGCATCATGATGCAGCCAAGCGAGATGAGCGGAGCCGTGGAGAAGCCGTATTCCTCGGCTCCCAGCAACGCTGCGACGATCACGTCGCGGCCGGTCATCATTTTGCCGTCGGATTCCAGCACGACGCGGCTTCTCAGGTTGTTCAGGATGAGCGTCTGGTGAGCTTCGGCCAGGCCCAGCTCCCATGGCAGTCCCGCGTGGCGGATACTCGTCTGCGGCGAAGCGCCCGTACCGCCGTCGTAGCCGCTGATCAGGATAACGTCCGCCTTGCCCTTGGCCACGCCGGCCGCGATCGTGCCGACACCGACTTCGGAGACGAGCTTCACGCTGATGCGGGCCTGAGGGTTCGCATTCTTGAGATCGTGGATCAGTTCCGCCAGATCCTCGATGGAATAGATGTCATGGTGCGGAGGCGGGGAGATCAGGCCGACGCCGGCCGTCGTACCGCGCACTTCCGCTACCCAAGGATATACTTTCTTGCCCGGCAGCTGCCCGCCTTCTCCCGGCTTGGCGCCTTGGGCCATCTTGATCTGAATCTCGTCGGCATTGACGAGGTAATTGCTCGTCACGCCGAACCGGCCGGAAGCTACCTGCTTGATGGAGCTTCTGCGCAGATCGCCGTTCTCATCCGGCGTGAAGCGGTTCGGATGCTCCCCGCCCTCGCCGGTATTGCTGCGGCCGCCGATACGGTTCATGGCGATGGCAAGCGCTTCGTGCGCTTCCTTGCTGATGGAACCGAAAGACATGGCCCCGGTCTTGAACCGCTTGAAAATCGCTTCGATCGGCTCGACTTCCGACACCGGAACCGGCGAGCGATCCGATTTCAGCTTAAGCAGGCCGCGCAGCGAAGCCGCTTTCTTCGATTGGCGATTGATAAGCTCGGCGAACTTTTTGTACATGGAATAGTCATTGTTCCGCACCGCGGTCTGCAGCGAGTGGATCGTCTCCGGCGTGAACACGTGATCCTCGCCGTCCTGACGCCATTGCAGTTCGCCGCCGGCATCCAGGACGCGGTCGCGTCCGTCGCGCGGAGAGTAAGCCCGCTGATGGCGCTGCAGCGTCTCCTGGGCCACTCCGTCGAGGCCGATGCCTTCGACAGGCGTGTAGGTCCAGGTGAAGTAACGGTCCACGAATTCCTGGCTGAGGCCGACCGCTTCGAAAATCTGCGCGCCCCGGTAACTCTGGATGGTCGAAATCCCCATTTTCGCCAGGACTTTGACAACCCCTTTGGTTGATGCCTTGATGTAGTTATAGGAAGCTTTCTCTTCCGTGATGTCTCTAATTTGACCGTTGCCGATCATATCTTTAAGCGTCTCGAAAGCGAGATACGGATTGATCGCTCCCGCTCCATAGCCAAGCAGCAGAGCAAAATGATGCACTTCGCGCGGTTCCCCGGACTCGACGATCAGGCTCGCTTTGGTTCTTGTTCCCTGACGGATCAAATGATGATGCAGGCCGGCAACGGCCAGCAGGGCCGGAATAGCCGCCTGTTCCCCGTCCATGCCTCTATCGGAGAGGATCAGGAATGTAGCTCCGTCTGCAATCGCTTCATCGGCAGCCGTATAGAGCTCCTCCATCGCCTGCTCAAGCCCTTCGCTTCCCGACGATGCCTGGAAGAGAGTCTTGAGCGTGACGGATTTAAAGCCTTCACGCTTGATGTGGCGCAGCTTCGCCAATTCCTCGTTGGAGATAACCGGAGTCGGAATACGGATCTGTCGACAGCTTTCCGCTTCCGGACGGATCAGGTTGCGCTCCGGTCCGATCGTCGTTTCCTGCGCGGTGACGATCTCCTCGAAGTTGGAGTCGATCGGCGGGTTCGTTACTTGCGCGAACAGCTGCTTGAAGTAGCTGTAAAGAAGCTGCGGGCGTTCCGAAAGAACGGCCAGAGGCGCGTCATAGCCCATGGAACCGATCGGATCGACGCCGGTTTTGGCCATCGGCTCAAGGAATTTGCGGAGATACTCGAAAGTGTATCCGAATGCCTGCTGGCGCTGAACGAGCAGATCGTGATCCGGCTGCGGCTCGGAAGCGGCTTCCGGCAGTTCCCCGATGGAAACGAGATGTTTCTTGAGCCATTCCTGGTAAGGCTGTTCGTTAATGATCTGTCCTTTGATCTCTTCATCGGTCAGAATGCGCCCCGCCACCGTATCGACGACGAGCATGCGTCCCGGCTGCAGACGTTCTTTGCGCGCAATGCGCTCCGGCTCGATGCTGAGAACGCCGACTTCGGACGATAGGACGATAAGATCGTCATGCGTGACATAATAACGGGCCGGGCGAAGACCGTTGCGGTCAAGCAGAGCGCCGATAATGCGGCCGTCCGTGAACGAAATCGCGGCAGGACCGTCCCAAGGCTCCATCAGGGTGCTGTGGTATTCGTAAAAGGCGCGTTTGGCCGGATCCATCGTTTCGTGCTTGGACCACGGCTCCGGAACCATCATCATGGCCGCGTGCGGCAATGAACGTCCGGAAAGCGTAAGAAATTCGAGCGTGTTATCGAGAATTTGAGAATCCGATCCGTCGGTATCGACGATCGGGAGCAGACTTTGGAAATTTTCACCGAACAAATCCGTTTGGATCATAGCTTGACGGGCGTGCATCCAGTTAACGTTGCCCCGCAGGGTATTGATTTCACCGTTGTGGATGACGTAGCGGTAAGGGTGGGCGCGTTCCCAGCTTGGAAAAGTGTTGGTACTGAAACGGGAGTGAACGAGGGCCATAGCTGTCTCGAAGGACGGGTCTTGCAATTCCGTGTAATAAGCGTCTACCTGCTCGGGAGTGAGCATGCCTTTGTATACGATGGTACGGCTGGATAAGCTGGGGAAGTAAAGCGGCGCGTTATCCAGGGCGCGGGTTTCATTCTCGATCCGCTTGCGGATGACATACAGTTTGCGTTCGAAGTTCAGTTCGTCCTGAATATCTCCGCTGCGGGCGATAAACAACTGACGCACGAAAGGCTCGGAAGCTTTGGCCGATTCGCCGAGGGTGGCATTGTCGGTAGGCACCGTTCTCCAGCCCAGGAACTGCTGGCCTTCTTCCTTGATAATCCGCTCCGCGATGCGCTCGCACTGCTGTCTGGCTTCCAGCTCCTGCGGGAGGAAAGCCATGCCGACGCCGTAAGTACCGGCTTCCGGCAGAGATATGTTTTCTTCGGCGCAAACCTTGCTGAGAAATCCGTGCGGAATCTGCAGCAGGATACCGGCGCCGTCACCCGTATTGGCTTCGCTGCCCTGGCCACCCCGGTGGTCCAGATTGCAAAGCACATTCAACGCCTGCCCGACGATTTCGTGGGAAGGCCTGCCTTTCATATTCGCAACAAAACCAATCCCGCAGGCATCATGCTCGAACCGCGGATCGTACAAACCTTGTTTGGAAGGGGAAGCGTTTCTGTTCATGATTGTGCAACCTTTCCTCTTGTTTATTTGGGTAGAGCAACGTTTCATGCCTGCATTAAAGGGGTGAAGTCCCGAAATACGCGCGTAACTTGCCAAATTCGCTTGTATTTGCCCAAAAACCGAATCTTTTAGCGATTCGCCTCGATATTTTTCTATTATATTAACATTAGACTTTCTAGAGTGCAATTTAAAAAAAGGTTATGGGTTGAAAAAAAATTTTAATGGGAAACCCTGGACAGGGCTTGAAACTCAGAGATTCCGGGGAAAAATATCGTTTTTTTCGAATCTACAAATCTACCATTTAATGTTAGTTTACAATATTTTCAAATCCGAAAGTTAACATGGACTTACCCTTCAAATGTTTGTGTTTGGACAAGGAGACTTATCCGATTCCGATCGTCTTTAAAAGGCGTTCGCCCGTAAAATATGTAATTCCGGCGCATTCGCGCAGCGTATAATAGTAGATCGCCACGGGTTTGATCCGGACCGGCTCAGCCGTTACGTTCATGTTTAGGCTCTTTGCCATAAGCAGGGAACGGTACGTATGAAAGCCGTGCGTTACGATAATCGCCGTCTCCCACTTCTCCCTCTCCATGATCTTACGGCTGTTGTCCAGATTCTCTATCGTGGATGTAGACTCATCCTCCAGAAAGACCGCCGACTCCGGGATGCCTTTGCCGACGAGGTAGCTCCGCATCACACTGGCTTCCGTCGGTTCGCTTGTCGTCGTTCCGCCCGTTGCGATGATGTTCTTGGCCAGCCCGCTCCGATAGGCCTCGACCGCGATATCCAGCCGCTCTTTCATCGCGTTGCTGGGCTTTCCGTTCCAGACGGCCGCGCCCAGAATAATGATCGTATCGCTCTCGGTTCCGCGGGAATTCTCTCCCACATAATAAATCCATCCGCTCATTCCTACTATATATAATAGGATAGCTCCCATGCAGGACAAAAATCCGTACAACCGTCGTTTCCACCGTTTGTTCATCCGTCTGCCTTCCCGTACGGCCTTCATTCCGCCTTCATCCTGCCTCTCTCCTCCGGTACCGCTCCAACCGAACGGAGGCCCGTCCCAAGCGGCCGTGTCTTTATTCTTCTATCATAACTTGCCGTGAGGAAGTTAGCTACACAAAAAGGCAGGTTTTGCCACTTTCCTCCAGAGCTTGGATCCCGCTTCCATCCATGCCCTTTTTTCCGACGCATAAAACATGCTATGATAGCATATACCTGATGGTTTATTGGTAACAGAGAGGACGACACCTGTGGCTAAATTATATTTCCGATACGGAACCATGAACAGCGGCAAATCCATCGAAGTGCTCCGCACTGTTCACAACTACGAAGAACAGGGTAAGAAAGTATTACTCTTCACCCCCTCGGTGGATGACCGGAGCGGAGTCGGTATCGTTGCCTCCCGCATCGGCATGCAGAAAAGCGCCATCGTCATTCAAGACGGGGTCAATATGAAAGAACTGGCGGCCAAAGAGCGGCCCAACTGCATTTTGATCGACGAAGCTCAATTTCTTAACGCCGGACAGATCGAGCAGCTTGCCGAAATCGCGGACGACCTTAATATACCGGTTATCGCCTACGGGCTGCGGGCGGATTTTATGGGACAGCTTTTCGAAGGAAGCGCCAGCTTGTTCGCCATCGCCGATAAAATCGAGGAAATCAAAACCGTGTGCTGGTATTGCGATAAAAAAGCTACGATGAACATGCGCTGCAAGGACGGCGTTCCTATTTTTCACGGGGAGCAGATCCAGATCGGCGGCAACGAGAGCTACATTCCCGTCTGCCGGAAATGCTACACAGATAAGAAAAGAGAGGCGGAGCAGCACTGACCGCCGAACACAGAATGCCCGATCCGGCGCCAGACCTCCATCCAGAATTCAGAGCCTGCACGCGCGCTTCCCGGCTATTTTGTCGATTAAGGAAAGGTGAGGTTTCTTGAGAAAAAAACGAATTCTGCTCCTTTCGGAGGGATTCGGATCCGGACATACCCAGGCGGCTCACGCATTAGCGTCCGCTCTGCGCAGGACGAATCCCGGGCTGATCATCCGCGTGCTGGAACTCGGTGCGTTTCTTCATCCGACGATAGCACCCTGGATCTTTACAGCTTATCGCAAAACAGTCGTTTCCCAGCCGAAGCTGTACGGGAAGCTTTACCGCTCCCAATCGAAAAAGCCGCTGAACGGTTTTTTGCAGCTTGCCCTGCACCGGATTTTCTACCGCAAGGCGGAAGCCGTGATCGAACAGCTGCGGCCGGACATTATTATCTGTACCCATCCTTTTCCGAACCTGATCGTGTCGCGCCTGAAAAAACAGCATGGGCTCCATATTCCGCTCTGCACGCTGCTGACGGACTATGATGCCCACGGGTCGTGGATCAACGATGAAGTGGACAGGTATTTCGTCTCGGCCCCCGACGTCAAACGCAGACTGGTGGCGAAAGGCGTTTCTTCCCGCAGAATTAAAGTGACGGGCCTGCCCGTCCACCCCAGTATCAGCGAGCAGTACTCGGTCGATGAGATTTACCTGGAGTTCGGACTCCGGGACATGCCGACCGTGATGCTGATGGGCGGCGGCTGGGGGCTGCTCGACGAGAAGCTGCTGAAGCGCATCGTGCATTGGCGCGACCGCGTCCAGCTGCTCTTCTGCCTCGGCACGAACGAGAAGGCGCGCCAACAGCTTCAGTCGAGCGAGCTGTACCGGCATCCGAACATTCATCTGTTCGGGTACACCCGGGAGATCGGCAAGCTCATGGAGGTGTCCGACCTTCTGATCACCAAGCCGGGCGGCATGACCTGCACGGAGGCTATGATCAAAGGCGTGCCGATGCTCTTCTATAATCCGATTCCGGGCCAGGAGGAAGAGAACTGCCAATACTTCACGGAGCACGGCTACGGGGAGGAATTGACTTCTTTGAGTGAGCTGGACGGCTATTTTACCCGCTTTATGGAAAATAGACGCGATAAAAATAAAAACACCCGTAAAAGCAGCAGCCGGCGCCTGTCCAGCCTGTTCGCCAAAAGTGTCATGCAGATGCTGCGCTGACGTACTTGTGTCTTGGAATTCACACTATACTCACATCATATGGAAGAGCTATGACCACTCCTTCAAAAGGGAGAAGTCAGGGCTCTTTTTCGTTTATTTTCCTTTTTTTCAGGTTCCGTTTCTAGCGTAAGAACAGGCATTTCCGTCTCTTTGCCCGTTATTTGTCCGAATTTATGCGGCATGTACGCCAAAAGTCCTGAATACAATTCGTTAGGGGTTCGGTTTCGCGCGAAAGGAAGGTTCATCGCATGAAGACCAAAGAGGACAAGAAAGAACTGACGCTTATGTTCATTCCCGGCGCCGACAAGCGGGTCGTCCGTTTCCGGATCCCCCGCATCAGCCTGTATGCCGTTCCATCCGCCGCCGCCCTTGTCATCCTCGGCTTCTCCCTGACCATCTACGTCCAGAACACCAGCCACCGGAGCACAACGGAGCAGCTTACCGAAACGTTTACCGGTCAGGAAAAGCAGCTTACCGAACAGTTGATGCTGAAAGATTCGGAGCTTGAAAAGCTTCAGATCGAACTGATCGATTTATCGAAGCAGGCCGAGCAGTTCAAAAGCAAGCTGGAGGAAATCCGCAAGCTGGAGAATAAGATAAGTCCGGGTACTGCGGCTTCTTCCGGAAAAGGTGCCGCTCCCCCGCCTTCGCCCGCCCCCGATGTCGGCGGCACGGAAGCGCCGGCCGGTACCCGCGAAATGAATGAACTGGCGGCGCAAACGCGGTCCAGCCTCTCCGGAATGATCGGCGATATCGACGGTCTGCTTGTCCAGCTGACGGAGAGCGAGCGAAAGCTGCAGGAAGCACGCCGGCTGAAACGAATCACCCCCACCATCTGGCCGTCGGATTCCCGCACGGTCACCTCGGGTTTCGGGGTGAGGCAGGATCCTTTCACCGGGAAGCCCAATGTGCACACCGGCCTTGACATCGACGGCGAGCTGAACGATCCCGTCTATGCCGCTGCCGACGGCACGGTCATTGCGGCCGATTACGACTCCCAGCACGGGAATCATATCCGCATCGACCATACGAGAGGCATCGAAACCGAATACCTCCATCTGAACAAAATGGAGGTACAGACAGGCGGCACCGTACGCAAGGGCCAAATTATCGGACGCGTCGGAACGACCGGACGAAGCACGGGAACTCATCTGCATTACGAAGTCCACAAAAACGGCACGAAAATCAACCCCTCTCCTTACCTTATTTCCGATCGAAAGGATGATAACTGACATGGTATTCGATAAAAAACGGAACACGGACAACAAAACGACCGACACGATCATCGGAGAAAGCACGGTCTGTGAAGGAAAGATTTTTTCGGAAGCCAGTCTTCGTATCGAAGGACAGGTGCTTGGCGACATCGAATGCGCGGGCGATATTGTTATCGGGGAAAATGCGGTCGTTCATTCGTCCATCCAAGGAAGAGACGTCATGATAGCGGGTAAAGTCAAAGGCAACGTGGCGACCAAAGGCAAGCTGACCGTAATGAGTACCGGAGAGCTGATCGGGAATATTCAGGTCCGGGCTTTCATCGTTCAGGAAGGCGGCGTTTTCCAGGGAACAAGCGCCATGACGGCTTCCGGACAGGACGACAAAGCGCCCAGTCCGATTTCCAGCGCTCCTTCGGCCAAAAACCGCAAAGAAGAGCAGTCAATGGCCAGCGCCAATTAATAGAAGAACCGCATCTCAACCGCACCGCCGCGCGCGAACCCTGCAATTACCGATCAGGCATACTTAAGAACGGGAGGTTTTACGGTGGCCCCAACACCCAAGCTCAGCGTATGGACGGAGCACCGTTTCTGGCTAGGCATTCTTTATGATCATGCGACCTTCGTATGGCAGGCCCTCGCACCGAGCGAGCAGCCCCTTATTCAGACGGCAAACGGATTCCGTCAGGCTTTCGCCGCCCTTGTCAAGCAAGTCGAGCTGACTCCGCAGGATCTGCCGGTATCTTCACCGGCGATGATCCAACTAGCCCGGGATATCCTTCCGGCCGCAAGCGGCTACTATCAGTTCGAAGGACATATCCAAAGCCTGCGGATAAGCAACAAAATCGTACTGGATCTGACTCCCTCCTACTTTAACGGAACGTTAATCGAGAACGAGGAATATCTCCGGCTGCTGTCGTTCTGGACCCGGGGCGTCGAGGCGGAAGAATTGACGCTGTACGGACTGCTGGATATGTGGCTGGAGGATCAGCTCGGCCATGCCGTTCTGCTCTGGGACCACCTGGACCCCGTAGAAATCGAATTGTCGGAGCAAGCCCGCCGGTATTCCAATACCTTTCAGGCATACATGGTCAAAAATCGCGCCATAGGCGGCTATCTCCGCTTCACCCCTCCGGGTTTCCCGGCCCAGCGCCGTTTCGCGGCGGATGTGGCGGTAGCCATCATCAAGTTCTATGACTTTGTCGTGCAAGTCATCGACATGTATGTCGATGAAGAACTTCTCAGCCGCCTGACGCTGCGGTTCCTGGACCATCACCTGCCGGAAAGCTGCTATTTCCTCAATAAACTGGCCGTCTATGAACCCAATCTGAAGATTCCGGGCAACTGCTTTCTCTACAAGCCGATAGCGCCCAACGAAAATATCCCGTATCCGGAGCTTACGCCTCCGCAGCCCCGGGAGGATTAATCCGTACTTCCCCCGGGTAAAGGGGTATAGATGCGGGTTAGGCAGGGGCCCCCGCTTACTTAGAGAAAAGAGGCGGTGGAGAAAGTGAACGATTCACAATTCGATACGCTTATTGTCGGCTCGGGCCTGGCGGGTCTCAGCTGCGCGTTTGAGCTCTCCGAACAAGGACAACGGGTACATATTATAGAAGCGGCGCCTTTCGCCGGAGGCCGCACATCGAACTGGTCGGATGCCGGCATGGATGTCGAATCGGGCTTTCATAAATTTATCGGATTTTATGAAGCGCTCCCGAATCTGCTGAAAAGAGCAAGGATTAAACCGAACAGCATGCTGACTTGGGAAAAAACGTTCGAAATCCGGCTCCCCGACGGGGAAACGGCCGGAGAATTCGGAATCGCTCCTTTGAAATCCCCCATTAAAACGATTACGGGAGCTTTCACCAACAACGATATTATTTCTCCGGCCGACAAAGCTTCCCTGATGCCCTTTGTGGCAGAGGGCCTCAAGCTGCTGTCGGAGAACCGGATGGAGCTGGATACGTACAGCGTGGCCGAATTCGCCCGCAAGCACGGCGTCAAGGACGAGGCGCTGCGTCATGTGCTGGGGCCGCTTACGTCCGGCGTGCTCTTCCTCCCGCCGGAGGACTATTCCGCGCTCGTTTTCTTCGGGCTTTTTGCGCCGGGGGTGCCGAAGTTTTACAAGATGCAGATCGGCGGGTTTAACGGCGGTATGACCGACGTGATGATCAACCCTCTGCTCGCGGCGCTTGAAAAGAGAGGCTGCCGGATCAGCCTGAGCACTCCGGCCGAGGGACTCAGCCTTGAAGACGGCCGGGTCACGGGCGTCTCTCTGCAGGAAGGCGGGACCGTGAGCGCCGCTCACGTCGTCATCGCCACGGAAATCTCGGCGGCCAAGCGGCTGCTCCAGCCGCCGTTCGGAGGAGAGGCATGGTATCAGCCTCTCCGGGAACTGCCGACGATGCCCGACGTGACGATTCAGCTGGAGCTCAGCGAGCCGCTCCTTCCGCAGGACTGGGTAACCTTCGGTCCCGGCACGTGCATCGGCAGCTTCAGCGAACAGTCGCGCACGACGTTCCCGCACGTACCCGGCCGCGTCTCCATGATCCTCTCACCCCCGGACGAATTCATCGAAATGCCCGATGATCTCGTCTTCGAGCGGGTGTGCGCGGATGCGGACAAGCTCGGCCTCGACCTGCGCGCGAAGGCCAAGGATTACCGGGTGATCCGCAGACCGGATCACTTCTATTCCGTCCGGCCCGGAAGCGAGAAGCTCCGCCCCGAGCAGCGCACGCCTGTGCCGGGCCTCGCCCTTGCCGGCGACTATACGCGCCAGCCGATGTTCGCGACGATGGAAGGCGCGGTCATTTCGGGGCGCAAGGCGGCCGAGGCCGTGCTGGGCCGGGAGCTGGGCTGAGCTTGGTTGGCCCGCCCGAGCTTGCCCTTGGCGGACTGAGCTTAGTTGGCCGAGCTTAGTTGACGATCGGCTTGGTTGGCTGACCGAGCTTGATGGCGGACCAAGCTGATTTACGCGCCGAGCTTGGCGGCTTCCGGGCTTGCCGCCGTTGTGCCCGGCTGTGTTGTGCGATGCTCTCAGCACGGCTAATTAGCCCGGCATCGTGCTGCTTATTGCCTGGCTACGCCCATTCTCCGCTGAGCATTGCTCAACCGGAGGGCAGTCTAAACGCTGCGGAGAGGACTACGCCCTCATATCAAAAAGGACAGCCGGATAACCGGCTGTCCTTTTTCCAACTCTTTTTCACAAGAATTATTTTTTCTCTTTTTTCACTTCGTCCAGAAGCGACAGATCCAGGAACTTGCTCAGATCCAGTTCTTCTTTCTTCACGTTCTTGATGAAACCGGCATCGATCGACACTTTTGCCATTTCTTCAATCGCTTCCTTGCTCACATCCGGCGTCAGATTGAGTCGGGAGAGCGCCGCTTTGATCAGCTCGTTATCCAGCCCTTTGCCGCTCAACTTTTTAAGCTGATTGTTGATCAAGTCGTATGACTTATCGGGATTGCTTTTAATGAAGTTAATGGCATCGATATTCGCCTGGATCGCGCCTTTGGCCAAATCGCGGTGATCATTCAGGAATTTATCGCTCGCGACCAGGATCGTCAGCGGGTAGTTGCCGTTGTTCGGCGGGATTTTGTCCCAATCTACCAGAATTTGTCCGATGCCTTCCTTCTCCATCTGGGTTCCCCACGGTTCAGGGATAAGCGTAGCGTCGACTTCTTTCTGGCGCATCGCTACCAGCGTATCCGCCGGAGCGCGGGCGATAATTTCCACGCCGGATTTATCCGTCGTCACTTTCAGCCCTTCCTGCTGGAGAAGCAGCCGCAGCGAAATTTCGTTCGTGCTGCCGCGTGTCGGGATGGCGACGGTTTTGCCGACAAGATCTTTTACGCTTGAGATCCCCGCGTCTTTACGGACAGCCAGTACGGCGCCGCCGTTGTTGGAACCGGAAATCACTTTGAAGTTTTTGCTTTTCAGGTATTGGTTGGTGGATGGCCCGGGACCGACGAAGCCAAGGTCAATCTGATCCGTAGCCAGAGCGGTCGAAAAGTCCGAGCCGTTATCGAAAGCCGTGACTTCCACTTTGACGCCCTCGCCCCAATATTTCTCGAAATATTTATTTTCGAGCGCCACATAACCGGCGGCATGCGTAACGTTTTTGAAAATACCGACGCGGACTGTTTCCGGCTTCTTGCCGTCGCCGCTTCCGCCGGAGCTTTTGGAATCCCCGCCGCCGCATGCGGTGAGCACCGTACCGACCAGCAGAATGAGCGCAAGCAGCCAAGCTGTTTTTTTCATCGTAAACTCCCCTTTATCTGTTCGTCTGTTTTTTGCTTATTTACCGCTTGAGGCAAGACCGTAGCGGAGCAGGATTTTATCCTCGAGTTTTTTGAAGCAGAGATGATCGGAAATCGTGCCGAGCACCGCAATGATAATGACGATGCAAAGCATAAGAGCCGTGTCCGCAATATCGCGGCCCTGCTGAAGCAGTTGGCCCAAGCCGACGCCTTTGGCGATGAGTTCCCCGGCTACCAGCGCCCGCCAGGCGAACGCCCAGGCTACCCGCACCCCGTTGATGAGATGAGGGAAGGCGGCCGGAACCATGATCTGCCAGAACATCCGCAGCCCGTTGCCCGTGCCCATCGTCTGGGCCGCTTTCAGATAGATCGGCGGAATGTTCATGATGCCCGTGCGGCTCGACATGGCCATCGTCCAGGTGGCCCCGAGGGCCGTAATGAAAATAACGGAAGTGTCCGTCAATCCGAACCAGATGATCGCGAACGGCAGCCAGGCGATGCTCGGAACCGTCTGCAGGGCAACGACGACAAAACCGAGCGTATCGTCCAGAAACCGGAAGCGGGCAAAAAGAAAACCGAGCAGAGTCCCTACAACGAGGGAGATACAGAAGCCGGTCAGCAGCCGTCCGAGCGATCTCAGCGTCGCTTCCACAAGCTGCCCGTCCGTAAGACCGAGGCGGAAAGCATCAAGGGTCTGGAACAGAGACGGGAATTTCCATCCCCAGTCGAAGATTCTATATCCCGCCTCCCACGCTATCAGCAGAATCACGAGAAAAATCGTTCTTCTTAAGGCTGTACTCATCGCCCATCTCCTCCTTTACCACTTTCTCGAGTTCCTCGGCAAGAACGTCCATGATCGCACTCTCGACATGATGGATAACGGAGTCGGCATTATCGCGCGGACGCGCGGCTTGTACGGCGAATTCCTTTTTGATTGTTCCCGGACGGGTCGACATCACGACGACGCGGTCGGACAGGATAACGGCTTCACGGATGTTATGGGTAATAAACAGGATCGTTTTGCCGGTTTTCATCCAGATTTCTTCGAGTTCTTTATGCAAAATGAGACGCGTCTGCTCATCTAGCGCCGCGAAGGGCTCATCCATGAGAAGAATTTCCGGGTCCATGGCAAGCGCGCGTGCAATAGCGGCACGCTGCTTCATACCTCCGGACAGCTCGTGCGGATAACGGTCCGCAAATTTGCTGAGGTGGACCGTCTTGATCTGCTCCATCGCTTTCTCGTACCGTTCTTTCTTCGGAATGCCCTTCTGCTTAAGGCCGAAGGCGACATTGTCGAGCACGGTCAGCCACGGAAACAGCGCATGTTCCTGAAAAACGACGACGCGGTCGGAGCCCGGTCCGGTCACTTTCGTCCCGTTCACTTCAATCGTACCTTCATCATAGCCTTCCAACCCCGCCACCATGTTAAGCACCGTCGACTTGCCGCAGCCCGAGGGACCGAGCAGAGACACGAACTCGCCTTTCCTGATGGTCAGCGAAACATCGTCAATAGCGGTAAATGATCCGCTGCTGCGCTGCTTGAAGGTTTTGCGAACATGCTTGATTTGTATCATCGCTTGATCTCTCCTTCAGGCTCGGACAAAAGCAAAAGCTTCGTATGTCCCGTTCCTATTCTTATACCAACTTATTTTATCGGAATTATGTTATTTGTCAACCTTTAATTGCATAAAGTCTAATAAAAAAAGCCCTTATTAAGGGCTTACAGGACTACTGTTAATAGGACACAGGCGGTTAACCCGCATGACGAGGGGCGGAGCATTGTGCAACTATCCGGGCCGCCTGTTGCCGACGGAGCCTACACCGCCGGCCCCGCCCGGCATCCTAAGCGCGGGACCTGCAGCCGCGGACGCGGAAGGCGCGCTTACCCGCGGGCTTGCCGCCCCCGCCGGGCTTTGGCGGACTCGGACTCCGCCACGACGAGCACGTCCATGCTGCGCGCCCCGCGCATGATCCGTTTCACGATGGACCCGTGAAACAGGCGCTCCCACAGCGACTCGCGCGCCTGGCCGATGATGAGCTGCGTAGCGCTCAGCTCCAAGGCCCGCGCGAGCAGCCCGTCCGCGGTGCGTCTCCGTCCCGCGGCGCCCAGCACTTCGAAGCGGCCGCCGAGCCGCTCCGTCAAGGTCTGCAGCGCGGCGATCCGCGCTTCCTCATCGCCGGCGGCCGGGCCGCTCCGGATGTAAGCGACGTGCCAGCGCGCCTTCAGCCGGTAAGCGATGCGGAAGCCGCGGCGGATGATGCGCTCCGCGTGCTGGTTCAGCTTCACGCAGACGAAGATCACTTCCTCGCGCCGCCAGGGGCCGCGCAAGGAGCCGACGCGTTCCCACGCCTCCAGGCGTTCGTCCACGTCGTCGGCGATTTCGCGCAGCGCGAGTTCCCGCAGGGCAATCAGATTGACGGTTTTGAAAAAGTGGCCGAGCGCCTGGTCCACTTTGTCCATTCCGTAAATCTTGCCCTCCTTCATGCGCTGCCGCAGCGTTTGCGGCGTGACGTCGATGAGCTCCACCTCATCGGCCAGCCGCAGGATGCTGTCCGGGACCGTTTCCCGGACCCGCACGCCCGTCAGCTGCTCGACGGAATCGTTCAAGCTCTCGAGATGCTGGACGTTCACCGTTGAGATGACCGAAATGCCCGCATTGAGAATCTCCAGAATATCCTCGTATCTCTTCTTGTTGACACTCTGCGGCACATTCGTGTGAGCCAGCTCATCCACAAGAACCAGATCCGGCATCCGGCGGATCACCGCCTCGGTATCCATTTCCTGCAGTTCGGTTCCCCGGTAGGTAATGATTTTGCGCGGAATCAGCTCCAGATCGCCGACCTGATCCGCCGTTTCTTTACGGCCGTGCAATTCGAGAAGTCCGATGACCACATCGATATTTTTACGCAGCAGATCGTTTCCTTCCCGCAGCATGCTGTAAGTTTTGCCTACGCCCGGCGCGGCCCCGATATAAACCTTGAAGCGTCCGCGCCGCGCTTTACGGATTTGACGTTCCATCTCCTGGGGACTCGGGCGCCGGTAAAGCTCCACCGGCTGCCGGGCATCGCTCTTCCGTTTAACCGGAAGAATCCGCTCTCCGTCCCGCTCCGCCCGGTCGGCAACCACGAACAAATCAATCCCTTGCAGGCGGCTCACCGCATCGTTAAGCACCGAGCCCTGCCAAAACTCCTGCCAGCGGCTGTGCTTGGAGTGGCCCAGCACGATCCGGGTCACTTTGCGGTCGATTCCGTAACGGATGAGCGCCTGGGCAAGCTTCCGCCTCCCCGGGAAAGGAAGCTCATCGAAAGTGCCGCCCACTTTCTCGACCAGTTTGATGATCGAACGGCGGAACGTAGCCGCATCCTTGGATAGAGCTTTCCCCGGGGCGGTAAAAGAAACGACGAACAAATCGCCGCTCAGCCGGTCCGCTATCTGCTGCCCCCGCCGGACATAAATCGACCCGTTCCAATGGTACTGGGCGGAAACCAATATCCGCTCGTCGGCCCCAGAAGGTCCGGTCATCCCCATTTCTCCCCGATGCTTCTCCAGAGATTCGTTGACTCCTTCCGCCACGAGCCGAAGGGCCAGCTCACGCAGCACGCCGATGTTCCCCCGTTCCAGTACCTTGCGCTCGTGCCACTGGCAGCCCCTCATCCCTCCCTCTTCGAGACGGTTAAGGATCGTTTCGGGCGTGGCGTCGATTAGCCTCACTTCATCGGCCAGCTCCAGGGTATCCGCGGGCACCGTATGTTCCACTACGATGCCCGTCATTTTACGGGCAAGCTCACGCACACCCTCCAATTCATACACGTTCACGGTTGCCAGCACGCTGATCCCTTTGCTTAGCAGAAATTTGATATCCTCCAGCCTCGTCGGGTAGAGAGCCCCCGGCCGGTTGCGATGGGCAAGTCCATCGGTCAGCACCACTTCCGGATTGCGGGCGGCAAGGTCATCAAGCGGCAAATCCTGCTGCCTCACCCCGTCCTTCATCCATTCGATGCTTTCAATCCGTTCCAGCCCGCCGGCCTGTTCCATCGTCTCGGGACGTCCCTCCATGGAAACCGCGCACAGCACGACATCAATTCCCTGTTCTCGGAGCGTCTGCCCTTCCCGCAGCATGTGATACGTTTTCCCCGAACCGCTGACGGCCCCGATATAGATTTTCAGCCGGCCCCGGTGGATTTCCGAAATCGACAGCAAAATTTCTTCGGGCGTTTTTCTCCGGAAATTGTCCATCCTCCGGCTCCTTTCCCGTTCTACGTCCCTTATACCTCACATTATTCCCCCACGGAATTCCCGTTGCCTTGTAAGCATCATGCAATCTTTTAGAGAGACAGAAACTTGATCCGGATGCGTGTTCGGTATGGCTACGCGTAGTTCCCTTCCGCCATCGTCACTCTGCCCCAAAGAAGGTATTTGTAATAGTAGAAACACAATTTTCCATTAGAGCCAATCCCGCTTTTCCGCACTCCGAAAACCCGCAAAACGCATGCCCTCCTTACCGGAACGAGCATGCGTTAATGATTGGCTGCCGGTTTCTGGAATCCTGCCCGGTCTGGCGCTTTTTTAGTTACCGTATAATGGCTCCCGATTTAGCGGTACCGTTTATTGCCCGGCTAATTTCTTCACATCCAGGTTCAATTCCAGCACATTCACACGAGGTTCGCCGAATAGGCCCAGATCGCGGCCGTCCGTGTTCTTTTTCACCAGTTCCTGAAGCTGGGCTGTTGATACTCCCGTTACTTTGGCAATGCGGGGGATCTGGACCAGCGCCGATTCCGGCGTAATATGAGGATCGAGACCCGAAGCGGAGTTCGTGAGCAAGGAAATCGGCACCTGATTGACGGGCACGTCCGGATTTTCCTTTTTCCATGAATCGATGGATTCCTGTGTGCGTTTTACCAGTTCCGGGTTGGACGGGGCATAGTTGTTAGAGCCCGAAGCTTCCGCTTTATATTCAATGGAAGAAACGCGGCCGTGGAAATACTTCGGGTCCGCAAACAATTGCCCGATCAGCTCCGAGCCGACGACTTCACCCTGTTCGTTCTTGATGACGCTGCCGTTGGCCTGTTTGGGGAAAATGACCTGGGCCAGCCCTGTAGATACGAGCGGGTATATAATTCCGCACAGGACGATTAACAATATGCTGATACGGACGGCGATAGTCAAGACCGATCCGTTCCACTCGCCGTTTTCTTTAGGTACCGAAGCGCCTGGATTCATCCTTTTTCAATCCTCTCTCTTGTACCGGGAGGAGCCTGCTAGAGGCATTCCCGGCTGTGGTTGCTTTGTTTACAGGGCATTTTCATGCCGTTTGCTTAAGCGTTTATGTGCTTCCGTTTCCACGAAACGGGTTCCTAGATCCAGACATGAACGACCAGATCAATGATTTTGATTCCGATAAAAGGAACGACTACCCCGCCCAGCCCGTAAACAAAAAGATTGCGGCTGAGCAGCTTTGTCGAGCTCATCGGGCGGTATTTAACGCCCTTCATCGCAAGTGGGATGAGCAACGGAATAATAACCGCGTTAAAGATGAGAGCGGACAGCACCGCCGACAGGGGCGACCCCAGCTTCATGATATTGAGGGCTTCCATCTGCGGGATCGCCAGCATGAACATCGCCGGAATGATCGCGAAATATTTGGCGATATCGTTCGCGATCGAGAAGGTCGTGAGCGCCCCCCGTGTCATCAGCAGCTGCTTGCCGATGCCGACCACTTCAATGATCTTGGACGGATCGGAGTCCAGATCGACCATGTTGGCCGCCTCTTTGGCGGCGATGGTTCCGCTGTTCATCGCCAGACCCACGTCGGCCTGGGCAAGCGCCGGGGCGTCGTTCGTGCCGTCGCCGGTCATCGCGACCAGCTTGCCCTCCGCCTGCTCTTTGCGGATCACGGCGATTTTATCCTCCGGCTTGCTCTCGGCGATAAAGCCGTCCACGCCGGCTTCTTTGGCGATTGTAGCCGCCGTCAGCGGGTTGTCGCCCGTGCACATGATCGTTTTGATGCCCATTTGACGCAAGGTATCGAACCGTTCCTTCATGCCGGGCTTCACGGTATCCTTCAAGTAGATCAGGCCGTATACCTTGCCGTCCACGGCTACGGCGAGCGGGGTCCCGCCTTCCGTAGCGATCGCGTCCCCGTTGGCCTTAAGATCGGCGGGAACCGTTCCGCCCTGCTCCTGCACCCAGCGGACGACGGCGTCTACGGCGCCTTTGCGCACTTTTCTGCCGTCTTTCAGGTCGATGCCGCTCATCCGGGTTTCCGCTTTAAAGTCGATGAACTCCCCGCCTTCCGCGAGTGAGGCTTCATAAACCAGGTTCTGCTTCTTCATCAGCTCCAGCACGGAGCGTCCTTCCGGCGTTTCGTCTTTGACCGAGCTGACGGCCGCCCAGGCAGCCGCTTCACCCGTGGAGGCACCGCCTACCGGGATAAATTCGCTGGCCATCCGGTTTCCGAACGTGATGGTCCCCGTTTTATCCAGAATGATCGTATTGATGTCTCCGGCCGCTTCGACCGCTTTCCCCGACATCGCCAGAACGTTGAACTGAGTGACCCGGTCCATCCCGGCGATCCCGATTGCGGACAACAGAGCGCCGATCGTCGTCGGAATGAGGCAGACGAGCAGGGCGATCAGAACGGCCGTATCCAGCTCGACATTCACGAAGCCCGCGATGGGCTTCAGCGTAACGACCACGATCAGAAAAATAAGCGTCAGCGTAATAAGCAGCGTGTTCAGCGCGATTTCGTTCGGCGTCTTCTGCCGGGACGCTCCCTCGACGAGAGAAATCATCCGGTCGATGAACGATTCGCCGGGATCGCTCGTAATCCGTACCCGGATCGCGTCGCTCACGACCCGCGTGCCGCCCGTAACGGAGCTGAAATCGCCGCCCGCCTCTTTAATGACCGGCGCGGATTCCCCCGTGATCGCCGATTCATCGACAGAGGCCAGCCCTTCTATCACTTCCCCGTCGCCGGGGATCATTTCTCCCTGGGCGACGGTAACGATATCGCCCTTGCGAAGCTCCGTGGACGGAACGACTTTAATGCCGCTGCCGACCACTTTGTTAGCCTGGATTTCTTGTTTGGACTTCTTAAGCGAGTCCGCCTGGGCTTTCCCCCTGCCTTCCGCCAGCGCCTCGGCAAAGTTCGCGAACAGCACCGTGAAGAGCAGAATCAGAAACACCGTCAGGTTGAATCCGATCCGGTCCTGAGTTCCGAAGTAGCCGGGAAGGACCGTCATCAGAAGTACGATGAAGGTTCCGATTTCTACCACGAACATAACGGGATTTTTCATCATCGTAACCGGATTTAATTTAAGAAAGCTTTGCGTGACCGCCTGTTTGACGATATCCCCGCTCAGCATCGATTTACGTTTCGCTTGAGAAGCATTTGAACTCATCCGTTTTCACCCCATCGTTTCTAACGCAATGTCAAATATTCGGCCACCGGACCCAGCACGATTACCGGCAGGAAGGTGAGCGCCCCAATGATGACGACCGTACCTACCACGATTCCGGTAAACAAGGCATTGTCCGTACGGAACGTACCGATTGTTTCCGGGACCCATTGTTTACGGCCCAGCGAGCCGGCCACACCCAGCAGGGCGATGATCGACACGTAACGGCCCAGCAGCATCACAATCCCCGTGGAAATGTTCCAGAACGGCGTATTGTCTGCCAGCCCCTCGAAGCCGGAGCCGTTATTGGCCGCCGACGACGTGAACTCGTACAGCACCTGAGAGATTCCGTGGAATCCCGGATTGGTGACGGCTCCTTTGCCAAGCTCCGTCATGAAGGCGATCGCTGTCGGAGCCAGGATGATAAGCGGATGCGCCAGAATCGCAACGGCGATCAGTTTCATCTCGCGGGACTCGATTTTGCGTCCCAGAAACTCCGGAGTCCGACCGACCATGAGGCCCGCCAGAAAAACCGCCAGAATCGCATACATGAGCATATTGACCAGCCCGACTCCGTCCCCGCCGAATACGCAGTTCAGCATCATTTGAGCGAGCGGAACCATTCCGCCCAGCGGGGTGAGCGTGTCGTGCATATTGTTGACGGTTCCCGTCGTCGCCGCCGTCGTTACCGTAGTGAACAGCGCGGACTGGGCGATGCCGAACCGCACCTCTTTGCCTTCCATACTGCCGATGGACGAATCCGCGCCAAGGGCATTCAAGGCAGGGTTACCGGCCTTTTCCGAGAAGAAAGCGACCGACAGAAAGACCAGGAACAAGGTCATCATCGCGGTGAAAATGACCCATCCCTGCTTCCGGTTCTTCGCAAACCTGCCGAAGGTATAGGTCAACGAGGCCGGAATGCACCACATGGACAGCATTTCGATCACGTTAGTCAGCGGAGACGGATTTTCAAACGGATGGGAAGAATTCACCCCGAAGAAGCCGCCGCCGTTCGTGCCCAGATGCTTGATGGACACAAGCGAGGCTACCGGTCCGATGGCGATTTGCTGTTCTCCGCCTTCAAGCGTCTTCGCGGCCACGGCCGGGTCCAGCGTCTGCGGCACCTTCAGGCCGACAAGCACCAGCGTGACCACGATAGCCAGCGGCAGCAGCAGGCGGGTGTGTCCTTTTACAAAATCCGTAAAAAAGTTGCCGATAGTATTGCCTCTGGACGTCAGTCCGCGGATAAACGCAATCGCAACAACGATTCCCGTTACGGCGGACGTGAACATCATCATCATGATGACCGCCATCTGCGAGAAATAGGACAAGCCCGTTTCCCCGCTGTAGTGCTGCAGGTTGGTGTTCGTCATAAAACTGATGATCGTATTAAACGACAGCGTCGCTTCCATATTGTCGATCCCGTTCGGGTTCAAAGGAAGAGCACGCTGCAGACGGAGGATCAGATACCCGGCCGCCACAAGCACAATGTTGGTCAGCACAAGACTTCCCGCATACTTCTTCCATGTCATGCCGTTCTCGCTGCGGATACCCGCAAGCTTATAAATGGGACGTTCCAGCCAGCCGAACCATTTGTCCGTCCGGTTTCTCTCATTCGAAAAAACATGATAGATATAAGTTCCAAGCGGCTTCACCAGCAGGCAAAGCACCGCGATTACGATTAAAATTTGCACAATCTCCATGGATTCCTATCCTCCTCAAGCAACTCCGCGCTAGTAGTTCACCGGCCGCCCGCAGGCGCCTTAAAATTTCTCGGGATGAATAAGCGCGTATATCAGATACAGGAAAAGCCCTGCCGTAAAAAGCGCGATAATCATCATGAACGGCCGCCTTCCGAGCCATCCACAACATGGTGGCACCAGATCAGAAAACCGTAAAAGATGAGATAAATAAATGCCAGCAGCAGAATCATATAAAGGTCCGTCATGCGGGTCGGCTCCTTTCTTTCCTATTTATAGGTTCATTCATTCTCGAACGCACAGCGAATTTAAATGTTAGCGCAAAACTTCCTCGGGCACTGGGCCCGGTGCTGCTCCAAGCAGGAAAGAGACCTGACGGGTATTCGTATGCACCACATGGTCGGCGCCGAGCGCTTTATAAATCAACCGCGGTGTGGCATTCGTTTTCACCACGAAAATCGTTCCGGTTGTCCAGCTGCGGACCATCTGAAGATACCGGCAGCAGAGCGGCAGGCTGTCTTCGAAAAGGTAAACGTCACCGATCGGAAGCTCGGGAACTTCCCAGGCTTCGTGGCGCACGGTATCCACTTCCACGATGTGCCGGACTCCCAGCTTCTTCATCCGCTGTCCTTCCGCGGGGTTGTTCACAAGAGCCGCGAAGGGTCTGCGGTAAATATTCAGCAGTTTAATAAAGTTCTCGCCGGTGACATTCGGTGCGGAAACCAACGTATAGGTTTGGATCTTTCTCTCGTCCACTTTTTATCCCTCTTTCATGTTTTGGGCAGCAAAAAAAGAAGCCTGCGGAAGAGGAACTCTTCACGCGGCTTCTTGACGGTCACAGCCTAAAAAGACTATAGCCGAAGCGCGATAGCAGTCGCCTCTCTCGGTACGCTTACGAGGTTAGCTGTCGGATTCGGGCGTGAGAGTCGCCCTACCATAACGGCACGGATGCCGCTTCTGGATTCACCCCATGAGGACCGGCCGTCAGGCCTGCAAGTCCTCGTTGGTTCCCCCGTTCTCCGCTTCACACGGAAACTCAGCGATAAAAACGCATGTTCATTTGTTTGGCACATTTTTCATTTTCGGATGTTTTTGAACATAACAAAACCACAGCGAAACGAAGTCCCTGTGGTCGATGCCGATCACAAGCTTCTTCAACCCCTCCCGAACTCATGCGCTTACGAGGTTAGCTGTCGGATTCGGGCGGTGAGAGTCGCCCTACCTGATTGCCGGGTCCATGGGTTCCGGCGCTTCAGGATTCACCCCTGCAGACACGGCTCCGGCTCTCACACCGGATCAATGCTGCGATGGTTCCCCCGCTTTCCCCGGATGGGGAAATTCAGCGAAAGCAAGAAACTGTTTTTTTCAATTGATGGAATGAATGTTACACCTCCGCACGTGCTTTGTAAAGATATGGAGAGATTGTTTTTAAACCGATTTAAGCCAAAGAAATCCCCTAATGCGCTTACATTTCTTCTTTTTATGCCCTAGCTTGTTAATGCGTCGAAAATCTCGCGTTTTTGAAAACGGTTTGGACATCCAGGCTCTTCCCTCAGCGGAAAAACCTGCTATACTACTTGTAAACGTTCCCATATTAACCAGTAAGGAGGCATGTTTATGAAAATCGGATGGAAATCAATCTTGCTCTGGGGGGTGATTTCCATTGTCGGCGCGTTCGCTTTCGGGCTTGTCGCACTTAATCGGGGGGAAACGATCAATGCCGCCTGGCTCGTAATCGCAGCCGTCAGCTGCTATGCGGTCGCCTACCGGTTCTACAGCCGTTTTCTCGCCCGCAAAGTCTTCGTGCTCGACGACAACCGGAAAACACCCGCAGAGCTGAACAACGACGGCAAGGACTATGTGCCGACGAACAAATGGGTGCTGTTCGGGCATCATTTCGCGGCCATTGCCGGCGCGGGCCCTCTCGTAGGCCCCGTACTTGCCGCCCAAATGGGCTATCTGCCCGGAACGCTGTGGATTATTCTCGGCGTTATTCTGGGAGGCGCCGTCCAGGATTTCGTGATACTTTTCGCTTCAACACGCAGAAACGGTAAATCGCTTGGCGATATGATCAAGGACGAAATCGGCAAGGTGACGGGCACGATTGCCATGCTCGGCATTCTGGGCATTATGATCATTCTTCTCGCCGTCCTCGGACTCGTCGTCGTCAAAGCGCTGATCGGCAGCCCGTGGGGCATGTTCACGATTGCCGCCACCATTCCGATCGCCCTCCTGATGGGCGTGTATATGCGCTACATACGTCCCGGCCGGGTCGGAGAAGCATCGCTCATCGGCGTCGTGCTGCTCGTTCTGTCGCTGATCGGAGGCAAATTCGTCGCCGAGAGCGCCGCTCTGGCCCCGCTTTTCTCCTTCAGCGGGGAAACCATCGCTCTGATGATGATCGCCTACGGCTTTTTCGCTTCGGTGATGCCGGTCTGGCTGCTTCTGGCGCCCCGCGACTATCTCAGCACGTTCCTCAAAGTCGGAACAATTATCGGCCTCGCGCTGGGTATTATTTTCGTTCTGCCGGACCTGTCCATGCCGGCCACGACCCGTTTCATCGACGGAACCGGTCCCGTCTTCGCAGGGAATTTGTTCCCGTTCCTGTTCATCACCATCGCCTGCGGCTCCGTTTCGGGCTTCCATGCGCTGATCTCCTCCGGGACGACGCCCAAAATGCTGGAGCGCGAATCGCACGCGCGTCCGATCGGCTACGGCGCGATGCTGGTCGAATCGTTCGTCGCCATCATGGCGCTGATCGCCGCCTGCATCATCACGCCCGGCACCTACTTCGCGATTAACTCGTCGGCGGCGGCCCTGGGCGGTACCGATGTGGCGACCGCGGCGGCAACCATCACGAGCTGGGGCTTCACCATCACGCCGGAGCAATTGACTACGCTGTCCAAGGATATCGGCGAGAGTACCATCCTCTCGCGGACGGGCGGCGCGCCGACCTTCGCCATCGGCATGGCGCAAATCTTGTCCGGCGTGATCGGCGGCAAAACGATGATGGCGTTCTGGTACCATTTCGCCATCCTGTTCGAAGCGTTGTTCATCCTGACGACGATCGACGCCGGCACCCGCGTGGGGCGTTTCCTCATCCAGGATCTGCTCGGCTATGCCAGCAAGTCGCTGGGGGATACCCGGTCCACGGTAGGCAATCTTATCGCCACGGCTCTCTGCGTAGCGGGCTGGGGCTATTTCCTCTACCAAGGCGTTGTGGACCCTCTGGGGGGCATCAACTCCTTGTGGGCGCTCTTCGGCATCGCCAACCAGATGCTGGCCGGCATCGCGCTTGTGCTGGGGACGACCATTTTGTTCAAAATGGGCAAGAAGGCGTACGCCTGGGTCACGCTTCTGCCCACGACGTGGCTGCTTATCGTGACCATGTCCGCCGGCTGGCAGAAGCTGTTCCACGAGAAAGCGAACATCGGCTTTCTTTCTCACACCAAACAGTTCCAGAACGCGCTGGACAGCGGCAAAATCGTCGCTCCGGCCAAAACGGCCGCGCAGATGAAGCAGATTGTGATGAACGATTACATCGACGCGGCCTTGTGCGGATTTTTCATGATCGTGGTGCTGATCGTGTTTATCTCGGCCATCCGCGTCTGGTTGAGGGCGATTTCGAACAAACCGCTGGATCTATACGAAGCCCCGTATATTCCGCGCGGCGGGCAGGGCAGATCCGAGGCCACGAAATATGTTTAAGCGCCTGAAACTCATCTGGAGCTACCGCAATCAGTTTATCCATCTGATGGTGGGCGTGCCTCACTACGAGACCTATGTGGCTCATATGAAAAGCGCCCACAAAGACCAACCCGTCATGAGCCGTGCGGAGTTTTTCCGGCAGGCTCAGGACAACCGATATGACGCCAAGGACGGGAAAATCTCCCGCTGCTGCTAGGTGTTTACGGCGGCACGCTGCGGCGGCACGCTGCGGCGGCACGCTGCGGCGGCACGCTGCGGCGGCACGCTGCGGCGGCACGCTGCGGCGGCACAAAAAAAACCAGCAGCCCCTTTGGGCCGCTGGTTTTTTCCTTTATCCCTGTATCTGCAGGGAAAGCTTTTTTGCAAGGATCAGTGAATATCCTTCTTCTTGAATTGTCCGCCCTTCACATCGTGAATATTGCCGACGGCAATAAAGGCGTTTTCGTCCCATTCTTCGACGATGGATTTCAGCTTCGCTTCTTCCAGACGCGTAATGACGGTGAAAATCACCTTCTTGTCGTCGCCGGTATAAGCGCCTTCTCCATGAAGGTAAGTAACGCCACGGCCCAGACGCTGAGTCAGCGCATCGCCGATTTCTTTATATTTTTCACTGATGATCCATACGGATTTCGACTGATCGAGACCTTCGATCGTCACATCAATCATTTTCATCGCAATGTAATACGCAATCAGGGAATACATCGCATGATCCCAACCGAACACGAATCCGGCGCTGCCGAGAATGAACAGATTGACGAACAAGACGATTTCACCGACGGAAAACGGTGATTTTTTATTGATCAGAATAGCTACGATCTCCGTACCGTCCAGGGAACCTCCCGAACGGATAACGAGACCGATCCCGACGCCGAGGATAACCCCGCCGAAAACGGCCGCCAGCAGCGGATCGATGGTAAAAGCCGGAACCGGATGAAGCAGAGAAGTGCCGACTGACATTGCGATAACACCGAACAACGTCGAAAAAGCGAACGTTTTACCGATTTGTTTGTAGCCCAGAAACAGGAAAGGAAGATTTAAAAGGGTTAAGAAAATACCGAGAGGGAGATGGAAGAAGTGGGACAGCATAATCGAAATACCGGTGATACCGCCGTCGATAATATTATTGGGAACGAGGAAAACTTCCAACCCGACCGAAAATAAAGCCGCACCTATCGAAATAAATACGATTCGTTGCAGCAGCTTTGCCGCAGTAGCCGTACGTTTACCTGATTTTTCGCCTTGAAAAGTCGATTTTTCTACACTCAATGGCCGACACCCCTTTTATTTGTATGTATCTAAAGTCTGCCTTAATCCGAAAAAGGAGCCTGTTTGCAACAGACTCCAGAATAGCGGCCGGCAAACAAACATCGAATACATGTATTATACCATATTATTCGCCTAGGATCACTGAATTTACCGAAATACGGTCAAAAACGGCAATCGACGTCCTTGACAAGCGTGCCCGGACCTCTCCTAATCCGCTTTAATTCTTCCGAAAAACAGAAAATACCGGGCAGGCGAATCATGCGTAACACCTGTTACATGGCCGCATGTAAGCTTTTGCAAGCTGAGCTTAGTTTTCCCGCCGTTCTAACTTTCATTCCACTCGGCGTCGCCGTATTGCAGAATGTGCTGCTGCATTTTCTTGCTTAGACTCCCTCGTACGAGCTGGTAGGAAACGTCCACCATATCCATGATTTCCTGCGGGTCCAAGCTTCCGTCCAGCCGGACGGTATTCCAGTGGCGTTTGTTCATGTGATAACCCGGCTTTACGGCCTCCGGGTACTGCATGCGCAGCAGCTCCGCTTCCTCCGGCGGACATTTTAACGTTACACTTCCTTCACCCGGAGCCGCTCCCGAAGGCAGCAGAGCGAACATTTTGCCTCCTACGCGCAGCACATCGGTCTCATTGTCGAAGGGACGGTCCGCGACAGCCCCCGGTTTGGATAAAGCATATTCCATAACCTCATTTGTATTCATAGCAGAAAAGCCCCTTTCGCGATAAAAGTTTTGTTTAACACCGGATTCGCTTCGTAAAGCGGAATTCCTTTTCGGCCAAACAAAAGAACACCCCTCGTCAGCCTCAGGCCTATTGCCTTTCGACGTGTCAGGGGTGTTCTTGCCGTTGACTTTCATCCTATCCTTGCGGATGTTATTTCAAATGCAGGCGCCGTTATAAGCTAGCCGTCTGCCGATCTTGGCATTACGCTTTCGGCTGATGCCCGTTTACGAGCGCCACGACTTCCTCCGCCGTCGAAAGCTCAATCGCGCGGGCGGCGAGCTCCCGCATCTCCGACAGGGAGAGCTTCACGATCTGGCTGCGTGCAGGCAGAATGGAAGTGGCGCTCATGCTGAACTCGTCGAGACCGAGTCCGAGCAGAAGCGGAATCGCGGTCGTATCCCCCGCCATCTCGCCGCACATGCCGGCCCATTTGCCTTCGCGGTGTGCCGCGTCGATCACCATTTTAACCAGGCGCAGAATGGCCGGATTGTAAGGCTGATACAGATAAGAGACACGCTCGTTCATCCGGTCGGCCGCCATCGTATATTGAATGAGGTCATTCGTCCCGATGCTGAAGAAATCCACTTCTTTGGCAAACTGGTCGGCCATAACAGCCGTCGACGGGATTTCCACCATGATACCGAGCTGAATCTCGTCGGATGCCGGTGTTCCCTCCTCCGCAAGTTTCGCCTTCTCTTCGAGTAGAAGCGCCTTCGCCTGGCGGAACTCGTCCAACGTAGCGATCATCGGGAACATGATCCGAAGCGAGCCGTGCACGCTGGCACGCAGCAGGGCGCGCAGCTGGGTGCGGAAGATATCTTCGCGCTCCAGACACAAGCGGATTGCCCGAAAGCCGAGGAACGGGTTCATCTCCTTCGGAAGCTGCAGGTAAGGCAGCTCCTTGTCGCCGCCGATGTCGAGCGTGCGGACCACAACCGGCTTGCCCTCCATTTTCTCGAGGACCGCCTTGTAGGCCTTGTACTGTTCTTCCTCCGTCGGCAGCTGGTCGCGCCCCATGTACAGGAACTCGGTCCGGTACAGGCCGACAGCCTCGCCGCCGTTCTCCAGCACGCCTGCCACGTCGGCAGGCGTGCCGATGTTCGCCGCAAGTTCGACATGGTGACCGTCCGGGGTCACCGTCGGCTCGTTGCGCAGCTTGGCCCATTCGGCGCGCTGCTCCGCGTAGCGCTGCTGCTTCGCGCGGTATTCTTCGACCACCGCAGGCTCCGGATTGATCAGAACGTCGCCGTCCAATCCGTCCACAATCAGCAGGTCGCCGTCCTTGACAAGATCCAGCACGTTTTTCGTCCCGACGACGGCCGGGATTTCAAGCGAGCGCGCCATGATCGCGGAATGGGACGTGCGTCCGCCGATATTGGTCGTAAAGCCTTTCACGTACGTGCGGTTAAGCTGGGCCGTATCCGACGGAGTCAAATCCTCCGCCACGACAACAGTCTCCTCCGAAATCGACGACGGGCTCACGAATTTGACGCCGAGCAGATGAGCAAGCACCCGCTTCGTCACATCCCGCATATCCGACGCGCGTTCTTTCAGATAATCACTGTTCATGTTCTCGAACATTTCGACGAATGTCATCGCCACTTCGTTCATCGCAAATTCCGCGTTGACCTTCTCGTCGCGGATTTTCGCTTTCACCGGATCGACCAGCTCGGGATCGCCGAGCACAAGCAGGTGAGATTCGAAAATCTCCGCTTTCTCTTCTCCCATCTCCCGGAGCGTCTGTTCCTTGATAGCCTCGAGTTCGGCGCTGGATTTCTCAAGAGCCTGCTCGAATTTGGCAACCTCGGCTTCCGTGTCCTCCACGGTTTTGCGGACGACGGTCAAGTCGGGGTGTTCCAGACGGAACGCACGGGCGATGGCAATTCCCGCCGAAGCGGCAATGCCACGTATATTAGCCATGAAGCTCGCCCAGCCCTTCTTTAGTCATAATTGCTTCCAAAGCCGCGATCGCTTCCGCCGCATCTTCACCTTCTGCGGAGAAAGTAATTACGTCGTTTTCTTCCAGCCCCAGAGAAAGCACGCCTAGAATCGATTTCATAGTCACTTTCTTGCCTTTGCTTTCGGCGAATACGTCCGCTTTAAATTTATTGGATGTATTGACAAGTGCTGTAGCCGGACGTGCGTGAATTCCTGTATCGCTGGTCACTTTAAATGTTTTTTGCATAGTTGGTCATCTCCACTCGTTAAATTAGTTTTGCTTATGTCTATCTTAACCGAAAAGGAGGGGAATAGAAAAATACAGCTCTATCCCCCGTTTCTTTTTACTTAATCGTAATGATATGTTTATCGCCCGATTTCACGTCGCCCTGCTTGTTCAGGAGAATTTCCGTACCTTCCGGCAGATTCGTGAAAATGACCGGCGAGATAATGGAAGGAGCGTGCTCTTTCACATAATCGAGATCGACTTTCATGATCGGCTGACCCGCTTCCACGATATCTCCTTCGGAAACAAGCACTTCAAAGCCTTGTCCTTTCAGTTTTACCGTGTTCACTCCGATATGAACCAGCAGTTCTTTGCCGGCGTCGGATTGGATGCCGATGGCATGCTTGCTCGGGAATACGTTGAAAATTTTGCCGTTTACCGGAGATACAATTGTTCCGTTTTTCGGCAGGATGGCAAATCCGTCGCCCGTCATTTTCTGGGAAAAGACTTCGTCCGGAACGAGCGTGATATCCATCAGTTCACCGTCTGCGGGAGCTACGATCGTTTCTTCCTTCATCAGCTCACTGCCCCCGACATCGGGAGATTCAACTGCCGGAACGCTCGCGGTGGAAGGAATGCGGCCCGCCATTACGTCCTGGATCTGATTTTTCAAAGAATCGGAACGGGTCCCGAAAATAGCTTGTACATTGTTGCCGACTTCAAGAACGCCGGAAGCGCCCAGTTTCTTGAGACGCTCTTTATCCACGGCGCCTTTATCCTTCACCTGAACACGCAGACGCGTGATACATGCGTCAAGGTTCGAAATGTTCGGCGCTCCGCCCAACGCCGCGAGAATGCTGCTCGGCAGGTCGCCCGTACCGCTTGCATTGCTTGCGCCGCTCACGGGAGCATCATCCGTGTCGGCTTCCGTTTGAACTTCTTCGCGTCCGGGCGTTCTCAGATTGAACTTCGTAATCGCGAAGCGGAACACCACATAGTAGATGACCGCGAAGACCAGACCGACCAGAATCGCGAGCCACCATGGCGTACGGTTCGGGAGGACTCCCAGCAGCAGGAAGTCGATCGCGCCGCCGGAGAACGTAAAGCCGAGCTTAACCTGCAGCAGCGTCATGATCGCAAACGACAGACCTGCCAGCAGAGCATGGAATACGTAGAGAAGCGGTGCCACGAACAGGAACGAGAACTCGATCGGCTCCGTAATCCCCGTGAGGAATGCCGTCAGAGCGGCGGAGCCCATAATACCGGCTACCAGCTTTTTGTTCTCGGGACGCGCCGTATGGTAAATCGCCAGACAAGCAGCCGGAAGACCGAACATCATGAACGGGAAGTTCCCGCTCATAAACGTACCTGCCGTAAGCGGTACGCCGTCTTTCAGCTGAGCGAAGAAAATTTTCATGTCTCCGCGGACCAGAACGCCCGACTTGTCGATATATTCGCCGAACTCGTACCAGAACGGCGCATTCCAGATGTGATGCAGACCGAACGGAATGAGGGAACGGACCCCGACTCCGAATACGAAGGAAGCCAGAACCGGATTCGCATCGAGTACGGAACGGGAGAAAGCGCTCAGTCCATGCTGAACCGGAGGCCAGATAAAGATCAGAATAAACCCGGTCAAGAGCGCGGCAAGGGAGGTGATAATCGGTACGAACCGCTTACCCGCAAAAAATCCGAGGTACGACGGCAGTTCGATTTTATGGTACCTCTTGTAGAGAAGCGCCGCTATGACCCCCATTATAATCCCGCCGAAAACGCCCGTTTGCAAGGTAGGAATGCCCAGCACGCTTGCGTAAGCAGGGTCTTTAAGCGTAAGCGAGAAAGGGGTTACACCCGCCAAAACGCCCATCGTGACGTTCATGATCAAATAACCGATCGTGGCCGCGATACCCGCGACGCCGTCTCCGCCCGCCAGACCGATCGCTACCCCGATTGCGAAAAGCAAAGCCAGGTTGGCGAAAATAATGTCGCCTGCGCTCGACATGAGGTGAGCCGCTACCTGAAACCCGTTTCCGCTGAGGAAAGGCATAAGCTCAATCGTATCCGGGTTTTGCATGGCCGAACCGAACGCCAGCAGAAGACCCGCGGCAGGAAGAATGGAAACCGGAAGCATGAGCGCCTTGCCTACTTGCTGGAGAGCGCCGAAAGTGCTTTTTAACATGTGCTTCACTTCCTTTATCTGGTCATAGTGTCTATGGATTATTCAACCCCACAGGCAAGGCCGAAACAGCAAAAAAGGCATAAGCAATCAAGGAATGCCGGAAATAGCTGCCGGATAAGGGTTAATATAACCCAACTCGGAGCGTTTCCATTCATTCTCTTTCTTGCTCATGCCTGATCGTATCAGTCACACGCGCATATCGCCTGTTCAGTTGTATAATTCCTAAGCTCCGTCATTATAGCATGACAAAACTCAACAGACAATACCATTTTTCGCACGTTCATCCCGTCAAAAAGGAGACCTCCCGAACGGGAAATCTCCGGTTATAAAACGGAAGTGGGTGCGTTCCGGGAAAGGAACGTCGCCCCTTCCAAAAGGGATATCGTTCCTATAAGATACTGCAAGATACCTGCAAGATACCTGCAAGATATCTGAAAGGCAGCTAATTAAGTCGTCTATGGAAGATAACTCGCGCAATGGCAAAAGCTTCGGTTCGGACAGGGCAACCCCGGCACCGGACCATTGACGGTTCGGCGGATTCGGACGGCATGAGCCTACCCGGCCGGTTTCGGAGGATAGTCCGGGTTCAGAATAAACGCCGTCTCCTCCGCATCCAAAGGGGGCTGCAGGGGAAGTACACGGTCGATAAACGGGGTCGTATCCAGCTTGGCAAGCTTGACGCGCCCGGGTCCCCAGCCGATCTTCTCTCTCCAGCTGCCGAGCACACCGGATTCCGCAAGGTCCCGCTCATCGACGCTTACCGCCTCGTCGCCGTATGGAGACACGTAAAGCGCGTCAACCGGGCAGTAAACCTCGCAGATAAAGCAGGTCTGACAGTCGTCCTGCCGGGCGATAACCGGTATCCGGTCCGGTCCTTCGTCGAATACGTTCGTGGGGCAGACCTTGACGCACATGCCGCAGCCTACGCAGCGGGCGGTACTGACCAGCTCGATCATGCCGGCGTCACCTCCTTCCGCACGGCTTCTCCGCCGGACGGCCGAAGCGGTTCATGTGCCCGCTGCCCCGGAGGCCCGGAATGCGCCGTCGGGGCAGCCGCCGTCAGGGGCGGGACTTCCCCGCCGCCCTCGAACTTGACGCGGATGTCGTCCAGCCCCGACACGAGCAGACGGCGCTGGTAGGCCGGATCGGTATGCGGGTATTCCGCGAGCGTGTGCATACCGCGGGTTTCCCGCCTCGCCAGTCCGGCGGTATGAATCCAGCGGGCCGCCGCCACCATGGCGGCCGCTTCCCTGGCACGGACGCGCTCCCTCGCATCGCCGCCGGGAATACCGCCCTGGACGAGGGGCCACAGTCCGTGCAGTCTTTGAAGAGACTCCCTGAGCACGGGCTCGCTCCGGAAGTAGTTGATCTCCAGCGGAAACACTTCCCGCTGGACAGCCTCGATAATCCCCGGGACATCCCTCATTGCGGATGTCCCCGGCGTTCCTGCGAGCCCGGCACCGCCTGCCGGGCGGAGATGGCGCTGCCCGGCCCGGCTGCCCAGGGCCAGCGCATACCCCGCGGCGGCTCTGCCGGACCAGGTCCCGGACGAGATCGCCCACGAGGCGTTGAAAGCGCCGCCTCCGGATTGAGCGCCCGCGACTCTCTCCCGGGTAGCCGCATCGCCGGCGGCATAGAGCCCGGCCACGGTCGTCGAGCAGTCTTCGCCGACGAGCCGGATGCCGCCCGTTCCCCGCACGGTTCCCTCGTACCGGAGGGTCAGCGGGAACGGCTGCGTAAACGGGTCGATGCCGGCCCGGTCGAGCGGCAGGAAGAAGATCGCGTGCGAGCTGCGGAGGATCGCCCGCTTCTCCGGGGTGTCCGCCTTGTCCATGACGGCGTACACGGGTCCTTTGCTCAGCATCTTCGGCAGGAAATCGTGCGGCCGGGGCCCTTCGGAGTGCAGAGGCGTGCCGTCCTCGGCATAGAAAGTCGCCCAGTTCAGCAGACGTCCGCGCGTGTTCGTGCCGAAGGCCGCGCTCGGCGCGTACTGACGGCTGAACTCCATGCCGGAAAGCTCCACGCCGAGCTCGGCGGCCATCAGCAGGCCGTCGCCGGTCAGAACGTTGCAGCCGAGGCCCTTGCTCAGGAAGGCGCAGCCTCCCGTGGCGATCACGACGGCTCCCGCCCGCACTTCCCAATCCCGGTTATCGAGCCGGGATATGCCTCTCGCTCCGCCGACACCGTGCTCGTCGACGAGAAGCTCCAGGGCCGGAGACTGGTCCAGGATGCGGGCTCCCGCCTTGATGACGGCCCGGCGCATAAGCCTCATGTACTCCGGCCCCTGGAGGTGATCCCTCATGGGCACTCCGTTCTCGTCCCTGCGGAACGGGTAGCCCCAGGATTCCACCAGTTCCAGGCTTTCGTATACCTGATCGAGCACGCCGTGAATCCAGGAAGGTTCCGACAGGAAGCCGCCTCCCTTCATCCGCTTTCTGACCGCTTCTTCCCTCAAAGCGGGATCGGGCGGCAGGTAAAGCAGATTGGTTCCTCCCGGCGCCGTCGCCCCGCTGGAACCGAGAAAGCCCTTGTCGGCCACGATTACCCTGGCACCGCGTGAAGCCGCGCTCCATGCGGCCCAGGCGCCTGCGGGTCCGCCGCCGATCACCAGGACATCGGCCGTCAATTGAAGCGGCTGTTTCTGACTCATGGTTCTCCCTCCCTGTTCTGCCGCTTATTTTGCCGCAACCGGTTTTCGTGCCCGGTTTCGATGACCGGTTTATTTCACCAGCCATTCGTCGACGCTGAAATCCGTATCGGCCAATTTATCCTGGACCAGAAAGTCTTTGGTCGCCTTTAAAGCTTGAATGCCGCTGTCCGTGAACGACTCCCTCTGAATACGGGAGACGGCGCTCGTTTTTTTAACCAAATCCAGAGAAGTTCCGGTATTCTCGACGACAAACGCATAATAAGCGTCTTCCTGCGTTTTCAGATCGTCCAGCGCTTTAATCCTCAGGTCATTCCACACTTTTGCGATATCCGGCACTTTCTTCAAATAGCTCTCCGATACCACCGTTACCCCCGCGCCTACGAGACCGGGATGATCCTTGGCCGCTTCGTCCAGAACGGGAAAGCCTTGCGGAATCATCTTGAGCCCGCGCACTTCCGTGGTGGCGATAGCGTCCACTTCTCCTCTGACCAGAGCGGCATCCGCGTCTTCATCCAGCAGATGAATCAGCTGAACGTCTTTAATGCCCTGCTCTTTGAGCAGACCCGCCAGATAGCGGTGCATGTACGAGCCTTTTTTCACGGAGACTTTCTTGCCTTTCAATTCGGCCAACGTTGCGGGACCGTTCTTCTTCCCGAGAATAAACGCATTGCTCCCGGAGGAATTCAGGGTGATGACTTTGGACGGCGCTCCTGCGGAACGGGCCAATATGGCCGGCGTATCACCCAGCGAGCCGATATCGATTCGTCCGCTGATCAGCGATTCGCTCAAATCCGGGCCGTTGGGAAAACCGACAAACTGCACGTCCGTGATCCCCCGTTTTTTCAGTTCCTCCTTCGCTCCGCCTTTATAGAACCCCCAGCCTTCGGCGCCGCTCGGAAGGTTCAGCTTGTTCGCGCCGATATAGCCCACGCGCAGCACGGAAGGCGTCTTGCCTCCCGGGTCCGCTCCCCCGGTCGGATCGGCTTCCGCCCGGCCGCAGGCCGAAGCCAGCAGGACCAGCGCTGCCAGAAGCAGAACAAAACCGATGAGATGCGTGTATTTTTTCGTGTGTGCCGGATGTGTCATGCTTATCCCCCTCTCTATGTAGAAATCCTTTCCGTCATGCTTTTTACCCCCACCCGGCTTTAAGCCCAAACGGCATTTCAGCCTTCAAAACTGTCTCTCCACTGCAGCAGCTTCGCCTCCAGCAGCCGGACGAACGTATCCACAAGCTTGCCGACGACCGCAAACAGAATGACCCCGACAAAAATTATTTCCGTCGCCGAGTTCTGTTTCGCGAAATTGATTAGGAAGCCGATGCCCGATTGGGAGCCGATCAGCTCCGCTACGACGAGCCCCAGCCACGAAACGGCCAACGAAAGCCGCAGCCCGAGCAGGATGTTCGGCAGGGAAGCGGGAACGATCAGCCGGAGCAGCTGTTTGTACGGACTGAACCGCAGCACCTTGGCTACGTCGAACAGTTTGTTGTCCACGCTCCGGATGCCGAGATACGTGTGGACATAGAGCGGGAAGAAAGCTCCGTTCGCGATAATGAGCGTTTTGGACGTCTCTCCGAATCCGAACCAGAGGATAATGAGCGGAGCCGCCGCCAGATGCGGCACGAGACGGATCATCTGCAGCGTCGGATCGAGCAATTGCTCGGCTTTGCGGAAATACCCGGTCAACAAGCCGAAAAACAGCCCGAGACTGCCGCCGAGCAGGAAGCCCGTCATAGCCCGCCAGAGCGAAATACCCACATGTTCCGTCAGTTCGCCGCTCGCGGCCAGTTCTTTGAATGCGGCGCCGATCATCAGCGGAGTCGGCAGAAAAAACGTCGAAATCCAGCCGAGGTCGCCTGCCGCCTGCCACACTATGAGCACAAGCACCGGAAGAACGGCACCCAGGGCAAAATCGCCCGTCTTGGCTTTCAGCAGCGTTTGCCCGTATTTGCGCAAGCTTCCGGGCTGTTCACGTGTCCCGGCGAGCCGTCGGAGCGCTTCCCCGCCACCGTTCATAGTCGCTCCCTCCTTTTATTTGCCTCCATAACTGTCCTGCCATTGCAGAAGGCGCCTTTCCAGCAGCCGGACCCCTGAATCCGCCGCCTTGCCGATCACGGCAAACAAGATAATGCCCACATACACCACGGCGGTTTTGTTGAACTGCCGGGCTTCCGACATCAGATAACCGAGCCCGGACGATGCCCCCATCAATTCGGCGACGACCAGTCCGAGCCAGGAGATGCCGAGCGAAACTCTTATGCCTAGGAAAATATTCGGGAGCGCCGACGGCACAATAAGACGCGCCAGTTGTTTGTACGTGCTGAATCCCAGCACCCTCGTCACTTCAAACAATTTTTTGTCCGCGCCCCGTATCCCCAGAAAGGTATTGATATAGAGCGGGAAAAAAGCCCCTTTGGCAATCAGCAGCACTTTCGAGGGCTCGCCGAATCCGAACCAGAGAATAAACAAGGGCGCAATCGCCAAATGGGGAATCATCCGGATCATCTGCACGGAGGGATCGAGCACTTTTTCCGTTCTGCGGAAAAATCCGACCAGCATGCCCAGCAGAAGACCGAGTCCTCCTCCGAGCGCAAAACCTGCGGCCGCCCGCAGCATGCTGATGCCCACATTCTCCGCAAGCGCGCCTGATCCCAGCAGACTGCGAAAAGACTTGGCGATGGTCCAGGGTGTCGGAAAAAGCAGCCGGGAGATGTAGCCCGCGTCACCCAGCACCTGCCACAAGATGAGCGCGGCCGCAGGCACGATCGCTCCCAGCAAGAACGATTCCAGCCGCTTCCTCCGTTTGGAAGAGCCGGCAGGAGCAGGTTCTGCCGGGACAGAATCAGGAGAAGCGGCCAATAAAGCCGAGCCTGTACCTTGCAGCAGATTTGAAGGCTTGCTCACGATACCGCACCTCCTTCGTCAGATTCCTGCGCTTTCAACGAGCTCGAGCTCATCCAGCTTCTCGAATTCGTTTAAAATTTTGTAGCGGATTTCCTGAAACGACGTGCTCGTTTTCTTCCTCGGAAAAGGCAGATCCACCGGAACGATATTCCGGATCGCGCCGGGGCGCGGTTTGAGAATCACGACGCGGTTCGCAAGGAAAATCGCTTCATCAATGTCGTGGGTGACGAACACCATAGTCGTCCGGTTGGCCTGCCAGATATCGAGCAGCACCTCCTGCATATGCGCTCTCGTAAAAGCATCCAGCGCCCCGAAAGGTTCATCCAGCAGCAAAATTTTCGGATTTCGGAGCAGGGCCCGGGCAATGGAAACACGCTGGGCCATTCCGCCCGAAAGCTCCCTCGGATAAGACTTTTCGAAGCCCTGAAGCTTAACCAGCCCGATCAGGTTATCCACCTTGGCGCGTACCTGCGGGTCTTTGAGCGAAAGATCGGCCGCGATATTCTTCTCGACCGTCAGCCACGGGAACAAGCGCGGTTCCTGAAAAATGAACCCTTTATCAATGCCGGGCCCCGTCACTTCCTCGCCTCCAAGCCGGACGTTCCCGTCGTGATCGGTATCCAGACCCGCCACGATTTTCAGCAATGTGCTTTTTCCGCATCCGCTCGGGCCGATGACCGTTATAAACTCGCCCTCTTTTATATCCAGATTGATATCGTGCAAGGCATGGACAAGCCCCTTCTTCGTCTCAAAAGCCTTGTTCAGCCTTCCGACTTCGAGCAGCAAATTTCCCATCGTGATCCCCCTTCGTTTTAAGAAAAAAAATAAAAAAAGCGCATGCCGTACGGACGATATCTCGCATCCGGATCGCAGGCGCTTCTAGTTGACTAGTCAGCAGGTTTCAATTGTTTTTTTATTTCATACTATTCTTATAGGATTAGACAAATATTATCACTATCGCCCGGATCGGTCAAGACTGTTTTTCAAATAAAAATGAACGCAAAAAACAGGCCGCACGCTGCCGCGCCAACCCGTTTTACTAACTCCGGTCTTTTAGGGAAAACAATTTTGCCCGAAAAATGCAGGCGCTCCGGGAATCAACTGTCTCCTGCAGGTGTTTCTTTCTCCAGGGATTCGTCTTTCTGCATCAGGCGGATCAGGTGCATGGTCAGGTAAACCGCCTCCGCTTCGTAAACCGGCTGACGCAGCCGGCGCTGCATGACTTTCATCAAAGTCCAGGCGATGGAGTAGATCTCCGGGTACTGCTGCTTAAGCAGTTCGCCGAGCTTGTCCGGCTCGTGAACCGCTTCTTTGCGCTTCACCCGTTCGATGGCGAAACGGAGATGACGCAGAAGCCGGGAGTACGCGATGGTGCTGCGGTCGATCGTAATATGCATTTGCCGTTCGATCAGGCCGATGAGCTCGCCGATCAGGCGGGAGTATTCATTGACCTCCGATACCGGCCGGTTCGTGATCGCGCCATGAATATGAAGCGTTACGAAACCGACCTCCGCCGGCGGCAGATGCACGTTCATTTTATCGTTAATCGTACGGATGACGTAGTCGGCTATAGCGTATTCCTGCGGATAGAGCTCGCGGGTTTCGAGCAGAAACGGATTCTGCAGCACGATGCCCTGCTCCAGCCGCTTAATCGCAAACGCGATATGGTCCGTCAGAGCAATATGAATATGTTCGTTCAGCGGCGCCCCGGCATGCTCCGAGATGTACAAAATCACCTCGTTCATGACCTCGATCAGCTTCTCGTCGATTTGGGGAATCAGCTGCTGGTATTGTTCTTTTTCTTTTTCATTGGTCAAAATGAAAAGCTTCTCGACCGCTTCCGAAGGAATGCGATCTTTGGCCTTCCGGTTAAACCCGATGCCTTTGCCGATCACCACAACTTCTCGATAGACGGGATGCGCTGCAATGATCACATTGTTATTCAGCACCTTGACCACTTCTATGCTGCTGTTCTTCACTTCCGCACCTCTTCCGTGCACCCTGTTGATTCCTCCAGATTACTAGAAAAAGGCGCTTACATCAAGTTGCCGGAACAAAAGCAGGCAGGCAATCCCCGGACTCCCGGAATTACCCGCCTTTTCCCGCCATTCCTTCCGGAAGCTCTTGAAGAACCGCACCGTAAGCTTCCTCCGGGTAATAGGCGCCGGAGGAAGGCTCTGCCGCGCTCAATCCGGGAGCATAACGTTTCTTCATCTGGCTGACCGACATCGCGATAATGCGCGGATTCAGCCGGGCCTTGTTCTCCTGCAGGCGTCCGAATCCTCCGGGATGAAGCATCCCGAGCAGAACACGCAGGTACAGCGTCGAGGACCAGCGCCACAGGCGGTTTTGCAGCGGCAGGACGGTAAATCCGAACTGCCTGGTGCCGCGGTGGATCATGGAAATGCCGTACACGCCCTTAAGATCGGCAAGGGCCGGGTCCGTCAGCAGTCGGTGCGCCAGTCTGGGCATGGAATTATCCATGGCCCGGATCATCTGCACGGCCAGCTTCATCATGGAGGAGCTTTGCGATCCGGCACGGCGCAGCCATTCGTTGTCGAGATGAAGCTCCGCCACTTTGTCGCCCGGGCGGATGATCTCCCCGTCCTCGAGAATCAGCTCCTGCCCGTGGTACGCCCGGATGCGGTAGTGGAGGAAGCGGTGCTCGGGATCTCCCGGCTGTACCCGGTACAGCCAGTGGAACAGCCGCTCCCACAGCATCCAAGCGCGCAGGGCCAGGCCCCGGCGCTTCTCTGGCGGCGGAGGCTGGCTTTGCGGCGCTTCGAGGGCGGGCGCCGCTTCCATCGCGGGCTGCGGGAGCTGCGAGCTCTCGCCCTCGCCCGCGGCCCGCGGGCTGTGCAGGGCCGCCTCGCCGGCAGCCTGCGGGTCCTGTACGGTCGCAGCCGCTTCGCCTGCGGTTGAGCCCCGCGCGGCAGCGGCTGCTCCGGCTGCTGCCTGCGATGCCTGAGCGCCCGGCAAGGACGCTGCCGGCAGAGCGGTCCGCTTCTCCGCGCTGCGGCGGACGAGCCGCTCCGGAAGCCTCCGGCCCGGGAAATGCTCGTCAATACGCGCAAAACGGATGCCCCGCCGGCGGGCATCCTCCAGCACATCCGCGAGTGCCTCGATCATATAACCCGGCGCGTCGGGGTTCGCGCCCAGTGTGTCCCCGCTGTCGTGCAGGAGAATGACGGCGCCGTCTTTCACTTTGCCGATCAGCTTCCGCTTGATCTTGTCGGTCCCCCCTCTGCTACGCCAGTCAAAAGCCGCCATGGACCACAAGACGATACGGAATTTGCGGATCAGCAAAAAATCGAACACGTTGAAAACGCCCCACGGGGGACGGTAATGAACCGGCCGTATCCCAGTTATGCGTTCGATCACGTCTGCCGAATGTTCCAAGGTGCGGCGCACCTTCCAGGGTGTCATGAGAGCATTGGAATGGTGCATATAGTTATGCAGCCCGACCAGATGCCCTTCCTCGTGCATACGCCGGATCAGATCCGGGTAGTGCTCCGCCTTGGCGCCCAGCACGAAAAAAGTGGCTCTCGTGCCTTTCCGGGCAAGCAGATCCAGCAGCTGCGGCGTATACTGCGGATCGGGGCCGTCGTCAAAAGTCAATGCGGCGCAGGGGCTCTCGCTTCTGCTTTTAAACACGCCGTATCCGAGGCGCCGGATCAGGAAGGTAGGCACAAGTGTGTAGATCAGGTAAAAAATAAAGACGATCCAGATAATTCCCTCAACCACGGTAGGTCACCCCCTTTACGGCGGTTTTGCCGTCTGTCTTAACTGCAGGCTGAAGCGGTACCAGTATGTACCAGAGGGCGATGGCTCCCAGCAGGACCGCGCTTGCCGAGATCACGAAAACCTCGCCGTACCGGTCGGCCAGCCAGCCCCCGAGAACCGGGCCTATAAAAGCGCCAAGTCCTTCGACACTGGAAAGCGTCCCCCAGCCCATCTCCTGGTGCCCTTTGGGAACGTAGAGAGCCATCAGGGCATTCCAGGCCGGCAGCACGCAGGCGTAGGAAACGCCAAGCAGCGCAGCCGTCAGCAGCGCAAACTCCAGTTCTTTTAGGAACGTCATGGCATACAAGGCCGCCGCCAGAAACGCAAACCCGAAAATCAGAAATCCGCGGAGCCCGAAGTGGTCGGAGAGTTTTCCCATCGGCATTAAACAAATGACCGTGCACAGCCCGCCGGCCAGCAGAACCATGGAATATTGCGCATACTGCAGGCCCATGACTCCGGAGGCGAACCCCGGAAGAACGGGGACAAGCAGACCCGCCGCAAGAGTCTGGAGCATCATCGGAGGCAGGAGCGGTTTCGCCGCGCCGAGCTGTTTTTTGAGTACGCCCGCCTGAACTTTCCACGTGACGGTTTTCCTCCGGGTCCCTTCGGCCCTGCCCCCCATTCCCATAGAAAGCAGGCACCCCAGTCCCCACAGTCCGAGCAGGATAAAATACGTGACCGATAGACTGTAATCCAGCACAAAATTGATAACGACGGGGCCGGCACCGAGTCCGGTGAGCCAGACGGTATACAGGACCCCCATTTGAAAAGCGCGCTGTTCGGCCGTTACGCGGCTCAGACAAACGAGCCAGATCGGGGAAATTCCGACCCCGAATAAAGCAGCCGACAGGAGAAAAATAAACACGTTGTGCGGTCCCTGCAGCAGAATAAGCCCGATCAGAGAGAAGAACATCCCTCCGCCGACGATAACCCGGGCGGGAAACCGGTCGAGAAGAAGCCCCGCCAGCCCTTTTACAATCATATCGACTACATAGTGAATGGAAATCGCCAGACCGACAACCGTAACGGGATAATGAAGAACATTCCCCGCATATACGGGCAAATAGGACAGCAGGTAAGCGCCACGGACGAATTCCACGACAAATAGAATGAATGCGTACCCGATTAATCGGGCGGAAAGCCGGCGCTGTTTGTTCTCATCCATCGTTCTCACCTCGCTTGTTCGCTGCTGCGGGCAGGATGATGCCCGATCTCTTCTAGAATATGCGAGACAATCGTCTGGCCCGCATTTTTTTTGTGCAGATTGCGGGCGGACGTGCGGGCCGACTCCGGCGGCCATTCTCCGCGGATCACCCGTCCGACCTGCCGGACAAGCTCATCCGGGTTAAAAGCGGCCAGCGCCGCACCCTTTTTCACGAAATAATCGGCGTTTTCTTTCTCCTGGCCCAAAAACGGGCGGTAAACGATAACGGGTACATCCAGCGCAAGCGCCTCGGACAAAGTAACGCCGCCCGCTTTCGTAATCATGCAGGCGGAAGCCGCCATCAGCCGGTGGATGTCCTCCACAAAACCGTGCACGCACACGCGCTCCTGTCCGGCGAAAGTCGTTTCAAAATACCGCTTCAAGCGCTCATTGCGGCCGCATACGAGAACGATCCTCACGTCAGGGACGTCCCGGAGGAGTTTGGCGCAGAGCCCGCGCAGACCCCTCAGCACGCCGTACGCGCCGGCCATCAAAAGCACAAAGGGAGCCGCCTGTTCGGCCTCTCCGCTTGTTAACGCGGCATTCCCGTCTCCTGCGGCCTGAAAGGAAGGCCGCAGCGGGATACCGCTGACTTTGATGTTATCCGCCGATACGCCCTTCGCGACCAGCAGCGTTTTCAGTTCCTCCGAAGGAACGAAATAATGCTGTACATCCGGGTGAATCCACCGGGAATGAAGATCGTAATCCGTCACGATCGAGAAAGTCGGAATCGTCTCCCCGGAGTGCCGCCCCGTATCCGGCATCCCTTTGAGGGGGAAGGTGTTCACCACCGCCGCCGGCTGATGTTCGCGGATCATTTGGCGGAGCTTGCGGTCTCCCAGGGAGTGAAGCCATCTGGAAAGCAGGGCGTCCGCCCGCATATCTTGGGTCAGGTAATAGCTGAGGCCATACAGGCCGATGGAAGATGTTTTCAGATACACGAAGCGGGTGAAGGAATTGAACCAGGGATGCGCCTGAGCGAACAAGTCCACAAGCTCTACGTTGCTGACGCCTTGAGTTTCAAAGCTCTGCCGCAGGGCCCGGGATACTTGCAGATGGCCGTCTCCGTAACTGGCATAGAGGATGAGTATTTTCGCATCGGGGTTCATGAGCATAACCACGCTTCCTGTTATGGAATAGGGTTATTATACGAAGTTTGCGTAAACATTATTGTCGCTTTTACCAAATTTCTTGTAAAGCCGCCGCATAGCGCCGTTCGCTGCGGGTTTCCAGCACGATTCGCACCGCCTCGGCCGATGCGTTGGACCGGCGCGTTCTGCCCAGGTTCTCCCGCATGGTATACAGCAGCGACGGACTTCTCAGCAGAATGCCCAACTGTCCGATCAAATCGTTCATGTTCTTCGCTTTTACGGCGATTCCTGCCTGCAGAAGGAAACGGGCATTGTCCTCTTCCTGGCCGGGAAGGGATTTGTAGATCACGATCGGCAGCTTCATGGCCATCGCTTCCGAGATGGTAAGGCCCCCCGGCTTCGTAACGAGTAAATCCGCCGCGGCCATCCATTCGTGTACGTTGTTCACGTAACCGGTGGCGAGAATCCGATGGCGGGAATAAGCCGCCAGCTCCGTAATCTGCGCGCGGAGCTTCTCGTTGTTCCCGCACACGACGACCAGCTGCGTCCGGACCGGCAGCTCCTCGAAGGCTTCGAGCCGGTTCGCCAGCTCGCCGCCCATCATCCCGCAGCCTCCTCCCATGAACAGGATCGTCGGCAGCTCGGGATCGAGTCCGAGCAGGCGGCGTGTCTGGGCGCTCTCGTAGGTGCCTTGGAATTCCGGCCGGATGGGAATGCCCGTTACTTCGATGCGCCCTGCGGGCACGCCCGCCTGGATCAGACCGTCCCGGACGGTGTCGGAGCCGACCAGATACTTGTCGGTCTCCGGGTAAACCCAGTAGCTGTGGTCCGTATGGTCCGTAATGACCGTGGCCGTAGGCACATCGTACAGCCCGTAAGCCCGTACTGCGGACATCGCTCCCGCAGCCGGAGGGAAGGTGGACACAACCACCGTCGGCTCCACTTCGCGGAGCAGCTTCATCATGCGGCCTAGGCCGAACCGGTTGAACTGTTTCAAAATGTACGAGAAAAAGTTGGCTTCTCTCGTTTTATTGTATACATATCCGTACGCCGACGGGAACGTCTGGAGTCCTTTCAAAAACATGTACCGCCCGATGGAATTCATGAAGGGATGCGTCCACTCCATAAAATCGAGCAGGACCGTCTCCGCTCCCGGATACCTCTGAGCGATCTCGCGGCGGATCGCTTCCGCCGCCTGTTTATGCCCGTCTCCATAGCTTCCCGAGAGAATCAATACTTTATGTCCGTTCTTTTTCATGGTCCGCAACCCTTTCCGTTAACCTTGTTCTTGTCACTATTCTACTCGGTCGGGAGGGGGAATCAGAACCGACTCACGACGGTTTTTATACCTGGTCTTAGGTCCAGGTAGCCCAGACAGCCCAATTCCCGTCCCGTCTCTTCGGACATCCGGCAAGACCGGACAACAAAAAGCCTTCCGGGCAGCAGCGGCTGCAGAAGGCTTCTGTTCTAAGAGGTTTCGCCTGGTTGAGTAAGCTTCTGTGCCTTCCATCCCTTATCCGTACCGTACGGGGATAACACGGATGCTTCCGGTTAAACAGACTCGGTTTGTTCCGCTAGACGCGAGATCACCGGCTCGCCGTCCCATATAATCGTGGACGGGGCTTCTCTTTGACGCATGTGCGGTTTGTCCAGCAGGGTGAAAAAGTTTTCGGAAGGCAGCTCACCCAGACCGTGCTTGGCACACAGCCTGCCGAGGTACGGGTTCCCTTCCTGCCGGTTTCCCGAAACGTTATCCCCTTTAGGCGAAAAAGCGTAGAGTACGCTCGCGGCGGGAACTCTGACGATTTTATAAGAACCGGCGGTGCGGAGGAAAAAGTCCCAGTCCCAATAATGGTGCACATCGGGGTCGTACTCGCCCAGGGTGTCGTGGATGGCCCTCCGGTACAGGGTGCCTGACGGCACAAACGTCGAAAATTTTCTCATCTCCGCTAGATCGAACTCGTAAGCGAACAACCGGCGGCTGACCGGAATACGCGTGCGGCCCTCCACCCGGTAATCAAACAGCTCCGCATCGGAATAGGCAAAGTCCGCTCCGGTCTCTTCGAGAGCGGCAAGCATGCGCCTGATATGCCCCGGCGTCAAGAGATCGTCGTCGTCGCAGAGCAGAATCAGCTCGCCCCGGGCAATCCGGAGCGCTTCGTTGCGGGCATGCACATGCTTTAAATTAACCGGCTGGTTAATGACCGTAACAGCCAGCTCCGGGTAAGCTTCCTTCACAAAATCCACGGACACGCCGGCATCGTTCACAACCAGCACTTCCAGATTCGGGTAGCTCTGTGCCGCCAGCGTCTCCAGCAGCTCGCCCAATACGTAAGGGCGGTTATATGTAGGGACAATAGCCGATATAAGCGGCTCTTTGGGTGTTGTCGGTGATTGCGGTTCTCTCACTCGGAATCCGTTCCTTTCCGTTACAGCAGGAGTCATCAATTCGTTTCCTCTTTACTATACATGATGAAGCCCGTCCGCGTCTGTATGTTCATATGCCTGTTGATAAGTATGCCGTTCTATGTCATTATGAATAAAGATTTTCGAAAATAGGACTTAGTGCCTATATATGATACCTAGTCATTTGCGAAACCAAGGATTTTTTCTTTCATTTTAGGCAAAAAAAGGATAGAATGTAGGGTATAAACCTTTTTTGTTAGGAAAAAAGTAACGGCTTGTCAAGTTACACTTGGAGTTTTTTTCCTTTTTCAAGCACGGGCAGCAGCTAGGAGGTTTCTTCATGCAGGCAAGTAAAATTCTTGTTGTCGACGATGATCACCATATTTTGGAGATCGTTTCCCTGTATTTACGGCGCGAAGGCTTCGAAGTCATTACCGCCGATCACGGGGATCATGTGCTTCAACTGGTTACGGAACAACGACCCGACCTTATTCTTTTGGACATTCTGCTTCCCGGCATGGACGGTATAGAATTGTGCCGCCAACTGCGGAAAACAAGCGACATCCCGGTTATTTTCCTGTCGGCGAAGAGCGAAGACATCGACATCATACTCGGTCTGAGCATAGGAGGAGACGACTACGTCACGAAGCCGTTCAGCCCCGCACAGCTTGTCGCCCGCGTGAAAGCGCTGCTTCGGAGATGCTCTTCTTCCCGCAATCCGGCGGACCAGCACGTGCTGAATTTTCCCGATCTGGAGATTGACCTGCACAGTCATATCGTGAAGGTTCAGGAGCGGCCTATCGCCCTGTCCGCCAAAGAATTCGATCTGCTCAGCCTGCTCGCGCAAAATCCGAACCGCGTCTACCGGATCGAGCAGCTTTTCGAACAGGTCTGGAGCCTGGAGAGCTTCGGCGATCCCCGGACTCTCATCGTTCACATCAGCAACCTCCGCAAAAAAATCGAACCGAACCCGTCGGATCCCCGGTATATCATTACCGTACGCGGAGTCGGTTACAAATTCAACGGAAGTCCCGTCTGACCGGACGCCGGTACGTTAACGGAGGGCACGACGGAAAGGTGCTCCACGGCGGTACGCCAAAGCGGTACGGCTTGGCACCACGGCACGACAAAGCGGCGTAACCGGACGGTTACGCCGTTTTTATATGGACAGGCAGTATGATATCAATGGTCGTCCCAAGACCCAAACGGCTGGAAACCCGCAGAATGCCCGCATGGTTCTCGATAATTTTATTGCTGACCATGAGGCCGAGCCCCGTCCCGTTTTCTTTCGTCGTAAAGAACGGTTCGCCGATCCTGGCAAGGTGGCCGGGCTCGATTCCTTTTCCCTGATCGGCGAAACGGATACCCACCTTGTTCTTGGGCAGCGCGGACACCGTAATGTGCAGCAGCCCGCCCTCCGGCATCGCTTCGATCGCATTTTTCACCATATTAATGAAGACCTGCTTAAGCTGGTTCGGATCGCAGTCTATCTTCGGAATCGCACCTTCTTCCTCAAGAATGGCGCTCACCCCCGCCTCTTTGCGCTGGTTATCGAAAAGCTGGAGCGTTTCCCTGAGCAGAGGTAGCACTTCGTGCCGGTCGAAACGGCTGTTTACAGGCTTGGACAGCAGCAGAAAATCGTCGATGATCTCGTTCATCCGGTTGACTTCGGAGCTCATCATGCCTAGGTAAGGCGCATCCGGCGCCTGTTTCCGCGAAAGCTGCAGAAAGCCGGAGATAATCGTCAGCGGATTGCGGAGTTCATGAGCCATTCCCGCGGCCATCTGACCGACGAGCGAAAGTTTCTCCGAGCGTTTGAGCTGAAGCATGATGTCCGCAAACTGGCGGATGAGCAGGACGATCAGCAGAAGGATAAAGACCGAGACGCCCAGATACGTCATGGGCGAGAACCGGATCATGATGTTCAGCCGGTTCTGGAAAATATCGATCAGGCCGGTCAGGCAGATGACCCCGATTCCGACCAGAAGCAGTTTCGCCCCCCGGTTTCCCTTCATTGCGCAGGCTGCCGCCCGGACGATCACCAGCGGCATGCTTAAAACGAGCAGCAGCTGGTACCAATCGACGATTTCCACGACGGAGACGACGCGGCATGCGTGCAAAAGCAAGACCCCCGCGCTGTATGCGAGATGCAGCTGCCAGGCTCTTCTTATGTATGCGCCCCTGCCGGAGCCGAGCAGATGCTCCACAAACATCAGGATGCCGATGACGCCTCCGAAGAGGGCGATCAGCTCCGCGTAGGTCAGTATGGCCGGGTGGTCGAAAACGAGATAAACGACCGACGAGCGGCAGATGCTGTAAATGCCGAAACAGAAGGAAAATAAGCTGAAATCGAGAAAAACTTTATGGCTCCGCAAACCGAGAAAAACACAAAAAGCCACGATTCCGGCCAGGATGTAGCTAACCCCCAGCACGGCCCGGAAAAATTCCTGCCGGACCATCTCCTTGATAAAACCGCTTTCGGAGCCGTACATGGCTCCGTCCTCTATCCCGATATTCCGCGACTCCGACTGGAGATGAACATATAGCATCCCCTGCGAATTTTCCGGCAGCGGGACAATTCTTCTGGGCGTTCCGTAATAACGGTATTTCCGCCCTTCCTGCCAATCCCCGAAGCGGTAGGCGAGCCCTTGTTCCGTGTACACTTCGACGTTGTCGAAGGCGCGGATAAGCAAGCTCGGATCAGCCGCCGGATGAGAAGGGAGCGGAACCCGCAGCCACAAATGGCTTCGGCCCATCCGGTCCTGCGGATTCAGCAGCTGAGCGGCCGTTTTCCAATTTCCGCCGCTGTGCGGCGGCTCTTCCGTTCGTCCGGCCCCCTCGTCCTCCGCCCAGCAGTACTCCCAGTTCTCCAGCAGGACGGGCGGGGCATTCACGCGCATAAGCGGAGAAGTTTCGGCCAGGACGTCTTTTACCCCGATGAATAAGAAAAGAGCCGCAAATACGAGCCCTATTCCAATAGCTTGAATGAGCTTAGTCATGTTCTACCCTCTTGCCAACCTCAATTGCCGAATTTTCGACAATTCTTGGTTTTTCTGTAAGTAGATGTGGTTCTTTACCTACTTTTCGATTCGAAAGGACGGTTTCCTGTCCCTCTATCAAATTTTTATGATTTTCAACAATTATCGACATATTATGCGAAAAAGATTAGCGTTCTCCCGAATTTTTTTGTCGAAATAAGGACCATATTATATGAAGAGAAAGGAGGGTGAGTCATGTCCAAAGACAAAACCATGGACCCTATGAGCCACGAAACGGTTGAAACGGACGGCATTTATGCGGATGAAGCCGGCCGGGAAGTCACGTTGAAACGGGGCGACAAGTTCCCTGCCGATCTTGTACTGGGCGAAACGACCTGGGAGATGAAAGGCTTTTCCCTGAACGAAGCGGAAATCGATCACCAGCAGAAAGAAAATACGCCGCCGCGCCTACATGTCAAAACCGGCGACCGGTAATTGCCGAACAGCGGGCCTCCGGGCCCGTTTTTTTGCATGCCTCTACCCAATACGGGCCAAAGCAAAATAGGTCGCAAGCGTCCGTGTACGCATTGCCCTACAGGAGTAAGCCCGACCGAAAGATTCGGCTGCCGCTCCGTTTGAGCCCAGGACTGCCGCTGGCCGTCCCCTTCCGCCATGCTCTGCCGGTACGCACTGCGCCAGTTGCGCGTCCCTGCGAATTTTGCCGCCGTGCCGCTGATTCCTTCAGGTGCTTCACGTGCTTCGCGTTCGTTTCCGGTTATCGGCCGCTGTGGTATAATAAAACTTCCATTTCAAAGAACGGAAGGAGCCGTTGTGCCGTTATGACGCTTACGCAGCAGCGGATTTTCATTGTCACCGGGGGAGCATTCGGCCCTTGGGCGGACGAGCATCTGAATACGCTGAATCCCGGGACGGATCTTCTCGTCGGAGCCGACCGCGGCGCTCTCCATCTGGTCCGCAGCGGTTACCGTCCCCGGCTGTCGCTCGGGGATTTCGACTCCGTCACACCGGAGGAACTCGCCGAAATCCGCCGCGGCAGCGAGGAATTAATGGCCTGCGACCCCGTGGACAAAAACTGGACGGATACGGAGCTGGCTTATACCTGGGCGCTTGACCGCAATCCGTCGGAAATCATTCTTCTCGGCGCGCTGGGCACCCGTCTCGATCATACCCTGGCGAATATCCACCTGCTCCGCAAAGGAGCGGAGGCCGGAATTCGCTCCCGCATCATCGATGATCACAACGATATCGAGCTGGTACGGGACCGCATTGAGATTACAGCCGGGCCTTATGCGCAGGTTTCGCTTCTCCCCTTAACGACGGAAGTAACCGGCATTACGCTGACCGGCTTTCAGTATCCGCTGGAAAATGCGACTCTCCAGATCGGACAGTCGCTCGGAATCAGCAATGTGCTTCAAGCCGGGCAGGGGTCGATCTCCATCCGCTCGGGGCTTCTCCTCGTAATCAGAAGCAGGGATTAAAGTCCCGGCCGGACCGTCAATGAACTCGCAGGCCCGCGATTGGTATCATATGTAATCTATTTGAAGGCAATCCGTCCTCAAATACTTATATAGCAAGCCTTCGGGCAGCATCCCAATTGGAACATTTTAGTACGTACCGGCTTAAAAATCAAACAAGCCCCGTAAGCGGCAGGGATTTTACCGCCGCTTACGGGGCTTGTTTAGGCAGGCTGCGCCCGGGTTTGTACACTTTCTTTGAAGAATGTGTCGTTTTCTTGAATGTGCGCAGGCCCGCAATTATCTTCCTATTAGGAAAAGAGCCCGCCTGTGCTTGCCTGCCGAGAACCGTCAGTGCCAGCTCATCCGCTCTCTGAGCGAGGTGATATGAGCGATGTGATGCTTGCCGTGCCAGACATACAAGCCGAGACCGCGCGCCAGTGTAGTCGGCCCGTTCTCCGGGTGCAGGAACGTCCGGGCCCAGACCGCTTCATCCAGAGTCCGGAGCCACCGCACCCAGCGGTCGTGCAGCGCGTCCAGCAGCACCAGCGAAATCTCCGGCGGAGCCGTCTTCCCGTCAGCGAGTTCCGCCCACAGCTGCTCTTCATAGGGCTTAATGACCGGCTCATTCTCCGTCGCGCCCAGCTTGAAGCGGACATAGCTGTTCATATGGCTGTCCGCCACATGGTGGATCACCTGGCGAACGGTCCAGCCGCCGGGGCGGTACGGCGCATCGAGCTGCTCCTCGGTCAATCCGGAAACGGCTCTGCGCAGCCGAGAAGGAGCGGACGCAAGTTCTTCGAGCCAGTCCTGAATTTGTTCCGCGGAAATCTCTCCCTCATAAGTATAAGTTCCAATCGGATAACGCAAATCTTCTCCCATGTGGTTAACGCCTCCTCCGCTTTTGGGCCATTATAGCACAAGCCCCTGCCCCTGCCCCCGCCGAACCATTTCCCCCTTTTCCCTGGACATTACAAGGGTCAATTCCCTCCTTGTCTGCCATGAACTGGCATATAAACGAACAAAGAAATCCCGTTTCCATCAAAAAGTTCGGCTTTTCGACATTTTCTTCTTTTCAACCCTCCGCTCACTGGAGTATAATGAAGCCATCATTCAACAAGCCAACCGAAAATCAGCCAGCTCGTATAAAGGCAGGAATAGGCCTGCCAGTCTCTACCCGGTCACCGTAAATGACCGGACTACGGGTGATGACAAATTCCGGATCCACGGACGGTTTTTATCCGCAGGAAGGCCTTTGCGCCCTCTCTGGGAGACTACCCGCTTCCGCGGCATTTGCGGTTATTTGCCTTTGTCACTCGATGAACACGGCCCTCCGGGGTCCGGTGCAGATTCGGGTTTTTTGCGTTTTTCGATTCAACTCATTATTTCATTTATGGGGGATGCCAGCATGGAGCTTTTAAAAAGAAAAATCGAAGATGAAGGAACGGTTCTGTCCGGACAAGTTCTGAAAGTGGACGCTTTCCTGAATCACCAGATCGACCCGGTTCTGATGTTTGAAATCGGCAAAGAATTCAGCCGTCTTTTCGCCGACGAAGGCGTAACCAAAGTTCTGACGCTGGAATCCTCCGGCATTGCCCCGTCCGTGATGGCGGCGCTCGAAATGAAAGTGCCCGTCGTGTTCGCCCGCAAGCAGAAATCGCTCACGCTGACCGACAACCTGTATGTGGAGCGTGTCTATTCCTTTACCAAACAGCAAACGAACGAAGTCACTGTCGCCAAAAAGTTCCTGTCCGCCGATGACCGCGTTCTCATTATCGACGATTTCCTCGCCAACGGCGAAGCCGCTCTCGGTCTGGCCAACATCGTCAAAGCGGCCGGCGCCGAAGTAGCCGGTATCGGCATCGTGATTGAAAAGTCGTTCCAGCCGGGCGCGGACAAGCTTAAAGCCGCCGGCTACCGCGTCGAGTCGCTCGCTCGCGTAGCTTCGCTGGATAACGGGAAAGTAACCTTCCTGAATAGCGGCGTCTCCGAGGAGGATACTCATGTTCAACTGGTTTAAGACCGGCTCTCTGGGACTCCAGCACGTTCTCGCCATGTACGCGGGCGCCGTGATCGTACCGATCATCGTGGCAGGCCAGCTTCATCTCCCGCCCGAGCAGCTCTCCTACCTGATCTCGATCGACCTGCTCACCTGCGGGATCGCGACTCTCCTCCAGGTGTGGGGCAACCGCATCTTCGGCATTAAGCTGCCCGTGATGCTCGGCTGCGCGTTCCAGGCCGTCGCTCCGATGATCGCCATAGGCGGCCAGCACGGCATGACGGCGATTTACGGCTCCATCATCGCGTCGGGCCTGATCATCTTCGTGTTCGGCGGCCTGCTCGGCAAGCTCGCCCGCTTCTTCCCGCCGGTCGTCACCGGGTCCGTTGTCACGATTATCGGCCTGACGCTCATTCCCGTCGCCATTCAGGACATGGGCGGCGGCCAGAACACCGCCGATTTCGGCAGCCTGCAAAATCTGGCCCTGTCTTTCGGGGTTCTGCTCTTCATCCTGATTATGAACCGCTTCTTCGGCGGCTTCATCCGGGCGGTTTCCATTCTGCTCGGCCTGATCTTCGGCACGATTGCCGCCGCCTTCATGGGCAAGGTCAGCTTCCAGGGCGTGCTTGACGCTTCGTGGTTCCACATGGTCCAGCCGTTTTATTTCGGCGTCCCGACCTTCCATCTCACGTCCATTCTGACCATGACGCTCGTGGCCATCGTTTCCGTCATGGAATCGACCGGCGTGTTCATGGCGCTCAGCAAAATTTGCGACAAAGACCTGACGGACCGGGACCTCGCAAGAGGCTACCGCGCGGAAGGGCTCGCAAGCATTATCGGCGGCCTGTTCAACTCCTTTCCTTACACGACTTACTCGCAAAACGTCGGGCTTGTCCAACTGACGAAAGTCAAAAAGAGAAGCGTGATCGCTGCCGCGGGCGTGATTCTGATCCTGCTCGGCTCCGTGCCTAAAATCGCGGCGCTCACCATGCTTATCCCGACCGCCGTACTCGGCGGAGCAACGATTGCCATGTTCGGCATGGTCGTGTCCTCCGGTATCAAACTGCTTAGCTCGGTAGACCTGAACCAGCATGAAAACCTGCTGATCGTCGCCTGCTCCGTAGGCATGGGCCTCGGCGTAACGGTAGCCCCGACGCTGTTCAGCCACCTTCCCGAGAGCGTGCAGATTCTGACCGGCAACGGCATCGTAGCCGGAAGCTTCACGGCGATTGTACTGAACCTGATTTTTTCCATCGGCAAATCCCGTTCCAAAGCTCCGGCAGCCCACAGCGCTCCCGATCGGGAAAAGCATGAATTCGCCTGAATCGTCCGGCTGATTGGAATAAATTAAACCCGATCCGGGAGTTCCGCGAACTTGCGAACTTCCAACGTGATCGATCAGAAACCGCTTCGCTCCACAGAGCCGAAGCGGTTTTTTTGGCGCTTAATCCGACGTCCGCCCCTCTGCTGCGGCTTTAGCGTCCGGTCCCGGCTGCTTCCCTCTGCTGAGGTTTTTGGCGTCCGGTCCGGGCTCCGTCCCTCATCGGCGGGGATTGGGTCCAGCCGGCGGCTCCCCTTTTCTAATAATTGCGGGCGCTGCGGCCGATATAAACGATAGTGAAACGAACCGCCGTGTCCGACGCTTATACGTATGTATACGTTTATACGCACCCATCACTCGATATGAAGAGGAACCCGATATGAAAACTAAACTTTTAACTTTGAAAATCATCCTGGCTATTTTACTCATTCTGCCGCTGTTTCCGGCAGGACCCGCGAGGGCGGGCTTAACCTCCACCCCGTTCCCGGATGTGGACAGCGCGAAATACAGCTGGGCCGTTCAGTCCATTACGTTTATGGCCCAAAGCGGGATTCTGCAGGGCTATCCGGACGGAACCTTCAAGCCGGGACGTTACGTAAACAAAGAGGAATGGGCGGTTATGGTCTACCGGCTGTTCGACAAATACCGGCCGAGCCTCAGATCGGACGCATTGAATTACAGCCGGCCGTCGTATGTCGATGTCCCTTCTTCCCACTGGGCTTACCGGGAAATCAGCGATACGTTCGTCGCGGTAGGAGATACGACCGTAACCGCACGCAACGGCAAATCTCTGTTCAATCCCGAATATGCGTTTACGCGCTGGGATTTGGCCATGATGCTGTACGGACTTTACGGGATAGACGGGGGACCGGAATCCACCAACGTATGCGGCGACATGAACCGGTTCAAGGATATTACGACCCGGCTGTTTAATACCGAGAACGAGCTGGAAGCTTTCCGGGGGACGGACAACCGCTACAATTCGGAACTCCCTCCGGGCACTATTTATCCGATTCTTTTCCTGAAGGAAGCGGACGGCACGTGCGACGCCAATTACGACGACTACAGCGCACTCGCCGCCGGCGCGCTGATTGAGATGAACAAAACGGGCATCCTGACGGCCGACGCGGCCGGAAAGTTCTATCCTTCGGCCAAACTGACGCGAGCCGAGGCGGTGACGGTACTCCACCGGATTCTCGACCACCTGAAGACGCGGGGAGTGCTCGGCAATTATTCCAGCATCAACCCGTCCGGCATTCTCCGTCCGGTTCCCATGCCGGCCCCCAAGCCCGGCGAAGCGGCGGAAGGACCGGGACCGTTCGACCGCGATCTCCAGCGGGACGGCGAGTTCAACACGATCGTTTACCCGAACGGGAAAAAATATATGCGGCTCGAGCTGACATCCAAAGATGCCGCAGATCTGTACCTGTACATGAACGGAGACATTGCGTTCCTCCGTCAGGAAGAGCTGCCCCGGTACGTCCAGGTAGACCGCGTCAGCCAGATCGGGATCAAGTCCCAGAGCCGCAATCCCGAGAAACGGTCCCCGCTGGCCGCCTACCCGGCTACGCTTAAGGTGACGTTCCACGACGAGATTCCCTCGGCGGGGACCGGAACCGGCACGGGCAAGCCGGGCAAAGACAGCGGCGGACAAACCGGCGGCGTAACGGCACCGCCCGGGGCGGCCGCCGTGCAGGACTTGAAGAGCCAAGGCGAGATCAATCAGACTTTTGCCCCGAACGGCTCGAAGTACATGAATATTAACCTGATCTCTCAGGATAAAGTCGATCTTTATGTGCAGCTAGGGACAGGCACCGCTTTCCTTAAGCAGGAGGAACTGCCGGGCAAGATCAACGTGCAAGGCATGTCTTCCGTTACGGTCAGAACCCAGAGCCGTAATCCGGAGAAACGCACCAGCCAGCAGACGTACAACGCTTACTTGTATGTGACTTTTTCCAACTGACAGCAGGTCCCCGAGGAGCGCGTGCCGGAACGAAAAGGCTCCCCCCTCCCGGCAAGAGGCAGGGGCAGTCATAAGAACTTAAAAAAGCCGTAAAACCCAAAAAAACGCAAGGTTCTCGAGAAGAGAGCCTTGCGTTTGTCATAGGTGGATTCGGGTTTGCCTCTAGTGTGGAGCGGCAGATTAAATGCCGTTCCGTTTTCGTTATGACAGGGAAGCCGCGGATTCCTGCCGGCGTTCAGCCTCATCCGCCTACTCCCCGCTGTTGCGGTTAGCGTGGTTCACCGCCGCCAGCAGCTCCTTCACCTGTTCCAGCAGTTCGCCGACCTGTTCTTCCGTTCCGCCCGCGCGGGTCATAAGCTGTGCCGGTATGCACGTGCTGGGCTGCTCCAGCGCGCGTCCTTTGTCCGTCAGCGAGATGACGACACTCCGCTCGTCGCGGCTGGATCGGGTACGCTTCAGGAGGCCGGAAGCTTCCATTCTTTTGAGCATAGGGGTCAGGGTGCCCGAATCGAGGAAGAGCCGTTCGCCGAGCTCTTTTACGGTCGATTCCTCTTTTTCCCACAGCACGAGCATCACCAGATACTGAGGGTACGTCAAGCCCAGCTCTTCGAGCATGGGATGGTACATCCGCGTAATTTCACGCGAACAGGCATATAGCGCAAAGCAAAGCTGATTCTCAAGCCTAAGCTTAGATGGTGAATTCATAGGGCCTCAATCCTTATTCTGCTTATTCCGCCAGCAGCTTCTCGATATCTCCGGAAATTTTGGACGGTGCGGTCGTCGGCGCATACCGGCTGACCACGTCGCCCGAACGGTTAACGAGAAACTTGGAGAAATTCCATTTGACCTCTTTGGACAAAATTCCTGCCGTATGGCGGGTTAAATATTGGAACAGCGGATGCGCACCGCTTCCTTTGACATCGATTTTAGAGTACATCGGAAACGTTACGCCGTAATTGACCTGGCAGAACTGCTCGATCTCCTCATCGGACCCCGGTTCCTGCTCCATAAACTGGTTGCTGGGAAAACCGAGTACGACAAGACCTTGGTCCTTGTAGGCGTCATACAGCTCCTGCAGTCCTTGATACTGCGGGGTAAAGCCGCACTTGCTCGCCGTGTTGACGATGAGCAGCACTTTACCCTTATAGTCTTCAAGCGATTGTTCTTCTCCGTTAATCCGTTGAGCCGTAAACTCATACACACCCATCTTCATAACCTCCCGGGTTCATTCGACTGTTCCATTTATTAGATTGTGCAAAATTAAAACATCTAAAATTAATATACGTCTGCGGGAAGAAAAAGTCAAATTCCCTTGGGAATGGATGTGCCTGGAGCGGGTGCCGGCTTTCCTTTCCTCGCGGGGTGCTGTTTCATTCAGAGAAAGAGACCCGGACCCGTGCCGTTCATATAAGTCCGGCGTGCCCCTGCCGTGCTCCGGCGACGCGTCAGCTCGTCAGCTATACGCTGAAAGTCAGCTTCGCGGCTTCATGGATCGTGGTGCCCGAATGAATGCCGGTCACGATCTTTTTCATGGAACCCGGCTTATCGAAGTTAAACACGTGAATGGGCATCCCGTAATCCCTTGCGAGGATAAAAGCGGACTGGTCCATTACCCGCAGATCGTTCTGAAGCACATCGTTGTAATGCAGCGATTCGTACATGCGGGCATCCCCGTATACGTTCGGGTCCTTGTCGTAAACGCCGTCCGCCCCCTGCTTCGCCACCAGAATGGCATCGCAGTTAACTTCGATGGCCCTCTGGACCGAGGGATAGTCCGTCGTAACGAAGGGTTGGCCGTTGCCGCCCGCGAAGATGACGATGTAGCCTTTTTCCAGATGGTGAATCGCTCTCAAACGTATATAAGGCTCCGCCACCGACGTAACGGGAATCGCGGTCATCACGCGCACCTCGGCATTCGTTCTCGCTTTCAGTACGCCGCGCAGCATAAGGCTGTTAATGACCGTAGCCAGCGTGCCGATGTTATCGGCCTCCGCCCGCTCGATGCCCCAGTTCTCTCCCATATTGCCGCGGAAAATATTCCCTCCGCCAATCACCAGCGACACTTCCACGCCGAGCTCCAGCACCGACAAAATTTCACGGGCGATATGCTCCAGCCTCTCCGGGTCGAATCCGAAATCGCCGCTGCCGGCTACCGCTCCTCCGCTCAGCTTGATCAATACGCGTCTGTACTTCATCCCTTCACCTCCGGAAAAATAAAAAACACCAAAGCCTGAACGGCCTCAGTGTTCCAAATAGGAAATAGGAAACGATGCTTGCTTCTGAACATTCCGGTTCCACCGCTTCATATCCCCACACCTTTCCCAATGTCTCAAGAAACTATTATAAACGTATGAGCTAAGATTGCAAACATGAACACGACCCGCCGGATTTCTTCATGAATTCTTTACAGGACCGACTCCTTCACAGGCAGAATCAGAGCCTGAGCGAGCGGCGAGGATAAGACCACAAGCGTGGACGGCTTCCCGAACTCCATAGACGCGTCGATAAAAGTCTCCAGCTCGCGGACGGAGCTTGTCACCAGCTTGGTCAAATAACTGTACGGTCCCGCGATGCGGTGACATTCGGCAACCTCCGGAACCTGACGGACAAATTCCACGTACCGGCGGCAGTGTTCCGTTTCCATCAGGATATAAGCGATGACCGCTTTACCTACGGCTTCCGGGGATACGACGGCGCGGTACCCCGTCAAAACTCCCTTATCCTCCAATCGCCGAACCCGTTCGGCGGCAGCCGGCGAAGTAAGACCCACCTGCTTGCCGAGCTCCGTCATGCTCATTCTCCCGTTCTCCTGAAGCAGCGCGAGTATGCTGCGGTCTGTCTGATCCAACTCTTTCTCCCCCAGTTCTTTCTTTTTTAAAATACGCCCGTTCAAAAGCTTTCAAAGTCAAGGCGAACGAACACTTTTCCTTTCAGTATACCCTGTAACCCGAGCGCATCGGCAAGTAAAATGAATAGCAACGACGAAAGGAGCTGTCAACCGATGCAACTGAACGATAAAGCGGTTCTGTTAGTTATTGATGTCCAGAAGGCGTTTGACGATCCGCGCTGGGGCAGGAGAAACAACCCCGAAGCGGAGAGCAACATCGCCCTTCTGCTGAAAGCCTGGAGAGAGACCGGACGGCCGGTTATCCATGTGCAGCATATCGGAGTGACACCGCAGTCCTTGTTCCAAGCCGGCAGCGCTTCGGTAGAGCCTAAGCCCGAGGCGCTGCCTATGCCTTACGAAGCCGTCATCCGCAAGTCGGTAAACAGCGCCTTCATCGGAACGGACCTGGAGGCGCGTCTCCGCGTGCTCGGCTGCACCGAGGTGGTCGTCACCGGCCTCACGACCAACCACTGCGTGGAAACGACCGCACGCATGTCCGGGAACCTCGGGTTCCGTACGATTCTCGCAGCCGACGCTGCGGCGACCTTCGATCGTACGGGTCCCGACGGACGCGTCCATGCGGCCGAGGACATCCACGCGATGACGCTGGCGAACCTGCACGGCGAGTTCGCCGAGATCGCGGACACACGCACCCTGCTAGAAGCGGTGAAGTGAGCGGGGCTGCGGCGGACGGACAGCGGAGCCCGTTCTTCTTTTAGGTGACAAAAAGTCAGCGGCGTGTATGATTAAAGCAGCAAATGTTTGGCGGGGCTGATGACTTGCATCTTCAACCATTTACAGGGTGAGATAGAAACACGCGATTCCCGAGTAAATACCGGTTCTTACAACCCGATGCATCTTTTTATTCCAAAGAAGGTGAACGTATGACAAGAGGGATCAGCTTTCTGCTGCCCGATCCTTACGGGACTCCGCTTGCCGACTTGCTGTCTCCCGTTGAGCTTACCGCGTACAATTGGCTGGTTGATGGCGTAGAATCGTATGTCCTTGAAGAAGACGGATTGGGGCCTCCCCTCTTCCCGAATCCCGTCGAAACGATGGACGGCGGCCGTTTCAAGGAACGGATCGGCGCCGGGAGGCATTACCTGATTTTCGTGGACATCAAGGCTTTCCCCGCAGGCTCAACGGTGCAGGAGGTTAGGAATTACGGGCAGTTTACGTCCTCCGGCTGTGAGCTTGCCCTGATTATCGCGGATTCGGTTTATGCCGATCTCTACTGTAAAGATCAGGAGCTTCTGGCGAGGCTAGAGGCAAACGCCGTGGAGCGGGGCTATGAAAATGTCGTCTCTATAACGGACGACAACGATTTCCGGACCAGATTGGCGGCGTTGTAATTCCGGAAGGTTCTTTCGATTGGCCGTGATACAGGAAAACGGCGGCAGGGCCGCTGTTCGTCGAAGAGGCAGTGTGCCGGATATTCTCGGCCGACGGCCGCCACCCGTACAGAAAAGAGGTTCCGGATAAACCGGAACCTCTTTTTCTTTTATATGAAGAGCACATGCACTATGCCGTATGGACAGTATTGGCCGTTTTGCCGCCCATTGCCTGAAGCGCCTGGAGGCCGATAAATCCGCAGAGCCCGATGAGCCCGTATATGACCCACGGCCAAACCGTGCCGCCATACTCGCCGATGAGCCACGTGCCCAAATAATTGCCGATCGTCCCGCCGACCGCGTAAGAGAGCCCGAAAGCCCCGTAGAAGGCACCCGTATCCTCGTTCATGCTGTACTCCGCAATGGCGATGTCCACCCCCGGCAGCACAAGCGTTTCGCCCGAAGTAAACAGCAGCACGCAAAGCAGGACCCAGAATACCGAGGGAACCCACGGAACCGCGAGAAGGCCGAGCCCGATAATAAGCATCCCGTATTTGACGATCACACCGGCCGGATTTCTCTGAAAAACGCCCCGTAGCAGAAACATAAACAGAACCGCATACAATCCGTTGAAAATTACGACGCTGCTGACCAGGCGCCCGTTTTCGCTCAGCCGGTAAACTTCGAGCGGCAGCGAGACGGATAACTGTGTGAACATGATCCAGAACATCACCATCGCACCGGAAAACGCGAGAAACGGTCGGTTTCGCAGCACTTTTTTGTAGCTGTCGAGCATTTTGGCCGAATGCCGGCCTTTCGGAAAGCTTTTGGCTTGGGTCAGAAGCAGCACCGAAACCAGGAGAAACAATATGCTTCCGAAAAGCATCGGGTACGACGTATGAAAACTGACAAGAATGCCTCCCGTTACGGCCCCCAGAACCGCACCCGCGTTCAGCGCCTGATTGAAGTAGGTGAACGCGCGTCTTCTCAGAACAGGCGGCAGGTTGCCGAACAGCGATTTGATGGACGGCTCGTACATGGCCGGGCCAATGCCGATAAAACAAGCGGCGAGCACAAGTCCGCCAAAGCTGTCCAGCGCATAAATTCCCAGATACCCCAGCGCAGCCAGAAACGTCCCGGCTACCAGCATCGTGCTGTAGCCGATCCGGTCCCCGATCATGCCGGAAAAGAGCGGGACCGCCTGGTTGATCAGCAGAGCGACCGTCAGGACGGTGCCGGACTGCCAGGCGGGGAATTGCAGCGTATGGGTCAAGTAGACGGCCAGAAACGTAAATACGGAAAACCGGCCCATATTGATGAAGACGGTAGCCGCTATGATTTTCCGGGCGAAACCGGGCAGGGTCATGTTGTTCTTGTCTTCTGGCATCGTGATCGTGTCTCCTTCCGGCTGATCGTGGAAATCCGGCTTACCGAGGTCGTGGGGCCCGTGAAACCGGCAAGTATCCGGACAATATAAAAACGCGACCCCTCGAAAGCGAGAAACCGCGTTATTCCAATGGTTGTATAAAGATGCTGGTGAAGGGAATTGAACCCCCGGCCTACGCATTACGAGTGCGTTGCTCTACCCCTGAGCTACACCAGCATATTCCGAAGCGAATCGTGCCGGGCAAAACCGACATGTATAAGAATATACCCGCCCGCAAAAATTGTCAAGACTCTTTCCGACCTCTTTCGGCTGACAAAAACAAGATCCGACAAAGCTTGTCCCGCTCCGGTAAACCAAGGAAAAAACAGCCATGTTCCTTCCCGTATGAAGACCGGTTCAGATATGCTATACTAAATACAAACATATGTTCTGTATTGCTATTCTAAAACGGGAAGGTAACCTGCTATGAACCCTGTCCACTATGAAAAGATTACGGCCAAACAAGTGCTGAATCCGGTGAAAACTCCGGCGATGCCTTTCGAACATTCCATCAATCCGTACCGCGGCTGCCAGCACGGGTGCAGCTTCTGTTACGCACGGGCGATGCACGCCTTCCTCGGGCTGAACGGCGATGATACCTTCCAGACGAATATCCTGATGAAAGAGAACGCGCCCGAGGCGCTGCGGGAGCAGCTCCGCAAAGCCGCGCGCTCCCGCAAAGGCCTGGCCGGGATCGGCCGCATCGCCATCGGAACGGCGACCGATCCGTACCAGCAGGCGGAAGGCCGCGCCAAGCTGACGCGCGGCTGCCTCGAGGCGCTCACGGAGTACCCCGTGCCGCTGACGATTACGACCCGATCTCCGCTGATTCTGCGGGATCTGGATCTGCTCCGGAAGCTGCCCGTTTACGCCGTGAACATCAGCCTGAACACGCTGAACCGGACGACCTGGCGCAACTTCGAGCCGGGCGCCCCTTCTCCGGCGAAGCGGCTGGAGACGGTGCGCGCATTGACCGATGCCGGGATACCGACCGGCATCTTCATGGCTCCCATGCTCCCTTACATTACGGACGGCCGGGATGAGCTCGAAGAGCTTGTTGCGGCCGCGGCGGAGCATGGCGCGCAGTTTGTGATGGCGTCGTACCTGCGCCTGAGCGCCTCGGACGTCAAGGTGTGGTTTTTCGAGACGATCCGGCGGCATTACCCGCAGCTCGTCGGCAAGTACGCCGGGCTGTATGCGGCCTCCGCATACGCGCCTCGCGAGTACCGCGATCCCGTCCGCCGGTTCGTCGACGAACTGCTGGAGCGGTACGGGCTGCGCGACATGGACGAGGAGGAAGAGGCGCCTCGTCCGGGGGAGCGGACTGCCGCCGGCGCCGCAGCCTCCGGCCGTTCAAGCGGGAAGCCGCTTGAAGTCGCCTGGGAGCCGCCCGCGTCCGTTCCCGGCGGCGGCTGCTGCGCTGCGGCCAACGCGGGTGCTGCCGCCGGCGATGCGGCTGCCGCCGTGGCCGGCGCGGGCTCCGCGGCAGCGGACGGCGCGGCAGCGGACGGCGGATTCACCGGTGCGGCCGGAGCCAGCGCAGGCCGCGGGGAATCCGCCGGCGGCTCGGGCACGGCGCGGCAGAACGCCGGAATTCCCGGCGCAGCCCAGGCAGGCGCCGCCGCGGCCGGCACGGAAGCCCAGGGGGGAACGTCGCTGGCGCCAGAGCCCGACTCGCCTCCGGCCCAGCTCGTGTTCTCCTTTTGAGCGCTGCCCTCTGAAGGGGCTTTACTTTTGTCGGCGGCGCTTTACAGTCCGGGTTGCTCCGGGCTCTTTTTTCGTTTACGCTTCAAGATATGACAACGGCTAAAGCCGCCATTCCGGGTAAAACCGGCCCGATACTCCCTCCGAAACACGGAGCTTATTTTACTGCCAAACGGGGCGGGTCCGCCCGACTGCCTCCCACAACCTGACGTGACCTGCCGAACCTTACGGACATCCCCAGCCCGCCTGGGAGCAGATAACACGGTTGTGCTCAGCGGCTTTAGCCTGCCTACTTTTTATAGAAAGAAGGAATTCCATGACGCCCGAGATGTTCGATATTTACGACGAAGACGCCAACCGGATCGGGACCGCTTCACGCGAGGAGGTCCATACGGCCGGATACTGGCATCAGACCTTTCACTGCTGGCTTGTCCGCCCTGAGGGAGAGCGCCGCATGGTGCTGTTCCAGCTTCGTTCGTCTTCCAAGGATACGTTCCCGGACAAGTTCGATATTACGGCGGCGGGCCATTTGACCGCAGGCGAAACGATCCAGGGAGCGTCCCGCGAGCTTCAGGAAGAGCTGGGCCTCTGCGTTCCGTTCGACAGGCTTTCCCTTCTGTTTACCGTGCGCACCGATGAGCGGGGAACCGTGCGCGGCAGAACGTTTATCGACCGCGAAATCAGCCATGTATTCGGCTATGCAAGCGATTGGCCCCTGGATGCGTACACGCTTCAGGAGGAAGAAGTCTCCGGGCTGTACGAGGCCGAGCTCCACGAACTGGCCGCTCTTTTCGAAGGCACGGCCGACTCCCTGGAAGTCCGCGGCGTTCTGGCGCAGCATAAGGACGGGGTCGGGATCGGGGGCTTGTCTCAAGCCGATTCGGGCGCCGTATCGGTCCGGACTGTCGCCAAGGAGGATTTCGTTCCCCATCCGGACGACTACTATCTGCGCGTATTAGAGCTGCTCGCGAAGATCTAGGCACTCGAACGGGCACGGAGGAATACGATGGAGCATGATAATCGCCTATCCTTATTATTCAGGAGGTTCAACATGCATCCCATCTATCCTTATGTAGGCAAAGAAACGAAATGCGAGGAACAGCCGATCGCGTTTCCCGCGCAGCATCAGCCCCGTCAGCCAGGCATCGAATCCGAAATGGTTCCCCGGCCGATCGCCGAGAATCCTTATTACACCGGCAGCGGCAAGCTGCTGGACCGCGTGGCCCTCATCACGGGCGGAGACAGCGGTATCGGCCGCGCAACGGCCATTTCTTTCGCCAAAGAAGGCGCTGCGGTAGCTATCGTATTTCTGTACGAATGGAGCGACGCCGAAGAGACGCGCGCCCGGATCGAGCAGCTCGGCGGACGCTGTCTCCTGATTCAAGCGGACCTGCGGGAGAAAGCCGCCAGCTGCGAAGTCGTTGCCAGAACGTTATCGGCGTTCGGCAGACTGGATATTCTGGTGAATAACCATGGAGTTCAATTCCCGCAGCAGAGCATCCTGGATATTTCCGAGGAGCAGCTTTACGATACGTACCGGACCAATATTTTTCCGTTCTTCTTCATGACCCAGGCGGCTCTGCCTCATCTGTGCTGCGGGTCTTCCATCATCAACACCGCCTCCATCACGGCTTACAGAGGCGAGAAGGATCTGATCGATTATTCGTCCACTAAAGGCGCCATCGTCTCCTTCACACGCTCTCTGGCACTGTCGCTCGTGGACGAAGGCATCCGGGTAAACGCGGTCGCTCCGGGTCCTATCTGGACGCCCCTCATTCCTTCCAGCTACTCGGCGGAAAAAGTCCGGACTTTCGGGACGGATGTGCCGATGAAGCGGGCCGGGCAGCCTTTCGAACTGGCTCCCGCCTACGTGTATCTGGCCAGTGACGACTCCAGCTACGTAACCGGGCAGACCATTCACGTCAACGGCGGAGGGATGGTCACATCGTAAGCCGGTAAAGCCGCCTCACCCTAATGGCGACGCGGCGGCTCCTAATCATCCAGGAATCCTTTATTGCTTTATCAGAGTAAAAGATCTATAATACTTCCCTACACTAAATTTCATGCACATAAGCAATAAAGGAGTCCTTATTTATGTCTAACGAGCCGCGCAAACTCGGTTTGCTCCCTCTCATTTCCCTTGTCGTAGGTTCCATGATCGGCGGAGGGATTTTCAGCATGCCTGCCGATATGGCGCAGGATGCGGGAAGCGGCGCCGCCCTGATCGGCTGGGCGCTGACCGGCATCGGAGTCATCATGCTCGCCCTGACCTTCCAGAGTCTCGCCAATCGGCTGCCAAGCCTGGACAACGGCATCGTCCGTTACGCCGAAACCGGCTTCGGCCGCTTCGTCGGTTTTATAAGCGCCTGGGGCTACTGGCTCGCCAATATGATTACAATCGTGGCAAGCTCGGTTCTGCTGTTCGGCGCCCTTGATTATTTCATTCCCGTATTCGACGGCGGCAACAATGTGCTTGCCATCGTATGCGCTTCGCTGCTCATATGGCTGCTCCATAGTTTACAGCTCTCGGGAATCCGGGAAGCGACTCTCGTCCATATCGTAACGACGATGGCCAAGCTTATCCCGATCCTGGTCTTCATAGCGGCGCTGGCGACCGTCTTTCATTCGCCGACTTTTATTGCGGACCTGTGGAAAACCGCAGCCGAAACCGCCCGTTCTCCCATCGGGTTATCGGACATAGGAAGCCAGGTCAAACAGGCCATGTTTATTACCGTCTGGGCGTTCCTCGGCGTAGAAGGCGCCGTCGTGCTTTCCGGCCGGGCCAAGCGCAAATCGGACGTAGGCAAAGCAACGGTCATCGGCCTCATCGGTACGCTTGTCCTGTATATGCTCGTGTCGCTGCTATCTTACGGGGCGATGAGCAGGGCGGCTCTCGCCTCCCTTCCTACCCCGTCGGCCGCCTACGTACTGGAAGCGGCCGTCGGCAAGTGGGGCGCCGTCCTGATCAACGCCGGCCTCATCGTCTCTCTGCTCGGGCTTCTGCTCGGCATGTCTCTTCTTTCCGCGGAAACGCTCTACGTAGCCGGGAAGCAGAAGCTCATGCCCGCCTGGCTGTCCGGCGAGAACAAGAACGGCGCCCCCAAAGGCGCCCTCTGGATGACGACGGGAGCGGTGCAGCTTTTTCTGCTCCTGGTCGTCACCGCCTCGTCCACCTACCATGCGCTTTACCTTGTCGCGACAACGGCGGCGCTTATGCCTTACCTGCTGTCTTCGCTCTTCCTCGTTAAAACGGCGATAAGCGGAAAAGCTTACGCTCCGCAGGATTCGACCGGCGAATCCCCCCTCTGGAACGGACCGCGCAAGCGCGAGCTGGCTTACGGGACGGCAGCTACGCTCTACTCGCTGTTTCTGCTCTATGCGGCAGGACTGACGAATCTGCTCTATGTGTGCATGCTGTACACGCTGGGTCTTGCCTTCTATTCCTTCTCCGGAAGGGAAAAGGGCATCCGGGCGATGTACGAGCCCGCCGAAGCTTTCGCCGCGGCGGCTATCGTAGTGCTGGGGCTCTACTCGGCTCTCCAGTTCATATCCGGAAATGCCGGATAAGCTCTTGCGGCGTGCATTCGGAGAAGAAAGGCTCTAATCGCGGCGCATAACCGGACAAACAACAGCAGGCCCCTTAATCGGGGCCTTATTTTTTTGAAGCGGCAGCTTACGGAAGAGATTTGCGGCGTCCCCTCATGTGACGCCAAGCGCACCGGAAGGTTTCGCGCGGAGCAAGCTTCTTGGTTCCGGTACGGATCGCACGGCTCTAAAACGCGATATTCCGACCGCGTGGCGTCAGCTAATCACATGCAAAAACCGCGCGGCCTCCGTAGAAGCTCGCGCGGTTTTTTCGGCAGGCCGCTTCGGCCCGCTTTTTTTGTAAGCGTCTATTTGATTGTAAAAGCGGAAGCCAGCTTCTGCATCTCTTCCGCCATGGAGCTTAGCGATTCGGCCGACGAGGAAATGTCGTTCATCGAATGAAGCTGCCCGTTCATGCTCTGGGCGACCTGCCGCATCTGATTCAGCGTCTGCTTCGAAATATCGACCATTTCCTGCGAAGAAGCGGACACTTCTTCCGTGCCTGCCGAGATTTCCTGGGTGGCTGCGGACACTTCCTCGATCTGAGCGGATACATCCAGGATTGCCGTCCGAATGGAACGGAACGACTGCTCCATCGCGTTCATCAGGTCCTCGCCCTGGGCCACCTCTTCCAGGCTGCTTTCGATGGACTGCGTGCTTTTGCCCGTTGCGGCGACGATCTCATCCAGAATCTCCTGGATCTCTACGGTAGAATGGCTCGTTTGTTCCGCAAGCTTCTTGACCTCGCCCGCCACGACGGCAAAACCCCGGCCATGTTCACCGGCTCTGGCCGCTTCGATGGACGCGTTAAGGGCAAGCAGATTCGTCTGGCGGGCAATGTCGGAAATCGTGCTTGCAATCTTCTGGATTTCCGCGGATTTCTCCCGCAGCGAATAAATCGTACCCGCCGAATCCCGCACATTGCTTCCCACGGCTTTCATCTGGTTCAGCGTCCGTTCGACCGTTTCGCTGCCCCGGTTTACCTCGGAGCGTACGCTGTCCGTCGTTTCGGCCACCTGGGTCGAGGAAGCCGCGATTTTCTGGATGCCGATCGCCATCTCCTCCATTGCCTGAGCGGTTTGCTGCGCCGCGTCATGCTGGGTTTCGGCCCCCACGGCCGTGGAGTTGGCCGTCTGGGACGTGCGGGAAGCCACGCCGGCCGATTCGGCGGAAATAGCCGTCAACTCTTCGCTGGACGACGCCATATGATCGATCGCGGTTTTCATCCGGTCCAGGATGGAGCTGAACGAATCCATCATGCCGTTGATATCCGCATTGAGCAGGCCCATTTCGTCCTTCCCCTTCACGTCCAGCCTTCCGGTCAAATCGCCGCCGGCGGCTTTGCGCATCATCCCGGAAATGTTCATCAGCGGGCGCAGGATAGCCCGGGAAGCGAAGATCGAAATCAGAATAACGAAAAGGACGGATACCGCGAGAATGACGACGGCCAGTGTTTTCGCCTTGGACACCGTACTGTAAACCTCGGTTTTCGGAGCGCTTATTAACAGCTTCCAGCCGGTTTTCTTCACTTCGGAGTAAGCCAGAGCAGCCTCTCCTACCTTCCCGTCGCCGGCGTACAAATAGCCTGTCTGGTCCGCGGAGGCCGCGAGTTTATTGTCCAGATCCGGCGCGATATCCTTGACGGGTTTTCCGATATCCGCCGGGTCCGGATGGAGCAGAATATTGCGGTTGCCGGACAGCAGGAAGGCATAGCCTTTTTCCCCGAAATGAATCCGCGACACGAGCGAAACGATCTGCTTCGGACTCACGATCGCTTGAATAATTCCGGCGTATTCGCCGTTCTTATCCACAATCGGCTGGTCGATAATGATAATATCCTCTTTGGAGCCGACATCTTTCAGAATATCCGAGACGGCCAGCTTTTTGGACGATTTCGCGTTTTTAATGTTCTGGAAAGCGGACACGTCCGTTACCCCGCCTTTTGTATCGTGGGAAACGTCTTTGCGGTCGATGTAGGCAAAAAAGAACATTTCCGGATCGCTGTCCTGCAAATATTTCAGATAAGGCAGCACTTCTTTCTCCGAAGACGCGGTCGCAAATTCAGGATGGGCCTTTACGAGTCCTTCCACGGCGTTTATTTTCTGTCCCATCCACAAGTCGATATCGGCAGCCCCCATTTCCGCCCGTATTCTCATGTTTTCTTCCGTTTGCTTGGATATGTAGCTATTGGAGTTCGACATCAGGATCAGGGTCGCCGCTATTAAGGGAACCGAGGTAATCACGAGCAAAAGCAGGGAAATCTTGATCCGCAAAGACAAATCGCGGAATTTGAAGGTTAAACCGGGTTTCATTAATTTCACTCCTTGACAGGTTTAATAATCTATGTCTCTCTGTCACCATTTTCGACAGTATTCTACACGCTTCCTCTCCAATAAGCTCCATTCCGTAAATTCGGATAAATTTTTCCGGCCACATCCGCCCCGCAGGCATACAAAAAACGGAAAGCCCTACAGGCCTCCCGTTTCGTAATCAAACTCGATTCGCCCGGTTTCAGGCATGCCCCTTGTTAGTCAAGTTAAGCAGCGCCACCCCGGCAATAATGAGAATGATGCCGATGACACCGGCTACGCTCAGTTTCTCTTTCCAGACCAGAAAACCGAGAATGGCGGTAAAAGCGGTCCCGACTCCCGACCATATCGCGTAGCTGAGGCCAAGCGGCAATGTTTTGAGCGCCAGAGACAAGCAATAAAACGCCGTTCCGTAGCCGAGAATGACACCCGCGCTCGGGAGCCATTTTGTAAAGCCTTCTGAAGATTTCAGCAGGCTGGTCGCAAAAATTTCCCCTATGATGGCAATGGCCAAGTACACATATCCCATTCCGGTCAAACTCCCCTGTCAAATTTATCTAACCGCTAATCCCCTTCATTATACCGTAAAATCGCGCAAAAAATGAAAACGGCACCAGCCGTGGTGGCCGATGCCGGTTCAATCCGTATTAATTCCGGTCTGTCCTTTATTTCCGGACGGGTATTTTAAATTGCGCTTCCGGAATCCACTTCTTGGCGTAAAAATCACGGCCTTGAATCGATACCCGGTCTTCATACACTTCTACGTACAAGCCTTCGCTTTCCTTGGCGTCCTTAAGTTTTTCTCCCCCTTGACCGTCGGAAGTCCACGGACGTTCCACGGAAGAGGAATTGACCATCGTAAACTTGTCCCTCACGAGGGTGTCCGGCTGCCTAAGCTCCCAATGCGTGTGACCGCTGAAAAAGATCACTTGCGGGTACTTCGACAAAATGCTTTTCAGCTCCTCATGCTGGACGACCGGACGCTTGTTGGAAGCCACCGACGTTCCCGCTACCGTTCCGGGAAGCGGCTGATGCAGGAAGACGAAAATCGGCTTCCCCGACTCTTGTCCATGCCTGGCGAGCGACTGCTCCAGCCAGTTCAGCTGCTCCTTGGAAAGATAAGCGTCCTCCATGTTGTCGGGATTGGTCTGCCGGTACTGCTCCGAGCCCAGAAATATAAACGGGTATCCCTTGACTTCCTCTTCATAGTAAACCTTCTTCTCCCCGGTAAAGGACAAAAACCTGCCGATGGACGCCGCTTCGGTTTCTTTATTGGGGAAGCTGTTCGGACTCCAGTTTCCTTTGGCGTTCAGCCAGGCGGAATAAAATTCATGATTGCCGATGGTTGCGAATGTTTTTTGCGGATGCGGAGTGCTCTTCATCAGTTCCTTAAGCCGCGTATAATCGCGGGCGGAACCGCCGGTCAAATCCCCGTTGATCACCAGAGCGTCGGCACCCGGATTGATCCGGTTGAGATCTTCCAGAGCTTCCGTAAATTTACGCTGGGAATCCTTCTTGGCGGCGTCGACATGCACATCGCTGATCACCGGAAAAGTCAGTACCGGCTTGTCCGCTCTCTCCTGTATCGCACCCGCGGGAACGGTGGAAAGTACGAGCAAACTCGCCGACAACAGAAGCGTCAAACCTGCTTTATTCTTCATACACATTCCCTCCATTTCATCTCTGGACGGGGAGAAAAGGTCAAGTCAGGAGGGGCGGAAACGTTTTTACGGCGGAAAAGAAAGAAGCACGTTCAAAAAAGACCGTGCCCCCATCCGGTTTTGTGCCGACGGCGTCTAAACAGCCTTGCAGGAATAGTCCTCGCCGTCTTCTATATCGTGAGACAATCTTTCTCTCTGACTCCGGTCCTGGTTCGTTTCTCTTTATTTCTCTCCAGCCGTCCGACTCGTCCATTCTGGTTAAGGTCTCTCTCCTACGAAACAACAGCGGCAGATCCGCTAAAATCGTGTCAGGCCTGACCTTTTCTCCCTTGTAATTGGAAAATCATAACTTTTAATACCCGCTTGGAATGAAAGATAAACCCTTCTATTCCGCGGGATGCGCACTTTCTCGCATCCAAATTGTTCCTTTTTCTGATTATATAGATTCCAGACAAAAAAAGACACCCTTGCGGGTGACTCTCAGAAAAGAATCTTTTCAAGAGCCGATCAACCTCCGAATCATACAAAGGTGAATCGCTGTCAGGAACATTAACCCCACTTTGTTAATCGGGATAATCGACCGCCTATTTTTCCAGCTCAAAAAAGCGCTGTTTCCGGGAAGGAAAACCGGCGCCGGCAAGCCGTAAACCGCCAAATATCAGGTTGGTCACCCAGCATTTGGGTCCCCCTAAAGTTGCTATAGAGGAAAATATATGGTAAAATGAATTATTCGTATATTTTTAGTTCTTAGTTCACATATTACAAAGGATATCACGGAATGGGTGCACTTTGTAATGTGTGAACTTTTTTCCTAAAAGGATATGGGTAAATCTTTAAATTTCCGGGAGGTTTTACAAGCATGGAAACAGGAACAGTTAAGTGGTTTAACGCAGAGAAAGGTTTCGGCTTCATTGAAGTTGAAGGCGGCAAAGACGTTTTCGTCCATTTCTCCGCGATCCAAGGCGATGGCTTCAAGTCCCTTGACGAAGGCCAACGCGTCCAATTCGACATCGCTCAAGGCAACCGTGGTCCACAAGCCGAGAACGTTGTAAAACTTTAAGCAACTACACAAACTTATAGAAGGAACTGCCTTTCCTAGGATCAGGCAGTTCTTTTTCATGAACTTCTATAACCTATACGGTCTTGCGTAGACTATAGAGAAGGCCGACTATCTGAAGGAGGGTCACTATGCATTATTCCAAGAAGAACATGGAACCTGTTCCAGAAGAAGAGATTACCGTTTGGGCGTGCAGCCAAGAAAGCTGCGTATGCTGGATGCGGGAAAATTTCTCGTTTAATCAAGTCCCTCTCTGTCCGATTTGCAAATCCGAAATGGTTAAGCAAGTCAAGATGCTTCCTGTGCTTACAAACCACAACCATAACGCCCTGGGTTAACACCGTCCCGTTTCATTAGAATCAGCCAAAAAAAGCCGAGACCTTGAGGTCTGGGCTTTTTTTGCGTCGTTTGGGCTGCTGCTCGATTTCGGCCGTTGCGATCAGGCCGTGACGTAGGCCGGGCCAGCCGGGCGGCCGTCAGTGCGGACAAGCACGCAAGCGGCCAGCCGGGTATGAACGGTCCCGGCTTACCGAACGCCGTGCGGGGCCGTAACGCGCGTCCGAATTCGCGCGCGCTGGGAAGCGAGTCCGTCCGGGCTGCTCGGCGTCACATGACGGTGGTCAACCCGGCAGGCCGGCTCCGATACGGCCTTCGGCCGGACTAGCCCAGCCGCTTCGTCGGCGTAAACGTGAGCGGCAGGCTGCTCACGCCGTGGACGATAAACCCGCGGGCGGGCGTCAGCGGATCTTGATCCGCCCGGGCCAGATCCGGCAGGCGCCCCAGGATAGCCTGAAGCGCTACACGCGCTTCCAGGCGGGCCAGCGGAGCGCCGAGGCAGAAGTGCATGCCGTGGCCGAAGGCGATGTGCGGGTTCGATTCGCGCGCGATATCGAACTTGTCGGCATCGGCGAATTTGGCGGCGTCGCGGTTCGCCGAGCCCATCCAGGCCACGACACGGCTGCCGGCCGGGATGACCTGGCCGCCGATCTCCACGTCCCGCGCGGCGGTGCGGAACATCGCCTGCAGCGGCGACCGGTAGCGCAGCACCTCCTCGATCGCGGACGGCAGAAGCTCCGGCCGAGCGCGCAGCTTCGCCAGCTGGTCCGGGCTCTCCAGCAGCGACAGCACGGCGTTGCCGATCAGGTTCGTTGTCGTTTCGTTGCCGGCCACCAGCAGAAGCGCGCAGAAGGAGAGAATATCGCCTTCGGACAAATGCGTGTTGGACTCCTCGGCGGCAAGCAGCGCGCTGATCAGATCGTTGCGGGGCTCTTCGCGGCGGAGGGCGATGATTTTACGGAAATAAGCGTTCATTTCCTCTTGCGCTTGCTGGGATTCGCTATTCGTCGCTCCGACGACGGAGTCGGCCGACGCGACAACCTCATCCGACCAGTGCTTGAACTGCTCGCGGTCCTCGCTCGGGATGCCGAGCATCTCCGCGATGACAATGACGGGAAGCGGATATGAGAAATCGCGGATCAAATCGATGCGTCCCGTTTCGGAAACTTGATCGAGCAGCTCGTGAGTAATCGCGGCAATACGTGATTCCAATGCCGCGACCGCCTTGGGCGTGAACGCCTTGCTCACCAGGGTCCGCAATTGGGTATGCCGGGGCGGGTCCATCGTAATGAGGCTGAATCCGGCTTCCCGGCTCTCCTGCTCCGTCCCTCCCTCAAACTTCGGGCGATGCTCGGAAGAAAATTGGGCATGGTCGAAAAGCACCTGCTTGACGTGTTCATAATCGAAAACGGACCAGATCCCGAGCGGTTCCATAAACATGACCGGCTGATTTTGGCGAAGCTGGGCGTACAGAGGATAAGGATTTCTCAAAAAATCGGGCGAAAAGAGCGTATTCATTGATTATACCGCCTCCAAATAAGGGTTAAAGAGAGCGACTCGCTCTCCCGAACGGGATCAAGAATGAACCAGCCGGACTTTACCGGTCTGCTTCCGCTTGTTGTCTTCCTATCTTGCTACCGATTGTCCGTGCCCAAGGCAAGCCGCAGCTGCGAGGCCATTTCATCCAGCGCTTCCTGCACTGCGGGAACGAATTTATGAAAGTTGGCGAAGCCGTGAATCAGGGTCTCGTAATTCTTGTACACCACTTCGACTCCCGCCTGGATAAGCTTGTCCGCATATGCCTTGCCGCTGTCCCGCAGCGGGTCGTACTGGGCAGTCACGATCATCGCGGGCGGCAGCCCGCTTAGATCTTTATGGTGGATGGGGTAAGCATACGGATTGCTCGCTTCTTCCTCCGTGTTCAAATACTGCTTCGAAAACCATTCCATCATTCCCGCGGTCAGCAGGTACCCTTCCTTGTTCTCGCGCAGCGATGCCGGGTCCTCCTCGAGAAAACCTGCAGCAGGATAACATAGCAGCTGGTAAACGATCTCCGGTCCGCCCGCTTCCTTCAACTTGATGCAGCTTACGGCCGCGAGCGTTCCTCCGGCGCTGTCGCCGCCGACGGCGATTCGTTCGGGATCGATGCCGAACTCGTCCGGATGGGAAGCGATCCATTGAAGGGCATCGTAAGCGTCGTCCACCGCCGCCGGGAACTTGTTTTCCGGAGCTAGGCGGTAATCCACGGAAATCACCCGGGCATGAACCGAGTTCGCCAAGTTCCGGCAGATGGAGTCATGCGATTCCAAATCTCCAACTACAAAGCCGCCCCCGTGAAAAAAAACGAACGCCGGCCACGGCCCCTGACCTTCAGGCGTATAAATCCGGACGGGAATATCCCGCCCCTTCAGCGGAAGCTTCCGGTCCTCCACCCGTTTGACCTCCTCCACCCCGAAGGTGAGGGCCGCATTCCCCGTACCTTTGCGGAGATCCTCCGGCTTCAGGTCCTCCAAAGACGGCAGCGGGTGTGAATTCATCTGTTTAAGCATCATAGCAATACGCGGTTCCACCGGCATAACACGACGTCCTTTCGAATTAAGCGTTCCCCCTTGAAACGGAAACTCTAGAGAGGGGGACAAAAAGGAACAAGGGTTCAATCGGATACGGCGTACGAAAATTAGTTTCATAGTGAAATATTTAAACACGAAACATTTCACTTATCTAAATGGTAAATGGCGGGGAACCGAAAGTCAAATTTAGCCGGCTTTCCTAGTTTCCAAAGGACTTTACATATTTTGGCGCCTACGCAAAACAACCCGCCTCCGCTTGTTCGGGACGGGCTCTATAGATTTCGGTGCGTATTCGCGGAAATATGCTTGCCGGGTATACGGGTAAAGCAGGGCTTCGCTGTAAGAATTCGTGTGAAGCAGCCGTGCTTCCTTCGCCCCTCCATCCAAGTCTTCACCGGGTGTTATTCGGCGACAAAACGCCACGGATAGTCCACCGCCTTGGTGATGCCGATCCGCGGCGTGACGAGAATCGGGCCCGCAGGAGGGGCTCCGGGCTCCAGCGCCAGTCCTTGCGGCGGTTCCGCAAGCAGATCGCAGCCGTTCTGCTCCCGGGTGATCCCGAGGCCCTGCGCCAGCTTGCCGGGACCGTTCAGCAGGTTCCGGTCCGGGGCGCCCCCGCGGTTTCCGCGGATCAGCTCCAGCCCCTCGAGGGGCCTGGCCGCACGCAGCAGCACCGCGCCCACTCCGCCGGGCTCGTGGGCCACGACGTTGATGCACAGGTGCATCCCGTAGATGAGGTACACGTACAACCGGCCGACCTCTCCGAACATAAGCCGGTTGCGCGGAGTGACGGCCCGGCTGGCATGGCTGGCCGGATCGTCGGAGCCTTTGTAGGCTTCCGTTTCCGTAATCGCCACACGAATAAGCCCCGCCTCTGTCTGCCGGACGAGCTCGCATCCGAGCAGTTCTTTCGCTACCGTAACAGTATCGCGTTCCAGAAATGACGCGTCCATTTTTCCGCCCCCTCTTAATTGCCGTATTTCTCCCGCCACGCCTCACTCCAATCCGGATAAGAAACGGAATGGACTTCTTCCAGCGTTTTACCGTCCAGCGACCAGCCTCCGCCGGCCGATCCGTATTGATCCTGAGGAAACGAGGTCCCGCCGAACGGCTGCCCTTCCGTCTCGTACACATAAACGTCGACCTTTCCTTTGGAAAGAGGATGTCCCTTGACGACGAATTTCCGGACACGGATCGTTTTACCCAAATACCGTTCCGGATCTACGGTTTGAAGGCCCCAGTACATCATCCCGGGCAATTGATTGAGTATATCCTTCGTCAGCTCGTAGCTTTGGACTTCGCCCTCGTAAGACAAAATGCGGTAGCCTTTGTCCTCCAGATAGCTTTTGGCCAAACTTTGTTCCCGCGGGACCTGGACTTCCCTGCCGTCTTGACATCCCGTCAGCAAAAGGAGAATCAAGAGCGCAGCCCATCCAGCTTTCATCGTGGTTCCTCCTTTCAACACTTTATGACCTTGACCGGCCTTCTTTTAGCGCTGCAAAAGTCAGCCCGCTGCACGACGGCGGCTCGCGGCCCGGCAGACGCCCGGTTTACGGCGGCCTCCCCTTTGCATATATAAACAGGAAGAAGAGTTTTCCTCTGAGGAAGGAGGCGGGCGCGGTGCGGCTAAAACGGAAGAAACGGATCCGCAAAACGAAACATTCGGGCTCCCTGCGCGTTCTTAAGGCAAAAACGGCCGTTTTTGTCACGTTTTCCGACGGAATCCGGCGCATTTACAGAAACCGCGACCAGGACCCCTCCTACGGCCGGGTACGAATACCGGATCCCCGCACCGTGTCCTACATGAACCTGTTCGTAAACGCGGTTCTCCAGCCGTCCAGCGTCTACCGGGTAAGCCGGGGGAAACTGAAACTCCGCTCGCCTGAATTGCCGGAAAAAGGCGTGCCGATCATGCTGCAATTCGTCACGATTTTGGGAAAGCACTCCCGCGGATGCCGGGGGCGAAAGACCGCGACAACCTGCCGTTCACCGCATAAGGTAAGGTAAACAAGCAAAGAGGTGATCACGCATGCCCCCATCTTTAATCAAACTGTTCGTTGCGGCGAGCAGCGTCATTACGGGAACCGTCACCACGACGACCACGACGGCCGTGGACGACAACGTCAGACGGTTCGATGCGGTCGTGACCGCGCCGATGATCGACGCGGGCGCAGGCACGACGACGATTCCGGACACAAGCTTCCGGGACGATTCCGGCACTGCCTTGGCCGCAGGCGCGCTCCCCGTTCCGCCGGCGGGCGGTTACTATAACCTGTATGCGAACGGAGTGCTGCAGGAAGGAGGCCTCTCTACGCTGTCCGCGACAAATCTTGTCATCACTACGGCCGCGCTGCTTCCCGGAACGCCCGTTATCGTGGAAATTCACGATTATACCGGCACGACGTCCGCTTCCGCTTCGACGCCGAACCTGACCGTAACGACGACGGTGAACACATAAACGGTTCCCCCTCTTCAGCGGGAAATATCGGTCCAGCAGTGGCCGTCCCCCGGATAGGGGGATTTTTTTAACGGGACGACCTCTGCAATCTTTGAAGCTCCGACCAGCCGATGAGACGGATTCCTTCGACGGCAAGCACTCCTTTTATTTCGGAATCGCGGAAAAGACGGAATTCCCACTCGCGCTTTTGCCAATGAGGGTTGATCGCTTTCAATTCCTCGGCGGGCAGAGCCGGATGTAGGATGAACTCCGAGACCCCGGGCTTAAGAGCCCTCAAAAGCCGTATGACGGTCCCCCGGAAGCTCTCGTAGGTCTCCCCTTTTTCCGTATGAAAAGAAAGACCCAGCAAATAATCCGGAATCACCACGCCTTTGGCGTCGGCCTGGGCCGCGCGCAGCCGGGCCATCTTGGCCGCTTCGGCCGGCACCTCCAGTCCCATATCCACGTACCGGGGAATCCGGAAAGGCAGCCCGTAGGCCGCGCAAATGTCAAACACGATGCCGAGAAAATCGCGGCCGGTGCCGAGGCCGTACAAACTTCCCATGTGATTGTCCAGATGAGTCGGCATAACGCCCATCCGCATCGCCAGCTCGATCTGGCTCACGATTTCCGTCCGCACCTCTTCGGGGTCGGCTCTGCGCTCGAATGACGCGGAATCCGCAGGGAAGTAACCTTCCTGCGTGACGAGCGACGCTACGCTTCCATGCCGGGTAACCGGCCCCCATTTGTAAGGGGACCATTCGCTCGTAAACGTCAGATGGACGCCCACATCCGTCTGGGGATGGGCCGCCGCCCAATCCGCGGCTTCTTTCGCCCAGCCGCACGGCATCATGACGGTCGCCGACGAGACCGCCCCTTCGGTCAGAAGCTGCGCGATTCCCTCGTTCGCGGCATGACACATGCCGTAATCGTCCGCATTGACGATAAGCAGTTTTTCGTCCGGGCGGCAGCCCAGCGCTTCCGCAAGACTCATCTTTTCCCCTTCTTTCCGAGAGTAATGACTGACCAGTCCATTTTTAGTACTATACAGTACTAGTATGAAAACGACTAAACGAACTTCCAACCGGGAGAAAGCCCTGAATACCGCCGAACACCTTTTTCTGACAAAAGGGTTTCTCTTTACCAGTATGGACGAAATTGTAGCCGAGAGCAAAGTATCCAAAACGAGTATCGTACTGGAGGGCTCGATCCGTAAAAGAACCGAAGCGGACCGGGTTGCGGAGGAGCTTGAGAACATCAGTGTCGCAAAGCTTTTAGAAGCGTTAATGCGGAGAGGTTAAGACTGCGGGTATATCGCTTTAATCAAGGAGCCTAAACCGCTCCAACTGATCGTGAATGCCTTCTTTCCGTAAGATTTCTTTCTGCTTGGGGCCGATCAGGTCAAAATGCGGAAACGGGGCCCGGTTATGAATGTACCGGGGATTCAGCCCGTGGGAGATGCACCAGTCGGACAAGCGGCCGAGGTCAGAACAGCCGACTTTCGTGACCGTCGTGATTCCGGGAAAGCGCGGTTCCAGCCAGTAATGCGTCAGGTAAGCGATGTCTCCCCGGGAAACCGCCGCTTTCCAGCGCTGCAGTTCCTCTCTTTTCACTCCAAAAGCCACCGGTTCTCCCCCTTTCCGGGTAATGATGTGTTTAAAGCGGCTAATAAGCGCCGGTCGCATGCCGCCGGCCAAGAAACTAATTATACCGCAAAAAACCGCCGGGCAACATACGCCCGGCGGTTGTCCGCAATCCATTGCGCCGTTATTGCGCAGCTGCCCATGATTCGGCGGCGGCGCGCAAATAATAAGCCAAACCGGTCTGCTGGCTCTCCAGCATCTGACGGTGAAAATCGTCTTCCATAAAAAACTTCGCCTGGTTGACGTAGTCTTGGGGTCCGAATGCGTGCCCCGCTTTGTTCAGGAAATCCAGATGGTCCCGGAGCAGCGTCCGCACGTCTTCGTGATCGAACTTCACTCCGTTTTTGAGGGCGCCGGCCATCCCGTCCGTAAACCGCTTTGCCTCCGCAGCCTGTTCGTTCAATGCCTCCACGTCGATCGTTTCTTTCTCCAGAAGATCGTACCCGTACGTTTCTTTCAAATACTCGTTCTGCTCCGTCAGCGCCTCTTTCCATTCCTCTTCTCTGCCGAATCCCTTGAACATGTCTGCCATTTCCATTCTTTCTCCCTCCGAGGCGTACCGGATGGACTGCCGCAGCGTCCGGAGAAGCTGTTCCAGCCTCACCTTCCGCGCCGTAAGAAGCTCCTCCTGCTCCGATAAAACAGCTGTCCGCTGCGGTTTTTCTTCCAGCACCCTCCCGATTTTTTCCAGCGGTACATCCAGTTCCCGGTAAAACAAAATCTCCTGCAAGCGCTGAAGCTCCTCCATCCCGTACAGCCGGTAGCCCGCTTCACTGATCTTCCGGGGCGGAAGAAGACCGATTTTGTGGTAATGATGCAGGGTCTTTACCGTTACACCCGACACCCGCGCGGTTTCTTTGACGGTCAAGAGCTTGTCGCCGAGCATGGTATTCCTCCTTTCCATTCAAAGTCTAAAGGCTCCTCCAAGAGGAGGGTCAAGACGAATCCGCAAAAAAATTTATACACTTTAACGGCAACCGGGTAATATTAGGGAATACTGATCAAAACGGAAAGTGAGGCGGATTATGCACCATTTTAACGAAATCTTTATCCAAATTCTTGTTCTTCTCGCAGTTTCCATGGCCGTTATTGCCGTCGCCAAAAAAGTAAACCAGCCTTACTCCATCGCGCTCGTCCTGACAGGGCTGCTGCTCGGACTTATCCGCGTACCCTTCCTGGAAGCGGCCGAATCCTTCATTACACAATCCCATGTGTTTCAGGCGATTATCATTTCCCTGTTTCTGCCGATTCTCCTGGGGGACGCAACGCTCAAGCTGCCCTTCTCCCATTTAAAAGAACAAAGCAAGCCCGTTCTCGCACTGGCCTTCGGCGGTACCCTGCTGTCCTTTCTGCTGATCGCCTTCGCTTCTTATTACCTGCTCGGACTGCCTCTCGTCGTGGCTTTTACCTTTGGCGCATTAATGAGCGCAACGGACCCGATAAGCGTCATCTCCATTTTCAAGTCCCTGGGAGTTCCTAAACAGGTCGTGACCATCATCGAAGGAGAGTCGCTGTTTAACGACGGGATTGCCGTTGTACTGTTTCAGATTTCTTCGGTGTACCTGCTGTCCTACATCGAAATGGGCTGGGCCGGAGCGGGGAACGGTCTGCTTCTGTTCCTTCAATTTGCACTCGGCGGCATAGCGGTAGGTGCCTTGATGGGCTTCGTTTTCTCCCAGCTCATCCGTTTTTACGACGACTATCCCCTGGAAATCGCCTTCTCCATGCTGCTTTTCTTCGGAAGTTACTTCATCGCGGAGCATTTCCACGTGTCCGGAGTAATCGCGGTCGTTGTTGCCGGGCTCATTTTCGGGAGCTACGGAGCCAAGATCGGCATGTCGGACAAGACCTTCATGAACATTCATTCCTTCTGGGATGTCATCACGCTCATTGCGAATTCGCTCATTTTCCTCATGATCGGGCTGGAAATCCGGAACATAAATTTTGCCGATAAATGGGGCATGATTGCCGCGGCTGTGATTCTCGTTCTGCTCGGCAGAACAATTGCCCTCTATGCGAGCGTCTTCTTCCTGAAAGATTTCCCGAGGGCGTGGAAAAGCGTGCTGAACTGGGGCGGGTTAAAAGGAAGCTTGTCCATCGCGCTCGCTTTAAGTCTTCCGCAGGATTTCGCGGGGCGGGACGACGTGCTCGTCCTTACTTTCAGTATCGTCCTCTTCTCCCTTCTTGTCCAAGGCTTGACGATCAAGCCCCTTGTCGTCAAACTGGGGCTGAGCCGGCAGAAGAATTCGTCCTGATACGGCGGCCGGCTGAGATGCCGGCCTCTTTTCTAATTGGATATTCTTCGCTTCTATGCAAAAAAAGCCGCCCTTCCACGGGCGGTTCTAAGTTTGTGACTTCTTCGCTCTGTTTCTCCAGAAGAGGAATAAAACCGCCGCGGCACAGCCGATAACGAGGACAAGCTTCGTTTCCGGAACGACCAGAAGCTGGGACAAATTGTAGCCCCACTGCCGCCCGATTCCGTAAAAAATGAGCGTCCATACCCAGGCTCCGCTATATGCGTACAGAGCGAATTTGGCATAGCGTGTGCCGTATGCGCCCATAAAAATCGGCACGATATACCGGACACACGGGATAAAACAGCTGATGCAGAGCGCTGCCGTGCCGTACTTATCGAGAAGCTGCTCGGAAGACGCGAAATACCTCGCGAATCTTTCCTTGCCGCGCAGCCGGTTAATCAGACGTTTGCCGAATACCCGGCCGATCACAAACCCGATCGTAACTGCCGTGATCAGCCCCAGAAAAATACACAGATAAACGAGCCAGGGATTAAGCAGCCCTTCGGCTCCGATAGCGCCGCCTGTCATCACGGTCACTTCATTGGGTACCGGAATGCCGAAAGGCCCCAGCGCCAGAGCCGCATAAAAAAACGTATATCCGTACTGGTCCACCAGCTCCAGGATGAGATCCCCCATCGCCCTCCGACCTCCTTCGTGTATATATTAGGTACCTTTACGACTCCGATTTTAATCTAAAATTGTTACGTTTTTTTGATGGAGGACCTGAGAAATACCGGGAATACCTCTGCCCGCAAAAAAAAGGATACAAATAAGCGAAACGTCACCTTGGGACAAGGATCGGATTCGCTTTGTTGTCGTTGTGATATAACCGAAAGCGGCCCGCTCCCGGAGATGCCATCCGAACGATGCCGCATTGGCCGTCTCAAGCCGCCGCAGCCGTTCATTCCACGTGTGAAAGCCTCAAGCTTCCGGTTAAGGGATCGCTCCGCAGGGACAGGCCCCGGACCGCCGTTCAAGGGGTCGGTCCGAACGGCTAGCGTCTAAGCGGTCACGTCCTTAGTCCGCTCCGTACCGATGTGGAAAATGATAAATTTTCCGTTTTTTGAGCAGATGTCCGCGGACATAAAAAAGATCGGGGATTCCTCCCCGACCTTGCTTCCACATCTTGTTCCTCATCGCGGTTTCGGCCGCTTTACTTCACTGCTTGAGCCGTTCTTACTGGATCAGCCCGACCGCGCGGCCGTCCAGGTTCCAGCTGCTGCTGATCGGCACGCCGAGATGTTTAAGAGCCGTTACCATAACGTCGGCCTGGTAGGTCGCTCCCGTCAGTTGTCCTTTAACGGTGCTTTCTCCGCTCGCGATCAGGAAAATGGTCGTTTCTTCACTGCTGCTGCCGCCGTGGGAAGTGCCCTTGCCTCCGTGATCGGTACTGACGAGAATGAGCCAGTCTTCCTGGACGTAAGTACTGCGGGCTTTGACCGCGTCCAGAATGGTGCCGATCTGGGCGTCCACGCCTTCGATCGCTTTTGTGTACTGGGACACTTTCGGACTAAAGCCGTACGTATGACCGGCGTGATCTATGTCGTCGAAATGAAGGAAAAGAAAGTCCGGATTACCGGTTTTCAGCAGATTTACCGTATCCGAAACCACTTCGGCATCGGTAGCGACGGTTTTCTCCAAGTCAATGCCTTCCACCAGCTTATCGTTGATCGGGCCCCAGTGTACGATGGACGCCGTCGACAGAGCCGGGTTGTAAAGCTCCGCGCGCTTCATCAGGGAAGGATACTGGCCGAATTTGCTGCCCGCCCACGTGTTGTCCTTAACGCCGTGCTTCTGGTACCAGACGCCCGTATGGATGGTGGACCAGCCGGTCGCACTCCACGTATAGTTGGAGTTCGCCTTCGTCGTCCAACTGTAAGCGCCGTTTGCGGCCAGCGCATCCAGATTGACCGCGTTGGCGGCTTGCAGAGCGTCCGGACGCGTGCCGTCCAGCCCGATCACGAGAACTTTCTTCTTCTTGGCCGTCGCCTCAAGAGCAGCCTGTCCGGCTTCCGGCTTCAACGAGTCATGCTGTACCACGCTGCTTTCCGGTCCTCCGGCGGCGTTCCCGGCGACGGAAGGCGCAGCATTCGTCTCCGGCGAAGCGGCGGCTCCGGCAAGCGATGCCGGAAGAAGCAGGCCCGCAAGCAGGGCGGCGCTCACCGTTTTTTTCCAATCGTTCAGTACGTTAAACATAAATTCCACTCCTTTATTCTTTTCATTTTTAACAAGAAAAAACATATCATTTTCCGGTTTTTTAATGGAATTACGTGTTTTTACTTGTTATTACCAGTATATGGACTTATTGTTAGCCCCGTGTTAGCCGGGTTTTAATCTTTCATGTAGTTGAGAAGGAGTCCCCTATTCAATTCCCAGTTAATATGGAGTTCATAAATGCATGATAAATTTACGGCATGGAACACAAACCACAGAAAAAGATTGTGTGGCCACACAGTTTTGCGGGAGGAGAACATTTGAGATGAAAGAAACTATACAAGACAAGAAACAAATGGGGAACTGGCGGCTGTTTCTCCGCATGATCCAGGATACCCATCCTTCGAAGCTGCTTTTGATCGCCGCTCTCGTAATGAGCGTGGCAACGACCGGGGTCGGCTTTATCGTTCCCCTATTTACGAAGAAGCTCGTGGACGGCTTCTCGATTCAATCGCTCGATCCGTGGCAGATCGGCCTGCTTGTGCTGGCATTCGTTCTGCAGGCGGTGGCCAGCGGCCTGTCCATTTACCTGCTTAACCGGGTCGGTCATCATGTGGTGGCGAATTTGCGCGACCGTTTGTGGAAGAAGCTGCTCCACCTGCCGATCTCGTTTTACGACACGAATGAATCCGGCGAAATGTTAAGCCGGGTAACGAACGATACCGCTGTCGTCAAAGAAGTCATCACGGAGCATCTCGCCAACTGTATCACCGGCATTTTATCCATTATCGGCTCGATCATCATCCTGCTTTTCCTCGATTGGAAAATGACGCTGGTCATGCTGCTGGCGGTGCCGCTGGCCATGGTCGTGCTCATGCTGCTCGGCAAAAAAATGTTCACCATTTCCCGCGGTATGCAGGAAGAAACCGCCAAGTTTACGGCGGTGCTCAACCAGGTTCTGCCCGAAACGCGTCTGGTCAAAGCGTCCAATGCCGAGGAAATCGAATACGAGCGTGGAAAAACGGGCATCACCAACCTGTTCCAGTTCGGCCTGCGCGAGGCGAAAATCCATGCGCTGATCAGTCCGCTCATTTCCTTCGTCCTGATGGCCGTGCTTGTCGCCATTATCGGATACGGCGGCGTCCGCGTATCGTCCGGAGCGCTGACGGCGGGTGATATGGTCGCCTTCATTCTGTATCTGATCCAGATCATTATTCCGGTCACCCAGCTGACCATGTTCTTTACCCATCTTCAGAAAGCGATGGGCGCTACGGAGAGAATGATGTCCGTCCTGAAGCAGGACGAAGAGAAACTTTACGACGGAGCGGTTTTGAAAGACGTCTCCCGGCCGATTCACGTCAAGGACGTCGATTTCGCTTACGGGGACGAGCGCATTTTAACCGGGCTGAACTTTACGATCGAGCCGGGCAAAGTAACGGCCATCGTCGGTCCGAGCGGCGGCGGCAAAACGACGACGTTCTCGCTGCTGGAGCGCTACTATAAGCCGACGGGCGGCGCCATTACGCTGGGAGACACGCCGATCGAGCAGTTCTCGCTGAATTCCTGGAGAAGCCATATCGGCTACGTCGCCCAGGAAAGCGCCCTGATCTCGGGAACGATCCGCGATAATATCTGCTACGGGGTCGACCGGGAGGTGACCGACGCCGAGCTGAACAAGGTCGTGGAAATGGCGTACGCGGGCGAATTCATCGCCGAACTGCCGCAGAAATTCGACACCGAAGTCGGCGAACGGGGCATCAAGCTGTCCGGCGGCCAGCGCCAGCGGATCGCCATCGCCCGTGCCCTGCTCCGGGACCCGCAGATTCTGATGCTGGACGAAGCGACATCGAGTCTCGACAGCCAGTCCGAGATTTACGTCCAGAAAGCGCTGGACAATCTGATGAAGGGCCGGACGACGCTCGTCATCGCCCACCGGCTCTCCACCGTCGTGGACGCCGACAATATCCTTTTTATCGAAAAAGGACATATTACCGGAAGCGGCACGCATGAGCAGTTGTTCCAGACCCACTCAATGTACAAGGAGTTCGCTTCGCAGCAGCTGAGGCTTCAGGAAGCGTAAATCCCCTTAAAACCATAAGGATAAAAAGTCTATTCAAAAGGAGGCACAGCCGATGGCAAACATTCTGGTGGTCGACGACGACGCGCATATCCGGGAGCTTGTGCTGATCTTTTTGCAGGCGGAGGGGCTTCAGGTGTTCGAGGCCGTCGACGGGATCGACGCGCTCTCCAAGCTCGAAACTAACAAGATCGACATGGTCATTCTCGATATTATGATGCCGAAGATGGACGGATGGCAGCTCTGCCGCGAAATCCGTTCCCATTACGGCGATCTTCCTCTGCTTATGCTGACCGCCAAGGGCGAAACGAGCCAGAAGGTCAAAGGCTTCAATCTGGGGACCGACGACTATCTCGTCAAGCCGTTCGAGCCGGCCGAGCTGGTGGTCCGGGTAAAATCGCTGCTGAAACGGTACCGGATTTCGGTCTCGCAGGCGGTGGAAGTCGGCTCGGTGACCATGAGGCGCAGCACCTACGAGCTTCTATGGAATAACGAGAGCCTGACGCTGCCCTTGAAAGAATTCGAGCTGCTGTTCAAACTGGGAAGCTATCCGGGCAAAACCTTCTCGCGCGACCAGCTTATCGAGGAGATTTGGGGCTACGATTACGCGGGCGACGAGCGAACCGTAGACGTGCATATCCGCCGGCTCCGGGAGCGGTTTCCCGAGGAGGACTGCGGCTTTAGAATCCGCACGATACGGGGGCTGGGCTATCGCCTGGAAACGGCGGAATGAGGAAAAGCTTCCTCGCCCGGACCCGTACGGTCGTTCTCATTCTGCTTGCCGCCGCGGCCATCATGCTGCTCTGCACCTACGCGGCTTACACCGCCTTGCCCTTCCTGTATTCCCTGCTCGGCGCAGAACCCGGCCCGTACTGGAAGCAGGCGGTATTCGCCACTGTCGTTTTCATTCTCTTCATCGGCTGTGTCGGCGCAATCTCTTCCTTAATGAGCAAAAAGCACATGCTCGTCTGGGATATGATCCAGGACGCCATGCGCCGCATGGCCAAAGGGGATTTTTCCGTCAGCATCGATTTGCCGATGGATGAGAAGGACCGGCTCCGCACCATCGTATCCAATGTCAATCTGATGGCGGCCGAGCTCGGAGCGCTGGAAAAAATGCGCCAGGAGTTCATCTCCAACGTGTCGCACGAAATCCAGTCTCCCCTGACTTCTATCCAGGGCTTCGCCAAGGCGATCAAGCAGGAAAATCTCTCGGCGGAAGCACGGCTGCGCTATATTACCATTATCGAGACGGAGAGCGAGCGCTTATCCAAAATCAGCGACAACCTGCTCAAGCTGACATCGCTGGAATCGAAGCATCACCCGTTCGAACAGGTTGCGTACAGGCTCGATAAGCAGCTTCGCAGCGTCGTGCTGGCCAACGAACCGAAATGGCTGGAACAGAAGCTCGACATGGAGGTCGAGCTGGAGCCGGTAACGTTCCGGGGAGACCGGGATCTGATGAGCCAGGTGTGGATCAACCTCCTGTCCAACGCCATCAAATTTACGCCGGACGGCGGTACGATCCGTATCGGGCTTTCCACCCGGGAAGGCCGTGCCCGCGTGACCGTAGCCGACACCGGGATCGGGCTGACGGAGGAAGACCGGCAGCATGTGTTCGAGCGCTTCTACAAAGCCGACAAATCCAGAACCGCCTCCGGCGGAGGAAGCGGGCTGGGCTTGTCGATCGTGCAGAAGATCATTGAGATGCACGGCGGCAAGATTTCGGTGGAAAGCCGGCCGGGCGAAGGCACCGTCTTCTTAGTGGAGCTGCCGTTGGAGACTCGGGAGCCGGACGCGTGAAAGCGCGAAGCTTGACGCCCGTGTCCTCGTGCCGCCCGGCTCCGGTTACCGGTCACGACAAGAAGCCACGACCCCGAAAAGAGCAAAAAAAGCCGAGACTCCCTAAAAGGAAACTTCGGCTTCTTTGCTTTTAATTTGGACTTCCGGGCTTTTCGCGGCGCATTTTACAGGCCTGGTTCGCGGTTGGCTCCAAGGCAAACGGCTCGCTCCAAAGCAGCCCGTTTGCTCTATGCCCCATACCGCACCCGTCATTCGGCGGCTCCGGCTAGTCTTCGAGGTACTCCAGCAGCAGCTCCTGCAGCTCGCCCACGGCCGATGTCCGCAGGCTGTAACCCGTGACGGTTTCCCCCGTCACATGGGCTTTGAGCAGACCCGCGCACCGCAGGCTGAACAGATGCTCGTGGGTAATCCCTTTGGATATGCCCAAGTAACGCACCACCTCGATAAAGCTATGGGGTTCGCTGCGCAAAAAACGGAGAATCCGCAGACGGCTTTTCTCGCTCAGGCTGCGGAGCATCCGGTACAATTTCGGCGACGGCCCTTCCTCGTGGTCGTGTCCGGGCAAACTGGCCGGATACTGGCAGAGCGTAACGGGCCCGAAGCTGTAAAACACATTCCCCGGCACAAAGTGAAACTGCGGGGTCAACACGACCTTCTCGAGGCTGCTTCCCGGCTCGAAATACATGCCGCTTGTCGTCCGCTCCGCCAGTTCTACGGCAGGCATCCGTCCGATGAGGGCGCGGTTCTTCTCCGCGTCCTCTTCGAGAGCGGTTACGAGGCCGGGCTCCACCTTGGCGAAGTACTGGCTGTTCCACTCCGACAGGAGATGGACAAACTTGTCCCGCACCGCCTGCATGTCGGCGGGAAAGTTCTGGATGTATGGCGACAGGAGAACGTACAGATCCCCGAGGGACAAGCCTTCAAGCCACCGCAGGAAGCCGGGCACGCTTTTCTTTTCGGGAGACAAATAGGCGAAAAGAAAGATCAGCCGCCACTCCGGCGATAAATCCGTCGAATCGAGCTCCCGCCGGAAATCGTCCGTGAGTCCCGTACGGATTTCGGGGGCCCAGTCCGGGCCGAGATCGATTCTTTTATACCAGATCTTGCACAAATACGTATGCAGACTGACGATCAGTTCGTTCGCAGGCTGAAACGAAAATTCAACTTCATAGGCCAATGCTGTTCACGCTTCCCTTCGAACCCAGGCTATAGCTGTCTGGTTGCCTGTACGGTATGCTCCGTTCAGAGGAGGGCGGTCAGACAGCTTGCACGAGATACCCGGCGGATAATCCAATCGAATTCCGCTCAAGTATACGGACTGCTAGAAGAAGTGTACATGGCGTCAAACCAAATGGCAAGCGACATAATGCTCGCCCCCCACATTGCGGTATTCCGGAACGGCCTCCTTGCATACCGCCTTCGCGAACGGACACCGGGTATGGAATTTGCAGCCGGAGGGCGGGTCTACCGGGCTTGGAATATCTCCGGTCAGCACGATTCTCTCCCGGCGGATCTCCGGATCGGGAATCGGAATGGCCGAAAGCAGCGCCCGCGTATACGGGTGAAACGGATTCGCAAACAGCTCGTCGCGCGGAGCCAGCTCCATCAGCGAGCCGAGATACATGACGCCGATCCGGTTGCACAAATGCTCCACGACACTGAGGTCGTGGGAAATAAAGAGATAAGTCAGATCCTTCTGATCCCGCAAATCGCTGAACAGATTAATAATCTGGGCCTGAATGGACACATCCAGGGCGGATACCGGTTCATCGGCGACGATGAAATCCGGGTTTAGAATAAGCGCCCTCGCAATACCGATCCGCTGTCTCTGCCCGCCCGAGAACTCGTGCGGAAACCGGTCGATATGATGCGGAGCCAGCCCGCATACCGACATGATCTCCAGCACCCGTTCCCGGATCTCCGCCTTGGAGGCAAGCCCGTGGTCAAGCACCGCTTCCCCGATGGCGTCCCCCACCCGGATGCGGGGGTTCAGGGAGCTGTACGGGTCCTGGAAAATGATCTGCATGTCGGTGCGGAGCGTGCGCATCTCCGGCTTGGACAGCGAAAAGATATCGCGGTCCTTGTAGATCACTTCACCGGCGGTTTTGTCCGTCAGACGGAGGATGGCCCTGCCGGTGGTGCTTTTGCCGCTTCCGGATTCTCCGACCAGGCCGAAGGCGTCGCCCTTGTTGATCGTGAAGCTGATATCGTCGACCGCCTTGACGTGGTTCACCGTCCGGTTAAGAAAGCCGCCGGAAACCGGGAAATATTTTTTCAAGCCTTTCACTTCAAGCAGTTTCGTACTCACCGGACTCCCTCCTCGTATAACCAGCAGGCCGTTTTGTGACCTGTGCCCGTATCGATCATCGGAGGCTGTTTCGTGCGGCAGATTTCCATACAGTGCTCGCAGCGGTCGCTGAAATAGCACGATTCCTGCAGATCCACCAGCTTCGGCACCTGCCCCGGTATCGTGTACAGCCGTTCCTTGCGCTGGTTGACGACGGGCTTGGCCCGCAGAAGCCCCTGCGTATACGGATGCTTCGGATTGCGGAACAGATCCAGCACCGGAGATTCCTCGATGACCTGACCGGCGTACATGACGACGACATGGTCGGCCATCTCCGCCACGACCCCCAGATCGTGCGTGATCAGCAGGATCGAGGTGCGACGTTCTTCCTTGATCTTGCGCAGCAGATCGAGAATCTGCGCCTGAATCGTCACATCGAGCGCCGTCGTCGGTTCGTCGGCGACGAGCAGGCGCGGGTTGCAGGAGAGCGCGATGGCGATCATGATGCGCTGCAGCATACCGCCGCTCAGCTCGTGCGGGTAGCTGTCGTAGATGGACTCGGCGCGTGCGATGCCGACCATCGCGATCAGCTCCAGCGCCTGCTTCTTCGCCTCCTTCCGGGAGACGAGCTGGTGCTCGATAATAGGCTCGATCATCTGCTCGCCTACTGTGAGCACCGGGTTGAGCGACGTCATCGGCTCCTGGAAGATCATCGCGATCTCATTGCCGCGCAGATGGCGGATGTCTTTGGGGCCCGCCTTCAGCAGGTCCTTGTCGTCGAACCAGACTTCCCCCGCGACCGTCTTCCCGCCCGGCTCCTGAACGAGCCTCATCAGCGACATGGCGGTGACGCTCTTGCCGCAGCCGGATTCTCCCACGATGCAAAGCGTCTCTCCTTCTTTCAGGCTCAGACTGACGTTGTCTACGGCTTTCACCGTTCCTTCATCGGTAAAGAAATGCGTACTCATTTGTTTAATTTCAAGCAATGGTTTGTTCATTGCGCTCACCTGCTTTTCATTTTCGGATCCATGGCGTCTCTCAGTCCGTCACCCAGCAAATTCACGGCAATAACCGTGATAAAGATCGCGAAGCCCGGAGGCGCCCACAGCCACGGCCGCTTCTGGAAATCGATCAGCGAATTGGCCGCGTCGATCATGTTCCCCCAGGAGGCCGTCGGAGGCACGACGCCAAGCCCGAAGTAGCTCAGCGTCGACTCGCCGATGATGGCCCCGCCTACCCGCAGCGTCGCGACGACAATCAGCAGCGGAACCGTATTCGGCAGCAAATGGTTAAACAGTTTGCGCCGGTCCCTCAGGCCGAGGGCATCGGCGGCCTGGATGAATTCACGTTCGCGCAGGCCCAGAATCTGGCTGCGCACCATCCGGGCGAGTCCCGGCCAGCCCACCAGACTGAGCATGATCATAACGATATACAGCCGGTAATCGGACGGCACTTTCCATTCCGACAGGACGGCGCCCATAATGAACAGCATCGGCAGTTCGGGAATCGTCATCAGCACATCGGCCACGCGCATAATGACTTGATCGACTACTCCCCGGTAAAAGCCCGCGAGGATACCGAGCACCGATCCGATCAGGACGGACAGCACCATGGACGCGAGGCCGACCGTAAGCGAGATGCGGCCCGCCTGCATAAGCCGGGTCAGAATGTCGCGGCCCAACTGGTCCGTACCGAGCCAGTGCTTCAGGCTTGGCGGCGCTTTAATCAGACCGGCATCCACTTTGCCGGAGCTGTACGGCGAGAAAAACGGGCCGATGAAGCAGAGCAGAAATATAAAAATAAGAACGCCCAGACCGAGCATGGCCATCTTGTTCTTCCTGAGCCTCAGAAACGACTGTTTCCACAAAGAAGACTTAGGAGCCGACGGCTGTCCTGCGGCCGGGTTTATCGTATGTTGAGCGCTGACTGGCATGCAAGAGCCCTCCTATTTCAATCTTACGCGCGGGTCCGCCACGCGGTAGAGCAGATCGGCGATCAGGTTGCTGATCACGGTCAAGGTCGCGATAAAGATCGTGAACCCCATCAGGACCGGATAATCCCGTACGGAAAAAGCTTGCATATACACCTGCCCGATCCCCGGCCAGTTAAAGATTTTCTCCGTGATGATCGCTCCTCCGAACAAGGAAGGGATCTCGAAGCCGAGCAGGGTGATGGCGGGCAGCAGCGCATTGCGCAGCGCGTGTTTGTAGACGACCGTCTTCTCCTTGAGCCCCTTGGCCCTTGCGGTCCGGATAAAATCCTGCTTGATGACCTCCAGCAGATTCGTCCGGAAATACCGGGTCAGCGAGCCGACGCTCAGCATCGTCAATACGGCAACCGGCAGAGCCATATGTCGAACGACCTCCCACGCGTAAGCCAGACCGGTCGACGTGCTGCCGGTCGTGGTTTTGCCTCCGGGCGGAAACCAGCCGAGGTCGACCGCGAGCAGCTTAATTATGAGCAGCCCCACGAAGAAGGCCGGAAGCGACATGGCGGCGAAGACCAGAAACGTAATCAGGGCGTCAAACCAGGAATACTGCTTCGTAGCCGAGAAAACCCCGACCGCTATCGCGATCAGCCACGTGAAAATCATGGAGGTGAACGCGATCAGAAAGGAATTGCCGATAAAGCTGACGACCAGCGAGGTCACCGACTGCTGGTACTGCAGCGAGAAGCCCAGATCACCCTTCAGCAGATTGCCGAGCCAGATAAAATAACGCTCGACGACCGGCTTATCCAGCCCGTACAGCTCTTTCAGCTCGATCTTGCGCTCCATGGACAGCTTCGGATTGGAATCGACGAAGTCGCCGGGCGTCAGCGCATACAGCATAAAAATGAGCATGGATGCCCCGATCAGGGTGATCAGCATATAAATCAATCGTTTGATTACGTAAGACTTCATTGTGTACCTCCCAAGAAAGATGCCCAGCCTGTAAGCTGGGCATGACTCTTTCCGCTATTGATAGGATAGAAAAGACTACTCGATCTTCAGCTTAGGCAGGCTGGAGGAAATGCCCGTGTAGCCGTTCGGTTTGAAGCCTTCGATTCTCGCGTTATGCGCGGAAATGATTTTCCGGTACGTCAGCAGAATAAACGGCGGATCGTCGGACAGTTCCTTGTACAGCTCTTTATAAGTCGCTTTTCTCTGCTCGATGTCAAAGGAAGAGATTCCTTTCTCGATCAGCTCATCCACTTTCGGATTCGCATAGCCGTTCGTATCGGTGAAGCTGCTTTTGTTCTTGGAGTAGAAGCTGATGACACCGTCGGACGGATCGGGCAGCATCGTGGTCGAGAAGGAAGCCAGATCGTGATCGCCTTTGCTTGTTCTCGCGAGCAGGGCATTGTAGTCCATCAGTTCCGTTTCGAGCTGGATGCCGATGTCCTTGTAATTTTCTTTGGCAATCGGTACGAGCACGTCGCTGAGCGGGCCTTTCGTCGTGAAGTAATGGACAACCAGCTTCGCGCCGTCTTTCTCCCGGATGCCGCCCTCTCCCGGTTTCCAGCCCGCATCGTCGAGAAGCTTCTTCGCTTTTTCCTGATTGAACTTGAATGTATTGACGCCTTCTTCGGTATAAGCCCAGGAAGCGGGAGAAATCGGTACGTTCGCTACCTGGCCGTAGCCCTGGTAAGCGGCTGCGACGATTTTGTCGCGGTCCAGGCCGTAAATAAACGCCTGACGGACGTTTTTGTCTTTAAAAATCGGCTTGCTGTGGTTGAACTTGATAAAGCTGTAAGCCGTCGAAGTATAAATGTTTACGTTCGCGTAGCCGAGACCTTTGAGAAGCTCCAGGCTGTCGTCGTTGGCCGGATAAGCGCTGTAATCCACTTCTCCGGTCTGGAAGAATTGCGTCGCGTCGCCGGAGGTCGTTTTATAAATGAAATGTTCCACGGACGGCTTGCCGCCGAAGTAGTGCTCGTTCGCGATAAAGCGGACTTCCTGTCCCGGAATGAATTTCTCCAGTTTGTAAGGACCCGTTCCTACCGGCTTGGTATGAAGCGTTTTTATGTATTCGAGATTGCCCGGCGTGTAATTTTTGCCGTAGTAGGCTTTGGAAAGAACCTGGCCGCCCAGCAGCTGAAGCGCTCTGGCGTTAGCTTTCTCCGTCGTGATTTCGATCGTTTGCGGATCGGTAACCTTGATGCCTTCGATTGTGGAGGCTTTGCCCTCTTTATAAGCCTGGCCGCCTTTCACGGCCGTTTCCGTAATATCCGTTTCGCCGTCGTAAGCTTTGTCGTAGAGCACGCTCAGGGTGAACGCTACGTCATCTGCGGTCAGCGGGGAACCGTCGCTGAATTTCAGGTCTTTTTTAAGATGGAACGTATACTTCAGCCCATCCTGGGAGATGTCCCATTTCTCGGCCAAAGCCGGGATCGGCTTACCGGTTTCGTCGATGTCGACCAGCGGCGAGAACATGACCGAGGTTACATTGCCGTCATAGCCGTTGTGATAGAAATAAGGATTGAACACCCCGCCGGGTTCCGTGAGCGTAACCACGACCGTATCCTTCCTTGCGGTAGCGGCGGCCGGCGACTTGGATTTGTCGGTTGCGGCAATAAATTGATCCGCACCCGTCTGCTGTTTGGCCTGGTCGTCCGTTTTCGGCGCTTCCGATGCGCCGGGTGTCCCGGAGCTGCTGCAAGCCGACAAGGCCAGTGAAGCGGCCAAAATCAGACTAACCGCGTATGAAGCTCTTTTTTTCATGATAGTTCCTCCCCGTTTTTTAGCTGCATCCCATCCGAATGCTAAATTCTTAATATCCCATTGGTAAACTAGGAATTAATCTTATCGCCATTATAGGAGGATTTTTCAGTTCTGTAAATAGGGAACTTAAAAATTTTTCTCCGAAAACAGTACCAATAAACCGTTTTCACATTTTATGACCGTTTGCGGCGGATGATGCCCCTATAAAAGCGCGCAAAAAAGACGCCCGGCCGGGCAAGCCGGGCGCCTTTGTATTGTCGTCAGGCGGTCTTGAAAGAGATCGCCTGCTTATTCAATTTGCGGATTCGGGGGGTCTGGGTAAACGTTCGGGCCGGTATTCCTCCCGGTATTCCTCCCGGGTTTCCGTCCCTGCCCCCGGTCAGCCGTTATCCCGCGGCCTCTTCCGAGCCGGGTGCAAGCTTGTTCCCGCCGCGCAAAAAGGCCGGCAGCCGCTTATCAACGAACTCTGCGGCCAGCAGCGTTACGGACAGCCCTGCCAGGGACAAGGCTACCGCGAGCGGAATATCCCAGATGCGGGGAGTCACCGTAAAAAAGGGAATTAGCGAAACGGCGAGAATCGGCGGCGCGTTCCACTTGGCCCTATTTAGCCAGATGATGACCAGCGTATTGACGAAAAGTGCGAAGATGCCGGGAATGAGGTGGTAAATGAGGGTGCCGATAACCGAGGCCAGCACCGCCCCCGCCGAAATGGAACTCTTGGCTTTCGCGGTGAAGGGCCGGGAAATAAACAGGAAGCTGAAAGCCCCCAGCGCCGGAAAAAACAGTCCGTGCATAGCCGGGTAGTGCTTCGAAATTCCGTAAACGAGCATGATGTAGAGCGCTACACCGATTATTTTTACATTCATGACGGACAGTTCCTCTCTCAAGCGAAAAACACCAAGTCCCCGAAGCGGGCTTGGTGTCTTCCTCTCCTTTATTGGCCATTTGCAAGGATTTCCGGAAGGTTCACGAGTTTCTTTGAAGTTCATATTCATTCTGATGCAGCTCTTTGATCATGGTTCTCAGAAAGCTGCTTTCCTGCATACCGAGACCTTTCGTATTGTCTTTTGCAATCATGTCTCCGATGGTACGCTTTAAAATCTCACTGCGTCTTCCCAACATTTTCGCATACGTCAATCCAAGTCAACTCCCGGTTCGTTTATTTCGTGTGTAAAAACACTCTTCTAAGTATATAGAATGAAGCCGGTTATGGAAAACGGACTCAGCCCCGCTGACGCAGGCTCACCCGCGCTCACCCCCGAAGAGCCGTACTGAGCCATGACGTTCGGAAACATCCTCCGGTATCCTCCCCTATCCTGCCACGAATCCCCAGATCCGGGATGCAAAGCGAGCCGGGTTTTACTCTAGACCGCTTCTCAGCCGTTCCACGAACGTTCTGGAAACCCGCGAGAAATGGCGCCCTTCCGAACGTACCCAGCCCAGGTAAACCGGCTGCCCCGCCTTGAATTCCAGCTCCGCCGTCATCATGTTGACTTCCGTGTACAAGGGAGCCCATTCCCGCCGGAAGGAATAATCCATCCCCACGGTGACCGCGTTCTGTTCTTCCACCGCCTTGCGGATGGCGTCCGTGTTGTTCGTCGTGAATAAAATGTCCACCTCGCCGTGCTCCGCGGCAAACCGGTTCATAAACCACCGCACATACTCGTCGTTATACAGTACGACCGGCTGGGTGCGGAGCATGTCGGGCGTAACGGCTCCCCTGTAAGCCAAGGGAGATTTATCGCTCATGCCGACGACCATCTTTCCTTCCAGCAATCGCTCGAAGGCCAGGCCCTCGCTTTTTTTCAGCAGACTCTCGAACAAAATGATAAACCCGATGTCCAGCCGGTTATGGCGGATGTCATCGAGAATTTCCTGCGAGCCTTTCTCCGCGATTTCCATCCGCACCAGCGGGTAATCTTTCTTGAACCCCGCGACGGCATCGACCAGAAGGGACATCGGCCCCGGAATGGTGCCCATGCGCAGCTCCCCGCTCAGCGTCTCGCCCCAGCCCCGCGCGGCTTCTTTGAGCTCGTCCAGCTTGCTGAGCACTTCGAACGCCTTGCGGATGATGACCTTGCCTTCGGCTGTCGGAACCGCGCCCATCCGCGAGCGTACGTACAGAACGACTCCGAGTTCGCCTTCCAGGTGAGCGATGGACTGGCTGACCGCGGACAAGGACACGTGCAGATTGCGTGCGGCGCTAGTGATCGATCCCGTTTTCGCCACTTCGACGATGTATTCCAGCTGCTCCAGATGCAAAATTCCGCCCCCTTCCTTAAGCACGGCTTAAGTATAGCTTACTAAGTTTAAATAGTTCTATAGGAATAAAAGCGATACAATAAAAGCAAGATGATGAGGACTTGCCCCAGGCAGGACCTCCTGGATTACACGGCCGAAACGACCGTTCACCCTACTTGAGAAACGGAGAGATACCTCATGAGATTTACGGACAAAGTAGCCATCGTAACCGGCGGCGCCAGCGGGATCGGGGAAGCGACGGTCCGCCTGTTCGCCCAGGAAGGCGCCAAAGTCGTAATCGCGGACTTTTCCGACCGCGGTCAGACCGTAGCGGACGAGCTGAAAGCGGAGGGCCGCGAAGCTCTGTTCGTCAAAACCGACGTCACCAAGGAAGACGACGTTAAACATATGGTTGCCGAAACGGTCAAACAATACGGCAAGCTGGATATTTTATTTGCCAATGCGGGCATTGCCAAAGACGGCCCAGCCGACAAGCTGAGCTGGGAAGCCTGGCAGAAGACCATCGACATCAACTTGTCGGGCGTGTTCCTCAGCGACAAATACGCGCTGGAGCAGATGCTCGCCCAGGGAACCGGCGGCGCGATCGTCAACTGCGGCTCCATCCACAGCCACGTCGGCAAAGCGGGCGTCACCGCGTACGCTTCCGCGAAAGGCGGCGTGAAGCTGCTTACGCAAACGCTGGGCATCGACTACGCGCAGCACGGCATCCGTGTGAACGCCGTCTGCCCCGGCTATATCGACACGCCGCTGATCGCCGGACGCACCCAGGCCATCACGGACCACCTGACGGCCCTGCATCCGATGGGACGTCTCGGCAAGCCGGAAGAGGTCGCGAAAGCCGTGCTGTTCCTGGCCAGCGACGACGCCTCCTTCGTGACCGGCACGACCCTGCTCGTGGACGGCGGATACACCGCGCAGTAACGCGCCGCGCGATTCACCGTATGGATATTTCCTGACGTTAACTATCCATACGGCTCAGTTAACCTTCAACCTCCTTAACCGTTTACCCGGTTAAGGAGGTTTTTTTGCGGGCGGGCCGGGTTCGCCCTCCCGGCTCGTGCACGCTCTCCCGGCGGGGCCGATTCAGCCGCGCCAAAAAAGGGCTCTCTCCCGCCAAAGCGGGGCGAGCCCCGGAAAGCGCCGGAGACAGCCGACGTATAAGAGCCCGGGCATTAGCCCCGGGCTTGCGATAAGGCGACTGCCTCCGGACATCCGCCCCGGCTTGCGGCGAGGCGGCAGGCCCTGACCTGCGGGAAGCTGTCGCATGACGGCGATGAGCCCGGGCTCCACCAAGCCTGCGCATGAAGGCTGGCGGCCCCATGGCCTTTTTTTGACGGCTAAGCTTCTTCGTGCTCGTCCATAAACGGTTTGTTCACGTAATGATACATAACCGCCATCAGAACACCGCCCCCGATAAGATTGCCGAACGTCACCGGAATCAGATTATGGAGAACCCCGCCCCACGAAATCGTATCCGGATGCTCGACCACCAGCGCAATCGCGAACGTACACATGTTGGCAATGCTGTGCTCGTAACCGGAAATGAAAAAACAGAAGACAAACAGCATCATGGCGAACAGTTTCGCCCCGTCCCCTTTGAGCGACATCGGAATAAAAAAGGCCAGACACACGAGCCAGTTACAAAGAATGGCCCTGAAAAAAAGCTCTAGCGAAGGCGCATTCATCTTCTTGGCCGCCACGCTCAGCAGGAATCCGTTCACGTCGTGCTCCCTGAAAAGCCCCGTCGCCAGAATGAGCAGCGCGAACGCCACGGCTCCGAGAATATTGCCTCCGTAGCTGGTCAGCCATAACCGGATGACCTCCGGCCAGCGCAGCTTCCGTCTTAACGCGGCAAACGTATAGTAGAACGTATTTCCCGTAAAAAGATCCCCGCCGCCGTACGAGATCAGAATGATCGCGGCGCCGAAAGTGATCGCGGCCATCGGATAGGTGAACGGGGAATGCTCCAAGTAGAAGAAACTTCCCGTCTTGAACGCGACGATCACTCCGAACCCGATAAACATGCTCGCCAGCGCGGAACGGGATAAATAGCGGAGCTTGCTCTGCTTATAAATTTTCATTTTTTTCATAGCCAGCTTCTCTACCTGCAGCAGCGGCTGTACTTCCATAGCCCGGTCTCTCCCTCCACGTCGAATCCACCCGTTGTGCATATTTTCCATTCCTAAGTAGCTTATTACGAATCCCGTTTTTAATAAAGCTCTTAATTAAATTTGTGTTGAGTCCGGTACGGCAGTATAGTCGGTTAAGTAATAAATTCCAGGAAATAGGAGACTATGTTTATGAAGCTTCTGCCTTTAGCTAAAGCGCCCCGCTTTCGAACTGTTTTTGCGTGTTTATTTTTGCTTTTTGCTTGTTATTATTTCTTTGTATACAGTTCGGTCAAAAACACGACTATCCGCACTTCCGGTAGTTATGTGGCTTTCGAATCGGCAGAGGACTTATACAAAGCCGCCGACCTTGTTGTATCCGGTTTTACTACCCAAAGCTTTGAGCAGAGAAAAAAGACGGTTACCACATTCTTAACCACAAATGCCATCCAAGACTTCTATACCACAACCGAATTTCGAACGGAACACGTATTTAAAGGGAATCTCGCTTCCGGAACAACGATCCAGGTCGGTGAACCGGTCAGCTACCATCAAAGTTTGACAGGACAAAGTAAAATAACCAGGGAGGATTATTCGGAATTAAAAAAATCCAGTAACTATCTTCTGTTTCTGAAAAAGAACAGCGCGGGCCTCTATTTCATCATGAATGCAGAGTTCGGAAAATATAACACGGACCATACGGATGCGGACGACGAGAAGTATGCCCCCAAACAAAAATTCAGAGAGCAAATGATTCAGGACAAAACGTACGCGCCGCTGAAGCTTGACCGCTAGACCCGGGCGCTTAAAACCTTTGGGTCATCCAGCAGAATGCGCGTAAACAGAGTGTAAAAAAAGAAAAAAGAGACCTTCGAAGGAAGGTCTCTTTCTCTCGTTCTCTGGGCTCTGCAAGGCCAGCGAAGCAGTCTTAGGGCACACGCCGCCGCACTGATTCGTCGGACCTTTTGCAGACAGGATCAACTGCTTAGCTGCCGCTTACTCTACCCAAGTTTTGCGAAGCTCGTCAAATTTGCCCTGCAGCTTCATTTCGTCCATCCATACGTCGAGGTAGTTCTCGAAGATGGTGTCGCCGCGCTGGATCATGAACGCTTTCTCGCTCTTCGTGAACGTATTGTCGGACAGAGCGGCATACAGACGCTTGTCCTTTTTCGCGTAGGTCAGCGCTTCGATGTTGTCGGTGATCATTACGTCATAGGTGCCGTCGGCAACCAGACCAGGGATGTCGAGGTTGTTTTGAACGACGGTCACGTTGGCGTTTTTCAGATGTTCGCGTACGAACACTTCGTTCGTGCCGCCCGGGTTAACGCCGATTCTTACCGTCGGTTTGTTGATATCTTCAACGGATTTGTACTTGTCTTTGTCTTCCAGACGGATCAGCGGGGACTTGCCGAACGTGATGTAGCCTTCCGTCATTTGAGCTTTCTTCTGACGATCGGTGTTGCGCGTTACGCCGCCTACGGCGATATCGAATTTGTCCGCCAGCATATCGGCCATCATGTTCGGCCAGGAAGTCTGTACGAAACGAACTTCAACGCCCAGGCTTTTCGCCAGCTGCTTCGCCGCGTCGATGTCATAGCCTTCGTACTGCTTCGTTTCCGGGTTCAGGTAAGTGAACGGACGATAGTCGCCTGTCGTACCTACACGGATATATCCTTGAGCCACGATTTGGTCGAGGCGGGATTCGTATTTTTTCTTGTGGTCTTTTTTGAGCTCTTTCGCTTCATTGTTGTCCTGTGCCGCGGCCGTTACCGGAGCTACCGCATGAGACACGCTGATCGTCGAACCGACGGCAATTCCTCCCGCAAGCAGAGATACCGCCAATGCCCCTTTTACCCATACGCCTGTCATGCTCTTCAACTGTTTCATCGTTTATCGTCTCCAATTCTATTAGATGTGTAAAAAAATGTGCAGCCGGAGATTTTCCGCAGCCGGGAGTTTTACAGCGTAAACTTGCGCAATTCCTCCCGCAGTTGCTTCATCATGCTGTCGAGTGAATGCATGGAACGGGCCATGTCCTCCATCGCCTGGAGCTGATCTCGCGTCGCGACGGCGACCTTCTGCGAATCGTCCGACGTATGCTTCGCGATTCCCTGCATCTCGTCTACGGATGCGGAAACCTCTTCCGCACCTGCGGACATTTCCTCCGAAGCCGCCGACACTTCCTGGATATTGGCCGCTACGTGCCGGGACGAGGACAGAATGTGCTGGAACTTCTCGCGCACTTCTTCAATCAGCTTAAGCCCGCCCTGAACGTTGCGGTCGCCGGCCGACATCGCATCGACGACGCGGTCGGTCTGGCTGCGGATATCGCCGAGAAGAACGGAAATCCGGCCTGCGGAGTCTTTCGACGCCTCGGCGAGCTTCTTCACTTCCTCGGCGACGACCGCAAAGCCGCGGCCGTGTTCGCCGGCCCGGGCCGCTTCGATGGACGCGTTCAGCGAGAGCAGGTTGATCTGCCCGGCCAGCTCCGTAATCGTGTCCACGATGCCGGAGATTTCGCCGGAGCGCTCATGCCACTGCTCCGCCGCCTGCAGGGCACGGGTCGTGCCGCTGCTGATCTCGTTCATCTGGCGCACCGTCTGCTCGACGACCTCGGCGCCCTCTTCGGCCTCGCGGGCCGCATCGGTAGCGGCTTCGGCCACAGTCGCGGACGTTTCCGCGATGCGGACGATCCCGCGCGACATCTCGCCCATGGAGAGCGTCACTTCGTGCGAGCTGCCGGCCTGCGCTTCCGCGCCCTGCGCGATCTGGGTGATCGCTTCGTTGGTCAGGCGGCTGGAATCCGCCGCAAGGTCGATCCGCTTGGCAAGATCGCTGCCCAGCTGAAGCACTTCGTTCGACGATTTCGACACGCCTTCGATCAACTGCTTGAGGTGACCGACCGTCTGATTGAAATCTTGAGACAGAACCGCGATTTCATCATTTCCGAGTACCTCGACGGCATTGCTGAGATTGCCTTCCGCCACCAGCTTAACGGCTTTGTTAAGACGCGTGATCGGACGGACCAGCCGTGCGGCGAAGAGGTAAATCAGCCCCACCGCGATAACGAGCGTACCGAGCGAAATCAGCACAAGCTTGGTGGACAATTGGGTAACCGGAGCAAACAGTTCGGATTCGGGAGCGGTGATGAAGATCCCCCATTTCAGCCCGGTAGGAGCATAGGAAACGTATTTCTTGTCTCCGTCCGTCGTGTAAGTGGCCGTTCCGCTTTCACCGGCGATGATTTTTTTATAAGCGTTTTGAAGCTCCGGGATCGGGATGTCCGATACGGATGTCTTCAGAATCATTTCTTTGTCCGGGTGCCATAAAAATTTGCCGGTTTTGCTGATCAGATAAGCGTAACCCGTCTGTCCGAACTTCTCCTCCGAGACGTACGTCTGGATTTCGTTGATCGGGATGGTCGAGCCCGCGTAGCCGATCTGCTTCTTGTCCTTCATGATCGGCACGATCAGCGTCACGATGTTATTGCCTGTCCGTTTGGAAACGATCGGCTCGGAAACGACGATCTTGCCTTCGCCCTTGCCCGCTTCCTGGTAGTGGACGCGGTCGCTGACGTCCGTAACTTCCCCTTTGAAGTTGATGACGTTCTTGCCCGTCAAATCATGAGAAAAGAAAAACGTCTCAAACTCGGGATATTGTTTCTGCGCCTGCTGGATCACTTTAAGATCCTGCTCCCGGCTTGCATCTTCCGAAAGCAGCTTGGTGACCGTTTCCACAATCGCGATTTTGTTCTCGAAAAACTTGTCGAGCTTCATGGCCAGTTGTTTGGATTGCAGGGCGGATTCCCTGTCCAGACTCGTGCTCAGCATCCTGGAAGCCGTCAAATAACTCGCCGTATACACGGCAGCCAAACTGACAATCAGAATCAGGCACATCAACCAAATCAGTTTTTGCTTAAGGCTGTTAAACTTCAGTAGAGCCTTCATATTCACCGTCTCCCCTCCTCTTCCGTTATGTCGTACCCATCCGTTATCCGGTATGATCCAAAAAGATCGTTGTCGGCCCGCCAACTCTCCAGTCGTCTCCGGATTTGTCGGTCTCCCCGCAAAGGAAGCCCTCTTTTTATATCGGCTAAAAGTCCTGGTTTTTTATACCTAATTTCGACATTAATTAAGAAATCTTTGTTGATATTTGTTGAACAATGATTGTTTATAACCATTTATTTGCATTAAAACGCCAACATTTCCTAATCCATCTTCTTCCACATGTAAAAAAATGAGACACCTCTTTCCGCCTTTTACGGCAGAAAAAAGGTGTCTCTTTAAGTAAAGCTTACCCGACCGGAGTGCCCTGGCACATGATTTCCTTGCCGGAACGGGAGGATTCGTAGGTTCCCAATATGATCTCCAGCGAATGCCTTCCCTCCGTTCCGGGCACGATGGACTCTCTGCCCTCCCGGACAGCGAGCGCCATGTCCCGGATCTGGATCCGATGGCCGTCGGGAATGACCTTGAACGGTTCGAATTCCGGGAGTTCCACAGGCTCCCCGTCGATTTTAAGCGCCACGATGTCGTCGTCTTCGATCACCAGGGAGCCCCTCTCCCCGTGAATTTCGATCCGGTGCACAGGCCCCAGATGCGCGGTGGTCGTAATTTCAAGCAGTCCCAGCGCGCCATTCTCGAACTGAAGCACCGATACCGCGGTATCTTCGACTTCGATATTTCTCAGAACGGCTTTGGCTTTGCCGTACAGGGAAGCCACGGGGCCCGCCAGCCACTGGAGGAGGTCCACCGTATGAATCCCCTGATTCATCATGGCCCCGCCCCCGTCCATCGCCCAAGTGCCGCGCCAGCCCGCGCTGTCGTAATACTCCTGGCTGCGGTAAATATTCACATAGCCCGAGCATAGGCTGAGCTTGCCCAGCCGGCCCTCCCGGATCAGCTCCCTGGCATACCGGGCAGCCGGAGACATCCGGCGGGGGAATACCGTCGAGAGGAGAACGCCGTTCTCGCGGCTTACCCGGATCATGTCGTCGAGGTCTGCCATCGTAATGGCCATCGGCTTTTCGACGAAGACATGCTTGCCCGCTTTGGCCGCCTGCACGGCCTGCCCGGCATGAAGCCCGCTCGGCGTACAGATGCAGACCACGTCCAGATCGTCGCGGGCCAGCATCTCTTCGAGGCTCTCGTAGACCGCGGCCGAGTAGGTCTGTCCGAAACGGGCCGCGGTTTCCGGCACGAAGTCGTACACCGCGGTCAATTCCGCTTCCGGTGTCTCCTGGATTCCCTTGGCGTGAATGTCGGCGATGATGCCGCATCCGATAAGGCCGAACCGGACTGGCTGCGCCGTAACCGGTGTTGTCATAAGAAAGTCACTTCCCTTTCGATGGTAGGCTAATTTCCGCCGGGAGCGGACACGGATGAAGAGGACGAAGATGCCGGTGTCGGCGATGCTGGCGATGCGGTCGGGGATGCCGGTACTGTTCTCGGTACCGTCGTCGGTGCCGCTGCCCACGCCGTCTCCCGGAGCAGCTGCCGGACCGCGTCGCGGTCATGGGCAAGCTGCTCCAGGGGCGGGTACGGGGCGAAGCATTCGAGCGTCACCCAGCCCCCGTATCCCGTCTCAGCCAGCGCCTCGAAGAGCTCCCGGTGGTCCACTTCCCCCTCGCCGAGGCGGCACTGGAGGAAATGCTCTTCCCCGTGGCGGGTGACGTTGCGGAACGTTCCCGGCCCGCCCGCCTCGGGGATTCTTTTCTCGTCCTTCACATGGACATGGAGCAAGCGGTTGCCCAGCCCCGTAACGGAAGCGCGGCCGAAATCGGTGTCGCTGATGTACATGTTGCCCGCGTCGTGAATCAGTCCGACATTGTCTTCGCCGATCATCTCCAGCAGACGCAGGGAGCTCTCTACGGTCTCGATCAGGCTCACATTGTGAATCTCCAGCAAAATTTTCTTCTCGTGCCTGCGGGCTTCCGCCGCACATTTTTTCAGCCAGTGGGCCGCCTTCTCATAATGGTAATCGGCAGCCAGGAAAGCGTTGGGCCCTCCCGGAAAAATACGGATCATGTCCGTCTCCAGATAATCCGCCCGCTCCAGCAAGCCGAGAAACTCGTCGTAAGCGGCTGCGCATTCGGGATCGCCCGATTCGGAAAACCGCCCCATGTAGCCTCCGAGCACGGGGATCTCCAGCACATGCTCGTCCGCGAGCATGCGGATCTCTTTAACTCTTGCAAGAGAGGTCTGAGGCGAAAGATGGGGCTCCCGGCACGCGATTTCGATCCCGTCAAAACCGAGATTCGCCGTGATTTTCATCGCTTCCTGAATACTGTACTCCATGAGAGCCCCGCTAAATGCCGCAATTTTCATAAGGGAGCCGTCTCCTTTCACTTAATGCCCGAGGCACTGTGGTTCTGCACGAAATATTTTTCCGCGAACAGGAAAACAATCAGAATCGGCACCAGGCTTAGCAGTGCGGCCGCAACCATCAGCTGCTCGTTGCCGAACCACTGGCCCCCGAGGGAAAGAATGCCGATCGGAAGCGTAAACTTATCGTTCGAGGTCAAATAAATGACCGGCGTCAAAATTTCGTTCCATTTGCCCATAAACGTAAAGATCGCCAGCGTGGCCAGAGTCGGCCTCGCCATCGGCATGAAGATCCGCCAGTACACCTGGATCGGGTTGCAGCCCTCCAGCTTCGCGGACTCCTCGTACTCCTTCGGAATGTTCATGAACGCCTGCCTCATCAGGAAAATGCCGAACGGCTGCGCGAGCCATTCGATCACCCACAGAGGCGTCAATGTATCGAGCAGTTGCAGCTTATTGAAAATAATAAAATGCGGGATGATGATGACGACCGGCGGGATCATCATCGTTCCGAGCACCATGACGAACAGCGCGTTCTTAAGCGGAAACCGGAGTCTGGCGAACGCATAGCCGACCATGGAGCACGAGAGCAGCGCCCCTATCACCGACAGCAGGGCAACGGTAAAGCTGTTCAGCGTGTACCCGCCGATATTGCCCAGCTTCAGCACCTCCGCGTAATTCGACCATTGGAAAATTTCCGGTATCCATTTCGGAGGCACGGCCGTGTACTCTTTATACGTTTTGAGCGAGTTCATCAGGGCCGTCGCAAACGGGACGATCATCACCAGCGACGACAAAATAATGGCCGTGTAACGGAGAATCGTCGGCAGCCTTTTATGTTTCATACGGGGTTCTCCTTTCCGGCGGCGGAATCGCGCCAGAGTCTATTCCGCAAGGCACGGTCAATCGTAGTGGACCCATTTTTTCTGCACCTTCATTTGAATCAGGGTGAGCGTGAACAGGATCATGAACAGCACCCAGGCGATAGCCGAGGCATAGCCCATCCGCATGAAGGTGAAGCCCTCGCGGTACAGATACAGCATCAGAACGAGGCTCGAATTGTTCGGACCGCCCGCGGAGCTCATTTCCCCGCCCCCCGTCAGAACATACACCTGCTCAAAAGCCTGGAACGTGCTGATCGTGCTCATAATGATGACCAGGAACGTGGTCGAGGAAATGAGCGGAAACGTAATCGACAGAAATTTACGCAGTGTACCCGCTCCGTCTATTTCGGCCGCCTCGTATAAATCTTGGGGCACGCTCTGCAGACCGGCCAGATAAATGACCATGATGTAGCCGATCCCCTTCCAGACGGCGATCAGAACCAGCAGCGGGATCACGAGCTTCCCGTCCTGCAGCCAGCGCTGCGGATCGAGTCCCAGCGAAGCCAGAATCGAGTTGGCGAAGCCGAAACGGGGATTGAAGATGGCGTCCGACACATACAAAATGACCGTCCACGAAGAGATCACGGGGATGAAATGGGCCATCCGGAACAGCTTCAGCCCTTTCAGCTTCTGGTTCAGCACGACGGCCAGGATCAGCGCCAGAATCGTCTGGGCCGGCACGAACAGAACCGCGAAATACAGTGTGTTCCACAGCGATTTCCAGAAGAGAGCGTCTCCGAACAGACGCCCGTAGTTGTCCAGTCCCGTCCATTTCGGAGGGTTCATCATGTCGTACTGCGAGAAGCTGAAATAGAGCGAAGCGATAAGAGGCCCGGCGACGAATACGATAAAGTGAAGCAGGTAAGGGGAGACGAGCAGCAGTCCCCACTTCCCCTCCTGATCAAGTTTTCCAAGCTTTCTTGCCGGGGTCTGAGCTTTCGCATAGGCTTTGCCGCTTACGGTCTCGTTCATAGAAAGCCCGACCTCCCTTCCGTAAATTGCGGTTTACTTCTTATAAAAATCATCCAGCACCTTCTGCACCGCCTTGTCGGCATCCGCCAGCGCGGCGTCTATCGGGGCGTCTCCGAGGAAAGCCCGCTGCGCGTTCTCGTTGAACTTCCCGACCCACTCTTCCCATACGGCGTTGTTGTCGAGCGTCTTGGCGAAGTCCAGGCTCTCCAGGAACGCCTTGCGGTTAGCCGGCTTCTCGCCCGCTTTCAGGAATACGTCGGAATTCGCGACGGATTTCTTCACCGGAATCGCTTCGCCGAGCGCCGCCCATTCTTTCTGGACGTCGTCTTCCGTCGCCCAGTATTTGATCCACTCCCAGGCTGCCTGCGCCTTGGCGTCCGCCGACTTCTGGTTCACGACCCAGGAGTTCGCGATAACCGGCGACACCCGCTTGCCGTCGGGCCCTTTGGGAAGCAGCGTGACATCGTAGTTCAGCTTCGCTTCGTTGGCGGCCAGCACGCGGGCGTAGATGCCGATGCGCATCGCAGCGGAACCGCTCGGGAATACCGCCATGGAGCTCTGGAAGCTTTTCAGATCCACCGGATCGGTAATAATGCCCTTCTTCATGCCGTCCACCATCCACTCGAACGCCTGCTTGTTCTGCGGGCTGTTAATGATCGACTTTTGTGCCGTCTCGTCCAGAACGCCGCCCCCGTAGGATTTCATCACGGAGAACCAGCCTTCCGTAATGCTGAAGAAGGTCAGCCCGAACTGGTTGACGTTCTTCGGATCGAAGCCGGATTCGTCCGCCTTCTTGCCCTTGGCGTCAAGCGTTAGGAGGGCCGCATTCTTCTTCAAGTCTTCCCACGTCCAATTCTCATTGGGGTAGGCCACTCCGGCTTTATCGAACAAGTCCTTGTTGTAGAAAAGCGCTCCCACCTGAATGCCCTGCGGCACGGCCCAGTACTTCCCTTTGGCGTCTTTGTTGAAATCCAGCCCGTAGTAATCGTCCTTCTTCAAATCTTTGCCGATCCATTCGGTGAGGTCTTTAACCGCGCCCCGCTCCGCGTATTTCATGACATAGACTCCGTCCGATAGCCATACGTCCGGCGCCTGGCCGGCCGCGATCTGCGTATCGAGCTTCTGGTAAAACTGCCCGTAAGGCGCGCTCTGGGTGTTTACTTTGATGTCCGGGTGCTTCTTCATAAACTTATCGATCAGTTCTTTCATCTTCGCATCCGACTTCCCGTCGGAATAATAACCGAGCAGAATTTCGACCGGCTTGCCGCCGTTGTCTTTGGAACCTCCGCCCGCCCCCGTCGTTTCCGCCGTTCCTTTCGAGCAGCCGGAACTTACCACAGCCAGTGTCAATGCCGATAGAAGCACGGTCGTCCAAGTCTTTCTTCTCATCTCTCGTTCAGCCCCTTGTCTCTTCAAAATGAAGTTGCTCAATCGGTGGTTGACCACCGTCATGTGACGCCAAGCACCGCGGGTCGGAAGGCTTCGCGCGGTAGTGTGGCATTCGCGCGCTGAAAGCAGTCCAATGGAACCTCCCGTCGTTTAGGTTCGTTCGTCAGCTCAATCGGCCTTAGGGAGTAGACCGTCCGCCGCGCAGTGCCGCAGCACACGCCCGGGATTCGCGCGGCGCTTAACGCCGGAAACCCGGCCCGCCTGCCCTACTCCTCCGCGCCGCCCCAGACGGCCGAAGCTTCACGGGGCTTATCGTAGGCATGCGCCCAGTAATAGCCGCCCGCCATCACCCGACGGGGCGCGAAGCCGATCTCGCCGGACGCCGCCTGGACAAGCTCCGACACCGCGGTGAAAGTTCCGTCGCCGGCGGACCGGCCGTCCACGTACTTGCCGCCCATCCGCGTGAATCGCCCGTGGACCGCGGCCGCGACGGGTTCACCCGTCCGCATGTCCGCCGTCTTCAGCCGGACCGTGGCTTTCGCGCCGTCATACGTCACCTGCATGCCGGCCACGATCATCGGCTTCAGGCCGGTGACGCCCGTCTTCGCGGAAACTTCCGGCGAGGCCGGACCTTCGTTGCCCGACGCGTCGACCGCCGCCACACGGTAGTAGTACACCGTGTCCGACAGGAGGCCGTCGTCCTTGAATGTCAGCCCGCGCGCGGTGCCGGCCAGCAGCTCCCGCGACGGCTTAAAGCCGCGCACGGTGCTCCGGTAAATCTTGTACCCCTCGATTTCCATGTCATCGGAAGCCCGGCCGTAGGTCAGATCGATCCGCTGGTAGTCGAAAGCGGCCGCTTGGGGCTTGCCCTTCACTGCCGAAGGAGGCCGTTTGTCGGCCGGAGGCTGCCAGAAGCGGGCGCCGGGCCCCCAGGCGGAAGGCAGCGCGCGCAGCGTATCGTAGTGATGCAGCGCGATTCCGCCGAAGGCGGCGTTCCCCTCGAACGCGGCGTACACTTTGTCCAGCTCCCGCTCCATATAGGAGCGCCCTTCTTCGCTGAAGGAGATCGTTTCCGGATCTCCTCCGTCCGCGATGTCTTTGGTCTCTACGCCGAGGATGACGGAGTTCGGCTTACCGATTTTATTGGCATAGTCGATCTCTCCCTGCGCCTGCTGGATGATGCCGACACTGCCCTCGGCCTGATCCCGGTAATCCATGATGGCGATATAGTCCGCCGTATCCTGGATATGCTCGGACAGCCATTTCGTCGAGCCGTTCCATGTAATGCTTTTCGCCGTGTCCGACGAATCGTACCATCTCGGGATAGCGGGACCGACCGGCAGAGACAGGCCCGACGCCTCTTTGCGCTCCATCAGCGCAGCGAGCATATCGAGGTATTGAATCTGAACGTCCGGATAGCCCGTTTTAAAATCCGGCAGCGAATACGGCTCCGTGTCCACGTTCACTCCGTCAAACTGTTCCTCAGACTCGGAAGCCAGGTTATAATTCAGCACTTTCTCGAATTCCCGGAGCGCTTCTTCCCTATACCTCGGATAAGTTCCGAAATACGGCGGAACCGTGCCTCCCGCTATCAGCGCCTGCACGCGGTAGCCCCGGGCATGAGCCCATCGCACGAAATCCCGCACCTCGGGTCTCTCGTCCTCCAGCATGTCCGTGCCCCCTAATTTGTCGACCCCGAGATAAAGCGTCGTAACGGGGTCCTGTCCGAACGTCTTCGTATCCTTCGCCATCGCATCGAGCACTTGGCGGGAACCCGGCGTCTGGATGAGGTTGTAGGACGCGTTCTCCCAGATCCACATGGAGCGGTCCTGGCGGGGCAGTACCGTGACCGGCTTCGTTCCTTCCCCGCCGCCCGTCTGAACGTAGGTCGTCAGGCTCCGGCCCGTATGGCCGCGGACGTCCGTTGCCCGGGCCTCGATGCTGTGCGTGCGGCTCCCCGCTTTCTTCGTGTCCCATTTGTAGATATAGCCGCTTCCCTTCTTCTCGGCCCGCTTCCAATTCCCGCCGTTTATGCGCACCTCCACGGATTTAACCGGACTCGCGCCGTAAACGTTCACTGCTACGTCGGCAGTGCCGCTCACCTTGTCACGATCCGCAGGGCTCAAGATCGTTACCTGCGGGACACCCGCGGCCGGATTATGCACCGTCAGCCGGGTGAAGGCCGACCAGGCGTTGTACCGGGTCGCCGTATCCTTCGCCCTGGCGATCAGCTCGACTTCCCCGTCGTAGGCGGTCGTATCCAGGTCATAATACCAGGTACCCGCATCATCTCCGTCGGGATCGTCCATGTGCGCATCCGCCACTTTTTGCCCGTTGATCACCAGCTCGACCTCGTAAGCTCCCGCATAAGAGCCGCCGATTCTTACCGTACCGACCTCCAGCCGGCCTCCGTCCCTGTGGGAATCGATCGTCAGCAGTGAAGCCGCATTCCCCCTGGACACCGGAAACGTCATTAAACCAAGCAGAAGAACCAGTGCGAAAAGAGAACCTTTTTTCCAGCCGTTCCATACGGATGTCACGGGATCAACCTCCTTGTCGGATTCATGTTCGTTTTATGGCCCCGGCAGGCGTATATCTTGTTTCGCGCATACCGGCAGTCTCTTTTTTAACGGGCCGATAAAAAATAAAGCGTTTTCAATGTGTAGTTGTAGTATACGAGATCAAAAAGCGGCCCCGCATGGTTTTTTATTTACAATTGGTGTTTTTTTGCTACACTATTTTTAACTTGGACTATGAAATCGGAAAAGGGGTGTGACGATGAAGACCCGGAATTCCCAACGCAAAATCATTTCGATCCACCGGCGGCTGTTTATTCTGATCATTTTCTTCATCGCTCTGCCCGTCTTGGTAATGGGCTGGCTCTGGTACGAATCCTCCACCCGCACGATCGAGCAGTCCGCCATCGAAACGAACCGGCGCTTTATCGAACAAACAGGTAAAAACCTGGACTTGTATATCAATAACCTGGAAAACTCCACCTATCCCATCGTAACCAGTCCCTTGACCCAGCAGTTTCTGGCGCCCGTTCTGCCCTCCGCTTACCCTTACTACCAGCTTACGGAAAAAGTCGAAAACGATCTGTTCGCGCAAATGATCTACGGGCGCTCCGATATTGTCGGTATTTCCCTGGTCGGCAAAAACAGCCTGCAGATCAACGATTTCAGCGAGGCGAAAGAAATTCTGGATATGAACACGATCCGCAGCCGCAACGCGGACCTGCTGAAAAGGCTGGACACCCTCGGCAATTTCGAGGTCCTCGGTTTAAACCGGGTCGGCTCCAGCCCCGTTCTGACCGTTGCGCGCAAGCTGCACAGCAGCTCGACCTATTTGTACGAGGGACTTCTGATCGTCGATCTCAATCTGGAGCAGATCGAAAATATATGCAAAGACGAATCGCAGGGAAGCTTCAGCGCCTGGATCTCCTCCGCGGACGGAGAGCTTGTTTACCACCCGGACGCCTGGAAAATCGGTACACGCATTTCCGGGGAGCAGCTGCTCCGGTTTCAGGGAGGGGAACACGCCCCCGCTTCCTTTTCCTTCCGGACGGAGACGCCTCAGGGAGAGGAGCTCGTCATTTATGAAACCTCCCGGGTGACCGATTGGATCGTCGGGGCCAACATTCCGATGGAGACCATTATCGGGAATCTGATCCGCCTGCGGAACATCTCTCTTGCGGCTGCGCTGCTGTTGTTCATGATTGCGCTTTCAATCGTGGGCGGCTACTCGCTCTCCATCACACGCTCCCTGACTTATTTGCAGCGATTGATGGCAAAAGTCGAGAACGGCGATTTTAATGTCCGGCTCACCTCCACGCGGGAGCGCAAAGACGAGATCGGGCTTGTGTTCCGCAGCTTTTCCAAGATGGTCAGTGAGCTGAACCGGCTTGTGAGGGAGGTTCATTCTTCCAAGCTGAAGGAGCAGGAGCTCATTATCAAGCAGAAGGAATCGGCCCTGCAATCCATGCAAGCGCATATCAACCCTCATTTTCTGTATAATTCGCTGGAAATCATCAATTCTCATGCGATTCTCGAAAATAACCGCAGCATCAGCAAAATGACGGCGGCCCTGGCGCATATTTTCCGCTACAACACGGGAAACGCCGGACCTCTCGTATCGCTCGGCGAGGAAACGGCGCATATCCGCTCCTATCTGGAGATCCAGACTTCCCGCTTCCGCAATCTCGAGGTGGAAATTGACGTCGAGGAACCGTGGACCCGCACCGTCCCGGCCGTCCGGCTGACGCTGCAGCCTCTGGTGGAAAACGCGTTTATTCACGGCTACCGCGACAAAAAGCCTACGTATATCGGCATTGTCGGCAAGCCCCGCGAAACGTACTACGCCGTCGAAATATCCGACCACGGCAGGGGCATGAGCGCGGAGGCGGCCGGGAGGCTCGTCTCGCTGCTTGCCGGTGTCTCCGGGGAGGGGCCGGCATACCCGGAACCGGGCGGCGCTGCTCCGGTTGGCCCGCGCGATGCTCCGACGGCCGCTCCCGTCCATGCCTCTGACGCAGCCCGGGAAGCGGGTGCGTCTTTCGCTGGCCGGGGAACGGGTGCCGCTCACGGGAGCGGCCCTGGAGCAGCCCCCGTCCCCGTAGACGATCCGGAGGCGCCGCAGAGACCTGCCGCCGGGAACGACCCGGCTGCCGAATCCTTGGGCGTCCCCGGGACGCCGCAGCAGCCTTCCGCCGGAAAGGCATGGCCGGATGCGGGCGGGACGCAGCCGGACGACGGCGCGCGCCAAGGCGGAATCGGCCTGCTCAATGTGCATCAGCGCATCCGGCTTACGTTCGGGAAGGAGTACGGAGTCTTCCTCCTCTCTTCCTCTCCCGGCGCCGGAACCTGCTTCGAAATCCGCCTGCCGTATACCAATTAAAAATCAGGGAGGTCTTGCCATGTACCGGATGATGATTGTCGACGACGAATACATGATCCATTTGAGCGTCCGCAAAATGGTGGAAATGTCCGGACTGGACATTATCATCGCGGGCGAAGCGGAAGACGGAGAGGAAGCGCTCCGGCTGCTCGGGAGCTGCTCCCCGGACATCGTCCTGACGGATATCCGCATGCCCGAGCTGGACGGGCTCTCCTTCATCGAAGCGGCGAAAAAGCGGAATGAACGGACCCAGTTCATTATTTTGTCGGGCTACAGCGATTTCGAGTACGCCCGGCAGGCGATCCGCTTCGGCGTTTCGGATTTTCTGCTGAAGCCCGTCGATCCCGACCAGTTCCGCGAAGCGCTCGGACGGGTGTACGATCAGCTCGCGAGTAGCGAGACGAAGCTGTCCCGCCAGCATGAATGGCTGCTGACGCTGCAGGGGCTGAGCGAGGAGCTGCTGGAGCAAATCTGGGCCGCCTGCGAGGACAAAGCGCAGCTTCTGGCCGGAGAGGCGCTCCGGCATTACATGAGCTCGGGCCCCGCCGAGCTCAGTCCCCCGCAGTTTGCCCACCATTTCACGGGCATGCTGGAGACGGAGCTGGGCAAACGGGATTTCCGGTTTGCCCGCTCCTACGCAGACCGCGAATGGCCGGGCCGTGCGGCGGATCTCGGGGAGGCCCTGCGCGATGCCTTGAGCGCCATGATCCGTGAAATCAAAGGGACCCGCAACCTCGGGTCCCGGCAGAACATCCACCGGGCGATGCAGTACATGCAGGAGCACTTTGCCCGCGAAGATCTCTCGCTGAGCGAGGTGGCGGAGGCCATCGGCATGTCCGATGCGTATTTGAGCCGCACGTTCAAGGAGGAGACGAACGTGAACTTCGTGAAATACCTCATCCGGCTGCGGATGGAGAAAGCCAGGGACCTCCTGGAGCATACGGATTGTCCGACGACGGATGCCGCGTACCAGGTCGGTTTCTCCGACTACTCCCATTTCAGCAAAACGTTCAAAAAAACGTACGGGCTTACGCCTTCCGAGCTTAGGAAACAAAGCCGGCAGCATCCGAACGGATAGTCCCGCATAAACAGAAGCCGCAAACGGACCCCGTCGCTTGCGGTTTTTTTGCATGGTTATACAGTGGGAACATCCAAAGAGAACGTCCCATTTCCTGGTATTTTGATTACATTTTCTGGTATATTCATTATTACTTTCTAATTAATTAGATGAAATTATTTACATTTTTACTAGAAGTGTTAAGCTTTTTTTGTAAGAACCCATAAAACTATAAAGGATGTGTGCCGTTTGAAGAAAATGAAGACCGCTCTCGCTTCCAGTCTCACTCTGCTGTCCCTTGTAGTCTCTCTCGCCCCCGTGTCCGCTTCGTCAAATAACCGGGACCTGGAGAAAGAAGTCGCCGCCGGAATTACCGGTCAGGAGCGTCAGATCATGATCGACGTCATGAAGAACCTTCCCAAAGAAGAGCGCGAAAATGTCATTTACATCGACGATAACGGGCAAATTCATGCCAACAAGACTGAATTGAAAGATGTCTTCGGCAAAGCAGCGGTATCGGAAGAGAATACCATAACCGTCAACAACAATGAAACCTTCACCCTGCCGAAAAGCACCGACTCGCCAACATTGAATAAGAGCGCTTCCATCACCCCGCTGGCGGGTTATGCCTGCGGAGAAGCGGGCGGCCCGTATAGACGCGTTTTCTCGAATCCCGGTTATTCCTGGTGGTCCGGCAATGTATACCTGCCTTCCAGCGCCAACAATGAAGTCTACGTGAACAACGCTTCTTCCAACGATACTCCTTACATTTATACGGGTGGACACGCCAGCAGCGGAGCCTCCGAAGTCGATGCCGGATTCCAGTACAGCAAAACGTACAACAACTGGGCCCACTCGATCTTTACCGGCGGCGTCTACTACCATAACAACTCGTTCCGCTTCAAGGCCGGACAAAATCTTACGTTTAAATTCTACGTACCGGCAGACGGACAAGTCGCTCTATATGCCGCAGGTATCCGGTATGACACGAACACGGCGGACAACTACACCGTTGTAACCAATGTGGCCGGCTGGAAAAAAAGCGGTGCCGGCAACGAACTCAAACGGATTACGGCCATCGCGAGCAACGCCTCTAAGCCATACAACACCGGCACCTATCTGAAAAACGTCAAATGGTCGAACTCCATGATCGGCACCAGCTCGACCAGCAATCATCAATGGCTCGCGGCAGATACGGGCGGCTACTGCACCTATCCGAACTCCACCCAGGTCAGCGTGAACTATGTCAACGCGGGTGAAGAGACCGTCAGCATCAACATGAACTAGCCTGATTATTTTCGTTTCCATTCGTTCCCGCACTCGTTCCCATAAATTAATCGCTTCAAACAGGGCTTAAATAAGATAATCGGCCCTCCGTACGTAAAGAGAAAAGGTATATCCCCCGTCTTGAGGAGGATGTACCTTTTTGCTGTTCGGCTGCGGCTAACACCTCAGCGAATGCGGATGCCTGTCCCGGCTCTTGCCCGTTGAATTGCGCCACGACAAGCGATTTGCATTCCTCTTCGTTGATACGACGCCAAGCTTTGCCGATATCTTTCGCTCCGGATACTCATCTGACTTTTCGGATAGCGGCCCGTTAATGAACGAAAGGCACCTCCGCAAAAAAATTATTTCTCTATTTGAGACCACCACGCGTATCTCCGCAGAATACCGCCCTCCCTATTCCCATATAGTGTAAACGCAACCTGATTTTAAATCCCACTAAAAACAGAGGAGATGAATTGATGAGAGTAAAAAAATGGGTGCTTGGTTTAATGACAGCCGTCCTGCTGTCGTTAACGCTGTTGATCAGCGGAGCAGCCGCAGCGCCGGTAACGAGCGTACACAGTATCTGGTCTACGAAACCTATTCAGGTCATAGACAACGGTACGGCTTACAAAACTAAAGCGGGAAATGTCATCATCAGTTGGACGAATGACCCCTTGTCCTCGGGTGATAGCGGTTTCTTCAACGCTATCGTTCAAGCGGGCGGCAGCCAGTATGAGTTCCGGCTTGTGTCGTTCGGCTCCAGCACAAACGATGAGATTGTAGGCAAATTCGACATTTACAAAAATTCCACCCTAGTCGCCTCCGTGGCCGGAACCGCTTACGGATTGAGCCAGCCGGTCGGAAGCTACTTCAAGTTCTACGACACGACCCAGCAGTGGCATGTCTCGGCTTATATTACGAGCCGGTTCGATTATTAAAATCCTGGTGAAAAAGGGAGCCGTGTAAGCCAGGCTCCCGTCACCGAAACAAGGACTGCCGTGAAAAAAGGTACACTTCCCTTCGTTTTAAGGGAGATGTACCTTTTTAAAATCGCGACATCTTGATAACCGGCTTCCGTTACTTGTTCATTTAATAAACGGAGTCCCCATCCGTTTCCACGTCCCATGTCCATTTAAAAAGCCTTTTAATTCTATCCGTTTCATCTTAGAGCCTCGCGAACGTGATGTAATCGACTTGGACAGGCTCTGCCGATTCGATCCGAAGTGCCCGGTTAATCTGTCCCCGGTGATATTGCCCATGTAAGAGGACCTGCAACAGGATGTCCCGGACGGACGTTCGGAACGGAACCCCGCTCTGGTTCGCATAGTCGATCATCTCGTCCAACTCGGATTCCTCGAGCCCTTCGATATAGACGCGATATTGCTCGGCGTTTTCTTCGAACATCGTCCGGATCACCGTCAGGTCTTCCGCTTCCTCCCACAACGAATATGGCGCGCTGCCCTTGCCCTGCAATCGGGACAGCCAGACTCGTTCCGCGACCGCGACGTGCCGAACCAGCTTCAGGAGTTCCTTGTTCTTCGTCTCACTCTCCTCGAGTGCGTCCAAGATGCGTCCGTCCGCCCAGTACAAGTGGTCCATCATGCACTTGATCGTCTTCATTTCGGCTTCCCCCTCTTCGTCTCATCGATTACTTGAACCTGCTGTTATCCGTTAGTTTAATCATTTGAATGAACTAAAACAACCTTTTTGGGGTGGATTCCTTGTTGCTGTAACATTTCCAAGGAGAAGCGTGCATTCTCAATTTATCAGGGTCAATCATGGTGGTATCTGACCATAATCAACCTGTTCAATGTAACGGAATAGCGATAATTAACGCTTCTCCAAACAACACCCCTTTCAAAAACTTCTTACCTGTTTGCTGAAGACTCGGTGGAAACAAAGAAAAAAACAGGTCAATCATAGCAGCAACTCACCATAACCGACCTGTATATTTTTGGTGTAGAGATTACTGGATTACTGGCAAGAATTTATTACACGTATTCGTTCAGAAATTAATTCAAAATTTGTTGATTAGGTACACTTTTCAAGCATTACTGTGCGTACAAACAAAATGACGAAATCTTTATACGGGCATTGTATGGGTTAAATGTGCTATTGGTTGAATGATGGTTTCTTTCGGCACTGGGTAGCCCCTATATTATGCTCATAAGTTGCGTTTGTTTTGGAAAATCCGCAAGGAAACGAAGATACCGAAAACAGGTCAATCACGGTAGTATCTGACCATAATCAACCTGTTTAATGTAATGAAATAGTGTTATTTAGGTTATAAGATTAAAGCATTTGATGTGCCTACAACCGAAACGGAGAAATATTTATACAGATATTACATGGGTTACATGTGTTATTGGTTGAATGATGAGTTCATTCCACACTGGGTAGCCCCACCTAATTGAATCCTGAAAACATGAAACTTCTAACTTATCGGGAATTTATTTATAAAAACTTGGTTTACTGGGTAAATCCATGTGATTACAGCAGATAGCAAACTTACTAAAAACTCTAAAGGGCAACATCTTGGTACCCTACCCTAGCAACTTCTTCATCGATTAGACGAATGCCAACCCCATTTTCCACGTCCCATCTACAGTCAAACGTTAGTCCAATATATCTGCCTTCAAATCGTCTCGCAGAAGGTACATAAATCCCTACTAGCCTAATATTTTTCAAAAGTTCGTCGATGTTTTCAATTAATGGGTAATTCTCATTGTATGAAACATCATATCCAAGCTCAAACCGTTTTTGTTTGTAATAATCTAATATCGGTTGCAAAATACTTTTTTGAAGATGCCCCCAGTTTTCTATTAAAGAATTATACGAAGCATACTGTTTCTCACTAAATTCACCATCGTCGTCTCCGTCTACCATCAAAGCAATATTGGCTTCTGTTCCACAAAATTCAATGGTAGTATCCCTGCTCCACACATAATCATATTCAAGTTCACCGAAAACCGCATCATTAATTTTCACTTCGAGAAAGCTCCTTTCTAATTGTTTGCAAATCCGCCTGGCTTAAACGCTCCTGCGTTTATCTCTCCTACGCCACCTAGATGTCCGAATTTGCTATTAATTTCTGATGGCACAAGTTGTATCGTTTTCCCATCATTTAATTCGTGCCATGTTAACTTAAATTCTTCACGAATATCTGCGATGTCTCCTGCTTCAATTTTTCCAGGGGTCAACCCAAATTGATTAGCCAGCTCAGGCGAGTTATTAAGTTGTTCAGCCAATTTTATATCTGCTTGTTTAAAATTAGCAGTTCTAGCTTTAGTTCCATTACTGCCAATTCCACCTACCATGTGGTCAATTTCCAACTGTGCTTTTGCTACAGGTGAAAAATCAGGTACAGCATTCCTATAATTTATACCATCAATACCAGCTTCGTCTAATATTTTCTTCAACTCAGGGTCAGGAGGTGGTTTTAAAATACATTTAGATTCTCCCCTTTGTCCTTCAAAACCAACCTTTGGATTCCCATGTGCAGGTGTTTGATTAAATCTTGCCTCATATGAACTGGCAAATTCAGTTTGCTTGAAGGCAGACGGAGTATCATCGATTTTACCCGTCCCCCCAGTTCCCCCGCCGCCAACCGCACGAGTCACAGCCTTCGAAGAACTTTGTAAGACATTCGCATTGTTTATAATGGATTTCCCTAAATGATTGCCTGTTTGATTGGCAAGCACTCGTGGACCATCAAAAGCCAATTCATAACCGAACCTTGGCATCTGGACACTATTCTTAATCTTCTGGCCCAGTTCTTTGCCCATCTGGCCTAAATCGGCAATGTCCTTGGTTAATCTGTTGACGGATTTATTCAGTGTTCCGGTTACCGAACCCGCTATACTTTGAGCAAATTGCTGGGTTTCCTTCATGTAGCCCTTGCCCAAGTTTGTACCCCAATCATTTAAATTCCCTACAAATTTTCCAAAACCTTCTCCTATTTTGCCAAATCCGTCCGCTATCCACTTAGGAGCTATTTTAGTGGCTCCCTGTGAGATATATTCGCCTATCGTCTTCTGAGCTATCTTGGCATCCAGCAGACCTGCCGTTCCAAACCCGACTCCTGCAGTGAACAGCACTTGTCCCCAGCTGAATCCCGGATCGCCGTCGGTAAGTTGACTGACGATACTTTCGGCGGCGCCTGAGACGCCCCCCACAACCATCTTGCCCAGTATCGGGGCGCCTGCGCCCAACGGTCCGAATACGGCTCCGGATACGGCTCCGATAACGGATTCTCGGAAAGCATCCGCCGCATAATCCCCAAAGTCACTGACTTCCCCGCGTGAGATATCCGAGATGGCCTTAGCCGCTACCGCCGCTGTTCCGGCCGCCACCGCTCCGGCCGCCACGGCGGCAATGACAACGGTACCTGCCCCTAATGTCGCTACCGTTACGGCCGCTACAACAGCTACGACCGCTACAATGGCTAGGGCACCGACAACATTTCCAAGGAGCTTCCCCCAACTGAACTTCTTCTCCGGCGGCGGAGGTGGCGGAGGTGGCGGCGTCCCCTTCTGCGGCTCATCGTTGTACGGCGGATACGCGGTTTGGTCCCTTCCCTCCGCAAGTACGTTCTCGCTGAGGAAGTGGTACTCGCCTTCAATGGCAAATCCGCTCTGCGCCGCCAGCTTCTTCGCCATCAACTGGCTCGTCGCCTTGATCACGATCCTTTTGGGCGTATACAGCGAGATGTCTTCTCCGGCATTCAGCGTCAGCTTCTTGTGGCTCGTAATGGTGACGCCGCTCGCATCGGTGCCGAATTTCGGCATGCAGTATTGTAAGGAAACGGACAAACAAAAAAACAGGTCAATCATGGTGGTATCTGACCATAATCGACCTGTTCAACGTATCAGAATAACATTATTTAGGATATAAAATTAAAGCATTGATGTGCGTACAACCATATTTAGTAAAATTTCTTATGGGGCTGGTAAGGGGTTACGTCTGATTGAGCATTCCCACCCGTTTCACTCGGCACAGTGTGGAGTCTACTCATTAACCGCTGATACAGAGAGAAGGGCAAAAACGACAACAATACGAGCGGCTAACTCGTATTGTTGTCGTTTTTGATTGTATTGTACGATCCTGTTATTGGAGTTGTAAATGGACTTACACAAAAACTCGATAGATCCTTTTTAGTTGATCCAGCATCTATTCAGTTAATATATATAGGAATTCTTCAAAACTGTCACTAGTAAAGTAAGTTACTGGATCTAAATCAGAGGACTCCTCGTGGTTCCAAACGCATACAGATGGCTCTGCTTTATCCGTATTTCGATAGTCTAAGCATACGAAATCACCTGCAAATAGAGCAGCAATTGGTAGCAACTCAGTACCTACTAAATTTTCGTCCGAAACAATTCTCTCGTCTAATTGAGTTCTAACAACACCAATATCTTAGAATTCATCATCCCTTTCCCCGGTTACTTTTAATATACATAAAAACCTATCAATTGCATAACTGTGGTTATTGCAATTAAAGCTATCTTTTACAAGAGAAGCACCGTTATAATTTTTTATAAATTCTTTATATGCATCTGGCAATTTAATTCTCCACTTTTCTCTTTTTCAGTTAACAAAGTATTATCTGGCAATGGATAAATTATGCTGGTTCTTCAACTCTTCTGCCCCTACTTGTTCACGTTTTACCATTCGTTTCATCCTCCTTTGATTTTGGCACGCAAAAAAAGCTCAATCCTACTCATGGTTCAAGTGGGAAAGAGCTTTGAAAGTTTATCAAGTGTTTGAATTATTTAGTGTTTGATTTCTTGGTTGTATTGTACGATTCTGTTGTTGGGATTGAAATCTGATTACACAAAATTTTAGGCAGACCCTGACAGACCCAGCTAACCCTAGAAATATTAAATTGAGATTTAGTTTGTCAAATCTGTTAAAACGTCATTAATAAACCTCGCTTCGCTTCTGTTGCATCTTTATAAAGGATTACGAGTTCGTCATAAGCCTCTATTAATTCTGAAAAAGATGCATGATATACTAAATCATTTGACGGCAAACCATTACTTATTAGGTTTCGTTTTAATTCAAGTAGTTCGTTATACATACTAGGTACGTCTTCAGCGTACACAAATCCCAGCCCCATTCCTCCTGGATCAAGAATAAACATTTCTGATTCTAATGGACGCCCGAGAATATAATAATTAGGATCAAATTTAGTAGGTAGCTTAATTAGTGCTTCAATCAGTGCATCCCACAAATAAGATAATCCCTGTTCTTCATCTGGAGAATAGTAACATGTCATAGCAAAATCAGCTAGTTCTTGAACCTCACCATTTTCTAATTCTTGTTCCCACTCTTTATCTAGCAGTTCCCCTGTGTATACAGATCTAACAATTCCCAAATGGTTAAAAATAAACTCCTTCAATAATTTAATATTATTCGTAGTACCCGAAGTAATGATAGTCTCACTTAATTCTTTCATAAAACCATTTGTATCAAATAAATAAGCTTTATGTTCCATACCCATCTTCTATTCGATTCCCCTTTCATTTTGGCGGAGAATCTGAATTGATTTTTCTAGTTCCTTTTTGACATCACCCTTTGCACGTCCATTCATAATAGGTTCTAACATTAAATAGGCATACTCAGGTGACAATGCTTTTGCAAATATTGCAATGATTTCTCTTGCATAAGAATCTATCTTCATTTTCAACACGTGAGTCCCTACTTCAACTAACTTTTCATTGTATTCAGGACCTAAACTCCTTAACAAGGAGCTATCTTCGGCTGCTGTCCAAAGTGCCTCTAATCCTTTAATTATCACATCTTCATATTCATCTTTTTTCATTTTTGCCATCCAGAATTCACTCTTATGAACATACGCTTTCAGTGCATTAATGATAAATTGCACATCATTCATAGTTAAAACTAAGTTGCTAGAATAATTATATAACAACCCTGTCTTAACAAGAGGAAGGATATCTCCCTTGAAAAATGCTTCTTCAGTGCCATTTGGCCCTTTTTCAAGACGTATGAGAACGGACTGGAGAATTGCCTTTTCACTTATCGGAGCGTTAAAATCATCCTCTAAGATCGCTTTCTCCTTTTCTGAAAGTATAGAGACACAGCCAATATCATTTAGACTTAGCAAACTATACATTGCCTCAATTCGTATCCGTTGTGTTTGATGAGAGAGAGCTTCAAGTAGTCTCGGAATATACTTTGTATCGTGTGAAGCACCCATAGCAATTATTATCTCAACAGGTAACTCTACCCCGTTTTTATGAAAAGCTTCATTCAATTGTTCATCTGTAACAATGACCTTATAATTGTTTTCGTTATAAACCTGATACTCCATAAGTTCCTCCTATACTTTATGGGATCTTAAAATCATTAGGATCATAGGTTTCACGACCAGCTGGAGCTCCTGTTTTTGGATCATATCGTTCTATTATTATCTGTTTAGGTGGTTCACCATACTTGATCTTATACGCATCAATAAACCTTCTTATTTCTTGTTTGTCTTTAGAAATTGGTCTACCTAGTGGCTTATCATCAATGATATTTCCTTTTGGTGGTCCTTGTACAGCATCGGGTATAGCTTTTTGAGTTTTCTTCGAAGGTCTGCCCTGCTTGTCTATTCTTTTTGGTACTTCAATTGTTCTTCCATCTTTATCTTTTAAAGGTTCATTAACCAAATCGTAATCGCCACTAGCACGACGCTCATCTGCCGTTTGCTTATGGACTTTCTTACCGGTTTTAGTGCTGCTAGTTTCACCAGTTATGTTTTTCTTCTCTTCACCCGGCCCCTCAGACTTAATGCCTGTTGCTTCTTTCGCCGCCTTATCCTGCGTTTCCTTCATGTAGGCCTTGTAATTTTCGTGTGTGTCCGAATAATAAGGTTTTGGACCTTGTTCTGCTTTGGATAATTGAATATTGGGTGTTGAGCCGATGCCAACTAACGCTGGTTGTCTCTGTCCAAACGAAATGCCGCTGAGTCCATCTATATAACTCTTGGCTTCTTGCAAATACTTTTTCCCGAGATTACTTCCTGCTTGGGCCAGATCGCCCATCTTTAGGTACAATTTTGTTCCAACTGAAAGAGCACCATCTTTCACCCACTTAACAGCTGGTCCAGCCGCTGCAAAAATACCTCCAAACAGGACCCCGTCTTTAAATGCGCCCATACCTCCTGCTAAGGTTGGCTCCCGGCCCTCCATAAGTTCAGATGCCATATAGCTTGTATAATTGTCTACACCGCCTATAAATAGCATGGCTCCAAGCCTCTGCGCGACCTGTCCGCCAGTCTGTGGCAATAGCGACCCACCGGCTCCCCCAAGGCTTCCAAAGGGACCGAATATCGCACCGCATACAGCTCCTATTGTAGCTCCCTTTAAGGCATTAAAGAGGTAATCGCCAACGCCACTGAACTCGCCTTTAGCAATATCGGAAGCAGCAGTACTTGCTATTGCTCCGACTGCTCCAATAGCAGCACCTATCGCTGCGCCTACAAGAACAGCTCCTACACCGAAGGTTGCAACGGATACAGCCACGACGGCCACGACCGCCACAACTGCAACAGCGGCCATAAGCAAGCCTCCCCAACTGAACTTCTTCTCCGGCGGCGGAGGTGGCGGGGGTGGCGGCGTCCCCTTCTGCGGCTCATCGTTGTACGGCGGATACGCGGTTTGGTCCCTTCCCTCCGCAAGTACGTTCTCGCTGAGGAAGTGGTACTCGCCTTCAATCGCAAATCCGCTCTGCGCCGCCAGCTTCTTCGCCATCAACTGGCTCGTCGCCTTGATCACGATCCTTTTGGGCGTATACAGCGAGATGTCCTCTCCGGCATTCAGCGTCAGCTTCTTGTGGCTCGTGATGGTGACGCCGCTTGCATCGTCGAAGCTCAGCTTCAGCGGCTCTTTGCTGCCGCCTGCCACGTTGACGGCCGTCGGCGTCAGCTCGACTTCGCTTCCGTGTTCCGTGCCGAAATACCGGTTGCTCGGATTACCCGTTTTGGCGCAGCTGTCTCCGTTCTTGCGCACGCAGTCGAGCACCTTCGCATTGCTGCAGCTGTCGTCGGGCAAATACAGGCTCGCATCGGTGCCGGCCTTCGGCATGCAGTACATTGCATTGCCCGTCGGCGGCGCAAAAGCGAACCAGTGAGCCGAGGCTTTCGGCTGCTCCTTGTCGATCGTCAGGTGAAGCTTGACGAGCTCCCCTTTCACGTCGAGCACTTTGCCCTCCAGCGAGATACCGGTCAGCTTGTCGTTATGCAGGCTCGGCTGGTACATGCCTTCCAGACGTGAAAGACGGTACGTGTATTTCAGCTGTCCCGCTTCCAGGCGGCCGGATGCCTCGCTGACCCGCATCGGTTTGTCCTTGAAGCGAAGCTCTTCCCCTATGGCATAGCGGATGCCGCTTTCGAACTCATAGCCGAAAAAATCCGTATCGTGCAGCCCCGCTCCGCTGCCGCCCGCTTTCTGATACGCCAGCAAATCCTTAAAGGCTTTATAGGATGTATCGGAAGGCAGCGTACGGCTTTTGAGCTTCGGGATGCCGAAACTGAATTTGGGCTGAACGCTCCAAATATCGCTGATCAGCACCGTGTGAAAACGGCTCGCCAGCCGCTTAAGCAGATCCCAATCCGTCTCATCGTACTGGATAACCGGAGCGCCGATAGGCACGCCCGCACCCGCTTCGCAAATGACATCGTGGCCGGGATAATCCGCCAGAATGGCGGCAATCAGAGCGGGATAATCCATATCCGCCTGCTGAAAAGAACGCCGTTTCCTGCGGACATCCAGCAGATAGCTGCCGGCCATCGCCTCGATTTCGAGGGTGTACACACCCTGGGTAAACGCGGCCTGAACGTCCGTGATTAAACCTTTGAAGATAGGCTCTTCCCCATCTTCGCCGTTTTCAACTACTTGTATTTCATCCTTTAAGGAAGCTTCGAGTACCGCGCCGACATGATCCGCATCATCCACGATGCCGCGCAGTTTCATCCGCCCATGCTCGCCCGGCTTCCAGGTAATCTCCACATGATCAATCCGCTTCATCCGGTAGGGAGATGTTACTCTGATTTGGTCGTACCCTATCATACTCCGTCAGCTCCGATCGGATTAATTGTCATGCTGTCCGTCGTTTAAGAATTTAATGACTCCCTGTAACTCGCAGTGCAGCTCGGAGTCTGTCGTTAAGGCCGGTTTGCCGGCCACCTTTGTAGTTTCTTTGGAGTGGGTCCATTTGGCCAAAATAGACGGCAGACACGGTTTCCCGGAGATGGTCTCCCCGCTCTCGCTGATCAAATAAATCGTTTCTCCGCTCTGATTGAGCGGACTTGTGCAAATGCCGAAATGGGAAATGTTATCCGGCTTAAAATCCTCTTCGTTCATCATAGGTTTCTCGTTCACGTAAGAGCCGTGGCTGTTAGGCAGATTGATGTGCCTTTTATGAGTTCCGTACTGGCATTGGATGTACGCTCCCCTGACCACATACCGGGGTCCTGTCATGACGTGCCGCCTCCTCGGTCAACATGGTTTATAACCGTTCTATCTGTAGTTTTTGCTTGGCTAAGGCCTCTACAGCCGCCCCGGCCCGTTCCCTGCCGAGCTTCTCGCTCAGCTTGTCCACAAATTCCGCGGACCCCACGCTCATTAGGGGAATCTTGATGGCTTGGCTCGTCCCCTGCAAAATAAAGCGGCCGCCGAAAAAACGGGAGTAGCCGACCTTCTCAATATCCGAAAAGGAGATCGTTTTACTTGCGAACCAGCTATGAGAACGTACTTCATGATCGGTCACGATCGTTTTAGACAACAGCAGGAAAATAGCAAAGAATCCGAGAATGAACGCACACGCCCCGATAATCGCTATGAACTGCCCGCTTTCTTCCGCATCCATTTCCATAGACGGCATCAGAAGCAGAGCACTTACCGCACATAAGAAACCAAGGCTCACCAGCCAGCGAAACATTCCCAATCTGACTAGTTTCAGGTCTCCTGCGGAGTTTCTTTTCGCGGGTCCGAACATGGGATTGAGCATTTTTTCTGTCATTTTTCTTACAATTGAGATATACATGGTCCCAAATTTCCCGCTTTCTATGAATAATTTTCGGTTATCCCAAGTTTTCCGTATCCTCTTCAACCGCCGCGCGCTCTAGCCGGATTCCGGCGAAATCTCTTCGCAGCAGGCTTTCGGCCACATCCAGACGGACGATGATCAGCGGCTTGGCGCTTTCTTTGATCTTGAAAATTTTGCGTCCCGCCAGCTTGCTTCTCTGAAGGACCAGCTTCTTGATCACGGTTCCGTCCCGGTTGAGCTCGCTGGAGGGGCTCAATACCTCCGCCTCTTCAAAGAGAGGCAGATAGTAATTGCTCTGCTTCCGCTGGACCCTGTCCATCAAGGGAATGAGCTTGACCGGCAGATCCGGCTCATAGGCGGCCGCGATTCGTTTCAGCCGGTCGGAGATCAGATACAACTGCCCGTCCAGCACATCCGGGTACTCGGTTTCCGGGGTCGACTTTACCTGCATCACAACGGTGTCGGCAATCCGGTGCGCTCTATCCGGACGAATATCCCGGAGATCGATCCGGCTTCTCACATCAAGAAGAACCGGCGCGTCCGTGCAGCGCTCGTCCTGCTTCAGCACAAAGTAATCCATCATCCGCTGAGAGCCTCCCCGCTCGCGCCGCTTTGCGATTCCAGCGAACCGTGCAGAAGCTGGCACTCATCCCGGTATTCACCGGCCAGTAAGGCGATTTCCGGAACCTTGTTCATCTGTCGATAGCTCTTGCAAGCAAGAAGCTGCGGCACCATATTCCTCATGAATTCCACGGTCAGCAGATGATATTTCACGGCTTCGATCTGCTTGATCCGGTCCAGATCTGCGGAAGTGACACGCCTTGCATAAGATTTCTTCGTCTCCTCCAGCTCTTCCATGCGCCGGAATAACGGAGTAAATATAAAATCCGCCCTCCACTCCGAGCGGCAATCCGCCGTATCCGTCAACCAGTTCTCATCGTAGGCCTCAATCCGGTAACAAGGGCTGTTCTCCATTACGCTTGTCCGCATAAGGGAAAAATAAATGTACCGGATAGTTCCCTTACATCCTCTGGCTTGAAGCTCGGCCGCTTGTCCGCAAACCGCTTCGAAAGCGGCAAGAAACTCCTCTTCTATGCGCTGCCGGTGTTCTTGATAGACGGCATCGACCGTCATCAGATCTTCCTGCCACTTGCCGAATATATGCTTCTCCAGGAAGTCCTCCAGCGCCGCCTCTTTATCCATCCGTCCGCTCATTCGATGTTAACCTTGGCGCCGCTGATTTTGACCTCATCCATGATGCTCAGGCTTGCGTCGGCCTGCTTCAGGTCAATGCCTTCTTCCCCTTGAATGAGCACCTTGCCGCCCCCGGTAATCTCGATGTCTTCCATCGCCGATATGGATATTTTTTTGTGGCTGTTGATCTCGATTCCGCCGTCGTCGGTAAGCCGCATCAAGAGGCTGCCGCTGCCGATAATTTCAACGGAGCCGGGCTTGAATACAATTTGCTTGCCGTATTTGGTGCTGATGCTCTTAACCGAGGGATCGCTGCGCTTCTGGGGATCGGAGGAATCGGTATCCACGGAACTGGCGGCATAAGCATTCTTCTCCTGCTCGTCCGGGAAGTACAGCCGGACCTCGTCCCCGACCTCGGGCATGCAGTACCAGCCGCTGCCGTCGGGAGACGAATAGACCGTCGAGTACGGGAACCACAAGGCTTCATCGGAAGATGATTTCCCGTCGATATGAAGCTTGACCTTCACCTTGTCTTTGGATACGTCCTTAATCGACCCGAACAGGGAGGTTCCGGCCAGCTTATAGGCATACAAAGTCGGGCAGCTGAAGCCCTGCTTGTCTCTTAATTCATACCGGCTGGTCAGCGTGCCGCCTTCCATCCGCGTGCTGGCACGGTATACATACAGCTTTCTCCGCTGAAACGCAACCGGACTGCCCAGCTCCAAAATCGCGCTGCTGCTGACCTCGTAGCTGATGCTGTTCTGTTCGTCGATGCCGGAGACGCCGTTCTCCGACTTCCGCTTGAAGTCCTTCAAATTTTTGCGGATGCTGTAGTTGTAGGCGTCGAGCTTATGGGGCTCTCCCAGGTCCGGCACGCCGACATAGCATTTCATGCCCTTCTGGGAACAAAGCGGAATCAGAGGCAGATGCAGACGGGAAGCCAGTCTCCTGGCGAATTCCCAGTCCGTTTCCTTGTATTGGACGACCAGTCCGCCAATGCTTGTTCCTCCGGCAGCCTCCACGACTACATCCGAATTCGGATAAGAACCCGCGATGCGGTCTAACAGCCCGCGATAGGTCATCTGCTTATTTTGAAAAGAACGGGTGACCTTCCGGATATCCATCAACAGTGTCGAGCTTTGGGCTTCGATGGTTAGAGTGCGGACATTGTGTACGGCCTTTACGGCCATATTCGTTACGATCCCTTGAAAAACGACCGTCGTACGCTCTCCGTCACGCACCGAAACGGCAATCTGTTCATTCTCATCGGCCTGCTCCACGTACCGGTCCAGCATCTCTTCCGGAACGATCCCGCTGATCGTCAGCTTGGCATGCTCATTGACTGCTTTCTCCAGATGGAGATCCATAATCCTCTCGAATTTGTACGGCGCAACGGAAATGTCGGCCAATGAAAACACCGTTTGGCTCATGCCGGATCCGCCCCTTCCTCGACTTGAACGACCCGGACGGCCCGCACGATCTGAAAAGCTACGTCCCTCCAGGCCTCATACTCGTCGTATTTGCAGCTGAAAGTTCCCATAAGGGTCTTGCCTCCCAGTTCCAGAAAAAACATCAGATTATAGAGAAAAGCATCCAGCGCCGGACTCTTGAACTCGAAATAGCCGACCTGTTTTCCGTGGATTTCCTCGATACCGTCCGTAAAAAACACGTTGGAGGGATTCACTTTTTTAAGGATCGTTTTCATCCCCTGAGTCAGTTCCTCGACCCATCCCTCCTCCAGGTCTTGATCGATCCGGTTAAGCGTAATATTGATGCTGCCGTCTTCATTGGTTTTGATCGTTTCCGGCCGCTGGGAATGAGGATATTTGATAGCACTTATCGCTTCGGGCATGTCTGTGAAATCTTTCGGGATAAATACCAGAAGCTTGTCATCGTAAAAAGCCTGCCGCTCAAACTCGTAATAACGTTGTCCGATCCGCACAGGCCCTTCTTCAATGGTGTTTGTTTTTTGGGATTCTTCCATCTTGTTCAGCATCGCAATAATCTTCTCGTCCGAAAACGCCACGGCACTTCCCGCCCTTTCTTCTTTCTGGATTAATCCACGATCATCCGCTGAGGGGCCCCGAATCTTCCCCCCGGTACCGGCCGGCCTCCGCTCCCCGCTTCCTCCAGAATGCGGGACAAATGGGTGTGGATCTGTTCATTGGTATAGGCTTTGTATTCCCTGCCCAGCCGTACCGCCAAGTAATGAAGAATCGCCTCCCGGTCAACGGGCCGCATATTCAGGCACTGCATGGCGAAGGCGAAATCTTGGGTGCCGGCTGCCCGGCTTTTCAACATCTCAGCCGCAAAATGCCGCATGATCTCCGGAAGAAGCGTACTCTGCCGGAAGCCGGCATATTGTGCATGAAGCCGGTTAAGCGTGTTGTACTCGGTCGCCAAGTCCGCGAAATTGCGGTAGTCCGAGCGCAGCCTCGCTCCTTCCTTCAGCTTGAACCGCGCCAGCTCCAGTTCCCCGGAAGAGACGGATACGTGCTCGTCCAGCAAGAGCTCGGCCCGGCAGACGGTAAAATCGCCCTCGGTTTCGGCAGGATGGAACCGGATTTTCAATACGGTCTCCCGTCCCGAAGCCTCGTAGGGAAGCTCAACCTCGCGAATCAGCGTGTAGATAAGCCCTCCGTGCTTAATAATTCCGGGTCCGATGCACAGGCTGTCTTCGCCAACCCCGATTTCGGTCCCGGCCACGATACCGTCTGAATAATCCCTTAGAAACAAATCCGTCAGCTCGCGAGGGTAATCCCTCAAATTTTCGAGCATCTCCGTTTTCAAAATCCGCCCTTTGGCGAAATTCGGATAGGTACGGGTAAACATGAACACCCCCCTTTCGTCCGCGCTTCTTACTTCAAGCCGTCGAAGAAATCAATTTCCGACAGATCATTTTCAAAGGCAAAAAATCGTTTGGCGCCCAAATACAGCTGTTCCTGGCGGCGCGCTACCGGCACGACGTGGAACCCCCAATTTTGGCCCCCTCCGAAGACGAAAAATTTCACTTCTTCATTGACGATGGAATCGGTCTCGTCCTGCGGTATGTTGCGGCCGTATGTCTCCGCGATGTCTTCATAAAGTACGGGTTGGAAACTGTCGGGCCGGCTCGGGTAGCTATATTTCTGCCGGAGCTTCCCGTTCATATCTTTGAGGCAGAACTCGATCTCGGCGGCTCCCCAAGGTCTGGAAATCGAGCCTTGCGCGGTATTGACGCGATCCAGTGTGCTGATCAGCACCTTCTCGCTGCGGCTGTGCGTATAAGCCGTGACCGCGTATGGGATAACGGCGGCCTGATGCGTCACATGAGTCTGGATGATTCCGGCCTTCTTGTCCCCCAGATAACGGATAGCGCCTCTCAGACAAGCCAGCTTCAAATCCGGTACTCGATCGGTTTCGCCTGCCTTTTGCGTAAATTGAATGGTTCTGCCAGGGACAAATTCTTTCAGCGCTTCCCGGAAGACATCGATCCGGCAGGACTGGCCCGTCAGCTTGATGATGGAGTAAGTCTGCAGCTCGCCGCTTTGGTAGAAATCTTCCAGAAACTTGCGTACAATTTCATAAATATCCGCTTTGATCAAATGGTTAATTTCCTGAATAGTGAACACCACATCGGGGAATTCATACCGGTCCTTGAACCTCCCCTGCTCACGCACGGACAAATACCACCGGTCCACTCCCGTGATTTTGAGATCGTGCTCGCGGACATCTCCGCTGCCGGAGTGAAACCGGTTCCTCAAGATGCCGGTTTTGCGGAAAAACTCCGTCTTCATGTTCTCCGCCATTTCCCACAGGAAATGAAAATTGTTACGAACCCGGTTGTAGTCCTCCCGGGTATGGCTGCCATACTCCCGAAAACGGGTAGGAAGCAGCAGTTCCGCTTCCCTGTACCGTTCTTCCAGCCGTTCGTATACCGACGCCACCCCAAGTTCATCGACATGCCGGAACACGTCTCCGCTCGGAACCCCGATAAGATTGTCGATGTCCGTCACCGTTTCTCCGCAGCTGTAATACTCGGCGAACACGATTTTCATGTACTGCATGATGCGGTAAGTCAGGTTATTGCCCCCGAAGTTGGTGTCGCCGTTCTCATACGTCGTCTGGACGTCAAGCCTGTAAGACATATGGCCGTCCTCGATACGGAACCGGCAGGAAGACAGGTCCGTCGTGCCTCCGCCGCAATCGATAACGAGAGCTTTGTAGGTTTCTCCGTCTTCAAAACGGTTCTGCTGGAAGCGGTCCGCGATCGTGTTATAAAGGACCGCCATCCCTTCATCCAGCGAATCTTCCGTTTCCAGGCGGTATTCCGGCAAAATATCCGTATACATGTCCAGAAACTGGGCTTTGAGCTTGACCGGGCTGGACATGTGCAGATTCCGGAAGCGGCATTTGAACTGATGCTCGGCGGTCTCGATAATATACGCGAGGTAGGCGCGGATAATATCGCTTCTGCGCACGTGCGTGCTGTTGCCGCTCGCATCGCTTACTTCCTCGGATCTCGCGTAATCGTTCACCCACCGTTTGATCCCGTGAAATACGGTCGCCTGCGTGCCGGATCCGAGTTTCTTCCGGTATAGGAGGGCTTCGTGTCCGAACTGGTACCGGGGATTCAAAGGATCGGAACAATCCGCCACGCGGACGACCGTCGGCAGAAGCTCGATCCATTGACCGTCCGGGGCGGCCGGATCGGGGAACGCCGCGTAGTTAATCGCATCGAGCCGGACCGTTCCGTTCAATAGGTCTTGGCTGCATGGCGTTTGAACATAGGCAGCGTCGAGATAAACCCCCGCCGTCGTATTGGAGGTGCCGAAATCAATGGCCAATACGGCTTCCGTCAGCTCCGGCTCCCGGATTTCCAGATCGGCTGCCGGCAGGCGGCAGTAATGCAGATTAACCGGGGGAAGGGGCTTGTTCTGGTGATAGATCCGGTACAGATAATCGGAGTCGTGCCGGTTGAAGAAGAGCAGGCTGTAGTTGCGGTTGGCCGAGCGCTTCAGATAGGCATCCCGGTTCCTCGTCAGACAGAGTGTGCCTGGCTTCGATACGCTTTCGACCACATTCAGTATGCCGCACAGCTCCATCTGCTCATTTACAAGGAGGGCGTTCGTTCCCGAGAAAGCGGCAGCCCCCTCCAGCCTGCAGCCGTCCCGCTCGTCGAGACGAAGTCCCTCATAGAGCGTGATTCTGGCCGGTACTTTGGTGCCCCTCTCTCCTAAAGGCGTACGCAAATAGCGCCGGATTGCCGTTTGCAGCCGTTCTTCGCCGCCCGGAACCGGGCTTTCGATCAACAGGCGTTCTTCCGTCCCCCTGTATTTGAGGATGGTGGCGATGAAGCCTTCACGGTCCAGCGTATTGGCAAACCCTTCAATCAGTTTCTCTTTACTGCAAATGGTCCGGAGCTGGTACGTCGTCATTTCCGTCAGCTCCTCGCGGCTGTAGCGTACGGCGCCCGGATCGGCCATTCTATCCTCCGGATGTTGATACAGCCTGTATGAGTATCCGTTCATCGTTGTCCTCCTTCACGGCTGGTCAATACATCGCAATGCGGTCCAGCCGCATAGTCTCTTCTACGCCCAATATGCCGAAATGCCGGTTCCAATACAGCTCGGTGTGAAAACGGACGGGGAGTAGCAGATCCAGCAGCAAGCTGATCTTGGCCCGGCCGGACTCGCTCTCCTCCTGGTTGATGTAGAAGAGAAGCTCATTCTTCTCCTCGCAATTTGCATAAATAGTGGACCCGGGAAACAAAAGGCGGGCTGTCCGCTTCAAGGTAAAAAGCGCATCCCCGGTCTGAACCGTCTGCAGGACGCTTGCCGCCACAATATCCTGCTCCTCCTTGCCGCAACTCTGAAAATTCCGCCGTACCTTGTTCCCGAAAATCCCGGCTTCTATGTCACGGCGGACAAACCGGATGTAAAATTCCCTTTTGTTCATTCCCTGGAGCAGATCGATCTCGCCCAGAAAATGAATGAGAATATCGAACAAGGCACGTCTGAATTCCGGGTACTCCGTGTAATTAATATCGAGCATCCCACGGAACATCTCGTCAAAACGATAGAACGGATTAATTTCAACCTGTTTCTCGACCTGACTTGCGTTCATATGTTCCAGGCTCAGTTCCATATACGGGGAGTACACGGAAGCGGCGGAGAATTGAATGTCTTTCTTGTCCAGACCGCACTGCTCGGCCCGGATCAACAGATCCCATATGTAATTCAAACCCATACCCCTTCGCATATGTATTCGGGCAGGTACATTTGAACCTCCGACACGACAAAGCTCATGAAGTCGTTTCTTATAAACTCATCCTTTCCGAACGAACGGCCGGGCCGAAAGCTCAGACACAGCGCGGCCCTGCCGCTTGACGCCCGCACCTGGTCGCTGATGAAAGGATTCATTTCGTACGTAACTGCCGTTGAATCCGCTTTGTCCACGATCCGGATATCCTCGAGCGTCAAATATTCGGAAGCTTCAAGGGAATGCACAATCCGCGCCACTTCCCCTTTGGAGCGCACAATCACGGCCTGCTTTCGTGCATACTTGCCGACAAAACTGCTGGCGCAGCGGTTTGAGACAAGTGCGTATTGAAGTCTCCCGATCTGGATATCAACCGGTTGTACAACCTTCAACACGTTCCAGACTCCCGCTTTCTCTTGCGGAGAAACGATCGTCAGCTCTTCGCCGGATCGTTTGATGTACCGGATATCGTCCGTGTGTCCGTCCACCAGATACCCATGCTCCATCCCCGTTTTTCTCAGTGACAGAACATGTTCGAAATTAACCTTGTCCGAAGCGGGGACCGGAAATCCGCTGTTCTTGATCTCAAGCCGTTCCATATTCCAAAGCGGAATCCGGTCTGTTCGCTTGTAAGCTTCGAACTCTTCCAAATTCACTGAAATTTCCGTAACGGTCTCATCTTCCCCGGGTATTCCGGCGCATTCCGTCAAGACGACGTCGATAAATTTATAGGCAAACGGATGGTTGATGGTCCGCCATGGAATTCCGTTTTTCAGGAATATCTGATACAGATTCTCGATCTCTTTGATGTACTTCTCGCAAGGCCGGAGTGCTACTTTAATCGGATAAGTTCCCGAAAGCGTCTTGAGATGCCCGTCGAACAGCCTGCCGCTCTTCGTCAGTTCCCGGATCCGCACGGAATCACATTCCAGGAACAGAGAGATCAGCCGCGCTTCTCTGCCGTCCCTCAGCCCTTCGATGACGTGAAGCATATCAATCAAAGTATTCTCCACATCCTCCGGGCACATGGGATACAAAAATTCATGGAGAGGGTCCCATTCATCCCGCGAACACAAGCTGGCATAAATATCAAACCGCCCTTCCCAATCTTCAATCTCGTCGAAAACCCGCTTTTCCAGCTGCCGGTTCATTTGCTCCTGATAGTCCACCAGATTCAGAAAAAGCCCCGTCATCAACTGCTTGAGCATACGGCGCTGCTCCAAATCCTCCATTTTGTTCAGCCGGTCCAAAATAATATCCTTCATGCGGGGGAATTCCCTCCTTCGCCCTTAGCGGGCCGAGCCTGCCCTTCTCCGCCGGTCGGTGACCCGGGTGCTCCCGCCGAAGAAGGCGAAGATTGTCCTCCTGCGGAGGGTGGCGTCTGCGGCTGAGCCAGCTGATTCGGTCCGGACGGATGATCTCCCGATCCTTGGCCCGGAAGAGCTTGTCCCCCTTGAGCCGCAGAAGCTGGGGGCGGTGCCGCCGGGACGGGATTTTGCTTTTCCTCGGCTTTGGTAATCTTCCTCTCCATGCCAAGCACCCGCTCCAGCATCTTGATTTCCTGATAAATCTCCTGGGCCGAAGCAAAAGCCGCGATCGCCCCGGCGTAGTCCTGGGCGGCCATGCTGCGGTCTCCCTTCTTGTCCAGCTTGTCCGCTTCAAGAAGCTTCGTCTCTTTCTCAAGGCCGGCGATCTTTTCCTGAGTCTCATCCAGCTTTCCCTTAATGAGCTTGTCCCCGTCCGGGAACGAAGCTTCCGCGGATGCCTGCTTCGCTTTCTGGTAAATCTCGAGAGCGCCTATGTAATCGAGAGCGGTAAACTTCTGGTCTCCTTCTTTGACCGTATTCATGACAGCCGAATAAGCCTGGACACGCCCTATGCGCTCTTCCAGATGCTGAGGATTAAAATCAGCCTGATTTTTGATCTCGGACTGGGCTTTAGTAAAACTCGCCGCGGCTTTATCGTAGTCCCCTTCCTTGAGGAAGGTGTCCCCGTCCACGATATACTGGGCCGCACGTTGTTTTTTGGTAAAGAGCACGGTGTGCACCTTATCTTTGATCTTCTGGGAATCGCTTCGCGCTTCGCTGTATTCCTTGAGCGCCTTGGCATAATCCCCCTCGGCCGCATAGTCGTCCCCGCTCTTGCCGTGCTCCAGCATGCCCTGGGCCGCTTCCGCTTTACGTGCGGCTTCTTTGGCCATGTACACATAAGCTCCGCCCCCGACCAGCAGCAGAGGAATGAGAATCAACGCGATCCGTTTGGCCCACTTCCGCTTTTTTCCCTTCACTTCTTTGTAGACTTTATTGACATAAACAGCCGCCGCCGTATAGTTCGGAACCATCCGCTTTTGCCTGCTCAGAAGAACTTCTTCCAGCAGATCCGTAAGCTCCGCCGGCCCTTTCGCTTCCTCGACGGCGTCCACCATCTCGGCGGATGCGACGTTTTCCCACATACCCGGAGTGCTCATCAAGAGCACATCCCCGTCTTCCAGCATGAATTTCGGAGAGACGTACGGCTCGAACACATCCGGCTTGCCTGCATAATTCAGCAGGTTATGCCTTTCTTCATGACGGTCCACCGCTTCAAGCGGAATACGTTCTTCATCCGCCCAGGATTGGGCCAGGCTCTGATCGCGGCTCCGTTCCACGAGCCTGCCTCCCCGGATCACATACAATCGCGCGCTGCCCGCAACGGCCCATACGATTCTTGTGTAATCCGTCACGACGATCAGCACGCTCGCCTTAAGGCGGACCCGGCGGCTTTCCTCATTCAGCCACTCGCTGGCTTCCTGCATGTATCGTTTAAGCCGGGCGGCCGACAAGGCGGGCTTATTCAAAAAGCGGGACAAAATACTGCGGACAACCATTTCCGCACTGTTTACCTCGCTGTCCGAATCAAGACCGTCCGCCAGCACCCAGCAAGCCATATCTTCAAGCTCGACAAAGGCAAAGTAGTCCCTGTTCTGCACAAAGGTCCCCGCTTCGGTAACGAAACCGGTCTTGAAATCGCTGTTTTCTTTTCTCATTCGTCCCCCCGCTCCCTTTGGTCCAAACCGGTTTCCTTCATCCGGCTCTACCAGCCCTTCTCCAGAATGATGACCGTTGCATTATCCTGCTTATGAAGCCCCTTGGCTTCGATCGCATCGATCATGCCCTGTGCGGATTCCTCCGGCGAGCTGCCGCCTGTCAAGATTTGCTCCATTTCAACCTCTGTTAACGTGTTATACACCCCGTCGCTGCAGAAAATGATTTTGTCCCCTGTCTTTAGCCGGAACGGCGTCTCACTGATTTCCATGTTCTGAAACTGTTCATACCCTAGGTAGTTAACCAGCTGTCTTCTCTTGGGGTTCGCGGCCATTTCATCCTTTGTAATCTCACCCGACAAATATTTCTGCTCCAGTACGTTCTCATACGTATGTTTAGGATTAACGGGAAGAAACTCCCCCTGCCGGAAAATCAGAATCACGCTGTCACCGACAGCGCCCCAATACAGGTTATCCCCGTTGATGATTCCCGCCACAAGAGTCGTACCGCCCTGAGCCCCTCTAAGCTGTTCCACTATCTCGGAATTCACCCGGCGAGCCGTTTCGCTTAAAAAATAGGGGATGTGCCGCACATGCTCCACATTCAAGAACTCCTTCAGGAACGTGGACACCGCAAGGGTACTGCACATTCTGCCGTTCGCCAGTCCGCTGATTCCATCTGCCAGTACGGCCAAAGTTCCGATAACCGTCGTGGTGCTGGCGAAATAATCATCCTGCTCGTTCCTGGCTCCGATGGTCTGCCCGTTCCCTATCCGTACCGCGGGCACTTCAGGCTTCCGCTTATTCAGCCGGCTCCGTACATACAGCATCAGCAAAATGAGGAGAATGGCGGCCCCGACCAAGAGATACGGTGTTCCATATGATCCCGCCGGCATTAGCCGATCCCCGCAGCGGCCGTATTATTCCACTCGAAATGCGCTCCGCACAGCGGAATGAAAACAAATTTGCTCCGCCCGAGCTGGAGCAGATCGTAAGCGGTTAATTCCACCGGCGAATAGACCGCCTCGTTATTGTGGTACGCCAGTCCCGATGCATCTCCGGGCAGCAGGTAAAAATTCCGCTTCTTCGGGTCATAGACAATGACCGCATGGTTCCGTCTGGAAATCGCGTTGTCTCCGATAATCCGGATGTGCATTTCTTCCGAACGGCCAATGAAATTTTTCTCGGCCATGATGCGGTAATCTTGTCCCATTTGAGGCCCTTCGATGCAAACCAGCCATCCCGCAACCGGTTCGATGCCGGTCGTCTCCCCCAGAAACGGCATCGTCTTATCGTCTTCCTGCATTCTCTGCGGCCTTGATTCCTCGGCTCGTGAAGCCGGCGGCTCGACCACAACGCTGCAGTAAGGGCACGTATTGCCATGTTTTCTGGTGCTGAACATGTGTCCGTTGGCGCATCTTGTCAAACTCATCCTGTTCATTCCTCCGTTTGTCCTATCGGATCGGCTGTCGGCTTCTTCTCCGCTTGCCCCTTATTTGACCAAAAGCCTCGTATTGGCTATGTATACAATATCTCCGACATCCAGCTTGTGAGGCTCCTCGACTTCTTGTTTATCTCTGGGACCCCTGCCGCTTTTCTGGATGCCCACACCGCTTTCGGAATCGACGTCCTCAATAAACCACTCCCTGCCGCTGCGGTTTAACACGGCATGTTCGCTTTGGATCAGCGATGCGTATTCGGCATCGGCCAGATCTATATCAACCTCGTTTTGACCGGAGCTTTTGCCGATCAGCAAGGACGTTTCCCCCTGGATATACCACTCCTTCACGCTTTCCCCGTCCTCATTAAGCAGAACAAGCTTCGCGATCGCCTCCCGTTCCGGCCTTTCTACCGGCATACGGTAGTATACGAACCCCAGAACGGACAGCCCTATCGCCATCAGAAGACTGACGAACATTTTCAGCGTATTGTCGGTATTGATAAAATAGACATAAATCAAGACGGCTGCCGCCAGTCCTGCAATGAGAACGTCTAGTAGAGTAATCCATCCGGATTTTCTGCCTTTCACGCCGATTTCCCCCATGTCCTTCGCATTATTGCGTAACACCATTCACGCCATCGGGAACGCAAAAAAAATTCCCTTCCTGACGGCAAGATGTCCCCGACACATCCCGTACACCGTAGAAGTGGAACCTACTGCTTCATTGGCACCCGCCAGCTTCTTCACCAGAGGGGCATCCCGCAAGCCGACTTTGCTTACGCGTTGTTACCGAAGCAGACTACTTCTTCTTCGCATCGAAGAACCGGTTAAAGAGGTCTGTCGTATCCATCGGATTTTTCTGAGATGGTTTGGCTTCCCCGCCTCCGGCTTTGCCGGCAAAACCGAAAAAGCGCTCAAAATTCTTTCTTACGTCGCTTGGATCAAATTCAGCCTGCTGCGCTCCGGCACGGCTGCCTGCCGCTTTTTCATTCGAGCCCTTGCCGCCGCCACCCCGCCGATCCTGCCCGTCAAGCTTATGATCGTAAGCGTTACGCGACGTTTCATCCTCCAGCGTCTGGAACGCTTCATAGATCTGCTTGAACTTGCGCTCCGCATCCGGATTGCCCGGATTGAGGTCCGGATGGTGCTTCTTGGCCAGCAGCCTGTACGCCTTCTTGATCTCCGCTTGCGGAGCGTTCCTTGCCACGCCAAGCACCTGGTAATAATCCATTCTGTCCTCGTCCCTGCACATATGAGATAAACCTCTGCCAAGGTCTTCCGAAAATAAACGACCGCGGTGTAGAGGTAGGTTTATTCGCCAATCAGGATCGCTTTCCGATGCATACATTTTACATGTAGGAAAATTCCGGAACAGAATTCAAGAGGCATAACGCCTCTAAAATTCTGTTCCGATGAACGGCCGGAATTTATACGGAGTAGCCGCCTTCGACTTTCGCGAATTCGGTTTTGTCCTTCTTCTGCTTAATAAACAGGCTGAAACTTCCAACGCCTTCGGTGTCTCCGAAATTCTCGGTGTAGTCCACTACGAAAGCATTCGGGAAATAAATCTTACGGACAACTTGGTCAGCCGCAATGACTTCAAGCGTCACTTTTCTGTAGCAGTCCGCTTTCTCGGCCGGAACCAGCGACCACAGACCCAGCTTCAGCGTGTCATCCGCGCTGTCCCCGTCCGTAGCCGTAATAATTTTGCCCGAGATTCGGAGCGTTGCCCCTACATCGGTCGATCTTGCATTGGAATCGTTTGGCGTGTCGGTATCGTAAGTTACCGTTTGAATATTATCCATGCCCAATTCGAATGTTTCTGCGCCTTCTACTTTAAGTCTGAAACCCATTTGTATTACCTCCTTGAAATTGGTTGATAAGGTTCCCTTCGGCAAGGATTGCTTACGGGATTTATGTATAAAGGCAGGTATGGGAAACCATGCCTTTACCATACGCTTTAGCGCACCGATCATACTTTGACCGGCGACGTACCCTTCGTAATCGTCACTTCCAGGTTCTTCACGTTGCCGTTAAACACAAGATCGATATGGCACAAGTTGCTCTTGTCGTCGATGATGTAGCTCATATCGTCTCCATCCTGAATGATCGAGTTTACGAATCCCCGGGTGCCGAGCCATTTGCTCTTCTGGCTGCTCGGATTGTTGCTGAAAAATTTAACGATATTCTCATGCTTGAAATCACCGGTCTGGAAACGAAGAATCCGCTCTATGTAAGTGCTGACCAATGTTTTATAAATGGAATCGAATCCGTCTTCCGCCATCGCAAGACTGCGGGCCTTATACACGGTAATTCGTTTGATATCCCGGTCCTGAAGCTGGGCATTCTCCGAAGAGAAAATGAAGCCGAAGTTTTTGCGGTTAATGGCATCCTTGATGTTGTTGGTGAAGCCGGATATTTCCTTGGCCATAGTGGATACGGCCCTCAGACTGTGGTCTCCCGCCTCGATATCGAAGCGTACGCCCGGATAGTCTCTGCTGACGCTCTTAAACTGCTCCCGCAAATATTCCGGGCACTGGTAAGCGGATACCAGACCGGCCGCCACGTAACTCGCGCCGATATAAACGCCTTCGATCCACAGCTTCAGAATGTCTTCCTTCTCCTGGGACAGACGCGCTCCGTCTTCGGTATGCAGCATACGGCTGTCGATCACCACCCCCGATTTGTCTTTCGGGATAATGGTGAAGTTCGGCACGCACGGGACAGCAAACTCGCTGTACTCTTTGCGGACAAGCACACCGCATTTATCGATATATTTATCGATTCCAGCTGTCGCCATGCTGTTGAAGGTGGTATCTTCGCCCGATTCGAAGCTGAAGAACAGCTGTACTTTATACTCCTTGAGAACTTGGAGCAGCATGGACAGCGATTCCATCGTGTTTCCGTCAGGCTTCATGACCTTCTCGTTGCCCTTGAAACGCTCCCGGCTGACTTTCACTTTACCGGCCGTTTCGAGTTCAACGGAAGGGACGATACCGAACCAGATCGTATCGCTGAAATCGTTCTTGGAGTTGACGGTGTTGAGATAGGTCTCCAGACGCGGAATATTGCTGCTCTTCACCGTCATGTCCAGCTTGCTGTTCGTCACGAGCAAAGTAGGCTGCATGCCTTTGTTCTTCGTGGCGTACTGTTCGAAAAACATTTTGACGCCCAGTATTTTCTCAACGAGAGGTTTTACCGTTTTGACGAAGTCGTCCTTGGCGTTTTTGTAGAATTCCAGATAGGTGTTGTAGTTCTGTACTTCCGTCTCCACATCCACGGTGCTCTGCACAGCGGGAAGCGGGCAGAACGTGCGGACAACCAGATCTTTCACATATCCCGACGGCGTTTCCGTGATGGATTCGTAATCTTCCTCGAACACGGAAACGAGCTCGTTAGAGCTGCTATCGTCGAGCAGCATAAGTTCCGTGCTTCCGCTCTTCGGCGCCTCGATAATTTTGAGCTCGCCGTTATTGCCGATCGTCAGCATGCCGATCTGGAAAGCCTCCGACTTATTCTCCTCTTGCGCGCTGCCGAGCAGAAGCCGGGTTTTGATATCCTCGATAGCAAGCGGAAGCATCGCCATGACGTTGTTGTAATTCTTGCTCGCATCCTCGAACATCCCGTTGAGCTTGTCGCCCAGATCGAATTTCTTCGGATCTCCTTCATCCAGCTTTTCGTACTGCCCGTATAAATAATGGATTTCTTTCCGGACCTGGCGGATATCGTCCATCACTTTTTTGGGGGAAATCATATCGAGCAAGTTCTCGAATTTAAAATCCACATTGGGGATACCCTGGCTGCGTTTGGTGTCGATCAGGGTGAAGAGCATTTTAAGAAAGTCGTTGTTCTGGTCGATCCTGATTTCAGAGATGGCGTCATCCGCCAATCCTTCCGGCTTCTTTAACGTGTACATCACTTTCTGATTAGCCGCATTGTAGAAGGAGTAGACCGTGGGAGAAAATTTGTCGAGAAACTCATCGAAATTACGTACAAGCAAATGTCTGTTAATTTCCTTGATTTTGTCATCGCTCAAGCTGTCAATGGCTTTGACATCTCCTACGATGGTCACTAGGTCTAATTTCTCAGGATTAATTTCCTCAAAAAGCATCGTTCGGTTCGTTTGATTGATAATGTCCATAGCGGTCGGCGGAAAGTTTACCCGATCAAGGCCTTAGGCAAGGCTTGTGTAATGGCGAAACAGTAAACCTGCCGCCCCCTCCTTCCTGTGAGTTTTGAACTAGTTTCTTCTAATTAAGTAGTAGTCATAAAGAACTATTTATGTAAAAACATGACTTCACAATCCGAGAATGGAAAAATATCCGGTTTGTGACTTTAGAAGTATCATAATGATCGATGTTTGAATTTGTCAATATTTATGAAAATAGGGATAGAACACCTTTTATATAAGTAAAAACGTAGGTTAAAAATAAAAATTTACTTTTTTTATCCACGATCTAACAAATTTTATTTCTAAAGCCGATGAACTATTTTGTGGAATAAAAGAAATTTTACCAATTATTTGTAACTTATTCGTAGTACAGTGCGATATCTCTACAAAAAGGTGATGTCATGTCTCTCGTCAGCAAGCTTATTCACTCTAAAAAATGGCTCCAGGCCGCACTGCTCATGTCTCTGGTTGCGGGTCTGTTGATTTATCCCCGGCCGCTTTCCGCCGCAAAAGTGGAAACCCCTCAAGGACTCGATGCCATGTTTGTGCTGGATACGAGTTTTTCCATGAATGAAACAGACAAAGACGGCATTGCCGCCGAAGTCGTCAAGATGTTCATGGATCTCGAGGGAACCGGCCATTCCCGGGTCGGCTACGTGGCCTACAACGATAAAATTGTCTCTTCGCTTCCGCTTTCGGACTTCGGATCGAGCGAACGCTCCAACGCCTGGAAATCAACACTGGACGGAATCAAACGCCGCGGGTATTCCGATATGGGTCTTGGTCTGCGCAAAGCGGCCGAGCTGATGGAAACCGGTTACGATTCCGCCCGGAAACCGTTCCTTATTCTGCTGTCCGACGGGGGAACCGACTTCGGCAAGCAACCGGGCGGCAGAAACGCGGACATTTCGGGCCGGGACGTTGAAGACTCTATCGGCATCGCCAGAAAGCTCGGCATCCCGATTTATACCGTGGGATTAAACCGGGACGGGTCCGCCCGTAAATCGGAACTGGAGAACATTGCCGCCGAAACCGGAGGCACCTCCTTCATGGCGGGCAGTGCGGATGATTTGCCGGAGATTTTCAATCTCATCTTCGCCAAACAACTGCAATCGTCCCTTATTTCCGTATCTGCCGTCTCGGCAACAGGCGAGCTTCAGGAAGTAACGGTACCCGTTGCGAACTCGAGCATAAGCGAGGCAAACCTTATTCTTTTGTCTCCGAATCCATTAACAGAGGCGCAAGTCTACTCCACCTCCAAAAATGTGCGGCTTTACAAGTCGGACAATTATACGCTTATGAAGGTGATCGAACCCCAGAAGGGCAGTATGCGGGTTATTTTCCGGGGGAAGCCGGGCGATCTTGTGAAGGTGAACCTCCTCGCCGGCTATAAGCTCCAAGCAGGGGTCGAACTACCGGAGGAAGCGCAAAAGGGAGTCGCCTCCCCCTTCACGGCGCGTCTATATCATCCCGACGGCAAGCCTCTTGGGGATTCCGACCTATACGGTTCTATGAAAACGGAACTAGTCGTGACAGATCCGCAAAAGAAAACAGAGGAGCGTTTTCCGCTTAAGCAGGAAGGAAACGGCTTCGAGCTTGCGCATATTTTCCCGGCAACAGGTACTTATCCGTGGAAAATCGTCATGACCGCTCCCGATTTTTACCGGGAAACCACGACGGCCGAGCTTAAAGTGCTCAATACTCCGCCTGAAGCGAAACCCGGAACGATCAAAATCAGCCGGGAGGACGGCGAGCAGAAGATTGACCTCGGGGAATATTTCCATGACGCGAACGGGGATAAACTTACGTATTCCGTTGCCGCTGGCGACGGCCGGAATTCTGTGGAAGCAAAATTCCAAGACGGCTTCCTGCTCCTGAACCCGCTGAATACCGGAGACAGCGAACTGCAGGTTACGGCTACCGACGAAGAGGGTGCGAGCGCAATGGTAACCCTGGCTGTGACCGTCGTTTCGATATGGACACTTATTACGAAAGTCCTGCTCGGAGCTGCGGCCGCGGCAGCCTTAGGCGCGATTCTTTACTTCACTCTTCGTCCGAAACCCAAATTCTCGGGACGCCTGGAAGGTTACTTTCTGCAAACCGCCAGCGGCAATGACATCCCGGTAAAATACTGGCCGTTGACTTCTTTTGATACGCGGAGCATCAGTCTCCAAGAGCTGTTCCACAGCCTGAATGTGAACGAATCGCTGCCCGAGGCCGACCGCATTTTCTTCGAGGCACGTAAAGACGGCAGCCTCCTGTTCCGTCACAGCACACGCTGTGCGGTGCAGAAAGGCTCGTCTCCGCTGGGCAAGAAGCAGAAAGACAAGCTGGAATACGGGGATAAACTCTACATCACTTTCGAAGACGGTGTTACGGAGATCGAGCTTCGTTATAAAGCCGTCAAGGCCAGTTACCGGCCGCAAACACAAGAAGCGCAGACCGTCCGGACATAACCGGACGGTTTGCGCTTCTACAAATTCGGGAGCAGGCGGCGAGTCACAAGGATCGTCTTTCATTGATAAAACCAGGCGGGCGTTAAGAAGAACTAGACATCTGACTTAACCAGATCCTTCTTCTTACCGGAGGCGGCAGCATCTCCCGGCGGGGAATTTCGCCCCGGGCGAAAGTTTGCACGTAAGCCCTCTACCGCTTTCCACAAAAGCGACTCCGCTTTTAACGCGGTTCTCAAACGCCGCACGCTCCCCCTCTGTCCCGCATCCATGGACAAGCAGTTTATAATGCGGCGGGACAGCAAAGGTGTCACTCTGCCGCCCCGCTTACGTAAAACTTGTTCAACCGGGTCATGGAACAATCTCCGACCAGCCTCAACCGGCGCTTCTCCGCACAGGCAGTAATACAGGGTTGCACCCGTGCTGTACAGGTCGGAGAAAGGACCTTGGCGGGATGCGGCCGAATAAAACTCCAAAGGAGAATATCCCGCCGATGTAAAAATAGGCTTGTCCTCACTCAGCGAGTGGACGGCCGATCCGAAATCAAGCAGCTTAGCCTGACCGTCCGGGCCGACGATAATATTGGAAGGTTTGATATCGCGGTGCAGCACGCCCTGCTCATGAATATACTCAAGAGCATCAAGGAGACTCGGGACCGTTGTCGCGTAAAACCGGTTTTTCGAGCGTAAACGGTTTTTACGGATACAGCGTTCCAACGACACTCCGCGGCATCGTTCGAGAATGATATAGGCCGTGCCGTTTTCCTCCACATGTCCGGTAAGCCTCACAATGTTCGGGTGCCGCAAGCGTCCCAGAATCACCGCTTCATTCAAAAAGACGGACTTCAATGTCTCGTATTTGCTTCTTAAAGAAGGAGTCCGGCACAGCACGGACCTTCCGTCCACATCTCTCAAAGCCAAACTTTTAGGAAAAAATTCTTTTACGACGCACGCCTCGCCTGTTCCGGTTTCCCGTGCCGCATAGACAATGGACAGCTCGCTGCAAGCAAGAACTCTGCCAATCCGGTAGGCTCCACCGTGAAGAAATGTCTTCGACGCCAGCCCGCAATCAATTCTTACCGACATACTCCCCGCTTCCCCGCTCCCCTGCCAATACGGCAGCATTCTAATCGATGCCATAAAGTCTCAAATAATATGCTCATATTAACATATAGCCCACCATCTGGATAATACTAATTTTGTTAAAAGAGCTGTCTGCCTAAAAAGGCTCCCTCCGGAAGAAGGGAACCCGTTAGATCGTCTAAAGTCCGGACTTGCTTGCCAACCCGCGAATCCCCGCTCATACCACCGTAACATTATGCTCCTGCCGGTATTCCGTAGGCGTCTGCATAAATTTCTTGCGGAACACCTGCGTAAAATGCCGCACATCCTGGTAGCCCACCCGCTCGGCGATTTCCGCCAGTTTCAGCTGCGGGTTGCACAAAAGCTGCTTGGCCTGATCCAGCCTCAGGCCCGTTACATACTCCTTGTAGCCCTGGCCGGTCTTCTGCTTGAACAGCTGGCTGAAATAGACCGGGTTCAGGAAAACGACGGACGCCATCTTCTCCAGGGACAAGTCCTCGGAATAATGCGCCTTGATGTATTGAAGCGCAACCTCGATGGATTTGTCCCCGCTTACTTTGATGCTGTCGTACTCGACCGCGGCGGAAGCCTGCCTCAGCCGGGTGACGATTTGCGGTACGCTTTTAAAATCATGATGCTGTCCCGAGTTCAAAATCTGGAACGGTACCTTCAGATAGTGCTTGAGATGACTTTTCAGCGCGTCCAGCAGGGTATCGATCCGGATTCCGCCGTTCAGCGCCACGAGGCCGAGCAGGCTCTGACGGTCGTAGCTGACGACAAACCCCTGGCCATGCGTCTCGATCATCTCGGAGAGGACATTTTCCACGATAAAATGCTCCAGATGAACGCTCTTGCTCCCGGCATCCATCTGGACGAACACGAGGTAATAGTCCGGGAAATCCTCCACGAACGACTGGATATCGAGGTTGCCGGTATCCAGCCCCGCCGCCAGCCGGAGAAAAACCGCTTCGCGCAAATATTTCAGGCTCGACTTCAGTCTCACGCTCTCTTTGCTTTGGAGGTTTTCGCGTCTGATCTCGCCGGTGAGGCTCTCGATCAACTCGATCAGCTTAGGCTTGCCGATCGGTTTCAGAAGATAGTCGCGGGCGCCGAGCCGGACCGCCTCCTGCGCATAAGCGAATTCGGAGTGGGCCGAAATGACGACCCACTTGATGGCCGGATGCTTCCGCTTCGAAATCCGCATAAATTCGAGGCCGGTCATGCCCGGCATAATAATATCGGTAAGCACGATGTCTATATGCTGTCCACCGAGGATCTTAACCGCTTCCTCGGTAGAAGCCGCCAAGAAAACGCCGTACCCGGGGTAAGCGTGCTCGATGGTGCGCTTGACCCCTTCCCGGATGACGCTTTCATCGTCCGCAACCAGTATATTCATCCGTTTCTCTCCTCCTTCGGAAGCGGGACCCTCACAATGACGGTCGTCCCCTCGCCCGCTGCACTTTCAACGGTGACGCCGTATGCTTCGCCGTACATGTGCTGCACGCGCCGGTGCAGATTCTGCAGTCCGATGCCTCCCTGGGACGACGCATCTTCCTCGCTGCGGCTTATGTCCGGCCGGGAAGGGAAACCCGCATCGGGCGTGGGAACCGGGGGCCCGGCATGTGCCGTAGCCTGCGCCGGGCCGGAAGCACCGGCGGCGGCGACAGTTCCGCAGGCGGACGCACCGGCGCCTGAGGCGGCCTTAGCGCCGCTGCCCGAGCCTGCTGCGCCGGCACCGCAGGCCGCTGCGCTGGCCGCTCCGCCCCCGGCTCCAGTGACGGCGGGTGCCTCAAAGGCTGCGCCATCGCCGTGACCTCCGGCGGCTCCGGCTCCGGCAGCTTCCCGGCCGTCCGGCTCACCTGCCGCAGCGGACGCGGCCGCTTGCGCCGCACCGCCGCCTGCGCCCGGACCGCCCGCGCTCTCGGCAGCGCCCGGCGCGCCTCCCCCGCTCCGCCTGCCTCCCGCGGCGCATTCGCCGTACAGCGATTCGCGCAGCCCGCGCAGCTTCTCCTCTTCGATGCCGACTCCGTTGTCCTCGATTCGGATCGCCAGCTCCCGGCCGCCCGCAAACGTCGAGATGGTGAGCATCCCCGGCCGGTTAAGCGGCTCCAGGCCGTGCTTCACGGCATTCTCGATAATGGGCTGGAGCGTCATCTTCGGGATGCGGATGTCCATGTACCGTTCATCCGTCTTCAGCTCCACTTCCAGACGTCCTTCGAGCCGGACGAGAATAATGGTCAGATAGTGGTGAATCTGCCGGAATTCTTCCCGCAGCGTAACCTCCGCTCCTTCTTCCCATTGGCTGCTGTAGCGGAACATATGGGAGAGGGAGAGCACGACTTCGCCCAGCTTGTCGTTGCCTTTCTCGTCCAGCATCCAATAAATCATATCCAGCGTATTGTACAGGAAATGGGGATTGACCTGGGACTGGAGCGCATGAAGCTCCGCGTTCTTTTCGCTGACCGACGAAATCTTCACCCGTTCGATAAGCTCCTCGATCCGGTTCACCATATGATTAAACGATCCGACCAGAATGTTGATCTCCCGGTAGGACGTCACATTCACGATTCCTTTGAAGTTGCCCTGCTCCACCTGCTTCATCTGGCGGATAAGCCGGATAAGCGGCATCGAAATCCGTTTGGATACGATGGACGCGATAAAAGCCGAGACGAGAACGAGAATCGTTCCGATCAGGATAATATAACGCTGCATCTGCACCAGCTCGACGTTCAGGTCTTTGTAGGGCGTAAGACTGACCACCAGCCAGTCGGCGAAAGGCAGCTTGGAAGCTACCGCCAGCCGCCCGTTCTTCTGATCGACGGTCATTTCCTGGGAATCGTCCGGCAGAGGGACGTCTTGGAGAGAAGGCAGCGCTTCGGCCGAAGCGGTGGAAGACACGAAACGCCCCTTGTCCGAGACGAGATATACCTCGCTGTGTTCGCTGAGCTTCAAATTATTCAATGCCGACAAAATCGCCTGCGGATTCGCCTCGTAAAGCACAATCCCGATCGGCTTATGCTCGTTGAGATCGTAAATCTGGCGGCCGAAGGCAAACACGGTCCGTTTCTCGTTCTGGTCGATCAGGGAATGCGGAAACACGCCCAGCCAGACCATTTTGCCCGAAGATTGACGGACGTCCCGGTACCAGTCGGAACTGCGGTATTCGGGATCGACCACATTCATGTAGTTGCCGTAGTTGTAGATCTTTCCCTTGTCCATGATGACATGGATGCCGATCAAATCTTCCCGGGAGTAGAAAATCGCCCCGATCATGTTAGTGACGGAGCGAGTGTTAATATAATCGAGCGCAGACTCTTGCGGCGATTCCGTCAGCAGACGGACCAGATCGAAATTGTTGCCGATCGTTTTGGACAAGCTGTCGTAGCCTTTGAGCAGCAGGTCGAAGAGGTCGACGGTCTGCGAGACGTTTTTCCGGGAAAGGTCGCTGATCTTCGTCTGAAACTGCTCGGTCGTGCGGCTGTAGAACAGCAGGGAGATGATGATCAAAATGCCGGACATGCAGAACAGGAACAGAAAAAACAACCGGTGGTGGATGGATTGGAAGCCGCGTCTCAAGGATTTATCCCCTTTCGTTGTTCGCCCGTTCCCGAAGCCGCTTCAGGGCCGCTTACCCTTTTACCGCCCCGGCCACCATGCCCTTCGTAATTTTTTCCGAAAGAATGAAATAAAGGAGAATGACGGGCACCGCCCCCATGACGAGAAAAGCTCCGATGTTGCCGTAGTTGACGGAATACTGGCTCACAAAGGTGTACACGCCGAACGGAAGCGTCTTCAGCTTCTCCGAGGAGATGAAAGTCGCCGCCAGGATGTATTCGTTCCAGATGTTGATGAACGTCAGGATGCAGACTGTCATGACCGGAGGAACGGAAATCGGGAGGATGATGCTCCGGAAAATGCGGTACACGCTCGCCCCGTCCATATAAGCGGACTCTTCGATTTCGTGCGGAACGGATTTCATAAAGCCGCTCAGGATAAAGACGGCAACCGGCGTCTGGAACGCGATATAAGGCAGAATCAGCGACAAGTGCGTGTTGAGTATGTTCATGTTTTTAAAAATAATCATTAAAGGCAGCAGCGTAGCCTGCAGCGGAATCATCAGCCCGATCAGGAAAACGAGCATGACCGCGGGGGCCAGCTTCCAGCGCAGCCGTGAAATGGCATAGGCCGCCATGGAGCTCAGCAGAATGACGCAAACCATCGTAACGACGGTGACGAACACGCTGTTGAACAAATATTGCAGATAGTGTCCCGCTTCGTACGCTTCTTTGTAGTTGCCCCACCTCGGCGATGCGGGCAGGGAGAAAAAGCTGCTGCCTAGAATCTCTTCGTTGGTCTTCAGGGAATACGTAAACAGCCAGAGAAGAGGATACATTTGAGTGACGATCAGAATCGCGAAAAGCGTATAGACGATTCCTTTTTTGACAGATTTCACAGGTGGTCCTCCTCCTAGCTTACCTTATTTTCCAGACGTTTGAAAACTACGTTAATCAACACCGTAAACGCCAGGCACAGGATGACCAGGAAGGTGGCAATCGCGCTGCCGTACCCGTATTTCTGGGACAGGAACGACATGTTGTACATATGCGTCGAGATGACGTCCGTGGAGTGTGCGGGCCCTCCGCCCGTCATGACCATCACGAGATCGAACGCCTGCAGGGAGCCGATAAACGCGAGCACGAGCGAGATTTTCAGAATAGGCACGATCATCGGGAACGTGATGTAGCGGTCGGCCGTGAAACCTTCCGCGCCGTCGATGCGGGCCGCCTCGTAGATCTCGGCCGGAATGTTCTGCACCCCGGTGAACTGGATCAGCAGATGGTAGCCGAAATACTGCCAGAGAGACACGATGTACAGACAGAACATGGCAATGGCGGGCTCGGTCAGCCAGCTGTGCGTCCATTCGGTCAAGCCAAACGCGGTCAGCATCCCGTTGATCATCCCGCCCATCGAAGCCGGATTGTAGACGGTTTTCCAGAGCTGCCCGATAATGACGACCGACAATATAACCGGCAGAAAGTAGATCGATACGAGTGAGTTGGCTTTCTTCACGTACCGGTTCAGCAAAATCGCCACCATCAGGCAAATCGGAATCTCGATCATGGAAAAGACCGCGTAAAGCAGCGTCCGGCGGACTGACGGCCAGAAAACCGGGTCGTCGAAAAACATCGTCTTGAAATTGGCCAGGCCCACGAATTTGGAGCCGGATATGCCGTTCCAGTCCAGCAGCCCGGTATAGAACGAGACCAGGATAGGGACGAACACCATGCAGACGTACAGCAGCAGGCTTGGAAGCACGAAGACGGCAATGGTTCGCGCAGGTACTTTTAACACATTCACTCTAGTACGCCTCCTGTAGACAAACGGCCGCTTGCTCTTTCTCTCTCCGCTGCGGCCCTTGCAAAAAAATGTCGATGAAAAAGGGGTCCGGTCCGAACCCCTCCATCGCAATGCCTCGTTTTATTTGATGTTGGCCTCGAAAGCGCTCTGATGTTCCTGTGCGACCTGTTTCGGATCGGCCTTCTGGATGAACAGATTCTGAATGCTGCCCAAGTGAACCTGAGCGGTGGCCGGGTTCATCGTGTTGTCGAACGCGAGGTCGCCGCCTTTGACGTTTTTGAACAGATCGAGGATGGAAATGGCCAGATCGGAGTAACCCGCGGCTTTAAAATCTCCCTCTACCTTCTGCCCGATGCCCACCGCGTTCTTCAATTCAAACTGGACTTTCGGCAGATTCAGCGTGAAGTAATTCAGGAAGTCTTTCGTCTCCTGCAGGTGCTTGCTGTTGGCCGAGATAGCGAAGGCGCTGCCCGGTGCGATCATGTACTGGTTCACGTCGCCCTTGCCGCCTACCGTCGGGAACTGGAACACGCCGACCTTGCCGCCCACGGAAGAAGCGTCGATGGCGCCCGTTTCCCATGTGCCTATGATGTGCATGGCCGCTTTGCCCGTTTTGAAAATGTTGCCGCCCGCGTTGTAATCGACGGACGTCGCGCCTTCGTTAAACGCTCCGGCCTGCACCAGCTCCTGGAACTTCGAAACGGCCTCCGTAAACGCCGGATCGTTGAACGTCTTCTTCTTGTCGAGCACGTCCTGGAGGAAGCCCGGACCGCCGTTTGTGCGGAGCAGCATATTCATAAACAGGAACGAACCCGTCCAGGAATCCTTCTCCCCGATGGCGATCGGCGTGATGCCTTTGGATTTCAGCAGCTTCACGTCTTCCAGCAGTTCCTCGAACGTCTTCGGCGTATCTTTGATGCCTGCCTGGGCGAACAAGTCCTTGTTATAGTAAACGACCTGAATGTTATTGCCGTCCGGCAGGGCGTACACGTTGTTGTTAAAGCTGTAGTAATCGAGCAGCCCGTCCTGGTAAGTCCCTTTCAGGCCGTTCTTGTCCAGCATGTCGTTCAGCGGGGCGAGCAGCCCGGCATCGACGAAAGGTTTCATCTGGGCCGCCGGGTTCACGATCGTGATGTCCGGGATCTCTTTGGAAGCGGCCTGGGTTTTCAGCTTCATTTTCTGCTGGTCGGTGTTCATGGAATCAAGCTCGATGTGAATGTTAGGGTTTTCCTTCTCATACTGTTCTACGATTTTATGAAGCATTTTGTACGTAGGCGTCGTCGGATCGGGGTAAATGTTCTGGAAGGTGATGGTGACTTTCTTGTCCCCTCCCTTTGACCCCGTATTCGTATCCTGCGTGTTCGTACCCGCGGATTGATCGGTGCGTCCGCAAGCCGTCAAGCCGACCGCCAAGACACCGACCAGAGCCGCGGCGGAGATGCGAGCTGTTTTTCTGCCCATTTTTCCTGACCCCCATTAAGTTCGAAATGTAAGTTTATTATCATCGTTTAGAGCGCTTTCAACAATGCAAGAAATTAAGGTTTGTGGTTTACTTTTTCAAGATTGTTAACTTTTTCAACTGAACAACCAGAGTCAAATCCTCCGGCCAACTGGCAAAGCGCAGTAAAACGTTCCCCGGTACAGCCGTGCTAAACTAATACAAAACGGCCTGGATCTATGCCGGGGAGGATGGTTATACAGATGGAAGTTGTCCGTATCGGAATCATCGGATTAGGCAATATGGGCTCTGCACACGCGAAATATTTGATTGAGAACAAAGTAAAAGGCGCGGTATTGGCCGCCGTGTGCGACCCGCGTACCGAGCGGCTGGAATGGGCGGCCCGGGAATTCGGGAACGCCGTGGCGCACTTCACCGGGATCGAAGAGATGTACGCCTCCGGCACAATCGACGGCGTGATCGTCTGCACGCCGCATTACGGCCACCCGGCGGAAGCCGTCGCGGCTTTCCGGCACGGCCTGCACGTGCTGACGGAGAAGCCGGCCGGCGTCTACACGAAGCAGGTCCGCGAAATGAACGAAGCGGCCGCGGCGTCCGGCAAAGTGTTCGGCATCATGTACAACCAGCGCACGCAGCCGCTTTACAAGAAGCTCCGGGAGCTGATCAGGCAGGGCGAGCTCGGGGAAATCCGCCGGATCAACTGGATCATCACCCTCTGGTACCGGTCCCAGAGCTATTATGATTCCGGCGGATGGCGGGCCACATGGGCCGGAGAAGGCGGCGGGGTGCTCATCAACCAGTCGCCTCATCAGCTCGACTTGTGGCAGTGGGTGACCGGCATGATGCCCAAGCGGCTGCGCGCCTTCTGCGCTTTCGGCAAGCACCGGGACATCGAGGTCGAGAACGAAGTGACCGCTTACGCGGAGTACGAGAACGGAGCGACGGGCGTATTTATCACGTCCGCCTGCGAAACGCCGGGTACGAACCGGCTTGAAGTGGTGGGTGACCTGGGCAGAATGGTCATCGAAAACGACAAGCTGACCTTCTACCGGCTGCGGCAGTCCGAGACGGAATTCAACCGTACCTATAAGGGCGGCTTCGGGGAGCCGGAGGTGTGGAAAATCGACATTCCCGTCGGAGGCGAACGCGGGCAGCATCACCTCATCACCCAAGATTGGGTGAACGGCATTCTTCACGGCACTCCCCTGATCGCTCCGGGCGAAGAGGGCTTGAAGGGGCTCACACTCTCGAACGCCATGCTGCTGTCCGCATGGACGGACGAATGGGCGGAGCTGCCGCTGGATGAAGACCGGTTCTACGGGCTGCTTCAGCAGAAAATACAGGCCTCCGGAGCCGTGAAAAAGGCGGAAGAGAAGACGCTCGATACGACGGGTTCGTACTGACAGGACGAATCGCAGAGTTTATCTATAAGCGTCGGCATGAGGAGCACACTCCGGCTTCGGGATTCATAGCGGGCTGTCGCTATGTGCAATACGGTTGCGGGCACCTGTCCCGTGCCCTGTGATTGTCCGTCGTCATAAAGGACGGCGCTTCATGGACACACCGTGTGCCGCAAACGTGCGAAGCTCTGGACGCGCATCGTCTGCGAATAGAAACGGGAAGCGCTTGCATGCTACACTGAAGACAGAAAGGCCGCTTCCGGGCGGCCCTTACATCCCGATAAAGCGTGGTGCTCTCCCGCATGTTCATGAACCTGCACGATCGCGAAGATATGCTCGGCCTGAGCTACCGCAACGAGGGGAAGGTCGATTCCGTTTTTCATTCCCATGCGTATTACGAAATTTATTACTTCCACGGCGGAAGCTGCAATTATCTGATCGGCGGCAACATCTATATGCTTCAGCCCGGGGATCTCATCCTCATGAACGGCATGACGCTCCACTGCCCCAAGGTCGACACTGCCGTTCCTTATATCCGAACGACCGTGCATTTTGAACCGGCGGCCCTCAAACCGTATCTGGAGCTGCCTCATGCGATCAATGTTCTCCAGCCTTTTCAGGAATTAAAAAACTGCCGCCTCACTCTCCGCGGCCCCGAGAAGGAAGAAGCCGAGCGCATCCTGCACGAAATGAGCGTCCACTGCAAAACGGACGGTTTGACCGCCTACAACCGCCTCCACCTCTCATTCCTGGACCTGCTGTATTTCGTTCACGAGCAGTGCCAGCGAACGCTGCGTACGGGGCGCGAATTCTCTTCCGAGAAAGAAAAACACGTCCAGCGCATCGTCAGCTTTCTCGAAGGGCACTTTGCGGACGATCTGCACTTGGAGCATCTTCAGGAGCATCTAAACTTCAGTAAATTTTATTTATCTAAAATCTTCAAAGAAATCACGGGACTGACCATCTTTCAGTTCGTGTACCGCCGCAGAATCAACGAGGCCAAAACACTGTTCCTGCACAATCCCGGCCACTCCGTTACCGATGTGTGCCTGCAGGTCGGCTTCAAGCATCTCGCTCATTTCAGCCGCTTGTTCAAGCAGCAGGTCGGACTGACGCCGGAAAAATACAAGAAAACGGTCCGCGATCAGCTTTCTTCTTAACGGCCGGTCACAGGGGATCGACTAGCGTCAATTCATTCGTCGTGAAGGTTGTCACAAGAGCCCCAGTCTCCGGTCGCCCATCATTCGAGAAGGGCTCTCATTGCGGCAGCAGAAGGATACGTCGCTCCACAACATCTCATACGGAACCTTTTCGTAAGGGGTAATCCTACCATTATCCTGAAAGGAGCATCTCTTTTGCACAAAAAAGACGGCATGAACTACGCCCCCGAAGGAAAACCGGCGCCGGTCGTCGCGCGGGGCGACTTTATTTTCGCCGCTGCGGGATTGGAGCACGGCCATATTTACGGCATGTGCAACGGACTGCGTGAAGCCGGGGGCGAGATGAAATGGGTCTACGACCCCGATCCGGTAAAAGTAAAAGCTTTCCTCGCGGCCTATCCCGGCGTACGCCCCGCCACGTCGCTGGAAGAGATTTTGCAGGACGAAGAAGTAAAGCTGGTAGCCGCCGCCGCGATTCCGTGCGACCGCGGGCCCCTCGGCGAGAAAGTCATGCGCAGCGGTAAGGACTACTTCACCGACAAAACGCCGTTTACCTCGCTGGACCAGCTTCATTCGGCCAAAAGGACGGCAGCCGAGACCGGCCGCAAATACGCGGTCTATTTCAGCGAGCGGCTGCATGTCGAGAGCGCCGTCTTCGCGGGGCAGCTCGTCCGCGACGGGGCGATCGGGCGTGTCGTGCAGGTGCTCGGCCTAGGCCCTCACCGGCTTAACGCCGCTTCGCGGCCCGGCTGGTTCTTCGAGCGCGCCAGATACGGCGGCATCCTGTGCGATATCGGCAGCCACCAGATCGAACAGTTTCTGTTCTTTGCCGGCTGCCGGGATGCACAGGTGCTGCACAGCAAGGTCGCCAACTACAACAACCGGGAGTATCCGGAGCTGGAGGATTTCGGCGACGCGACCCTGCTCGGAGACAACGGGGCGACCCAGTATTTCCGCGTCGATTGGCTGACGCCGGACGGCCTGTCCACCTGGGGAGACGGCCGCACGGTTCTCCTCGGCACGGACGGCTACATCGAGCTGAGGAAATACGTCGATATCGCCCGCAGCGCGCAGGGCGACAACCTGTACCTCGTGAACGGCGAGGGCGAACGCCGGCTTGAGCTGAGCGGCAAAGTCGGCTATCCGTTCTTCGGCGAGCTGATTCTCGACTTTCTGAACCGTACGGAGCATGCGATGACCCAGGAGCATACTTTCAAAGCGGCCGAGCTCTGCCTGCTCGCCCAGCAGAAAGCGGTAAGGGTCGAATAGCGGCACGGTTCCGGCCTTTTACGGACGTTGCATTTTCGGCGCAGAATCACTCGACCAGTAAAGCTATTGCCCTCTTTAATAATGGCTGCTTTTAAGTCCGCATCCCTGTTGTCTGTGCAACTCCACATTTTTCCCGCTTCAAACACACTTGGGGACAGCAGATGATCTGGGCTGTTTCCCTCTTAACTGTAGAGCTTAGCACTCACTGTGCGATTCCCCGGTACTGTGTGAGGCACCCAGAGTTTGACTGGACCTGGCAGCCCTCATTTCTAAATTCCATGATCAAAGACATGCGATGCCGCATCGAACGCTGGGAACGGCACGCGGTATGGCGTTTTACTCATAACCAACCTATCCGACCGGAGGTGTCCTACCGAATGAAACTGTCCGTGTTTACCGTCGCTACACCCGAGCTGTCCCCGGAACAACTGGCCGCCGCCGCAAAAGAAGCCGGAATCTCCGGCATTGAGTGGCGATACAAGGAGATTCCGCCCGAGATGGCCGGCGAAGCCCCTTCATTCTGGCGCAACAATCTCTGCTCCATTCCGCCGAACTGGGACGAGGCGGAGCTGAGCCGCTTCCGGGACGCCGCCGCGCGTCACGGGCTGCGTTCCCTCAGCGTGACGCCTTACCTCGACGCCGGGGATCTGGAAGGCACGGAGCGCGTGCTCGACGCCGCCCGGCGGCTCGGCGCTTCCTTCATCCGGCTCGGCGTGCACCGCTATGACCGGACGCGGAACTTCCGCGAACTGTTCGGACTGCAGCGGGCCTATCTGCGCGAGGCGGAAGCCTTGTGCCGGGAGTACGGCGTGAAAGGGCTTGTCGAGACGCACCACGTGACGCTTGCGCCGAGCGCCTCCGCCGCCTATCGCCTCGTGGAAGGGCTGCGGCCCGAGCATATCGGCGTGCTGTACGACCCCGGCAACATGGTCTACGAAGGCTTCGAGAATTACCGGATGGGGATGGAAATTCTCGGCCCTTACCTCGCCCACGTTCACGTCAAGAACGGGGGCTGGACGCCGGGTGCCGAAGAGGACGGCATGACCCGCTGGGTTTCCTCCGCCCGCCCCATGAACCGGGGGATGGCCGATTGGCGGCAGGTCGTCGCGGATCTGCAGGCGGTCGGCTATACGGGCTGGCTGGGCGTCGAGGATTTCAGCGGCGAACTGCCCGGCCCCGAGATGCTGAAGAAGTTCAGCGCTTTTATGAACGGGCTGATGCAGCCTTCCGAGGCGTAGAGCACCGTTCGAGCGATAAAAAAACCAGCCGGATTTTCAGGCTGGTTTTGCTTTTTCGGGGGCGGGAAAACAGGCGGCTTTATTCTTGCGGACCGCCCTGCTCTTTTTATCCAAACCATTTAAACTCCATTATTATCTATGTAAAATGAAGATAGCTCGATGCCTCTTTTGACGCTTATCGACCCGATACAATTCAATGTCATTAAAATTTTCCTAGGGAGGATCCCCGTGAAGAAAATTTTTTTATTAATCGTGCTATCTTTATTAGTAGTAGGGTGTGAAAAATCGAGAAAGTCATAAATCCGGAAATTGAAATGTCCCCAAAACCATTAGCGAATTATTTCCAAGGTGAGTGGGACAAAATGGATCGGATCGATATCCATAACGGTTCCACCGGTGAACTTAGAACATTTACCGAGAAAGAAATCGTTCGAAAATGGATCGACGAGGCCCGCACCATAGAGATAACCCCCGATCCTAACCAGGAACAGAGAACGGGTTTTAGATATTCAGCAAATTTATATGAAGGCGATCAGCAAAAGTTCGGCTTTACGGATGGCCACATCGGGAACGTGTACATACTCTCTTCGGAGCAGCTTTATAATCAGCTCAAGAATTTGTACGAGTCCTAAAATTTTCGGGCTCTAAAAATTACAGCACATCCGTTATGGATGCCCCTACCTCGCCTCCCTGCCCAAAAACCGCCAGAAATTGCGATGATACAGGTCGTCGAAGTCGCGCTGTATCTCTTCCTCCGTCACGTACCAGCCGCTGCCGTACAGCTTTTCGTACTTGTCCGCAAGAACCCTGCCGATGATGGAACGGGAATGCTCCCACTTGTAAATAAGCTGCTCGAGAACGCGGCAGTCCGAATGCTGCGGGATGACGGAGGTTCCGAGCAGCTCCACCCGGAAGCGGGTCATCTCCTCCACGATGGATTCCACGTGAAGGAACCACCAGCAGCCGAAAATCATCAGGTTGCGGAATTTGCGCGCAAGCACCGCAAGCTCATGCTGATTCTCGCGGGCCAGCATCGTGACGAGGAATTTCTGGTCCGGATAGCGCCGGCAGAGAGCTTCCACCGCGGTCACGTCCGAGTGCATGCTCATGTCGCCCGCCAGACGTAGGCCCGGATTGACCGAACGCCGCACCCCGATCATGAGCGCAAAAGGAATGCCGTGCTCGCGGCACACCGGGACCAGCGCTTCGTCGATCATCCGGCTGCGGTGATCGTCCGACGGATACACAAAGTCCCCAGGCATGGAGACCGCCAGATAGAGCGCATCCATCCGCCGGGTCCATTCCGACAGGAAGCGGCGGACTTCCCCACGCGTCTCCTCCGTCCATGCCTCCTCCACGCGGTATCCGAGCCGCTTCAGCTCACCCACTGCCTGCGGCCAGTTGTTCAGCAGCGCATCTACACGCAGAGCCGCGGAGAAACGCGGATCCGTATTGCCTCCGCGGTCCAGCCACACCGCCCGCTCGGCCGCATCGAACGGGTCGTTCGTCATGACGATGTGCTCCACCTTGGCGAGCTTCATGACCGTGTCGAGCTGTCCGCGCAAGCCCCGACCTTCCAGGCTGCGGCGGTAATCTTCCAGGTTCCGGCTGGAAACATCCAGTCCGAGCCGGTTCAAAATCGTGATCAGTCCGCTTGCCGCCTCGCTCACCGGAGAATGATCGACGAACAGATTTTTCCAGATTAGATCCGCCTGTTCCCTTTTCGACATCTCCCAGAAAGCATCGTATGAATCTTCCGACCAGCGGAAAGACTCCGAAATCAGATAATGATAAGTCAGCAATTCATCGATTCCCCAAAGCAGAGAGACTTCAAAATCCGCTGAATACAGATGGGTATGCATGTCGGTGACCGGGGTGGAAGCGGCCAGCCGACCGACGATTTTTCTCAGCTCCGCCGCGTTTTGGATCGTTTGTGCCTTCATCGTTCCACATCCTTTTTGATAGAGGGATAGTTTATGCAAAAAAACCTGCCAAGGAGCGCCAGGCCCGGTTCTAAATCGTCATGGCCCCGAATCCCCCGTCGACCCGCAGGATAGAGCCGGTTACGAAACCCGACGCCGCGGATGAGGACAAGTACACGGCGGCGCCTTGAAGCTCGCGCGCTTCACCGAACCGGTTCATCGGCGTATGGCTCATAATGGAGGAAATCCGTTCCTCCGAAAGAATTTTGCGGTTCTGTTCCGCAGGGAAAAACCCCGGCACGATCGCATTCACACGCACTCCGGCCGGAGCGAACTCCCTTGCCAAATATTTGGTCACGCTGTTCACACCGGCTTTCGAAGCGGAATAAGTGAATACCTTCGACAACGGCGGATCGGCCGATACGCTCGAAATGTTGACGATGCTGCCGCCGCGGCCGCTTTCCACCATATATTTGCCGAAGACCTGGCAGGCCAGCATGACGCTTTTCAGATTGACGCTCATGATGCTGTCCCACTCCTCTTCCGTGATCTCGAAAAAAGGAGTCGCGCTGTTTTTGCCCGGACAGTTGAGCAGGATATCCGCCCTGCCCGTCCAGTCCAGCACTTCGTCCAGAACACGCCGCAAATCTCCCGAGGATGTCGCGTCCGCCTGGAAGCAGCGGGCCTCGCCTCCCCCTTGCTCTATGCGGTCCCGGACCGCAGCGGAGGTATCCGGATTGCGGCCCACAACGGCCACCCGCGCTCCGTGACCCGCCAGTCCGGCCGCCATCTCCCCGCCCAGCGTGCTGTTGCCGCCGATGACGACGGCCGTTTTGCCCGTTAAATCGAATAGGTTCATATGAGTGTGACTCCTTTGGGGTGCTCCGGCTGTGACGGATTGTCCGATTACATATAATAAGGACACTAACTATCCTCTCCCACAATAAGCCGGGCCTTTTAGTGAGACAAACGGATTCGCTTTATGCATCTGCTTCTACCGTACCATGAGATGCTGTAGAACGCTTTCTTCTCGTTATGCGCTTGCCTTTACTTATTTATATGTGGTTGGTGTGATTTTCGGAGAGGGCATGCTAAACTGTGTGTAAGATTAGGTGGATTAATTAATTAACTAACTGAACAGATACCCGCAAACCCGGAGGACAGCCGTATGAGCCTGATGGAAACCTTTACGAGGCCGATAGAAGCCCTGTATAACACATCCCGCATTCCCGCCGGGTTTCATTCCCATCTTTATTATGAACTATATTATTTTCACAGCGGACAATGCAGCTACCTGGTCGGGGACCGGATTTATGATCTTTCTCCGGGCGATCTCCTTCTGATGAACGGCATGACTTTGCATTATCCCAAAATCAATCCGGCTTTCGAGTACTGCCGCACCATTGTGCATTTCGATCCGGCCTATGCCGGGGGGCTGTTCCGCGCGCCCTTTCACACTCCGGTGCTGAACCCGTTTAAAAGAACGGATAACCGGCTGATTTCTCTGGAGCCTGGCGAACGGGCGATTTTGGAACCCATGCTGGAAGAATTGTGCTCCCTGTCCGGAGAAAGCGATTGTTTATACCGCGACCGGTTCCTCGCTTCCTTTATGCGGGTTCTGCTTCAAGTGTATGAAATCGCCGACAAACCCCGTAACCGGAGCCACGAGCCCGCCGGACCCAGACAGCAGCATGTGCAGCAGCTCATTTCTTTTGTGGAAGCGCATTACACCGAGGATTTGTGCCTGGATGACATCGCCGCCGCCGTCCATTTGAACAAGCACTACCTCGTCAAAATGTTTAAGGAAACGACCGGTATCACCTTATTTCATTACTTGTACCGGCGCCGCATCAACCAGGCGAAAGTTCTTTTCACCCTGGAACCCGAAAAAAGCATCACCGAGACCGCCTATGAGGTCGGCTTCAAGCATTTGTCGCACTTCAGTCAGACGTTTAAAAAATTTACCGGCCTGACGGCGGACGAATACCGCAAACAGGTGCTGAACACCGATCCGAAGGAGTGAGGTGCCGTTTAGGGTCTGCTTCGCGTTAAAACACGAGAAGACACCGCAGTTCTTGCTGCGGTGCCTTCTTGTTCCGGCGGGTAAACCTCCCGGCAAAGGTTTTGCTCTTGCTCTTGCTTGCACAATTCAAAAACTCCCGCCGCCCGCTATTCCGCCAAGCTTCCGTCCCTTCTTCGCCCCCGCGAATCCGTCACGATACCGGCAGCCGGGTCGATCGCTTTCACAATCGCCTTCAAGCGGGCTTCCTCCATAAAATGAATGGTATAAGAAAGACTGCGCCCCCTGCTGCGACTTAAGTCTTCGCTCATCGCTTCATTCGGCGCTCCTTCGACCGGCCCGAGGCCGCTCCCGTTCGCCCCTTCCCCCTCAGACTCACGAGGCTCGATAGGCCGGAAGTTTGCCATGACCCGCCTGGATCGCCTGCTGAAAAAACGTTCGGCGGCCCGCTCCAGCCCGTAAGCGTGACGTTCTTCCGGCATCGCTCTTTTTGCAGCCGCCTCATGTTCTTCCGCCCTTTTAGCTTCGCAGTCAAATGCCTTTCGTCCCAGTCGGGCTTCCATCTCTTTCTCGATTTCGGCGCAGTGCCCGCTTACAATCGTAATCCGGCGGTGGACGGAAAACCCCCGCAGGCTGAAATGCACCGTTTCATACGCGAGCAGGTAAGCGAGAATAGAATACATCGCCTGCTCCCAGCCGTAAATAAAGCCCGCGCCCGCCAAAATCAAGCAGTTCAGCAGCATGAAATCCTGGTCTTTGAAGCCGAATTTCTGCAGTTTCTCGGTATGGTCCCGCGTTTCCAGCGTATCCAGGGTACCCCCGTAGCGGATGACCAGACCGATCCCCAGCCCCAGAGCGACTCCTCCGCAGAAGGCGGCCGTCATCGGATTTTCGATCAGAGCCGGTACCGGATGCAATATAAGGGCGCTGAGCGAAAATACGAGCAAGCCGAGAACCGTGAGCACCGCGAAATTTCGCCGGACCTGCCGGTACGAAAGCAGAATAAGCGGCAGGTTCAGCACGAACAGAAACAGGCCGAGCCTCATCTCCGTAAAATGGGCCGCCAAAGCGGAAAGGCCCGTCATTCCCCCGACCAGCATGCGGTTCGGGATCAGGAACAGCTCCAGCCCGACTGCGGCCAGCACGCTCCCGCAAATCACCATCAAGAGCTTGAAACACCACTGCGCCAAGGACCAGCCGCCCATTGTTTCTCCGGCCGGACCGATGCGGACATTTTGCAAAAGTTTCATCGGCATTCCTCCTCATCGCTTAGATTCCGTCCTTACAAGACCGTACAATCAGCCAGCGTCCGAGTGCGAATATCCGGCGGCATCACCCGCTTCCTTCCTTTTGCAGAACGGTCTTGCCCTCCTTCTTGCCGGACGCGTCTTTGAAAGGGATCACTTTATTCATCCACTTGTAAATGGTTTTGCTTTCCTTGGTAAGCAGCGGTCCGAGAATCGCCATAATGAGCACGTACAAAGCCGCGAAGGGCTGTAAAACCGCCAGCAGTCCGCCCGCTTTGCCCAGATTGGCCATAATAATGGAAAATTCGCCGCGCGATACGATGGTCAGGCCGATGTTGGCCGAAGCCTTCGAAGGCAGACCAGCGCTTCGCCCCGCCAGCAGTCCGGCGGCCAAGTTGCCGATCAGTGTAATCGCGACGGCTCCCAGCGACATCCAGACGGCTCCGCCGAGCGCCAGGGGATCGATGGTCAGCCCGAAGCTGAAGAAGAAAATAGCGCCGAAGAAGTCCCGGAACGGCATGATCAAATGCTCGATCCGCTTGGCGTGCTCCGTCTCCGCCAGGACAAGCCCGACGAGCAAAGCCCCGATCGCTTCCGCTACATGAATCGTTTCGGAGAATCCCGCTACGAGGAACAGCGCCGCGAAGATCACGAGCGCGAACAGCTCGTTGGAGCGGATGTTCAGCAGCCGGTTCAGGAGCGGAACGGCTTTTCTGCCCGCTACGAGCAGCACCAGCATAAATCCGAGCGCGATGAGCGCGGAGAGCAGCACGCCTCCCAGCGTTGTGGAACCGCTTAGGACGAGTCCTGACAGGATAGAGATATAGACGGCGAGGAAAACGTCTTCGAACATGATAATGCCGAGGATCATTTCGGTTTCGGGATTGGCCGTTCTTTTCAGATCGACCAGCACTTTGGCCACGATGGCACTGGAGGAAATCGTCGTAATTCCGGCAATCACCAGAATTTCAGCTAGAGGAAAACCGAGCGCCCAAGCGAATAAGACGCCCAGCGTAAAATTAATGAGGATATAAATCGTGCCGCCCACGGCGATGGAACGCCCCGACTTGATAAGCCGGCCTACCGAGAACTCCAGTCCCAGATAGAATAGAAGGAACAGGACCCCGATCCGGCCCATAAACTCGATCAGCGGCGCGCTTTCAATGAACCGGAAATCAAAATGCCAGAACTCCAGCGCGTGCGGACCTACGGCCATCCCGATCAGAATATAGAAAGGAATGACCGAGAAACGGAGTTTGGCCGACAACAACCCGGCCGCCGCAATAAGCGCGATGGCCAGACCTACCTCAAAAACCATGTGATTCATCTATTCAACCACTTCCATTCTTTAAAATGTGCCGGAACAATTTTTGCTGCTGTCTTTCCCCGACCACGATCAGAGTCGAGTCGGCGGACAAGACATAATCCGGTCCCGGATTGATCTGCTTGCCGTGATTTTTGTCGACCACCGCAATGATGGTCGCTCCCGAATTTTGCCGGACGTCCAGCTCGCCGATCGATTGGCCGATGCACGCATACTCCGGATCCATCTTGTACCATTCGATGATCAAATCGTCCAGAGCCACTTCAATCGACTCCAGCGCCTTCGGTTTATACGTCAATCCGCCTACGATTGCGGCAAGCTGACGGGCTTCATCGTCGTCAAGGGTAACCATGGACAAGCTCTCGTCGGGATCGTCATAATGAAAATGGTACATTTCACGTCTGCCGTCGTCATGAAGGATAACGACGATCTTATCTCCGCCGCGGGTATTTATCAGGAACTTCTTTCCTATCCCCGGCAAATCGGATTCTCTTACGTACATAGCGGAATAGCCTCCTATAAATGAGTGTAATCGGGGACCGTTCGGTCCTGCTTCAGACTGCCCGCGCGCTTAGCTCCCACAAGGAGTCAAGGAATTCGGGCAGACGGGGGCCTTGCCGCCCGGCTTATTTTTTCGCCGAGGCTCATCATCGTTTTCAATATCATCCACGTTATTTTTATACATGTTTATGCAATATTTATGCATTCAAGCAATAGTAGACAGACTCAAAGAAACCCTCAACAAGCGGCCGAAAAATTTGACAGCAGGTATTTTCGTTCAACATTCGGATGAATGGGACTCTACGTTGTGCCGGATAACGGCAGAGAACTTAAGCCACGTAATTCGACGTGAATTTGATGGGTAGAAGAAGTTGTTGGCGCCTTAACAGGCAGAAGAAGGGTTTGTACCGGAGCCCCGGAACGGGCGCTTTAAAGAGGGTAAACAGGCATAGCACGAATAAAACGACGAGGGTATTGGCCGCCTTCACCATTTTGGCAAAATGATGGGTAACGGCTTTGCGGATCACAAACTTGGATTTGTGTTCGCTAAGCGGAGGGACAGACTCATACGTAGAGGATGACTGGCTGGCCGCGGCCTCCTGAGTCAGAGGCACGGGCGCGGAGAAGCCCAGCAGGAAGGACAGCGCAAGAAACAGGCAGCAGCGAATGATCGCGTTCCTTTGCTTCATCGTCTCCCCCCTTTTGTAATCTGTTACAACTATGATAACACATTTCGCGCAATTACGAAACAGTCCGGCGCTTATTTTATGCACTTTTTTGTTTGATTATGCAAAATCTCCGGTGAACTGTCCTTAGTCTCCTGCCGGATCTGTAACTTCCCAACTTGTCCCTCAGCCCGTACAATAGAGAAGGAGATAATTGGAAACCTGTTAGAGAGAGAGGAGCAAACCACAGTGGCAGCAACAGAACAAGAGCGTCATACAAATTTACGCGAGGCGGAAAAGAAAGCCCTTGCGCTTTTCGAAACGGCCGAAGCAAACGGAATTCTGCGCAGCGGCATTACGGAAAAAGAATTGAACCGGGAAATTTATCAGCTCGCCTTCGAGCTTTACGGAATCAAGAAGTACTGGCACAAGCGGATCGTGCGTGCGGGAAGCAATACGCTTCACCCGTACCGGGAAAATCCGCCGGACAGGATGGTAGAGCCGGGAGACATTCTCTTTATCGATTTCGGCCCGATCTTCGAAGACTGGGAAGCCGATTTCGGGCGCACGTACGTGTTTGGGGACGACTCTCTCAAAAATAAACTGCGGCGGGACGTCGAACTCGCCTGGCATGACGGCAAAGCCTTCTTCGATTCTCGTCCGGACATAACGGGCAGCGAACTTTACGATTTTATGACCGCTTTGGCCCGCGATTACGGCTGGGAGTATGGCGGCCCTCACGCCGGTCATCTTATCGGGGAATTCCCTCACGAGATCGTACAAGGCGAAGAGGTCGAGAATTATATCCATCCCGACAATCACATCAAGATGCGGGATAACGATAAAAACGGCCTCCCCCGCGACTGGATCCTGGAAATCCATTTTGTGGACCGCGAGCGCGAAATCGGCGGCTTTTTCGAGCAGCTGCTGACTGTGGACTAATCATCCGCAAAAAAAAGGAGCCTGCACGGCACTCAAACGAGTACTGTGCCGAGCTCCTTTAATTTTTGCAGGATATTCTCCTCCGTCCGGTCGTCGACGGCGATTTTCTCCTTGGCGAGTTCAGCCAGCGCGTCATGGTCCCCGATCAACACCGAATGCTTCGCTTTCCGGAAAAGCGGCAGATCGTTGTTGTCGTTGCCGAAACAAATGAACTCCTCCAGCGGGAGCCCGCAGCCCCTCAAGGCCGCCATCTTATTGACGCCTTGGCTGGTTATATCGAGAATGCCCTCCGAGGAGTGATGATGGATCGTAACGTCCAAGGCTCTCAGTTTCGCTGACAGCTCCTCAAACCGGCTGCAGGAAAGCACAACGATTTTGACAAACGATTGAATGTCGTCCGGCTCCACGCGTCTCGCCAGCCCATGGGGGTCCACATTAGCCAGGAACGGGTGCCCGGGACTCAGACGGTAAGCATAGTTCCATGTATCGTCGATAAGATATTCGGCCTCATAATCATTCAGCAGGTTAACGATTTGTCCGGCTAACGGCCCGGGAATCGGCTGGTACGCCAGCGGCTGCTTGCGGTAAAACGTCATCGCGCCGTTCGCCCCGATCAGCAGATGTCCGCCGAATCTTTCGTCCAGGACGGGAAGCATATCCCGGCAGGGCCGCGCCGATGCGAAGCCCACAAAGTGCCCGGCATCCTCCAGCTCCAGCAAAACATCCAGAATACGCTTCGAAATCGGCTGTCCTTTGAAGCAAATCGTTCCATCCAGGTCAAAAATAAAGTTCATGTTCACGCCCACCTTACTCGGTTGATGTCCTAATCGTAACGGGTACGGTCCGTCCGTTAAAGGGACAGAACGCGCAAAGTGAGCAGGACACCCGGCAAGCTAGCGGGGCAGGTTCCGCCCGCCATGTAATGAACGTTCAGGCCCGTGAGCCGTAAGGGGCGTTACAGGTTTCGGGCAGTACGGCACAGCTGTGCCTTCCCGTAATGCGGTGTGAGGCCGGACGTACCGTGGACAGCCAAGCCCCTCCCGCAATGCGGTGCGAGGCCCGGTATGCGGTACAGCCGCCCCCCGCAAGGCGGTGCGAGGCCCGGTATGCGGTACAGCCGCCCCCGCAAGGCGGTGCGGTGCGAGGCCGAACGTTCCCCTGCCGCGCGTAAAGGGCGCAGCCCCGCCTTCCCGCCCAGAGCCTGCGCGGCGGGAACAAGCGTCCGCCGCCGTACAATCCGGCGGCTCAGAACCACGCTTCCGCCAGCGCCTTCACGCCGGCGGCAATTTCCTCCCGGCCCAGCGCCCCGTATCCGAGCAGCACTGTCGGATACTCGTCTCCGGGCCGCAGCCAGTACCGGGCGGTGCCGTACACCCGCACGCCCTTTTCCAGGGCCGCTTCGATCAGCTCGTCCTCCGACCGGTCCGCCCGTACGGTCAAGAAGGCGTGCAGCCCCGTATCTTTTCCCTCGGCCCACGCTTTTCCCGGCATATACCGTTCGAGGGCCTCCGCGAAATACCTCTGCTTCTCCTCGTAAAGCAGCCGCATCTGCTGCAGATGCTTGTACCAGTAGCCGTCGGACAAGTACCGCGCGAAGGTGAGCTGGTCCAGTCTGGAAACCGGCTGGTCGTACTCCGGGACCTTCGAGCGAAACTCGGAAAGAAGTCCGGAGGGCAGCACCATGTAGCTGAGATTGAATACCGGCAGCAGCGCTTTGGAGATCCGACCGATGTAAACCGCCTTGTCCGGGATCATGCTCTGAATCGCGGGAAGAATTCCTTCCTCGTATTTGAACTCCCACTCGTAATCGTCCTCGATGAGATATTCGCGGGAGCGGGCCCAATCCGCCAGCTCCGTTCTTTTATCGGCAGACATCGTCATCCGGTTCCTGAACTGCTGGGAGGGGCTTACATACATCACGTTGGCGCCGCTCCCCGTCAGCTCACGAAGGGAGACGCCGCTGCCGGTCAACGGAATCGGGTGGACACGAAACCCCAGATTCAAAAACGTATTCCGGGCCCCGTCGTATCCGGGATTCTCGACGCCGATCCTGTGCTTCTTCACGTCGAGAAGCTGGCTTAACAGCATCACGAGCTGCTGGGGGGCCGCTCCCACGACGATCTGGTCCGGTGTAGACAGAACGCCCCTGGATTCATACAAAAGCCTGGAGAGCTCCTTGCGGAGCGGATATTCCCCCTGATTCGTTCCTTCGACGGCATAACGGCTCTGATACTGCGAGACCAGGAGATTCCTCACCTTGTTCCAATGCCGGAAGGGGAACGTCCCCAGCTCAATATTGCCGTAACGGAAATCCGTCGCGACCGTCCGTTCGGAGATATTTGCCGCTTCCGCCCGGATAACCTCGCGCGAGGACGCATCCGGCTCGTACGTCACGCAGTAGCCTTTTTTGGGAATATTCCGCAGATACCCTTCCGATATCAGCAGCTGATATGCGTTTTCCACGCTATTTTTACTGACGCCGAATGACCGGGCACTGCTGCGAAGCGAAGGAAGATAGTCTCCGCTGCGCAGCCTCCCTTCCCGGATCCCGTTTTTGAAATAGGTATATAACTGGTGAAAAATCGGCTTTTTGCTGGCCGAAAAATCAAGTGTAAATTCACGCATGACGCGACGCACCTCCTAAGCTTGGATGCTTCCTCCGGCTAAATCGGAGAACGTTCGGCATACGGCATCCTTATCGTTAACGAGTGCCGCACCTCCTAATTTTTATCGTGCCTATCCTGCCTGTCCCGCCCACGATTTTCTCATATCTTCCCAAACTTCACTTGAATTTTCAAGCGAACATAATTTAACAGAATTTTGTCGTTATTTGTCTTAAAAATTTACATTATTTTACCGATATACTTGTAGAAAGGGGAGATTACCTGAATGACAAACGTAACCACCACCAAAGAGGAAGTCGTCGAAAGAATCAGCGGGATCATTTCATCTGAGCTTGAGCGTGTTAAGACACAAAATCCGTTCTTTTTGAATTTCCCGGCGGAGAAAGATCCGCAGTATTTTGTCTGGTGTAACAACCTCTATCATTTATCCAAACATTTTGGCGAGCTGCTGAAGCTCAGATGGGAACGGTTCCCGGATGTGGACCACGATGTTTTCTCCACTCACTATGACGAAGAGAAAGACCATGCCGAGATGCTCCGCAAATGGATGATCGGCATCGGCCTGGACGATCCCGAAAACCACACGGCCAATTACGAGACGGAACATTTCATCTCTCTTCAATACCGCGCCGTTGCGGCCATGGATGAGAATATGTCGCTGCTGATCATTAACAGCACGAGCGAAGGCTTCGCTCACGCCGTCTATCTTCACGCCTACAAAATTTTGCAGGAGACCGGCTTTACGGATCTCGAATACTGGGCGATTCACTGCGAGGCGGACGAGGAACACAGCCAGGTTTATCACCTCATCCAAAACATGACCGAAAAACAGCTGCAGGAAGCCGAACATCTCGTGAAGTATACCTGCAACACGCTGGACGTCATGCTTGCGTCTTGGTTTAAATAATTCGCGAAGGGGTATGTAAATGAGCGTTCAACTAAAAGATAAATTCAGCTCCAGCATGGATAAGGCCAACCTGGTTTTCGCCTGGCAGGTCGTTGACAATCTGACGGTCGAGGAAGCCCAGGAAGCGGCTCGCATCATTACCGAAACTGTGGCAAACAGCGCCAAAGCGGGCAAAGTCAAGCTGCTCGTCGACAACCGCTTTATGGAGCGCGACGGACGCCCGATCGTGTTCACACCAGAGGTCAACAGCATTTGGGAAGAAGCGCAAAGAACCGTATTCCCTCATGTTTCCCACATTGCCGTGCTGTGCAGCGGTTCGATCATGAAGATGCAGATGGACCGCATCTCCAGAAACTCGAACATTTCCGATATTCAAAAAAGCTTCTGGAATAAAGAAGATCAGGCTATGCTTAAAGAAGCTTTCGATTTCCTCGGCATAAGCTCCAACGATCTTGTCAAAAACAAGTAACGGCCGAACGGCCCGAGTCCCGCGTTTCCTCCCGAGGAAACCGGGGCTTTTTTCGTGCATCGTGCTTCCGTCGTCTCCGATGAAAAAAAAGCGCACAGATCCCGCAGGATTGTGCGCTTTTCCCCTAGCGTAAGCTTCCAACGCGCGGTTCGAAAGAACAGGTTCCGGTCAGCCCGGTTCTTTAATTTCCCGAACTTCCAGCGTGATGGGCTGTGTGTACAAGTCGTACTTGCTGCCGCCGTCGATGACCGCCGTATATCTCAGCAGCGCGTGAGCTTTGCCCGGTCTTTTTGCCGTAATCCGGCTTCCGTAAGCCTCCACGCTGCTTTCGCCGTCGAGCAGAATCACATCGGCCGCCTTCTCCAGCCGGTCGCCTTTGAACGTTTCCATCAGCACGGACAGGTCCTTGCTTTCGTAGTTGCCGATGACGATATGGTCCTGTACCGGTTTAACGTAGGCCGCCCAGTCCGAAGCCCAGAACGCATAGTCCGTCGTAATGCCGAACGCGCCGTAACAGAAAAATTTCGCAAAATTGCTTTTGTCGTTAAACGTCCAAGGAGAGATCAGAACTCCCCGGTGCTTGGCGGCTTCCATAAAGTTCGGCCCCAGCCCTTTGTAAGTGGTATTGAACGTCGTATTTCTCAGCTGCATCAGCCGCAGCGTGTTGGTTAGCGACCCGTCGATATTCGCCTCGTTGGCGGTTTCCCCGGTCAGCAGCCCCATCGGCATCTCGGGCATCAGCTCGGAGAGACGCTGTAGCTGGTCCGGATTGAAAGACATCGTGTTGATCATATCTTCGGCGCCTTTATCTTTAACCACCTTAACAAAAACATCCATCGCCATCGGGTTCTTCGATTTCATCTCGGCCATAATCATCTTGCCCTGGCTGCGGGCCAGATCGATCTGCTCTTCAAGCGTCGGCATCTGGACGTACGGGAATCCCGCCGGATGCGGTTTGTTGGCGTTCAGCTTTTTCAGCTGGGCCAGTGTAAAGTCCTCGACCTTGCCTTTGCCGTTGGTCGTGCTTTCGAGCAAAGGGTCGTGAATGATCACAAGCCGGCCGTCTTTTGTCAGGTACATATCGTTCTCGATAAAATCCGCTCCCGCCTCCAGGCCGAGACGGTTGGAAACGATCGTGTTCTCGGGAGCCTTCGACGGCATTCCCCGGTGACCGATAATGTAAGGCTTGCGGATCAGCGTGTTTCCGTGGGAATACACTTTAAGCGCTTTGTAGGCCGCCTTGGGCGAATCGGTCACAATCCCGTTAACCCCCGCCGTAATCAGCGTATGCAGACCCAGCTCCGGGCCGGCCTTCGTCCCCGCCTCCTTCGTCCAGACGACGATCAGCCTTTGCTGAAGGTACGCGACGGAGGAACGGGATGCCGAGGCCCCGGGCAGAATGGCGATCTTGGCCAGACTGGCCGTCGTTTTGCGGCGGATGTTCAGCAGATCGTCCGCCGACAAATTCCCGGCCGAGCTGAAATCCACGATGCCGCGCACGGCCGGGTACAGCGTTCTCGCCCGCTTGACGAGCTCGCCTTGGTCGGACACGACGAAAGCGTCCTCGATGCCGCTCTTCTTAAGCAGGCCGGCCACGCGATCCGCCGTCTCTCCGTCCCGGACGTAGAAAGCCGGGATCATCCGGCGGCCCAGCCCGTCCAGGACGGCCTCGAGCGTACCGAGCTCCGTTTTGCCGGAAGGGTCCGTAATGCGGAGTCCGCTGCTCACATGGAGAATGACCGTGGCGGGCTTCGCCGGACCGGACAGCTCCTCCAGCTGCTCCTTGCTGCGCAGCTCCGTCACGATAGTTGGCGCGATGGCGATGCCCGTCTCCGGCTCCGTGACCTGCACGAGCTTGCTTCCGGGTACCGGGGGCTGCTTCGCCGGCTGAGCAGCCGCTCCGGCCCCTGCCCCGGAGGATTGAGACGCCCCGCCTCCTCCGGTGGAGGCTGCCGCTGCCGCAGCTCCGGTTTGTTTCGTTTTATCTAACAGGATATTCGGGTGATCCGGGGTTCCGCCTGCAATCGTCGTGCCGTTTCCAAGCGCCTGACTTCCTGCATCGGCCATGTGAGCCTGCGGCATCCCCGCACGAAACGGAACCGCCATGCCCACCAGAGCCAACGTAACTCCCACATAGAAAATGTTCCAACGACGTGTCGACTGTTTGCGCTCTTTCCCTGTGGAAGGTTTCAGGTACTTGAAAAATCTTGCCGGTTGCTGCACGGCTCTCCCCCTTACATGCGGTGAACTATTCCCCACCCCGATAATCCCAAGTATATTTGCAGATTATGGTGGATACACCTCATTGTATCAAGTTCTCATTAGCGGGTAATCAATTCTTTATAAAGAATGTTTGAATTTTCCTTAAACTTTTCTTACAAAAATAAAAGACTTCCCGACGTGGATCGTCGGGAAGTCTTTAGAGCAAATCCGCGCTTACCTGAAAGCGGACATTAAGGCAGCTGGTTAAGGAAAGGTTTGACCGTTTTCGCGAAGTTGTAGCCGTTCATGCCGTCCCAGTTGATGGACCAGGTCATGGCGCCGCGAATGTCCGGATATTTCGCCACCGGCTTGTAGCTTCCGCAGCTGTTGCCGGTTGCCAGGCAGTTCAGCGCGTTGTTCACGACCGATGCGGATACATAACCGCCGCCCGCAGCCGAAGAGGTTGCCGGAACGCCGATACCGAGCTGGCTAGGCTGTACCCACTGGATAGCGAGGTCCGTAAGAGCCGTCAGGAAGTCGACGGTTCCCTGCGAGTAGCACTTGCCGTCACGGCCGAGCATACAGCCGGAATTGTAGAACTGGGTGTTGATAACCGTCGTAATGTCTTTCACATTGTTGTAGAACTGGATGTAGCTCGTCTGGTTGTTCTGCATGTCGATCGTTTGCGGAGCCATGGTCAGGACGAAGCCGGAGCCGACTTTCGCCTGAATCTGGCGAACCGCCGTGGTCAGATTCGGCACGTTGAAGCCGTGCTCCAAATCCACGTCGAGGCCGTCAAATCCATATTCCGTAACAAGGCCGGACATGGTGCTGACAAAGTTGGACACGTTCGGCGAAGCGCTGCTGAGATCGATGTTGCCTTTCTCGCCCCCGATGGAGAGGATGACTTTCTTGCCCTGCGCCTTTTTCGCTTTGATATCGTTAATCAGATCCGCGTTGGTGTAACCGCCGAGAGCTTTGGACAGATCGGGATCAATGCCGAAGGTGACGCCGCCCGGCTTGGTGCGGTCCATCTCCGCGAACGATACGGCAATGATGTCGTACTCGGCCGGCACTTCGCTCAGCTTGAGGTTCTTCGCTCCGTTAACGAAATTCTGCCAGTAACCGGTCACGATGTGCTTCGGCAGCTGACCGCCTCCGCCTCCTCCGGTCGGCTGGGTTTTGGCCGTAACTGCCGCACTGGCCGGAGATACGTTGCCTGCCGCGTCCTTCGCCTTCACTGTGAAGGTGTAGGAAGTATCGGCCGACAAACCCGTTACGGTAGCGGTCAAGCCCGTTACCGTCTGCGCCAGGGCGCCGTTGCTGTACACTTCGTACTGGGTGACGCCGACGTTATCCGTTGCAGCACTCCAGGACAAGGAGACGCTGGACGTGGTCGAGCCGGTCGCAGCCAGGTTGCCCGGTGCTGTCGGAGCCTGTGTATCGGAGCCTCCGCTCGAAGGCAGGGTGGTCACGCTGAGCGCGCTGCTTGCCGCCGACACGTTGCCTGCCGCGTCTTTCGCTTTCACTGTGTACGAGTAAGCCGTATTCGGCGTCAATCCCGTGTTCGTGTAAGTCAGCGTACTGCCGGAAACGCTTCCAACAAGCGTAGCGTTTCTGTAAATATCGTAGCCCGCAACACCGACATTATCGGTGGACGGATTCCAGGCCAGCGTGATACTGGTGGAAGTCGTCGTTCCGGAAACCTTCAGGCCTGTCGGCGCTGTAGGAGCCTGGTTGTCGACTGTTCCTCCGCCTTGAACTTCTTTCCACAGGGCGGGGACGTTAGGCGGTTCCCAGCCGTTTAACGACGTATGAGGCTGTACGACCTGATAAGTTTTGCCGCTGTATGTGACCGTATCGCCCACCGCGTAGGAAATCGATGCCGCCCAAGCTCCGCGATCGGCCGCCGAAGCCATTGCGGGTATTAAAGAGGCGAACAAAGTCGCGGTCAGCAGAAAACCGGCGGTTTTCTTCACAACCGATTTTGGACCGGTTAAAATCTTTTTCATAAATGAGATCCCTCCTGAATTGGTTGATCTGCGTTCCCGGGAACGCGGAATGGAATGCATGCTGCATCCGAAGTGCGGAGCGTCTTCCCACCTCCTCATGGATATAAAAAGCAGTTGGCGAAAGGAATGAAAGCCCTTTCCTACTTCCATTTAAACACGGGTAGATACCCAAAAGTAGGGATAAATCTATTGAATTTAGGGAGAAGATTAAAGAATCGGCCCACAAAAAAAGCGCCATTCCATCTGGAATGAACGCTTGCGTCAAATTGCCCGGGAACCATTCCCAAGGCTCCGTTCCAAATCCTGTCCCCAGGTGCAAAGTGCCCGACGGGTACCCATGCTTTCGCCGCTAAAGTCTACTCTTCTTCACGCCGCCAAATATCGTGATATTCCTTGTGCCGCTTGAAAAGCGCATGCGCGTACGAACAGGCCGGAACGACCGTTTTGTTCTCTTTCCTTGCCTGATCGACGACAGCCCGGACCAGCTCTTCGCCGACTTTCTGGCCCCGCAGGGATTCGGATACGAAAGTGTGGTCGATCACCAGCGACTTTTCGCCCAGGGGCTGATACGTAATTTCGGCGACCGCTTCCCCGTTTTCTATCACCGCGTAGCCGTTGCCTTGTTTGATAGTTTCTCTCATCGTATTGGCCTCCTCCTGATCTGTTCTTTTTATTATTAACCATTTTTTTGCCTTTCTATTTTCCGAGAATCCTGGCAAACTCAAATGAGAACGGGAGGCGGCGAAAAAATGAAAGAAAAAAAGGTCAGGGAGATCCGATTATCCGATTATCCGGCTATTTATTTGTTAAACCGAGACTTCAATCCGAACCTGCATTCATTTTCCGAACAAAAGGTAAAAGAAAAAATTGAAATCATCACCAAAAAAACAAACGATATCATTTTTGTTTGTGAACAAGACGAGGAAGTTATCGGATATATTCATGGAAGCCCCTATGAACTGCTTTTTTCCGATTCATTAGTCAACGTCTTGGGATTTGTAGTGAAAGAAACGTTCCGAAATCAGGGCGCAGGCAATATGTTGATCGAGAGTCTCGAAGCCTGGGGAAAGACCAACGGATTTTGTGGAATCAAATTATTATCCCATCCGAGCCGGACAGCGGCTCACAGATTCTATGAAAACCGCGGCTATGCGTTTACAAAGGACCAAAAGAATTTTATAAAAACGTTCGACTGCTAGCAAAAAAGCCTTAACCCATTTCCGGGTCAAGGCCTTTTTTTCGTGAATTATTAATGCCCCAAATCATTTCGCCAGCTGAAAATCGCCGGAACCGGTTCTTACTTTGAGCTTCACTTCGCCGCTGCCGAATTTACCTTTCAGCCGGTCTTTCTTGTCGTTCTTCTCTTCATAAGAGAAGGCTTCCCAGTCGACGCTTCCGTTTCCGCTGCCGCCCTCGAAGTCGACGGCCAGCGATTTGGGCTCCTCGGTCAGTTCTATCTTCACGCTGCCGCTGCCGGATTTGAGATCCGCGTCCCGCAGCAGCTCGCCCGCTTCCACGCGGATGTCGCCGGAATGCGTCTCCCCTTGCAGAGCGGCCTTGCCCTGCTTAAGCTCGACATTGCCGCTGTGCCCTTCGAATTTCAGGTCGTTCGCCGCATACTGTTCGGCTCTGATATCGCCGGAGCCCGCTTTTAGCGTAATAGCGTCTCCTTGAACGTCGGACACGTTAATACTGCCGCTTCCCGCATTCGCAACCAGCTTGGTGGATTTAATCTCACGGAAAGAGGTGTCCCCGCTTCCCGCTTTGGTTTCAACGGAATCTCCTTTCAGAGATTCGAGGTCGATATTGCCGCTCCCGGATTGTACCCGGATGGACTTCCAGTTTTTCTCGGGCAATTCCACAACCAACTCTACGTTGATAATCGTCACGCCTACTCCGATTTCGTTAGGTTCCTCGATTCCGACCGACAACGTATCACCTTTGGCATCGACCTTGAGCTGAAATTTCTCCGCCTGTTTTTTGCTGATACTCCCGTCCAGGCGTACGTTCACTTGGTCCCCTTCGCCTTTGACGATTCTGGTATCGGCGCTTCCTGTCTCTACGGTAATATTTTGTAAGGAAGCCGCTTCCGCCGTTTTTTCCAGATGTATGTCCTGCGTTTTGAAAGAAAGTCCGTTCCAGGAGAACACACCCACCGGATTAAAGTAATACAGCAGCGCCAGCACCCCAGCGCCAATCAGCAGAAAACCCATATTTCTTCTCATGTAATCGTTCCACTCCAATCAACCGACATTGTTCTTGAATCCAGCCGAGCCTTACCTCGCATTCCAAGTATATCACCAGATATTGACTGCCCGCATTGGACCTGCGAAGGTAATTGTTCCCCGTCTGAGGTCCAGGGGTAAGGCGGGACACCAACCCCCCCGATTTTTCATAAACTGAACAAAAGAACGACCGAAAAGGAGTCTGTAATCATGTACAGCCCCCCTTATCCTGTCCCGTATCCCTTCTATCCACCCGCGTTCGTAGCGGCCGTTCACGGGTTGCCTGCCGGACCGGGCCCATATCCCCGGTTTCCGGAAAATCCCGCTCCCGGATACCCGCCCGTCGAACCGAAGCAGCTGATCTCGTCAGCCGCTTCTTTGCGCAAGCTGCTCGCCGACGGCAATGTGGTCCTCGCCCGGCTGTCCGACGAGCCGTTCGCCCGCCGACTGATGACAGCGGCGCAGGCCGGCCGCAAGCAGGAGGTCGACCGGCTTATGAAGAGCATCGCCATTTCCTCCGTCCTGGCTGCCCGCTACACCCCGAGCGGACTTGTCATGACCGTGACTCCCGGCGATCAAGACCTCGCATGCTGCGTCCTTACGATGTCCCTAAAGTGGGGACAGTAAGGCTCTACCAGCATGAAGGCAAAGCGGGCCGGAGGGTTTCCGCGGACTTGGATGCGCCTGCACTCTCGCATCCCCGTCCGGACGCTCCGGCGGCTTTGACCGGGCGGCTCGAGTCGGTCCGGGCAGCTTTCAGCCCGGGCAAGCGGGGCTTGGCAGCTTTCGGACGGACCGGCAGCTTGCGGACCGGGCTAGTGCCGGGCCTGGCACGGCCTCCCGCCTGCGGACCGGACCGCCGAAACGCGGCGCCGCACGCTGTGTGCCCCGGGCCGGACGCGGTGCGGACACGGACCGCACCGCCGCACAAACCAAAAAGACCGGAGGCGCACACTCCTCCGGTCCTTCCTTCATCTGGCGCTGCTTAATTCCCTTGCGCCAGACTGGCTTTAAACCCTTCGCGCCAGCTCGGGTACACGGGCTCCCAGCCGTATTCGCGCCGGGCCTTGGCATTGGACGCTCCACGTTCGCCCCGGCCCTGGTCCGGCCGGAACTCCGGCTCGGGGGCTCCGAGCGCAGAAGCGTAAGCGGGCAGCCAGAGCGTGCCCGGGGCCGGCTCGTCGTCCACGATGTTGACCGCCCCCGAGGGCCACCCCAGCGCAGCCAAAGCGGCTCTTGCCGCATCTTCCACGTGAAGCAGGGAGCTGACGCCTTCGGTCGCTTTCACTTCGCCGCCGCGGACCTTGCCGGCGACGGCGCCGTCCCGGGCATACCAGGTTCCGGGGCCGTACAGCAGCCCGTAACGCAGAATGACGGACTCCGGCATCTCCGCCGCCGCACGCTCCAGGGCGGCTACGCCGTCCACCGTCGTTTTTCTCGGCTCCGGCGCCTCCAGATCAAGAGGCACATCTTCCCCGGCAGGCCCCTCCCCCGGCCCATACATCCACGAAATGCTCTGGGCAATCATTTTCCTGGCGCCCGCCTCCCTTGCGGCGTCCACCAGATTGCGCGTGCCCTGCTTCCTGATCCGGGCGTTCTCTTCCAGATTATAGCCGCTAAGCGCTGTAAGCTGATGAATCACGACCTCGGGCCGTACCCTCCGAAGCTGCGCAACCAATCCTTCCCGGTCGAAGGCATCCGCCTCCACCGGTACGCCCCCTTGCGCCAGCACAGCATCCTTCCCCGCCTCGCTGCGAACCATGGCGTATACGGTATGCCCTTCCTTTACCAAGAGCGGAAGCAAGAGGCGTCCGATTACTCCCGTAGCGCCTGCAACAAAAATTTTCATCTCCAGCCCTCCTGATACGAGTTCCCTAAACGGGACTCTTTTCCCTTGTTAGACAAAGGAAGGAGCGTTTTCGTGACAAGGCCGGACCTTTTAAGGTCATCAATCATTGAGCGGATGAAAAATCGGCCGCACATCGGCTATCGCGGTTTTAGCGACTCCGTTAGCTCTTTACCCGGTAAATCCGGGCCTCGTACGGCTTCATTTCGCCAAAAGAACCGTCCGGACCGTTCACCTTGTAATTCGCAAGAATCAGCTCTTTTTCCGCCGAAGCTACGGACCCCGGCAGCGCGCAAACCGTACTCTGATCCGAAATATTCAGCAGGACCAGCCATTTCTCGCCGTCCAACTCGCGCAGGAAAGCATAAATCCGGTCATCCTCTTCCAGAAGGGGCTCGTAAGTTCCGTAGATCATCACCGGGTTTTCCTTGCGGAGGCGGATCAGCTTCTGGTACGTGTAAAAAACGGAATCCGGATCGGCGAGCGCCTGCTCCACATTGATTTCCCGGAAATTCGGGTTCACCTTGATCCACGGGGTGCCCTCCGTAAAGCCGCCGTTGGCCGAGCCGTCCCACTGCACGGGAGTTCTCGAATTGTCTCTCGCCAGATGCAGCAGGCTCCGGAAAACTTCCTGCGGCTCGCGGCCTTTTTCCACTTCTTCCTTATACTTGTTCTTTAGCGCGATATCGTTGTAATCCTCGATCGAATCGAACCGCACTCCGGTCATGCCGATCTCTTCCCCCTGGTAAACGTAAGGCATGCCGGGAAGGGTGTGAAGCAGCACGGCAAAGCATTTGGCCGATTGTACGCGGTACTCCTTGTCGTTGCCGAACCGGGTGACAAGCCGGGTATGGTCATGATTGTTCAGGAACTGGGAGTTCCAGCCCCGGCCCCACATGCCGTCATACCACCTTTTCTGAATCGCCTTGAACTTGTCCATCTCCCAATGAGCCATATAATCGCAAACCTCGAAATGAAACAGGGTATTGAGCTCGCCGCGGTCCTCGCCTACATAAAGCAGGCCGTCCTCCGGCGTCACAAACGGGATTTCTCCTACCGTAAAAACGTCGTAATGCTTCAGAACCCGCTCGTGCATTTCCTGCAAATACTCGTGTATCCCCGGATTATTTCCCAGATAGGAGATATTCTCCGGATGCTCCGCATCGGGAAAACCCGCCTGCTTCGCGAGCAGATTAATGACGTCCATCCGGAAGCCGTCGATGCCTTTGTCGAGCCAGAAGCGCATCATTCCGTAAATTTCCTCGCGCACCTGAGGATTTTCCCAGTTCAAATCAGGCTGCTCCGTTGCGAAGGAATGAAAATAATACTCGCCCGTCCGTTCGTCGTATTCCCAGGCGGAAGGCGTGAAATAGGATCTCCAGTTGTTCGCTTCCCGACGCCAGATGTAATAGTCCCTTTTAGGGTTGTCTGCGGACGAGCGGGCTTCCGTGAACCAGGGGTGCTGATCGGACGTGTGGTTGACCACCAGGTCCATGATCAGCTTCATGCCGCGGGCATGAACTTCCCGGAGCAGTCTCTCGAACGTCTCCATCGTGCCGGCCTTGGCCATGACGGTCCGGTAATCCGATATATCGTACCCGTTGTCGACGTCCGGCGATCCGTAGATGGGATTGAGCCAGATTACGTCCGCACCGAGCTCTTTTATATAATCCAGTTTCCGGATAACGCCTTCCAAATCCCCGTACCCGTCTCCGTCCGTATCGTAAAAACTTCTCCAGTACACTTGATAGACAACCGCTTCTTTCCACCATGTTTTTTGCATGCACTCGCACTCCTCGCTGATAAAGGTCGGTTTCCAAATCTATAATTCGGCGCCGGGACACTCCACCCCTTCAAAAGCCGCCGGATGCCTTGCTCAATAAAGCGCCATCCCAACCAAATCCTTCCGGATTTATCATAAAAAAATATATTTATTGCGTAAAGCGTGACAGATGTGTGAACGGCGCTGTCAATATTATACCCGTGGTCAATAACCTTCGGTCCATTTTCAACTGCTTTATTTCGCCCACCTTTCACGGTTATTCCATCGTTAAAAATTGCTAATTTTAGTTAAATTTTATAAAAAATGTTTGACAAGATTGTGAACCCATTCTATACTACAGATACAAAAACAAGTTTTCCTACCCGTTTACTTGTATATTGATTTCGCCGGTCCCTTCAGAGTCCCGTCGTTTCCCGGACGGCAGCTTTTTCGATCCACTTGGAAAGGGGTGATGCCACTCGGTTTGTAAGGCTGTTTGCAAGGCCGCAGCTTAGATTAACCGGCTAACGCGTTTTGCCCAGGCGCCGCACAGCGGCCATCAACCATTTCCTAGGAGGGATTTTTTATTATGAAAAAGAAGCTGACTTCGCTCGTACTCGGAGGAACACTCCTGATTGCATCCGCTCTGCCTGCAAGTGCAGCAACCGCCGAGGTTGCAACGCCGAAATCCGTAACCCCTAAATTTATCGGGGAAACTTGGAAAGCGCCGGCAGGACTTTCAAACGATGAGAAAGTGTGGGGCTTCCTCGATCACAAGAAAGAAGCGTTAAGCCTTAGCGGCAGCTTGAAAGACAATCTGAAGATTGTCTCCAAGCAGACCGACGCTGCGAGCGGAACGAATCACTATCGCCTGAAGCAATACGTCAAAGGAATCCCGGTTTACGGAGCGGAGCAGACGGTGCATCTGGATAAGAGCGGAAACGTGACTTCTTATCTCGGAAGCCTGCTTGCGGATTCGGAGCAAGAAGTGGCTAACGGCGTTAAAGCCAAAATCAGCGCTTCCGATGCGATCAAAACCGCTATTGCGGACACCGAGAAAGCCGTCGGCAAGATCGGCCAGCAGCAGAAGCCCGCACAGGCGGAGCTGACGATCTATCCGCTGGAAGGCAAGAACGTGCTCACCTATGCGACAGAGGTGAACGTATTGGAGCCATCCCCGATCCGTACCCGTTACTTTATCGATGCGGTTGACGGCTCTATCGTGAAGAAGTACGACCTGCTCGATCATGCGGTCGGTACGGGCACAGGCGTGCTGGGTGATACCAAACAGTTCATTACGACACAGAGCGGCTCGACTTTCCAGCTGAAGGATACCACGCGCGGCAACGGCATTGAAACATACAGCGCCAACAACGGTTCCTCTCTGCCTGGAGTACTTAAAACAAGCACCAACAATACCAACTGGACCGACCGGGCGGCCGTAGACGCTCACGCTTACGCGGAGAAAGTCTACGACTTCTACAAAACCAAGTTCGGACGCAACAGCCTGGACGGCAACGGTAAGCTGATCAAATCAACCGTTCACTACGGACAAAACTATAACAACGCCTTCTGGAACGGCGTACAGATCGTGTACGGCGACGGCGACGGGGTCAACTTCCTGGCATTCTCCGGCGATCCGGATATCATCGGCCACGAGCTGACGCACGCCGTAACCGAATATACGGCCGGCCTTGAGTATTACGGCGAGTCCGGCGCCCTGAACGAATCGATTTCCGACATTTTCGGAAATACGATCCAAGGGACCAACTGGCTGCTCGGAGACGATATTTACACGCCGGGCAAACCGGGCGACGCGATCCGCTCCCTGTCCAATCCGGAGCAGTTCAACCAGCCTAACCACTACAGCAAACGGTACACGGGCACTTCCGATAACGGGGGCGTTCACACGAACAGCGGCATCAACAACAAAGCGTTCTACCTGATCGCGCAAGGCGGCACTCATTATAACGTTACCGTAGCGGGCATCGGCCGTGACAAAGCCATCAACATTTACTACCATGCCCTGACGTACTACCTGTCTCCGTACTCCAACTTCTCCAACATCCGCGCCGCCGCCGTACAATCCGCGGTAGACCTGTACGGAGCCGGCTCCGCCGAAGCCGTATCCGTGGGCAAAGCCTACGACGCGGTCGGCGTGAATTAAGCGGGCGGCTTAGCCTCAAAATTCAGCCCGCCGGGGGCATGACCGCGAAGTTTGCGGCTGCCGCACCGCCGGTCATAAAGAAACCGCAGTCCTCCTTAGGAGACGACTGCGGTTTTTCTTTTTCTGCGAAAGCAGCTGTACGACGGACAGGTAACGCCCGGCGCACCTGTTCTTTTTTACCGGAAATACGTGTGCTTGGTTTTCCACTGTTCCAGCTTGATGCCCGCCCAGAAGAAATAAATGCCGAACGTGACAATGCCGAGCAGGAACCACTTGATCCACGAACCGAAAAGTCCGACCGCCGTTCCTTCAAAGCGAAGACGGTGTCCTTCAATGACCGTGTGCTCAATCTTCCAGCGATAAATGATAACGAGGCTCCACGGATAACAAATCCCTGCGGTTAGAGCTGTGATGATGGCTCCCAGCAGATACAGGCCTATCAATTCCAGCAGGCCTCCGTCAAAATAAGATGCCCCGCCCTGCGGCTTCCGGTTGGACCCGAAATCGAAATCCTTCGGAAGAGTTACGTTGATCGTCGTATTGGCCATGTCTTTTGCGTTCTTCCCTTCTTAATATTCAGTTAAAAAAACCGTTTATTTGCCGGACTTCCACTTGTCAACTTCAGCGTTGGGCACTTCACCTGCAGGAACTTCTCCGATGTAAGCGGTAGACGTAGGTCCGTAGTAGTTGACCGGAAGCTCAAGAATGTCGCAGGCGGCTCTCATCGGAACATACGTCGTACCGTCGTAAAGAAACGTACTATCGACGATGCGCTCCCCATGCACCTTCACCTGCACACGATCCAGATAAACGTCGATGGTTCCGCCGCCCCGCACGAGCGTTCCGGCTGCCGCATCCGTACTCTCATCCGAGCCCTTCTTCTCCCATTCGTCGATAACCTCGTCGGGCACTTCTCCGGCGGGCAGTTGGCCGATGTAGGCCGTCTGGGCGGCCCCGTAATAGTTAACGCTTAATTCGAGCAGATTAGCCAAATCCCTTATAGGCAGATATGTAGTCCCCTCATACAAAATATTAGGCGCCACGAACTCTTTGCCGTTCACCTTGATGTTCATCCGGTTAAACTGGACATCGAGTCTTGCCTGCACGGCATTCTCTGCCGTCTCTTGCCCTCCGCTCCCTTGTCCGGAACAAACCGGCGTGTCCGGAAAGTCTTCGCAGAAATTTTGGCACAGCTGATCACCGGGATCTTCTTCGCAGATCTCGATATAAGCGCTGTGAGGCAGAAGATAATCTCTCGCCATTGCCGCCCCCGAGAAGCTTACCACGACAATCGCCAAAAGAAGCGCGGCCAAAAAAGATGTTTTTTTCAACAAGTTGTAATCCTCCTTTTTCGTTTCATAAACATTCCCCCACAAATCTTACAGTGGTTATAACAGGATTTTTCTCCTGTATTTATCGGTTTTTCCATTCTTATTTATGAGTCTTTAGGCCTAAATTTTTGAACTAAACATTTAACTAAATTCCTCCAGACAGTCCTTGTAACGTATAAGTCCCGTTAAGGGGAGAAAAAGCCCGTGAACACCAAAAACCTGCGCAGAAGTTCTGCGCAGGTTTGGGATCGGTGCTTTCGCTTGCGTTAGTTGATGAAGCCGGCGGTGACAAGGAACCGCCGCAGCATCACCGCGGACTGAGCGCGGGTCGCTTCGCTTGCCGGCGCCAGCGCGCCGTCCGTCATGCCGTTCATGAGACCGGCATGAACGGCTGCGGCTACTTCCGCCTGCGCCCAGCCGATCTTGCCCGAATCGGTGTACCGGGCAAGAATCTCTTCCTGCTGCGGCTTAGTGACAGCCGCAGCGGATGCCGCGCCCGCATAAGGCAGGGCGCGGACGAGCATGGCCGCCTGCTCCTCGCGGGTGATCGGGCGCTGCGGACGGAACGTGCCGTCCTCATAGCCGCCGATCAGACCCGCAGCCGCGGCGGCGGCCACATCTCCGGCGAACCAGTCGGCGGAGCCGACGTCGCCGAAGGCTGCCGGCCCGGCCGCTTCAGGCAGGCCGAGTGCCCGGACAAGCAGCGCCGCAAACTCGGCGCGCGTAACGCTGCGCTCGGCGTCGAACCGCCCGCCGCCGCTGCCTTCCACGACGAGCTTCGCCGCAAGCAGCTCGACATCGGCCTGCGCCCAGTGGCCGGCCATGTCGGCGAAGACCGGCGCGCCGCTTACGACCGCGTAGAAGCCGCTGCCGCTGCGCTTAAACGTCACGGCCGTCTTGGCCGTGCCTACCGGCGCGAAGAGGGATGGCGCGAATGAGAGTTTCTTCTCATTCGGGTAGGCGCGCACGCCGGTCGCTCTCTTCGCGTCGAATGTCCCGTCCAGGGTCAGCTCCAGCTGTCCCTGTGTCTCCAGCGCCGCAGAACCGCCGGACTGGACCTTTGCGGCGATTTCGAGCTGCACCGGCGTTCCAGCCGCCTGCAAACCTGCCGCTTTCACGGCCGCTCCGATCGCGGCCGCACCGCTTTCCGCCGCATAGCGGAGGGTGTAGCCCACAGTCATGCTGCCGCTTTCGCCTCCCAGCTTGCGCGCAGCTTCGTCCAGCTTCAAATCCGCGAGCTGTACGGTGTACTTGCCTGCCGGACCCGCGATGACGAGTGTCCGGCTGCCTTGAGCGTCGTCCCTCAGTGCGGACGCCGGGATTTCGACCGTATCGCCCGTGTAGGCGATTTCTACGGTCGAGTGGGTTGCGAGCGCTTCTCGCAGGGCCGAAGCGTCCACTTTACCCTCGAGGGCCGTCACCTTACCGGTAGAACCGCCATTGTTTCCACTTCCGTTGTTACCGTTGTTACCGTTGTTTCCGTTGTTACCGTTATTTCCTTCGCTTCCGTTGCCGCCGCTGCTGCCTCCATCGTTTCCGCCGCTGCCGCCTTTTACTTCCAGGGTAACCGGCTGAGTGTAGAGGTCATATTTGTTATTGGCATCCATAGAAGCCGTGTACCGCAGGAGAACATGAGCTTTTCCCGCCTTCTTGCCCGTTATTTTGCTGCCGCTTACGCTAACGACATCCTGTCCGTCCAGCAGGACGATATCCGGCGCCGCATTCGTTTTCGTCCCTCTGTAGGACTCCACTTCCAAGGACAGCGCCACGTTTTCGCCCGGAGACAGGGTGTACGCGCTCTTCCCCGGTTTAACGGAGGCCGCCCAATCCGCGGCCCAGGACGCATAGTCGGTCGTAATGCCGAAGGCGCCGAGTCCGAAAAACTTCATAAAATCGTTCTTGTTGTTAAATGTCCACGGAGAGATAATAACCCCCCGGTGTTTGGCGGCTTCCATAAAGTTTTTGCCGAGTCCGCCGTAGCTTGTGTTGAAGGTCGCGTTCAAAGGCTGAAGCACCTTGAGCGTTTCCCTCAGCGATTTGTTGACGCCGGCTTCGTTGGCATAGCCGCTAGTCAGCAGACCCGAAGGCATTTCGGGCATCAGCTCGGCAAGCCGCTTCAGCTGATTCGTGTCGAAAGACATCGCATCGACGAGATCTTCGGCTTTCTTTTCCTTGATGATTCTTACAAAAGCATCGACCGCGGCGGGCGTATTGGTTTTGATTTCGGCCATTACCATGCGGCCCTTCGATCTGGCCAGGTCGATCTGTTCATCCAGTGTCGGTATCTTCACATCGGGATACCCGGTCGGGAACGGTTTGTTCGCGTTGAGCTTTTTGAGCTCGGCGAGGGTAAAGTCTTCGACTTTTCCTTTACCGTTCGTCGTGTTTTCCAAGACAGAATCATGAACGATGACAAGATGGCCGTCTTTGGTCAAGTACATATCGTTTTCGATAAAATCCGCTCCGTATTCGAGGGAGAGCGCATTGCTTTCGATGGTATTCTCCGGAGCCTCGGAAGGAATGCCCCGGTGGCCGATAATATACGGTTTACGGATCAGAGTCGTTCCGTTGGAATACAGCTTCAGCGCCCCGATAGCCGCTTCCGGCGCATCCGTCACGATGCCGTTCGCTCCGCCCGTAATCAGATTGTGCAGGGACACGGTTTTGTCCGCTTGAGCGGACTGGTCCTGCGCCCATACCACTAAAGTCCGCTGCTGGAGATAAGCCATATGCTCGCGCGTAGCCCCTTTCTGGGAAAGCAGCGCGATTTTGGCGAGATTAACGGTCGTTTTGCGGCGTATTTCCATCAAGTCTTCGTTCGTATCCGCTTTGGCCTGGCGGAAATCCAGAATGCCGCGGATGATCGGATAGGCCAGACGCGCTTTTTTGACCAGCTCGCCTTTGTCGGACACGATGAACGCGTCTTCGATTCCTCTCGTTTTCAGCGCCTCGATAAGCTTGTCGGTGCTCGGCTCATCCCGGACATAGAAAGCCGGAATCACTTTGTTGTTCAACGCTCCCAAGATTTCATCCAGGGTGCCGATTTCGGCGCCACCGGGAGCGGTGATTTTCAGATTGCCGTTCACGTACAGCATGGCCGTCGCAGGCAGGGAAGTTCCCTGCAGCTTAACCAGGTCTGCGGAGGATTTCAGCTCCGTAACCACAGTAGGGGCCAGGGAAATCTTCGTCTCCGGCTCCACGACCTGTACGAAACGCTCGGAAGGCAGCGGAGGAAGCGCATCCTGCTGCAGGGTGACGCGGATATTGTCTACCTTCATGCGGCTTCCGTTCGCCTGGAGACCGATGCGGCCCTTCTTGTAAGCGCCGGCGTTATCGGTATCGACGAGAAGCTTGTCGCCTATCCATTCCTGTACCCGGTCGCCGTAGGCTTTGACGGTGTAATGGTACATTTTCGCAGGGTCGATCGCTTCGGTGTAAGAGCCGCGGTCCATGACGTTCCACTCGTTGGCTGAGGTCCGCTCCGCGAATTCAACCCCGTTGACGGCTGTCGCATTTTGCCGGACGGCCATCTGGTAATAGGGGACATTGTCATTTTGGATGCGGAACATAATCGAATGCCATCTCGCTGCATCGTTTGCGGAGAGATGTGTAATATCCGCCTCGATTTTGTAGTTCCCGAACAGTCCCAGATACTCGGGAAGCAGTACGCGTGAAGGGTTATCCGGAGCGGCGGAGGCGTTCAGTTCAAATGCGCCCGACTTGACGGCCGCCGCGGAAGCGGTCGTTCCTTCTTTACGCGTCCAATCCTTGGGAAGAGTGCCTTCGGCCGTTTGATCGAAGTTTTCCTCATAGAGGGTGTATTCCTTCTCCCCCGGATTTTTGGCAATGATCATCACGGTAAGCGACGCGTTATCCTTCTGAACCGTAACCGGATAAGCGCCTTTTTTATTCACCTGCAGAGTACCGTTTGCGATTGAAACCTCTTGACCTGCCGGTTTCCAGAGAAGATCTCCGCCTTTCAGCGTCCCTTTGGAGAAATCGCTGAATTCGGCCTGGAAGCTGAGCGTATTAAGGTCCAGCTGCCTACCGGTATCCGTCAGCACGTAGCCCTCCGCATGCTGCAGCTTAACGGCTTGCGCACCCGTCGCCGAAGGAGTGACGGTGATTTCACGCGCCGTTTCCGCATTGGCGTAGACGGCTTTTACGGACGCTTTGCCCGCTTTTACCGGGTAGAGCTGGTTATTCACGATTTTCACAATCGTCTCATCGGAAGAGTACAGGCGAATAGCGCCCTGGGCCGGCACTTCCGTTAACCCGTCCGAATAATACACGCTTCCCGTAACGGTCACAGGACCCGTCAAAGCTTCCAGCGTGCCCGGCATTGTCACATCCAGCCGGTCGGCCGTTACCCGCGTCACCTTCAGGTTATCGAACGAAACTTTGCTCTGATCGGCCTGAAAGCCGACTTTTCCTTTTTCCAGTAGATTGGAAGGGAAATTCTGATCCATGAGAAGCGTAAAATCCGCCTCGTCCTTGGCTTTGATGTATTCTTTGACGTTGTTTCCGACTGAGCGGACCTTCAACGTATAGTCCTTATTGAACTCCAGCGGTTTCCACATACCGCTTACGGGCGTAGGCGAAGCCCAGTTGTTATTGGGCATCCGGTAAGCCAGCTCGAAGGTTCCGTTGCGGCGGACCGCCATTTGGTTGTACGGATTTTTCCCGTCGGCCGCTCCCCTGAACATCAGGGCCGCCCAACGCGCATCGTTAAGCACCTCTTCAAACCGCATGTCCGCTTCGACGATATAATCGTCCCACTGGACGGGCGCGGTGATGCGGGACTGCTGCCCGGAGGCTTTGCCGTCGAATGCCATGCGGCCGTTGCCGTATGTATCCTGAACGACGGTAAAGGGAGCGCTTCCCGCATTCACATCGGAGATCCATCCGGCCGGAATTTGCCCCGGTGCATAGCCGTCGAAATTATCCTGAAGGAGCACGGGATCGATTTGAGCCGAAACCGGGTTCTCGTCTTTCAAGTTGAGAATTCCGTAGCCGGCCGTGTCGTTCCAGAACGATTTGGAGTTAAACGCGCTCCAGTAGCTTGTCCGCTGCTTGCTCGTGTCTGCTTCGTAACGGTCCGTTAAACCGATCTCGAATCCGAGCTGCTTCTTTAAGCCCGCGTCAAAATGGAGCATGTCCCACGGAATCGCGGTTTCCAGCGTCCATCCGCCCTGGTCGGTGCCGACTGCCCTCAAGATTTTCTTCTCGTCTTTGCCGCTGTGGTTGCCCAGCGCCGCCCCGAAATGAAATTCCGGCGTAGAGCCGGGTTTGTACACGAATCCCACCTGCATATCGTCGGCTGCAAAAGGCGCCGACTGATGCAGGGTCGGATCGAAGAACAAATTGATATTGTCCTGCTCGAACCAGTACCCCGTTCCGTTGTGGATCAGCGTGTCGTCCTCGGCTTTCACGCCGATATACAAATACTTGTTATCCCACAACAACCCGAACCGGGCGTTTTTGAACGTGCCCTCGCCTGTCCGGACATTCATCGTTTCGCTGATATTCCAGAGCGACTCGTCGAGCCTGCCGTCGATTACGGGCGGAGTCAGCGTCTTGCGGACATCCAGCGCCTTCCTCCCCGGGTCGGCAGCATATGCCGCCGCATCGAACAGGCCAAGCGGAGCCGTACCGCACAGTAAAGCGGCGGTTAGAAACAGGCTCAAAAACCGGGAGAATCTTCTCATTTCTGATCCATTCCTTTCGAATGAGATATCCGGATCGGTTCCGGACGGCCAATGGGCGAGAACAACAAAAAAACCCTCTATCCATCAAACCGGAAAATGCCGAAGCAAGACATTTATCGTTTGTGCATAAAGGGTTTTCTCCTGGACTCTTACCCTTGGATATTCAGTTGTTCCTGCATGTCCCTTACTCTACCAGTACTATGTCAGCGCTGCGTTAAGTATGCTTGAAGATTTTGTAAGCGTACGGAGCGGAAACGACGGGAAACACACTTGCACCGAAGGAATGGAAAGGATTGCGAATTGACTTCTTAAAACCTATCGGTTAAGTTGGTTATAAATCTTTGAAAACCCGTGAGGTGATCTTCTTGAAGGAAATCCCTATGTCCTATATCAAAGCGAATCAGGCCGGCATCGTCCTGTTCGTGGCGCTTACCTTCGCTGCCCGTCAGCCTTGGCTGCTCGGCCTGCTTCTTGCCGTACAGCTGGCGGGGCTGCTGCTTCGGTGGAACTTGTTCGTGCAGGCGGCCAAGCCTTTCCTCCGGACGGACGGCGAAACCCAGGCGGCGGAGCTTCAGCGCTTCAACAACGTGCTCGCCGTGCTGTTCCTCCTCCTGTCCGTGCTTTCGTTCGCTGTCGGCTGGACGGCTGCGGGCTACGTATTTGCCGGCATGCTGCTCGCGGCCGCCGGCACCGCTCTGCTCGGCTACTGCATCGGCTGCACGGTTTACTTCCAGTACAAGCAGTTCCTCGCGAGAAGACGGCTGAACCGCTCCTGATCCCCATAGCTGCCCAAAAGAAAGAACCCGCCGGTCAACCGGCGGGTCCCGCAATAAGACTTGACGATCCTTCCGCCGGTCTAACGGCGGCCGGACTGCAGGAAGGAGTGCGGCTCCTTCCTGTTTTTTTATTTTAAGCGTACAGCATAAAGAAGTTCAATTCATGACCGTTCTGCTTCAAATAATTGTACAGCTGCGAACGATGGTGGAAAAGATGCGTCACGATTTCGATCAGCCATTTGATTTGAGGCATGCCGTGCTCCAAATAGAAGGCTTTCGTCTCTTTGTTCAAAAGCTCGTCTTCGCTCAGCGAAACCATATATGCTTTCAGCGTATCGAAGTGAGTCCGCAGCCGCTTCGCCAGCTGTTCAGGGTCCGTTATGTCCTGCGCGCCGTTCTCGACAAGTTCAACCTCCGGCTGCGATTTTTCCTGCAAAATGGCCAGGTCCGAGGCGGGCAAAGCGGCAATATGATGGACGAGCTGCAGAAGCGTCCGCATGTTTTCTCCCGGGGCGAACCCCCACTCCTCCGGTCCGATCCGCCGGATCAGCGCCTCGCTTGTCCGGACCGACAGCTCCAGCTCGTCCAGAAGATGATCCCTGATTTGCATAACTCCGCTCATAGGTAATCCCATCCTTTCTTGTTCCATCCGAGATAGATATCAGTATAACCAAACCCGACCGCTTACAGATAGGATAAATCGGACATGCCCCGGTATTCCGCTGCCGCCTTTATCGGCGATGCCCCGTAAAATCTTTTGAACTCGCGGATCATATGAGCCTGATCGAAAAATCCGCGCTCTGCGGCCGCAGCCGCCCAATCGGTGACGGAACCGGCCTGAATGTCCCTGAGGAGCGTTTGAAACCGCACCACTTCAGCGAACTTTTTCGGGCTGAGGCCCACCCATTGATTGAACGAACGGTGAAGCTGTCTCGTGCTGATGGTTTCGGACCGCGCCAGCTCGCTTACCGTCTCCACGCCGCCCGAAATAAAAACGCGGTACAGCACGTTCTTCATCCGGACGTCCCCGTCCGTTCCCTTGTCACTCAGCTGCCGCACCAGACACGCTTCGACCGCTCCGATTCTTTCCCCGAAAGATCGGGCTTCCCGCACACGTTCCTCGGTCTCCGCCCCGATAACCGGGCCGATTTGCCCGGCCGCAACCGCCTGATCGTGAAACTCGGATACCGCCGTCTTCAGAAACGGATACGCCCCGCCGGGCAGAAAACGGATTCCGAACTTTCTCACAGGTGCCCCGTCCGCGTAGGAAATGGTAAAAGCTTGCTGGAAAGTCCCACAGTACTTTACATCCAGTTCACCCGTTATCAGATTCTCCGTAAATATGATATCCGTACATCCGTCGGGAAGAACCCTGTCCACCGCACCCGGCTGAAGGAGCAGCTGCTTCCCCCCGGTTCCGCGCGGTTCGGACTGCCAATAGCAGCATACGTACGGCTTGATAACGGGGGACGGCCCTTTTTCTTCATATATATAGGTAGAAACTCTTCCATTCGCCTGAACGGGCCGGAATAAGTCGTGCAGTCTCGCATCCATCTTCCCCCAGAGCCCCCCTCACCCTTGTATCCTCTATCTCCCACTATAAGCCCGCAAGAAAAGCCGAGCAAGGCTCATTTTAAAGGCAATTTCCAACCCATTTCTCACGAAAATAAAATATTTTCTGTAAAAAAACTAAAATTAGCCAGTTTTTATGGAATACACGACCTTTAGGAACTGTCTAACATATTGTACAGGCCTAATTTTGAAAAGAGAGGAGGTTCCGGATCGTTCACTAGCTCGTTTATTGTTCAAATATGAATGAAAAGAGGGAACTAGTTGAAAAATCGCCATCTCATCCAAAAATTATCCGTGATGTCGCTCGCGTTTGCATTCGTTGCAGGCACGGCGCTGCCTCATGCCAGTGCAGCCCAGTCCGGCAAAAGCATCCATCCGCGTACCCAGCTCAATGGTTCTCTGAATCCCGGTACAAACTCGCTCCCGGGCCAGGTCAAGGGGTATATTTCCCCGAAACTGAATACGGCCTCCACGAATTCCGTTCGTGTTATTGTCCAGCTGCAAAATCAGCCGGTCGCCGTAGGCAAATACGCCGCCAAGCTGGGCATGTCCGCTCTGGCAGCCGAATCTACCGAATCGGCCATCACGCAGGAGCAGACCGCTCTCGTAAGCGCTGCCAAAAGCAGCGGAATTAACCTTCAGGTCAATTACCAGTATAATACAGTGTTGAACGGACTGGAAGTAACCGTTCCGGCCAACAAAATTCCCGCGCTGGCAAAACTGGCCGGCGTTAAATCGATTCACCCCAGCGCCAACTATTTCCCTATCCCCGTAGACGAACCGAAAGGGCTCGATGTCAGCAGCCCCAATTTTGACATTACCCCGCTGAAACAGATCGGCGCGGATGTCGCCTGGGCCAAAGGCCTCACCGGCAAAGGCCTCAAAGTCGGCGTTATCGATACCGGAGTCGACTATCTTCACCCCGACTTGAAGGATGCCTACAAAGGCGGCTACGATTCCTTCGAGAAGGATAACGACCCATACGAAGAACCTCCGCTTACTCCGGAGGAAGACCCTTACGGCACCGGATTTGAAGGGACCTCTCACGGTACCCACGTATCCGGAACGATCGTAGGAAGAGCATCCAACCCAAGCTCGGACATCGTTCAAAAAGGCGTCGCTTACGAGGCCGATTTGTATGTATATAAAGTGCTCGGCCGGAATCCCGAAACGGGCAAATCGTCCGGCTCCTCGGCTCAGGTCATCGACGGCATCGAGCATGCGGTTAAAGACGGCATGAACGTCATTAACCTGTCGCTCGGCTCCGACGCCGAGAAAGATCCTAACTCTCCCGATGTCGTGGCTATCAACAACGCCGTGCTCGGCGGCGTAACCGCCGTTATCGCGAACGGCAACGCGGCGGACAAAGGGCCTTACTACTATTCGCTGGGCTCGCCCGCCACTTCGCAGCTCGCTATCTCCGTCGGCGCCGTAACCAGCCCGAAAACGCAGTACACGGCATCCGTAACGGAGGCGGTCTACACAGCGCCCGTCAGCGCCGGTGCGGCCGCAACTTCGCCGGTAACGCCATCGGCCTCCGGATACAGTCTCAACGTGATGGCCTGGGAAACCGGCCAGGAAAACTTCGCCTCCATTCTGGGCACCAATCCTAGGGACGTCGTATACGTCAACCTGGGTCAGCCTCAGGATTATGAAGGCAAAGACGTAACCGGCAAAGTCGTGCTGATTTCACGCGGCAATCTTGCCTTCGTGGACAAAATCGCCAACGCCAAGCAAAGAGGCGCGAAAGCGGCGATTATTTTCAACGGCAACACCGAACGCGGAGACGCGACTAAAGCCGATCTTTCTGAATCGGTCATCGGCCGGGACGGCTTCATCGGGTCCGCCGCTTACCTGGGCGACGGCTTCGAGTACATTCCGACCTTCGATATGAAAGGCACGGAAGGCCGCGCTCTCGCCAGAAAAGCCCTTGCCGCTCAAGGCCAGACGCTGAAGCTCGCTTTCGGGGCCAACTATCCGAAGAGCGAAATCCCGGGCGATACGATGGCGACGTTCAGCTCCCGCGGTCCGAATGTGGACGGCGACCTGAGCATCAAGCCGGATATCAGCGCGCCGGGTGTGAGCATTCTGTCCACATGGCCTGCCTACGGCAAGCAAAAACCGAACGCGAACTACAATACCGCCTACAGCCGCATCAGCGGTACCAGCATGGCCACTCCGCACGTAGCCGGACTTGCGCTGCTGCTGAAACAGCAGCATCCGGACTGGTCGCCGCTGGATATCCGCGCTGCGCTGGCTAACACGTCGGACAAGATCAGCGACCTGGACGGCAAGCTGTACGACGTCTACTCGCAGGGCGCAGGCCGTGCTAACGTGGGTACTGCCGTGAAGACGCAGGCGCTGCTCCAATCCGTGGAGCCGATCACCATTCTCGATAAGTACTGGCAGCCGCAAGCCGTGACGAACTACAACCCGTCCGTCAGCTTCGGCCTTCTGGCTCCGGGAACGAACGCCCAGAAGGAGCTTCAGCTGAAGAACGTATCGAAGCAAAGCGTGACATACTCGGCCAAAGTCGTGCTGCATCCGAACGTAACGTCGGATCCGAACGCTCCGACCAAAACACCGGATGTCAACAACCTGACCGCCCAGCTGCTCGGTCTGCAAAACGGTAAACTGACCGTTGCAGCCGGCGCTTCCAAAGGTTTTTATTTGTCCGTAACACCGAAGAACAATGCGGTTAAGGGCGTTTATGAAGGCGAAGTGCTTCTGGAAAGAAGCGGCCAGCCTTCGCTGCACCTGCCTTTCGCCGTTCACGTCGGCCAAGATAAGCCGGAAACCGGATTCGGTCTGCAGGAACTGGAGCAAACGGAAAATGCCATTTATCCCGATAATCGTGACGGCTCCCCGACCGCAACCGACCTTTCCTTCCGCCTGACGGCCAAGGACGTGAACGCGATTTCCCTCTGGGCTGTAGGACTCGATGACAAAGAAATCGGCATCCTGGACGAAATCACACAGACCGACGCTAACGGCCGCCTCAAGCTGATCGAGCCGGGCGTTTACTCGTTCGAAGGCATCGACGGTTCTTATGTGGACGGAGAATTGGATGCAAACGGCGACCTGAAGGTGAAACAGCTTGCGGAAGGCACCTACAAGCTCGCCGTAATCGCTCAGAAGATCGACGAGTTCGGCAACAACGTGGACGGCATCTCCTACACGGCTTACAGCTCCCTGCGTATCGCCAACCTGGAGAGCGACCGCGTCGCCAAAGCGAAGGACGATTTTAAAGCCAAAATCGTCAATACGCGCAAAATCAACCAGCCGGTTCTGCAGCTCCCTAAAACGGACGGAATCGTGTACAAGGTAACGAACAGCTCCAACAAAGCTTATGTCGACAACAACGGTGTTCTGAAGTTCGTTCCGAACAGCGGGGTCGTCAACGTCGAGCTGACCGTCACCATCTCATCCGCCAAGAACCCGGCCATCAAAACCACGGTCAAAGTTCCTGTCGTGCTGAGCAAATCGTCCATTCCGCAGCGTCAGACAGCCGATGAAGGCGTGCTCGGCGAATAAGGCGGATCGGCGCTTCAACGGAATAAGCTGGGCGTAGCGGCGTCAGCGGCGTCAGCGGCGTCAGCGGCGTCAGCGGCGTCAGCGGCGTCAGCGGCGTCAGCGGCGTCAGCGGCGTCAGCGGCGTCAGCGGCGTCAGCGGCGTCAGCAAAAAAAGCCATCTTCCGGTGCCTCAGGGCAGCCGGAAAGATGGCTTTTTTATAATTCGGCATGTGCCGCAGGCTGACTGCTTCAGCAAGGTCAGCTTTAGCGGCAGACGTCTTTTAGCGACATAGCCGTCAAATTTAACTTATGGAAAAGGGGCTGCCGGAACTCCGCGGTTCCTTGAGACGGGTACCCCGGTTCATTTAGTCAGAGGATTCCCTCCGCCGTTCCACCAGAGGCCAAAAAGCATGTCCGCCCATTCCTCGGTCGGCACATTCAGCCAATTCGGCGTGTCGATCGCATGAAAAAAAACCGCCGTGATCACCGGAAGAGGAATGTCCGCTCTCAGCGTGCCCGCTTCCTGGGCTTTTTGGAACAGAGCGGTCAGCTTTTTTTTCAAGTCCGCATGGCCTTCATTCAAAAATTCAAGATCCCGTCTCGCTTTGTCCGAGGCCGTTTCGTCGATTTTGGGGGCCGCCAGCATCAGCGTATGGAAGTTCGACAGCTCCAGAAAAATAAGCAGCACTTTTTTTATGGCCGCTACCGGTTCGAGCTGCTCGATCCCTTCGCAAGCCTCGATCGTCTGCTCCATCGTTCTGCGCATACAGGCCGCGACGATTTCTTCCTTGTTGGCGTAATATTCGTAGATTGTGCTTCTTGCGCCCGATAGCATTTCGGACAAGGCTTTCAGATGAAAGCCGTTATAGCCGCGCTCCATCAATAAGCGCTCGGTCGCGTCCAGCAGCTCCGATTTAGTAAACGCCCGTTGTCTCGCCATAACCCTCTTCCCCTTCCTCCCCCTATCTTATCACCGCGCGGGTAGCCAGACAAACCGGAAAGAGGTGTTCTCATAAATTAAAGAAGCGAACCTTTCATCATTCAAAAGGTTCGCCTTCAAAGAGGGTGGCAGGGCTATTTATTCTGGATATATATTAATCCGTTTCAGCAGTCTTTCCTTCGCATCGAAAAGAATAATATTCCCCTTGGCGGTGACAGTGAATTCCACCCCTCTTTTCAATTCCTTCAGCTCCGTCAGTTTCTCGCCGGTCCTTGAAGTATTCTCCGAGGGAAAGTCTTCCCAGCCGTCGACGCCGGGAACCATTTTTACATATGTTTTCGTTTTAGGGTCATACAAACCCTGATTAATCATTACGTCGTCCAATTTTACGTAATCCTCTGCTTTGCCGTTGATGTCTACCTTATAAAAGCCCTTGTCGTCGGCAATATAAAAGTACCCGCCTCTCGCAGCCGCCCCGTATATGTTATCGATCTTGACTTTGGCGACTTCATCCGCGTAACCGTCTTCTCTCAGACGGGAGATGGTTTTACTCTCCTGGTCCAGCAAATAGATCGAACCGTTGTGTATGGACGAGACGAGCTTCTGCACATAGCCTTCTTTTAAATAGCCGGTTGTTACGGCTTCTTTACCCGGCTCCACTTTGTATATTCTTTCCTTAAATGTGTTGCTGTAGAAGAACTCTTTTCCATTCAAAGTAGCAAAGAAATTGTTGGCATTATCCGTAACAACCTCATCATGATAGGTGATCAACTTTACATCAGGCATGATCTCGTAAAACACTGTGGTGATATCTTTTCTCTCCACATTGGCTATTAAATATAATTTGCCACTTGCCGCGTCGTAATACAGCTTCTTAGGGATGAGATTGCGGTAACTAATCGTTTCCGTCACATTCGTCTTATTCTTATATTGGATGTTGAACCTATCGTCTATCTTAACGGCCTGTTTCAGGCTCCGGTTGTCACCGTCTTTGGTATTGATTACGGAAACACCGTACTCTTCTCCCATGTTACGTTCCAAGTCCACATCAATGAGGTAGATATTGTCCGCGTTATCGGCTGTAAACCCCGATAAACTCTCCATCGAAAATGTGGTGGTTATTCCATTGGGGTCGTTTATAAATATAAACCGCTTTACGATTCCGGCCTTTAATGTGTCCACGGACGCATAATCCAATCTTTTAACTGCCTGCTCCGCGGGTTTTGGCACGCCCGGCAAATCACTTTCACCTTTGGCCGTAATCGTAATTCCTTTCGTATCCGGATCATACATGACAAGGCGGTCCAAACTCTCAGCTATAAAACGAAGCGGAACTAATGTGGTGTCTTCCACAATGGCCGCCGGGTGGTCCAGCGGACGGCTCGTCTCATTAACTGTTGCGGAAGGCTGGCCTACGGACAGCTTTACGCTTCGTCCCGGAACGGTAAGAGTGACCGTTCGGGTCGGCTGCTCCCATTTCACTTCCGCTCCCAACAATTCGCCGATAAAACGAAAAGGAACCATTGTAGTGTCCTTCATCAGTACCGGAGCAGTCGGCATGATAGCTTCTTTACCGTCTATGTAAGCCTTAGGATCGTTTACTTTCAAATAAATCTTCGTCGCTTGCTCGTTGGTCGCCGCAGAAGCTCGTTCATTCTCGAACAAACCCACCGTACATAATCCGAATACTAACATTTTTAATAAATTTCTAACTTTCATCCTGTAACCCCTTTTAAATCATAATATTCCCATAATTATATGACACTTTTGTTTTTTTCTCTATAATCTAAAGAAAATTTATGGAGGTTAGTGACTATAAAAAAAGCCCGGCTTTATAGCCAGGGCTTTTACATAAGCATCTTTCTCTCTTTCTACACATCCCCCACCGACTCGCCCTTCACCAGCGTGACGTAGATCCGTTCGTGTTCGACCTTCTCGCCGGCGATCAACTTCAAAAGCTGTTCCGCCGCCAGCGCGCCCCACTTGTGCTTGGAATAGTCGATCGTAGCCAGCCGCGGGCTGACGTAAGCCGACAGCTCGATATTATCGAAGCCGATAATATGGATGTGCTCGCCGATGCGGTAATCCGTTTCCGCCACGGTGTTATAGACGCCAACCGCCATCTCGTCGTTGAGACAAAGAACGGCGGCCGGCTCCTTGTATTCTTCCAGAATGCGACGTGCGGCTTTCTCTCCCGACTCTTTATCGAAGCTGCCCGGCAGCTCGCTGCAATCCACATCCTTGTAGCGCCCTACGGTTTGCCGGACGGCATGTAAGCGCTTGTCGGAATCGTAAGAATCTTGCGGCCCCGCTACCACATATAGCTTACGGTGACCTTTTTCCAGGACGTAATCGGTAGCCAGATTGGCCCCCGCCTTGTTGTCCAGAAGCACCTGATTGATGTTCGGGTGAATCAACTCGCGGTCGAGCACGACGATTTTATGGCCCCGGTCCGCATGCTGCAGCAGTTCTTCGTCGGTAAAAGCGGCATCCAGGATAATGGCCCCGTCGATCATCCGTTCCGGCAGGAAACGGTGGGACTGGGACCCGCTGCAGACGATAAGCTCGTAATCGTGCCCGTTTAAATACTCCTTGATTCCCTGCAAAAGATGTCCGTAGAAAGGTCCGCTGAAATCGGTCAGAAAGACGCCGATAATTTTACTTTCCCGCTTTTTTAGCGTACGGGCTGCCGCATTCGGAGTATAGTTCAGTTCTTTGGCGATCGCCAAAATCCGGGCGCACGTCTCGTCGGTTACCTTGGGGCTGCCGTTCAGCGCGTAAGATACCGTCGAAATGGATACGCCGGCTTTTTTTGCGATATCTTTAATGCTTACCACTATTCTCGCTCCTAACCTTGTTGCATTCGCTGTTTTCTCTGGTTTTGTTTACCCTTCCACACTCCGTACTCACGCTTCTATTTATTTACTATACCATTAAATGAACCGGTAAAAGAGATGCAAAAGGGCGATCCGTGAAGATCGCCTTTCGCTTCGCCTTTAGCTGTAAATTTCGATCACGTTCGGCCCTTCCTCGGTCAGGCTTTTCAACTGCTCGCCGCTCAGACGGAGTCCTCCCGTCCGGTAACGGTTTGGCAGTCTCTCGGCGGACGCTTCGTGTCCGTTTAGCGTGACGCGGGAAACTTCACGGCCGCTCAGGTGGTACACGAAGGTCACCGGCTGGTCCAGAATGCGGAACTGGAAGCAAAGACCGTCCAGCTCTTCGCCCAGCACAGGGTCCACGATGAGACTTCCGGCGTCCATCCGGATGCCGAGACCGTTCGAAATGAGCTGGTTCATGTAAATTCCCGGGCCGCTGGAGTAAATTCTCCAGCCGCCTTTGACCGGCACGCTGCCGTCGCGCAGCTCGTTAAAGCGCTTCTGCGCCTCATAGCGCGTGTTGAACTTCCCGTCGGAGCTGCTGAAATACGCGTTGCTCTGGCGGAGTTCCGCATTCGGTACCACGTCCTGCAGGCGGACAGGGTTGATCATCTGGAGCCCGCGCCATACTTCGCCGGTCTTGCCCAGCTTCGCCATCGCTTCGACGAAGCGGATGTGCGCGTGCACGTACTGGAGGCCGACTTCGCGGCCGAAGTTCGCGGCCTGCTCCGCACGCTTGAAGTTCGTGCTGACGCCCCCCGCGTAATTCGCGGGCCGGTTCATGAGCCGGACGCCGTCCGGACAGTACATTTCCGCCTTGATGAGGCGGTAATGGGCTTCCGCCTGCTCCGGCGTCAGGAGCTCGCTGATCATGCTGCGCGTCATCGGCAGCAGCCGGTAGGTGATCCCCGTCTTCTCATCCTCTGGATGGAGCATTTTCTCGGCTTTGCCGGGCTCCTCCATATACAAGAAGCCGGGGATCACGGATGCTTCGGACGGCAGCATATAGCGCATGTAATCGGCCTGGATGCCGTCCGCCATGCCGCGCAGCTCCGCCGCCAGCGCGCTGCGGCTGTCCGCCAGCACGCCGGAAAGCTGGCGGAAGACCTGATAGGTCAGCGACACGGTCCAGGAGCTGACCATAAACCGCTTCAGCTGGGCGTTAGCCGGCTGAAGGGTGTCGTCCCAATCTCCGTCCCCGTAGGAGGACAGATGGGTGTCGTGCAGGAAATGGCTGCGGATGTAGCCGATTTCCTTGACGGCATGCTCCAGCAGGGAAGCGGTCTCTTCCGTAAAGTCCCCTCCGTGGCGCTGCGTATACGGAAGCTGCTCGTCCAGGACGGAGAAATCCCCGGTGGCGCTCAAATAATCGGCTAGCACCTTAAGCGGCCAGACAATGACGTCGCCGTGGCTTTCTTCCTGCTGGATGCGGGAATACCGGTCGAACATGAACCACTGCGGCCAGCTGCCGTCGTCTTCGAACTGATGGGAAAACACGGTCCGGAGAATGTCCCGGACCTCGCCGTATTTCCCCGTCGCCAGGAAGTATTCGGACGGGCCTTGGCATACGTCGCGCGTTCCCCAAGCGGCTCCGCCGTACTGTTCCAGGCCGTGCGGAACGGAGTAATGAACGAGCATGTTGTGGGTGTACCACCAGGCCAGCACGTTCATTTTCGCCAGCTCCGGATCGTTTTCGCCGCCTGCCCGGTACAGGTGGAAGCCGTTCATGACAGAGCCGAGGAACGCACGGTAACGCTCCGCTTCCGCATCCGCTTCCCGGTCAGCAAACGCCCTCTCCTCCCCGCGCAAAAGACCTTGGACGATCATGCTCCAGGAGGCGCTTTTTCCCAGTTCCAGCACGGCCAGGGAAGCGGAGCCCGGCTCAGCCCTCGGGGCAAGACGCGTTTCGTCGGTCAAGCGCACCGGAGCGCCCGCGATCTGCATGCGGTAGGTAAGATCCGGCCATACCTGTGCACTGTCCGAGGCCGCATCCGCCGTAAATAGGAGCGTTTGACCGTCTTCTTGTACCGACAGATGAAACGGAGCTTCATATTCGTTGTTGTTCATCGAAACCTGATGAGTGACCAGGTAACGGTAGGTTTTGCCCTGGAAGGAACGAAGCTGGAGACGGATCTCCGGCGCGTCCGCCGCCGTAAAGACGGTTACGACGACCGTGTCATCGGCCAGCTTATAATACCAGCGGGTATAGTTGAACCCGATTTCGAACAGGGACGGCATCGTCAGCAGACGAAATTTCCCGCCGGTTTCGATATAGATGCGCTGCCCCGATGTTTTGGAGACGTTGAGAGCATTGCGGGCGTTCGTCAGCATTTTGTTAAACGAAGTATTGCCCACGGTCAGCTGGGAATTGAACAGGCCGTACATGTAGGCGGTCGATGTCAAAACGGATTCCCGGAGACGGGCGTTATCCCCGCTCATCAGAATATGGCCGTGGGGACGCTCGACGCGGAGCTCCTTGGCTTTCAGGACGACGTGCTCGTTAGTTTCCGTGAAAAAAGAAAGCAGCTCGCCCTCCAGTGATTCTTCCAGACGGCGGACGGGAAAATATCCGGCCACTTCTTCCGCAGTCATCGTCAAACCGGTAAGCGGAGGTCCGATGTCATCCGACAAACGCACCGGTTCCCGGGCGGTGGAGCCGCTTATGGTGCCGATGCCAGTTTCGGTGCCAGTGCCAGTGCCAGTGCCACTGCCGGTTCCGCTGACACTGTCGCCGTTGCCGCCGGCAACCGCGTTCAAAGCCTCGGCCTGCTCCCAGGCTGCGGAAACTTCCGAGCCGAACTCGAGAGCGGTAACGGCTTCCGGGTGATTCTCTTTGAATAGCCCGTAAAAAACGAACCGAACCGGCTCCACACCCGGAACGACACGAACGGATTGCAGCGCCGTATAAGCAAACTCGTACTGGTAAATCTCATTGGCGAGATGAGGACGGGCTAACGCTTCGGGCTTATCCGTTTCTTTATAGGAAAGCCCGTAAAATTGGAAGCCGTCGGTGGAGTATCCTTCCGCTCCGGTCAACGAACCCTGCTGCACATACGGAAAAGCCCCGCCCTGCGGCTGGTTCTGTCTGGAACAGACGGCATACCCGCGCTTTTCGTCCCGGTAAACGCTGTGGTCGATATATTGGGACATGTACGCTTCGTTGCTCCGGACCGCTCCTTTGTCCGCTAGACCGAGATCCTGCCCGTACAGGATATCAACCGGGGTATCCCCGGTTCCTCTCGTCAACAGCACGTCCCAAAACCAAATATCTTGCGGAGTCAGCGTAAACGTGACTTCGTAGGAAATGCCTTCGACCTCTCCGTTCCAAACGATGCCGGACTCCTTCCGGCTTATAAGGCTGGCCGAGCGGACTCCGAGCAGAGGATACGCCCGAATGCCTTCTTTACGGTGAAGACGCAGATACAGGTTGTTCATGGAGCCGTCCAGCGGATTTCCGATCCACTGGTTGATCAGGGTAGAACCGGATACAATTTCCGCGATATCCCCGCTGTTCAGGAAGGAGAAATGCAGGCTGCCCGATTTAAGTTGTAACGACCGATCCTTCAACTGGGTCATGGTGATGTTCACTCGCTTTCTTTACTTCGTTAGTCGGAACCGGAGCTCTGCGGCATCACGGCTGTTCGGGCCGACGAAGACGGCAAACTCTCCCGGATCGCTTGCAAAACTCAAGTCGGAATGATGGTAACGGAGCTGTTTTTCGGTCAGGTCGAACCGAACCTCGGCCGTTTCGCCCGGCTTCAGGAATAATTTCCGGTACGCCTTCAATTCCTTGACCGGACGGACAACCTCACCCGATATGTCACGTATATAGAGCTGTACGACTTCTTCTCCTGCGGTCTCTCCCGTATTGGTCACATTGACCCGTACCGTCAGAGGCCGCTCCGCCGTCATGCCCGGCGAGTCAAGTGCCGGAGTGTCGTAGGCGAAGGTCGTGTAGCTTAAACCGAAGCCGAAAGGAAGCAAAGGCTCGTTGGGAATATCCAGATATTTGGAAACGTAATGCTCCTGGGCGTCCTGCGCATCTTTGGGCCGTCCCGTATTAAAGTGATTGTAATAGACCGGCACCTGTCCGACGCTGTAAGGAAAGCTCATGGACAGCCTTCCGGACGGGTTTGCCCGGCCGAAGAGCAGATCGGCGATCGCCGCGCCGCCTTCGGTGCCCGGGAACCAGGCCTCCAGCACGGCGTCCGTCTGATCGATCAGGCCGTGCAGGTCGAGCGGGCGGCCGTTGAACAGCACGGCCGCCATCGGCTTGCCGAGCGTCCGCAGCTCGGCGACAAGCCTCAGCTGCGCTTCCGGCAGCCGGATGTCTCCGCGGCTGCAAGCCTCGCCGCTCATGCCGGAGTGCTCGCCCAGCGCCAGCACGATCACATCGGCGCCGCGCGCCGCTTCCAGCGCGGCCGCGGTTTGCTCCGGCGTGCCGCTCTCGATGCCGCAGCCTTCCGCAACCGTGATCCGGGACGGATCGGTGTGCGCGGCCAGGCCGTCGTACAGCGGCACCGCTTCGTCCTGCGAGCCGAGCCACGACCACGGCCCGAGAATGTCGCCGCTCTTGGCGAACGGGCCGATCAGGGCGATGCTGCGGTCCGGCTTCAGCGGCAGGACGCCTTCGTTCTTGAGCAGAACGCACGATTTCTGCGCCAGTTCTCTTGCCGCGCGGCGGTGATCGGCGCAGAGCACCACTTCCTGCTCGCGCTCTTCATCCGCGCCGCGGTACGGATCGTCAAACAAGCCGAGCTTCTGTTTGAGCCGCAGAATGCGGAGCACGCCTTCGTCGATGAGGGCTTCGTCGACTTCCCGCGAAGCGACTAATGCCGGGAGATGATGCACGTAGCACGCGGTCATCATCTCGATATCGACGCCCGCCTCGATTGCCCGGCGGGCGGCTTCGGCTTCATCCGCGGCGGTCCCGTGCGGAATCAGCTCCTTGACGGCTCCCCAGTCGGAGATCAGGACGCCGTCGAAGTTCCATTCCCCGCGCAGCAGATCGCGCATGAGGCGTTTGTTGCCGCTGGCCGGAATGCCGTCCACCGTATTAAAGGACGTCATAACCATCTCGCAGCCTTCCTCCAGGGCGGCCTTGTAAGCCGGCAGATACTGCTCCCGGAGCTGGCGTTCCGACATGTCCACCGTATTGTAATCGCGGCCGCCTTCCCCGGCGCCATAGGCGGCAAAATGCTTGACGCAGGCCGCCACCCGCTCCTTGTCGCCGGTCAGGTCCGCGCCCTGGAATCCGCGCACGAAAGCCCGCGCGAATTCCCCGTTCAGGTACGGGTCTTCGCCCGTCGACTCCATTACGCGTCCCCAGCGGGGATCGCGCACCAGGTCGGCCATCGGGGCGAAGGTCACGTGCACGCCGGATACGGCGGCTTCTCTCGCCGCGATTTCCGCGCTTTTCTCGGCCAGCTCCATATCCCAGGAGCAGCCGGTCGCCAGCGGTACCGGGAAGATTGTCCGGTATCCGTGCACGACGTCCGCCATAAACAACAGCGGAATCGCTTTCGGTCTGCGGCGCAGGTGAGCGTCCTGGACGGCCTTGACCTGCCCGGCACCGGCTACGCCCAGGACGGAGCCCGCGTTTGCCGTCATCTCGCCGGTAATGCCCATGGAAGCCATAGGGCCGGTAATCTGCCCGTCCGCCCCTTCAAAAAAAGGACCCGCCAGCTGCAGCAGCTGAGCGATTTTTTCCTCCAGCGTCATTTCCTTTATCCTAGCCAGCAGCTCTTGTTCCGTCATTCCGCCGCCTCCTCGCGCAGATTTTTTTGCTTTTAGTTGTAGAAGTTTTAATGGACACGAGTGCCGAAGCAATTCGCAAAATGCTTACATAGAACGTTAAGTGAAACGTTTCGATTTTCTTTGATTTGAATTATAACCCTCCTTTTCTAATGAAGTCAAACGGAATTTGACAAGAAATCGGGGATTTGTAAGCGGTTTACACTTCTCCAAAATAGAACTTGAATACGGTTCCAGGATGTTTTATAATGATTTCGAAACGTTTCGATTGCTTTTCAGCTAACATTTAACCTTTTACGATTAAGGGTAAACTATCACCATAATAAGGATTCCTACGGGAGGCAGACAGTATGAAACGGAAAAATTGGGCGGCGGGCATTGCGACTACGGTTCTTTTGACAAGCGTTCTATCGGGTTGCGGAGGAAGCGGCGCGGGCAGCAGCGATAAAGGCAGCGGAGAGTCCGGAGGAAAGGTGACGCTGAACGTATGGGGAATGGGCGAAGAAGCGAAATCCCTTCCGAAAATCGCGGAGCAGTTCGAGAAGGATAATCCGAACATCAAAATCAACGTGCAGGCGCTGCCTTGGGCCTCGGCTCACGACAAGCTGCTTACGGCGGTCGCTTCCAAGAAGGGTCCGGACGTTCTGCAGATGGGAACGACCTGGATCCCGGAATTCGCGGCGGCAGGCGCTCTGATGGACCTCAAACCGATGACGGACAAATATCCCGAAATCAAAGAAGACAATTTCTATCCGGGTTCGATCCAAACGACCAAATATGAAGATAAAACGGTAGGCGTACCGTGGTACATCGACACCCGCGTTCTCTACTACCGCACGGACCTTCTTAAAGAGGCGGGCTATAACGAGGCGCCGAAAACGTGGGAAGAGCTTCAGGACGCAGCCCAGAAGCTGACCAAACGCGGCAGCGGCAAGTACGGTATCTCGCTCGATCCGAAGGAGCAGTCCCTGACCTTCATGTTCGCCCGTCAAAACGGCTCCAAGCTGCTGGACGGCAAACAGCCTTTGTTCGATCAGCCGCAGTTCGTTGAAGCCGTGGATTATCTCAACAGCTTCTTCAAGAACGGCTCTGCACCGAAGGATCTCGGTATCGACGCCGTGCAGGGCTTGAGCGGAGACGGCATCGTGCCGATGTTCATCAGCGGCCCGTGGATGGTTAAGCTCATTAACGACAAAGCACCCGACCTGAAGGGCAAGTGGGCCACGGCCGTTCTTCCGAAGAAAGAAAACAACATTTCCGCGCTGGGCGGCTCCAACTTGTCGGTATTCCAGCATACGGAGCATAAAGAAGAAGCGATGAAATTCATTGCCTATATGAGCAAGCCGGAAACCCAGCTGAAATGGCTCGAAATGACGCAGTCGATGCCGGCCGCGAAGAAGGCCTGGGAAGATCCGATCCTGAAGGAAGATCCGAACTATAAAGTGATCGGCGAGCAGATGAAGGCTTCCGAGCCGATGCCGATGATCAAACCTTGGGAAGAAATCGCCCAGGCTTACCTGAAAAGCTTTGAACGCATCTACCGCGGCCAGGCGGAAGTCAAACCGGAGCTGGATGCCTTCAACAAGCAGGCTCAGCAAATCTTGAACAAGTAACCGCACGGAAGGAAAATAACCCGAAGCTGACCGGCCCGCAGGGGCCGGTCCGGCTATTAACGGTCCATCCTTTTTACCGGACTGGACGACAGTGAAAGAAGGGACATGAGATGAAGGGCTTCAGCAACAGCAAAGCACCGTACTTTTTTATCGCGCCGACTCTGATCCTGCTTACGGTTTTCTCGCTGCTGCCGATCTTTATTGCGCTCGTTATCAGTTTCACCGATATGGATCTCGCGGGTCTTGCCGATTATTCCACTATCAACTTCATCGGCTTCAAAAACTATATCAGTGTCCTTCAGGACCCGATTTTTATTAAATCGATTACCAACACGCTTTTTTACGTGATTATCGGGGTTCCGTGCGTCGTGATTTTATCGCTCGGTATCGCGCTGCTGATCAATTACGGAGCCTCCCGTGTTTTCAAAGTATTCCGGGTCATTTACTACCTCCCTTCCGTTACCAACGTAGTCGCGGTAGCTGTCGTCTGGAGCTATTTGTACAACCCGGCGTTCGGTCTGTTCAACTACGTGCTGGAATCGGCCGGTTTCGATAAGGTTCCGTGGCTGACCGATCCCCTGATCGCGAAAGTCTCCCTGATCCTTCTCGCCTTGTGGCGGGCGGTGGGTCTGAACATGATTATTTTCGTCGCCGCTCTTCAGGGCATTCCGAAAACGTACTACGAAGCGGCCCAGCTCGACGGAGCCAGCACCTGGAAGCAAATGATCCATATTACGGTTCCCATGCTGCGTTTCGCCATTTTCTTCGTGTCCATCACGACTATGATCGGCTGGCTGCAATTCTTCGAAGAACCGTTCGTCATGACGCAGGGCGGACCGCTGGACGGCACTACGTCCGTGGCTCTGTTCATCTATAACAACGGCTTCAAGCTTAGCAACTTCGGTTACGCCGCGGCGGGCTCGTTCGTCCTGTTCGTCGCTATCATCATTATTACGCTCATTCAATTCCGGCTTCAGAATAAAGATACGGACATGTAAAAAGAACGGAGGAAAAGCTTATGGCTGCAAAAGCTGCAAAATTACGTCCGGCTGGCGCAGGGACATCGGGATCGAGCCCCTTTTTCCAAGGACTCGTGTTTGTCCTGCTCGCCTTGGGCGGCATCGTCTTCCTCATTCCGTTCGTTTGGATGATTCTGTCGGCGTTCAAACCGGAAAGTGAAGTGCTGCGTATCCCGCCCACCCTGTTTCCCGAGACGTTTACGATGGAAAACTTCAAAAACCTGTTCGAACGGATGAACTTCGGCGTCTATCTGAAAAATACCCTGATCGTCGTGCTGTTCTCCTTCGTCGGCCTGTTCCTGAACGCAATGGCGGGCTTCGGCTTCGCCAAATACCGCTTCAAGGGACGCGAGGGTCTTTTCTACCTCGTGCTCGCCACGATGATGATTCCCGGACAGGTCACGATGATTCCCGTGTATCTGATCCTGAACTCCATCGAGCTGACGAACACGCTGGTCGGCGTCGTGCTTCCCGGCCTCGTCGGAGCGTTCGGCGTCTTCCTGTTCCGCCAGTTTATGTCCACGATTCCGGACGAACTGCTGGAAGCGACCCGGCTCGACGGCGCCAGCGAGCTGCGCACCTTCGCCCAGATCGTGCTGCCGATCTCCAAGCCGATTCTGTCGGTGCAGGCGATCCTGACCTTCATCGCGGGCTGGAACAGCTTCCTCTGGCCGCTCATTATCGCCAACGACGAGAAGCTGTACACGCTGTCCGTCGGCTTGTCGCTGCTGAAAGGCCAGTATGACAGCAACTTCGCCTTGCAGATGGCCGGTTCGGCCTTCATGGTCGTGCCGATTCTGATCATCTTCGCGATCTTCCAGAAGTACATCATCGACAACTATACGATATCGGGGATGAAATAAGCGGAGCCACTGAAAAAACACATATATTCGAAGATATAGCCGGTGCTGCTTGCAGTATCGGTTTTTCTTTTACCATTTTCTTGATGAATGCAGTAAAATTAGGTATGACTGTTTATGAGAAAGCGAGAACCGAAATGAAATTAATTAAATGGAGCATCTTATCCTTCTTTTTAATGGCCGTTTCCTGTTCATTTGTAGAGAAGCAGCCTTTCAAAATTGAAAAGAGGATGGAAGAGAACGAACTCACTCTTCTTTTAAAACAGGATGTGGAAAAAAGCCAAGGGCTTACCCTTGCGGAGTTTGAACCACAAGAGATTAAGCACGAAGGCGAGGATACGTTTGTTTATTTCTTTTTTACCAAAGACAATCAACTCCACGAGGGGCTGTCCTATCTCACGTTTAAGGATAATGCATGGAATATCATTCGTACGGAAACGGCCCTATCTCTTCCCGATATGGAAATAACCAATTTTCAAATAGGCGGAGCAACGGCGGGAGATGCAAAAAAGCCCTACTTCGTCATGGCAGGTTATTGCACCAATGATAAAATAAATGAAATTAAACTAACCGATTTCAAAAATGATTTGTTCGTTTTTAAGCTGAATACGGACAAAAGAACCTTTATACAGGTCAATATGAACAGCACAGTCGGGTTAAAAGAAATCCAAGGCCTTGACGCCGCCGGCAAAGTCATTTATCACAGAGGATATTGAATCGTTACAAGTTGCTTCAGCTTCAATCTTAACCAACAAAAAGGCCGATACCGCGGAGCATATATCCGCGATACTGGCCTTTTTACGTGCATAATTAAAACGGTTAACAGATTGGCTCCTTACCTTGCCGGATCGGCAGCTCAACACTGCGCGTCCAAGTTCCTTGGTTTAAGCTTCCTTACATAGAGCTTTTATGGATAGAGACTCCCGAAGCGCGCCCGCTGCGCTCCTTCACCGTGCCCGGCTCTTCCTGCTTCCCATCTTCCTGCTTCATTTCCCGCTCCAGCAGCAGGAGGAAGTACATCGCAAGCGTCATGAGCAGCCCGATCACCGCATGCCCGTGGAGAGGCAATTGAACCGGAGCGTGAAAAACCGCGCTCAACCAGGCCGTACCGGCCGCCGTCAGCAGAGTGTTCAGCAGTCCGCAGCTTATCCGCAGAACGGCTTCCTCCCCGGACACCGCCCTCCTGATCAGGGGACTAAGAAGCACCGTGATTCCAATCGAAGCGGAACCGTACCAGACGAGAGCTTCTTTGGATTCGGGCAACCCCAGCACCGGAAACGATTTGGCCAGAATAGTCCCGACGAACAAGAACTTGCCCAGCACGACCGCTACCGACAAAAGAGCGATCCCTGCCGCCTTTGCCGTTTGCATGAGCGGAATCGGCCCTTCCTCCCGCAAGCTCCCTTTTTTCCAGGCTTCCACTAACTCGCCCAGCATAACCAGCACAACGGCCGCCCCTATCCAAATCAAAGTACCGGCGGGCATTTCTCCGCGTACCAAACTCACAAAAAAAGCTCCTACCATTCCTATCGCTGCACTTAACATACTTCATTCCCCCTTAAGCTGTAACCGGATCGTATCGGGTGAACTCAGTATACCAAGGGAGACAGGACGAGTTTTGACCGTTCTTGCTTTTTCATAGGATTTTGGCGCCAAACACGGCAGCGGAATCGGCAGTACAGCGGGTTGTTCAATTGCCTATGCAAATCCGGGTCCGCTATTTCGTCACTTCCTCCACGTCCTTCGCGCTGACCTTCCCGCCTTTATCGAAGCGCGCGACGTATTTTACATAGCCGTACTTGTCTTTGCCCCCCTTGTCGACCATCACGTTCGCGTTAATCGTCACATGCCCGTAATCGTACCCTCCGGCATCCAGAACGGCCCCGAACTCACCCGCCGCTTCGGCAACCTGCTGCTTGGAAGCGCCCGCCGCATCCGTCATCACGTGGATGTACAGCGGTTCATCCAGCTTCAGGGACGGAGTCCAGGCGGCATTCTCCGCCAGCTGTCCTTTGACGACCTCAAGCTGGACAGTGACCTCCCTGACCGCAGGAACCCGCCGGGCAAAAGCAGCTTGAAGCTCCGCGGCCGCCTCCCCGCTCAGCCGCTCCATCAGAGCCGTATCGAGGCTGGCGGTTCGGATGCCGTCCACCCTCACCTTAGGAATCCAGCCTCCTACGGAAAATTCATACTCCGCCGGCTCTCCTTTGTCCGCGTCTGCTCCGATTTCCCTCACTCTGTACTCGTAATTCTTGAATTTGAAGTTATAAAATCCTTTCTCGATTCTCAGCCGTTTCTCCGGATAACGCTCCGCCAGGAAGTGCTGCAGCTCCCGTCCGGCCAGCCATTTGCTAAGCGGATTCCCGTTCAGCGAGTTATACAGCGAACCGACGAGCAGGGCAAGAAGCACCAGCAGCGCGATGTACATTCCCTTTTTCTTCTTACGTGTCTTCATTCGGACTCTTCCCCCGTCTTTCTGATCTTTAACACCAGCAGTCCCATCAAGCTTCCGATAAAGGCAAACAGGCTGTGAATGAAAGCCGTCACGACAGCCCCAAATATAGGCGCAACGACGATCATGCCTATCCCCCCGTCTCCCGAACCGTTTACGGCCGAGTAAATACTGTCCCCCAGCGACCATAGAAAAACAGGCGCAAACGAGAGAAAAAACACGATTTTCATCTGTTTATAAAACAGATACGTGACGAAGCCGAGCACGGCATACCACAAAACAAAGCCGAAGCTTTCGTTAAGCAGCGACGTGCGGATAGCCAGCACGAACGAAATCGCCATAAACAACAGCTGATAAAGAGACAGCTTCCGGTTGATCTTCGCCATCATCTTCGCATAGTCCTCGGACGGCTCCGGCAGTTCCGGTTTCGGCAGACTCTGTCCCGACAAGCGGACGAGCTTCTCGCAATCGGCGTCGTCCGCGGTCTGAGCTTCCAGCCACCTGGCCGTCTCTTCGCTCAGCAGACCTTCCTCGTAAAGCGGCAGCAGATCCTCGATAATGTGCCGTACCGTATGTTTATCGTTCATAATATCCCTCCAGCTCTTTGTGCAGTTGGAGCTTGATCCGGTGGAATCGTACCCGGACGCTGTTTTCCGTAGCGCCGATAATCTGTCCGATCTCCCGGAAGGACAATTCGGCATACATGCGCAGCGTGACGATTTCCTGAGAAACCTCATCCAACCGGAAAATTCGTTCGAGCAAAATATCGCGGTCCTCGCGGTCCAGCACCTGCTTCTCCGGCGTGACGGATTCGCGGCTTTCCGCCGCCAGTTTTGCCGCCAGTTCCTGCCCGTATTTTTTGGACCGGTAATATTTGCCCAGCTTATTTTTCGCGATGCCGAACAGCCAGGTCCGGACCGTCGAATCCCCCCTGAAGGAGCCGTGCCCCCTGACCGCCTCGTAGAACACTTCCTGGGTCAGGTCTTCGGCGGCCTCTCTGCTTTGCGTTTTCACATAGAAAAATGCGTACATTTGCGGTTGAATCTCTCGATAAAGCTCTTCAAGCCCCATGCGCCCTCCCTTATCCGAAGCCTCATCCGACGGGCGTGCTTTTGCCGTTCTTCTTATTTGTACCAGACAGCGTCCGTTCGTTACAGGATTCCGGAACTTTTTTCATTTTTGCGCAAAAAAAGCCCCGGAATCCGAATTCAAATTCGGTCCCTGAGGCTTTTAAAAGAAAGCGGAGGCTGTTATTTCCCGCCGGTAAACGTGACGCCTTTGATGAAAAAGCGGTTGAACACCGCGTAAATCAACAGGGCCGGAAGCGTGAAAACCATGGAAGCCGCCATGATGTAGTTCCAGTTGCTGATGTATTGGCCCTTGAACGTGTTCAGGCCCAGCGTCAGCGTGAACATCTTCGCATCCGAGATGAACATGAGCGGCTTCAGGAATTCGTTCCAGGCGCCCATGAAGACGAAGATCGTCTGGGCGGCCAGGGCCGGAAGGGCCAGCGGGAGCGCGATCCGGAAGAAGATGCCGAACCGGCTGAGACCGTCGAGCTGCGCGGCCTCCTCCAGCTCCTTCGGAAAGCTGACGAAGAACTGGCGCATCATGAAGATGAACGTGGCGTTCGCCATCATCGGCAGCGTGAGCGACGAATAGGTATTGAGCAGGTTCAGGTTCTTCATGATCAGATACGCTGGGACGATCGTCAGCTGCGCCGGAATCATCTGGACGGCCAGAATGAGCACGAACATCAGCTTGTTCCCGAAGAAATCGATCCGCGCCAGCGAGTAGCCGGCCATGGAATTGAACAGGATGTTGCAGACAGTGGCAATGACGGCGACGAGCGCACTGTTTAACATCCACCGGCCGAACAAAGGCTCTTTGACGAAGATGTCGTAATAATTTTGCAGGGTAAAATTTTTCGGTATGAAGTTAATGCTCCCCGACACGATCTCGCCCAGTGTCTTGAAGGACGAAGAGAGCGCCCACAGAAACGGAATGAGCGTAATGCACGCGTAGACGAACAAGATGGCGTACAGCAGCACCTTCATGGATTTGGATGATGAAGTCGTCATGAGTACGCCTCCCTAGTTTTTGTCTTCGGTGAACAGCCTGCGCTGGATCAGCGTAATGATCAGGATGACGGCCGCCAGGACGACCGCAAGCGCGGAGGCGTAGCCGAAGTCCAGATTTTTGAACGCGTACTGGTAAATGAGAAGCGCAACCGTCAGTGTGGAGTTATTCGGGCCTCCCGAACCGGCCGAGAAAATGTACGACTGGTCGAAAAGCTGGAACGTTCCGATAATGCCCATCACCACGGTAAAAAAAGTCGCCGGCTTCAGCAGCGGCAGCGTAATGGACCAGAACTGGCGCCATTTGCCCGCGCCGTCAAGCATAGCGGATTCATACAGCGCGTCGGGAATGTCCTGAAGCGCCGCCAGGAATACGACCATAAAGAACGGAGCCGTGGACCAGATGTTCATCATCATGATCGCTTTCAGCGCTACGGCGGGGTCCCCCAGCCAGTTGTAGCCGTGCAGGCCGACAGCTTCCAAGATTTTGTTCAGCAGGCCGTTCGTATTGAAAATCCACATGAAAATCAGCGTCAAAACCGCTGAGGATGTAACGGTCGGCACGAAAAATACGACCCGGAAGAAGTTCTTAAACTTGAGTTTGGCGTTCAGCACAACGGCAAGCAAGATCGCGAAAGCCGTCTGGACCGGCACGACGAAGAGCACGAACGAAGCCGTATTTTTTAGCGCGATCCAGGCCCGCTCGTCGTGAGCCATACGCGTGAAATTATCGAACCCGACCCACTTGTAGCTGACCTGGCCGAGCAGGCTGACTTTGTGGACGGATAAATACATCGAATAAAAGACCGGCAAAAATAAAAAGGTTCCCAGCACGAGCAGAGTGGGAAGCAGAAACAGATAACCGGTCACCGTGTTGCGGAGTTTCCGTTTCCAGGCCGCGTGAACGGTCATGAGCCTTACCTTCCTTTCGCGGAAAAGTGAAAGGGCGAGCAAGAAGGAGCATCGCGGCTCCTCCTCTCTTCCCTTCTTGCTTTACTTGGCGGCCGAGATTTCCTTGTTGGCCGTATCCTGGGCTTTCTTCATCGCGTCCTCCAGCTTCGCCTTGCCGGAATACGCTTCGATGAACTGGTTGTTGAAGTTGTTCATGATCGTCGGCAGGGTCGCTTTATCCACCCAAGGCGTAGCGTAAGAGGCGCCCGCCACGATAGCCGCGCGGAGCGGATCCTTGTCGTAGCCGAGCTCGGCCGCGACCGATTTGCGCGTCGGAAGCGCGAAACCTTTGCTGGTCCACGTTTTCATGCCTTCTTTTCCCGTCAGGTAGGAGAGCAGCTTCCAGGAAGCGTCCTTCTGCTTGGAATCCTTGTTCATCACGTAAGCGACCGGGAACGCCATCGTGCCTTTTTTGCCGTTTACCGTCGGAAGCTCGGCCGTGCCGTATTCAAGGTCCTTGTAGTTGGTTTGCAGGAACGGAATCGCCCAGTTGCCTTCGAATACGATGGACGCTTTGCCCTGGCCGAACATTTCGCCGGTCCACCCTGCGCCGACTTCTTTCGGCTCGCCGGACGTTTTCTCGACATTGTGCATATCGGTTACGAGCTGAAGACCTTTAAGCGCTTCGGGGGAAGCGAACGTCGCGTTGCCTTTGTCGTCCGAAACCTGGCCGCCGAACGCTTTCATCATGTACATTTGGCGGGCGATCTCCGGAGCGGCTCCGAAACCGTAACGGACCACTTTGCCGTTTTCGGTTTTGGTCAGCTTTTTGGCGGCGTCCTGAAGCTCTTCCCACGTCTTCGGCGGATTCGCTATGCCCGCTTCTTTAAAATCTTTCTTGTTGTAAAACATCGCCAGCGTCGAGAAATCCTTCGGGAAGCCGTACGTTTTGCCGCCGTTCTGGAAAGCCGCGAGAAGCGGCTGCTCGAAGTCGGCCGTATCGAAATCGGCCGTTACGTAGCCGTCCAGCGGTTCGACGACACCGGTCTGGATCAGGCCGGGCGCTTCGAAAGCGTCCAGATAGAACACGTCCGGTCCGTTTCCTCCGATCAGGCGGGTTTTCATGACGTCCATATACTGGTCCGCGATGACCTCGTAGTTGACTTTAATGTTCGGATTTTTCTTCTCGAACTCGTTTAGAGTCTGCTGCAAAAGCTCTTTCTCGTCCGCGCTGGACGTCCAGCCCGCCAGGGTAACGGTTACTTTCTCGCCGGAAGCGCCGCCGGACGGCGTTCCGCCCGGTGCGGGCGTTCCCGTGGAAGAATCGCCGCTGCCGCAGGCGGAAAGCACGACGACGGAACCGAGGAGCACGGACGTTAAGGTTGCGAAAGATTTTTTCATCATAAACAATAAACCTCCCTAATGTTCTGTAGGTATCTATTCGTTTTACAAGATTTCCAGCTCGTAGCCCGTATCGTTGCCCAGCACGCTCACATCCACGCGGCCTGTTTTCGCATCCCGCTTCAGCAGCAGATGCAGGCGGCCGCCGCCGATGCGCAGCCGGTCCACTTCCAGCTCGCTCATGTCAGGCAGAAGCGCCGGTTTCAGCGTCACGCGCCGGTTCAGCGCATCCGGTACGATACCGAGCATCGCCTGCACGAACGTCAGCGAGGTGCCCGCTGCCCAGGCCTGCGGCGAACAGGCGACCGGATACTTCACCGGGTATCCGAGCGAGTCGTCATAGCCGCAGAACAGCTCCGGCAGGCGGGCGTACTCGAAAGCCTGCGAGGCTTTCAGCAGCCCCTGCATGACGGTGAGCGCTTCCTCCCGGAAGCCGCTGCGGCTCATGCCGAGCAGGCAGAGGGAGTTATCGTGCGGCCAGACGCTGCCGTCATGGTAGCTCATCGGGTTGTAGCCCGCCGCCCCCGTGCTCATCGTGCGGATGCCGTAGCCGCTGAACATGTCGGCTGCCACAAGCCGCTTCGCGACCGCTGCGGCTCTCGCTTCCGATGCTATGCCGCTCATCAGGATGTGTCCGGCATTCGAAGTCACCGAATGCACCCGGCTCTTCGCTCCGTCCAGCGCGATCGCGTAGAACTGCTCGTCGTCCATCCAGAAATCGCGCTCGAAGCGCTCTTTAAGCTCAGCGGCCTGCGCTTCCAGCCGCTCCGCCCCGGCCTCCCGGCCAAGCGCGCGGAACAAAGGAGCCAGACGCGTCTTCGCCTGGTACACATAACCCTGTACCTCCACCAGCGCAATCGGAGCCTTCGCATACTCCCCGTCGGCATGAACCACGGAATCCGCCGAGTCTTTCCAGCCTTGATTCGCTATGCCTTTGGACGATTTCTGGACGTATTCGATGAAGCCGTCGCCGTCCTCGTCCCCATAGGAGTCCACCCATTCCAGCGCCGCCTCGATATGCGGCATCAGCTCTTCGATAAGCGGCGTATCTTCAGTCCAGTGGAAGTATTCCGCCGCAAGCAGCAGAAACAGGGGCGTGGCGTCGATCGTGCCGTAATACGGCGTAAACGGTACTTGGTTCGTTCCCGCCAGCTCGCCGTAGCGGATCTCGTGCATGATTTTGCCCGGCTGCTCGTCGCGCCATTCGTCTTCCTTCGTCCCCTGGTAGGAAGCCATCGTCAGCAGCGTTCCCTTGGCGATGGCCGGATTAAGCGGCAGCATCTGAAGTGCCGCGATCAGGCTGTCGCGTCCGAACGGAACCGCGAACAACGGCAGGCCCGCCACCGGAAACGGCCCGTGGCCCAAGTCCGTCAGCAGGACGCGCAGGTCCTGGACACTCCGGCCGTACAGCTTGTCGAAGGCCGGAAGGTCGCTGCGCACGCCGGTGCTTCCGCCGTTCCACTCCGCATAAGACGCGTCCAGTTTCGCCATCGCTTCGAGCGGATCGTGGAGCCGGGGCTGCCCGCCGTTAATCGAAGGACTCACGGTAAAGGCGATTTTACAGGATTCCCCGTGGTTAAGCTTGACGGGAAAGTGCAGACGTCCGTCGCCATCCACCGTATGGGCCGGGCCTTGCCAGCCAATCCGGGTTTCCCGCTCCACATTGTCCGCTCCCCGGTATGTGATGACCCGCCCGTTCGAAGAGAAACTGTCGCCGGTTTTGTGCCCGATCTCCCCATATTGGAAGCCTCGGACCACAAACATGTCTGTAAAATCGGCGTCCATCGCCACGGAAAAAACAAATTCAACCGCCTTCGGATAGTAGCTTGTGATCCGAAACGTTTCGTATAAAGATTCATCGTATATAAAGCGCTTTCTTTCAATTTCTACCGATTCTCTCCATAAAATCAGTTCTCCGTCCCGCTCCATATGCGGATTCGTAAGCCGGATGACGGCAATGTAATTTTCATCCGCGGCCGACGATAGCAGGATCGGCTTCTCCCCGTTGATTCCGATCTCGAAACGGCTTAAAAACCGCGTATCGGAAGTATACAAGCCGTGTCCCGTCTCGGGATTTATATCTCCGTTTATATCGGTAATCAGAAACAGATTGTTTTCTTTAATCACCCGGTAATCCAAAATATGACCTCATTTCTCTCGTTGACTTCGTGCCGTTTTGATTATCCGAAGCGTTTCGGATAATCGGCAAAAAAATACGAGGCCGCTGCCTCTTTTTCCTAATAAAGTCTTTCCAAAACGTTTCGGATCAACTATAATTGCATTATAAGCGAACATGTAAGCATTTACAACCCCAATTTTTAGTTGCCGGTTAATAATGTCCACCCGATAACGTCCAAAACGTTTCTGAATAAAAGGAGAACAACCATTGGTCACCATCAAAGATATTGCCAAAGCCGCACAGGTTTCCGTCACCACCGTATCCCGCGCGTTAAACGGCTATGACGATGTAAACGAAGAGACGCGCAAGAAGATCAAGCGTTTCGCCGACCAGCTCGGCTACAGCCCCAACATGGCGGCCCGCTCCCTCGTATCCAAGAAAACCAAGACGCTCGGCCTTCTGCTTTCCAATGTCACCCGGGCGAGCTCCAAAGATAATATCGCCTTCGAAGTGCTCTGCGGAATGAACGACCGGGCCGGAGAGCTGGATTACGATCTCGTGCTGTTCAGCACGACTCCCCAGAAGCAGAAAATCAAATCTTACAAGAACTTGTGCCAGGAACGGGGCGTCGACGGCGTCATTATTATGGGTATCCGGCTGGACGATCCCTATCTGGAAGAGATCGTTTCCTCGGACATTCCCTGCGTTCTGATCGATATTCCGCTCCAGGGCCCGAATGTCGGCTATGTTACCTCGGATAACATCAAAGGCGCCTATACCGCCGTGAAGCATCTGATCGAGAACGGCCACAGCCGCATCGGCATGATCAACGGCCACGCCCAGGCGGACGTCAGCATCCAGCGGCTGAAAGGCTACACGGACGCGCTGGAAAGCAGCGGCATTCCGTTCGATCCGACCCGCGTCCTGGACGGCTCTTTCTCCGAAGCGGGCGGCAAAGAAGCGATGTACAGGCTCCTGTCCATGCATCCGGAAACAACCGCCGTGTTCTGCTCCAGCGACCTTATGGCGCTCGGGGCGGTGCAGGCGGTCAAAGGGCTGGGACGGCGTGTGCCCGACGATATTTCGATCATCGGCTTTGACAATATCGACCTGACCGCGTACACGTCGCCCTCCCTCACTACCGTCAACCAGCACAAGTACGAGTCCGGCTATCAGGCCGCGCAGCTCCTGGTCGATTTGCTGGAAGGCCGGAATGTGAGCCACCATATCGTCCTGAATACGGAGCTGGTAAAAAGAGAAAGCGTCAAGCGCCTGCCGCTCTAAGGGAATGGGAGGCAAACACAAAACCCCCTTGAGGACCGATAAAGCATGAAGCTTTCATCGGTCCTCAAGGGGATTTTTGCTGCGGCCCGCCGGATCTTGCCGCTGTACTTTTAGCGCGCCGCGAGCGGTAACGGCTTCGGCGGATCGCCCGTATGTCAGGCGGCCCGCCGGCCGGCCGCTTGCAGCCGCACTCCGCGTAATTCACGCCGCCGATTCCACGGCCGGCGGCATTCAGCGGCCGGTCATGCGCCGGATGATATCGCGGCTTTTTTCCAGATAGCCCACGGATTTGTCGTACTCCCGGCTGGCTACGCCCAGATACAAAATATCAATGACATTCAGCTGCGTCATCCGTGATGACATGGCTCCGCTGCGGATTTCGTTCTCCGTCGAGGAGGTATACAGCGGATAATCCGCATGCGAGCTGACCGAATTGTTGCCGTATTTCGTGATGGAAATCGTTTTTGCCCCGCATAGACGCGCTTCTTTCAAACATTCGATGACATGATCCGTTTCGCCGGAATAAGAAATGCCGACCGCCACATCGTCCTCGTTCAGCATCACGGCGGAAGTCAGCTCAAGATGCGGATCGGTAAACGAGTAGCTGGTCTTGTTGATCCGCAAAAACTTGTGCTGGGCATCCTGGGCGATCAGATTCGAAGCGCCGAGGCCGTAGAAGTACGTCCGATTCGCCCGGCTGAGGGCCTCGACCGCTTTTCTCACCGTGTCCGCATCCAGAATGGTCACCGTATCGCGAATGGACTGGATGTTGTTGGCCGATACCGTATGGATAATCCGGTCGATGGAATCGTTCGGACGAATTTCCCGGTACTCGTATCTTTCCTCGTTCTGGTTCAAGTCACCGGCTACTTTGAGCTTCAGCTCCGGATAGCCTTTCACGCCCATCGACTTGCACAAACGGATAATCGCCGCCTGGCTGCCGCCGCTTTCGGCCGCTAATTGCGCTACGGACATTTCCAGCATTCGATGCGGATGACTGAGCACAAATTCCGCCACCTTGCGCTCCGATGGCGTGATATCGTCCAGAATCTCGCGCAGCCTGACTAATCCTCCGTTCATAATTCCTCTCCTTTGCCTGCGTGCCGCGCTTTAGAAAAATTGTACGCGTTTCGAAAGCGCGCCCGTCGGTACCGCGAACGCTTGAGCCCGCTTGAAGTTAGCCGGTGCGCCGCGCACGATCGTCAACGCTTTATAGTATTCGATGAACGGAAATCCGTAAGTTTCACCGCGTGCGTAGGCATACACATTCATCGCTTTAACCCAAGTCTCGTATGCTTCTTCAGGAATGTCAATAAAAATTTCAGGGTTGAAATCGTACGGATCTTCCCAGTTATCCGCGTAGTACAGATGGTTCGCATAGTGGGACGGAAGCTCGCGCTCGATCGTCTTCAATCCGGCGTAAAAACGCGCGTCATTGACAATATAATGCGTATTCGCGTGGTCTTTATGAATGCTGCCCTTCCAGTGGGTGAGAATGATATCCGGTTTCACTTCGCGGATCACATCCGCCACCTGATATTTCACTTCTTCATCGACGGGAAGCTCGGCATCTTTGTAAGCCAGAAATTTGACGTCGGCACCGACGATATCGGCGAATTTATGGGCTTCCTCGATTTTCTGCTTCGCATATTCTTCCGGAGTCAGGCGGGGATGCCCTTTCTCTCCCGGCGTCAGATGCAGGAAGGTGGCTTTATGGCCGGCCTGCGTATATTTCGCGATAACGGCGCCCGCCGTCAGATCCAAGTCGCCGGCGTGACCGCCGATCGCCAAAATATGATGCTTTTGCTCTGTCATGTGAAATCGCTCCTTTGGGTTGGACTACTCGGTTTACCGTCCGATCAAAATCTTTGCTTCGTCATGACCGCAGCCGCAAGCGCGTTATGCACGCAAGCGCGAAGCGCCTTCACCGTTTTGCCCCGTCCGTAGTAGACCCGGTTCGTCAGCAGCACGACGGCCAGATCCCGCTCGGGGTCCAGCCACAGGCTGGTGCCCGTGAAGCCCGTATGGCCGAAGCTGCGCGGCCCCATCCAGTCACCCGAGGCATCCAGCGGGTCGCCCTTGAGCGCCCAGCCGAGGCCGCGGCTCGCGCCGGGGATGCTCTCCGTGAAGCTGCGCACGGAGGCAAGGACCGCCGCCCGCGAGAGGAGACGCGGCCGGGGCGTTTCCTCTCGCGCCGCGCCGTGACGCGCTCCGGCGGCCGGGGCGGGGACGAGCCCGCAGCCCAGCCACATGCGAGCATAGCGGACCAGGTCGCCGGCCGCCGCGAACAGCCCGGCGTGGCCGCTTACGCCGCCGAGGGCGCGGGCGTTCTCGTCGTGGACGACGCCGTGCAGGCGGACTCCTGCGGAGGCGTCGTACTCCGTCGGCGCGATGTCCGCCTCCCGCCCGGCAGGCGGGCAAAAGAGGGCGCCGTCCATGCCCAGCGGCCCGAAGATTTTGGCGCGCGCCGCCTCGTTCAGCGGCACGCCCAGCATCTCCTCGGCTATGCGGCCGAGGATCATGTAGCCGACGTCGCTGTATGCCATCCGCGTACCGGGTTTGGCCTGGAGCGGTGTCCGGTACACCGTCTGCCACATCTCTTCCCGCGTCAGATGAGACGAGTACAGATTGACGAGCGGCGGCAGTCCCGACGTATGCGTCAGGAGCTGGCCTACCGTGACTTCTTCTTTGCCGCCGCTTGCAAACTCAGGCAGCAGGGATGCCGCCGGTGTATCCAGGGTCAGCCTGCCCTCGTCGATGAGCCCGAGCACCAGCGGAAGCGTTACCGTCACCTTGGTAAGCGAGGCGCAGTCGTACAGGGTCCCCGCATGTACCGGCGCCGGACCGTTACCGTCCGGATCGGCAGCTCCGGCCGCGTATACGAGTTCCTCGTCTCCGCGTACGATGGCCAGCACCGCTCCGGGAGTAACGCCTGCCGCAATCTCGCGGTCAACAGCCCGGCAGGCGGCGATTACCCCTTCCGGCGACAGGCCCAGTGCCGAAGCTCCGGTTGCGGCCGCCTCATACCCCATTGCCGCGGGCCTCCGTGGCGGAAGCCGCCGCGGCCGCTTCCGGTCCATAGAGTAGATACTGCCTGCGAATGCCGGCCCATTCCTTCCCGTCGCGTTCCCAGGAAGCGATAATCGCTTCCAGAGCGCCGGGCTCATGCAGGGTCAGGCGAATCCGGTCGCTGCCGCTCAGCAGGTCGATGAAGGTGGACTGGCCTTCCTTGAAAGGCGCCAGCCATTCGAATTCATCGGGATGAAGCCTTTGGATCCTACTCAACAAGTGAAGGCCGGCGATGGCCGATTTGTACACTTTCGGGTCCGTAACGAACGTCATCACGCCGTTGCACAGCTGACCGGCATGTTTCGAGAAGGTCGGCGTAAACGTGACCGGATGGAACCGGACGCCGGGAAGGTTCAAAGCATTCAGCTCGCGGCAGGTTTCCTCCGCCTTCAGCCACGGTGCCCCCACCTGCTCGAAAGGCTTGGTCGTACCGCGTCCTTCCGACAGGTTTGTTCCTTCGAACAGACAGTGTCCCGCATAGATCCGGACCGTATCCATGGTCGGCATGTTCGGGGACGGCGGAAGCCACGGCAGCCCCGTATCGGGATATTCCATCTCCCGCTCCCAGCCCTCCATTTTAACGACATACAGCTCGCAAGGCGTCTTCATTTGATCGGCCGCCAGCAGAGCGAATTCGCCGATGGTCATACCGGTACGGGCGGGCATTCTCCACGCGCCTACCATCGACAGCAGGCTTTCGTCCAGAAGGCCGCCTTCCCATTCAAGTCCGCCCAGCGGATTGGGACGGTCCAGCACAATCACGCGGACACCGGCTTCGGCGCAGGCTTCGAGCGTATAGATCAGCGTGCTGAGATACGTGTAAAACCGGACGCCGAGATCCTGGATGTCAAATACCATCGCCTGAAGCCCCGACAGCATATCGGCCGTCGGTTTTTTATGCTTGCCGTACAGGCTGTAGACCGGAATTCCCAGCTCCGGATCGGTTTCATCCTCGAACCGAACGCCTGCCTGGCGCTCTCCCCGGATACCGTGCTCGCAAGCGAACAAAGCGCCGAGCTCCGCTTCTTCCAAGGAAGCGCAAACTTGAATGGTGGACTGAAAGTCGCGGTTGATCCCCGTCGGGTTTGTCAGCAGTCCGAATTTACGGCCCTTGAGCAGCGCGGGCGCCATTTCCGGAAACCGGTCGGCTCCCGTTTTCACCTTCCCTTGCATGAGGTTCCCTCCCCTGTTGGATAATAAAATAGGGTCTTCTTTTTCCAATGATCTGTAACCGCTTTCTATGTGTCATTATAGCGTTTACGAAATTTTATTTCAATTATTTTTTACAATATAAAATTTTGTTCCCTTCCCGTTTTAACCCGTTTTAAAGAAACTTCCTTTTATTAAGCGATGATTTAGGGCCTTCGGAAAATGACCTGCCGGGCTCTTTTTGATCAAAATTTTATTTCAGAAATTTTAAAAATATATAAACTTTTATTTTACAATCTTCCCGTGCTTCCGCTATACTATTGTCAGGGACTCCAACTGCATTCCCTTTTTTTCCTCCAGTTTCCATGCCACGCATTTCTTTGACGGCTGGAACTTCTTTTTTATGTTTGCCTTACAGCCGTTCTCAACAGCGAATACCCCGAACCCGCCCGGCACTGACCGAGGCAGGCAATCGGGCTGAGTTTTATACATCATACTGGCATTCTTACAGTTTCTACAAAAATAACGGAAGAAAAGGTGACTCCCATGGATTATGTCATCGGCCTTGACGGCGGCGGCACCAAAACCGAAGCCCTCGCAATCGGCTTGAACGGCGCAGAGCTCGGCACTTGGACGGGCGGCCCGGGAAATCCTCACGCCGTTACTTTCGCAACCGCTTCGACGGAGCTCGGCCGCCTTCTCACCACGGTCAAAGATGCTCTGCCGGGGCGCAGATGCCTGGCCGTTTGCGCCGGCCTTGCCGGAGTAGACACCGCCGAGGAACGGAGCACAATGGAGCGGTATCTGAACCAAACCCTTACGGGAAGTGCTTACGAGGGTGTATCTCTTCTGATTAAAAACGACGCCGAAATCGCGCTGAAAGCCGCCCTTGGCTCCAGCAAAGGCATCATCGCCATTGCAGGCACCGGTTCCATCATTTACGCCTTCGATTCCGAAGGGAACAAGTACCGCGCCGGAGGCTGGGGGCATCTGCTCGGCGATCAAGGCAGCGGCTACGATATCGGGCTCTCCGTTCTTCAAACCGTCATGAAAAGCTACGACGGCGTACTTCCCGCGACCGTGCTTACAGAAGCCGTCCTTCAAAAACACGGCATCCGGGACGCGGCGGAGCTGCGCGGAGTCGTTTATCGGCCCGGCGTGCAGAAAGCGCAGATTGCCGAGCACGCGGAGCTCGCTGTCCGTGCTGCGGCGGCGGGAGACACACTTGCCCGGCAAATCATCGTGCGCTCGGCCGAAGATCTCGCCGACCTCGTCGTTGCGCTCCGGAACCGCCACCCCGGGCTTGACCGTCTGAAAATCGGCGCGGCCGGGTCGATTTTCGCGCACTGTCCGCTCTTCTACGATACCTTCCGGGTGAACGTATCGCGGGAAGACGATTTATCCGACGTCGTCTTGTCCGGCCGCCGCTCATCTGCAGGTGCCGCCGATTATGCCAGGGAGCTTGCGGCCTCCCAAGGGGTGAAGTAAGCGGCCGCCTAATATGCCGCGTTGCGACCGCATTTATATCCCTTTTTAACTACCGGAGGTACCTTATGAAAGAAAATATACACAGTCTCACGACCGAGCAGCAAAATCCCCGGACCCGCCAATTGGACCAGAGATCTGCTTTGGATATCGTCACGCTGATCAACCAGGAGGATTTAACCGTCGCTGAAACGGTCCGGCAGGTGCTGCCGGCCGTGGCCGAAGCGGTTGATTGGATCACGCAGCGGCTTTCCGCGGGCGGCAGACTCTTTTACTTCGGGGCGGGAACAAGCGGCAGGCTCGGAATTCTTGACGCATCCGAATGTCCGCCCACTTACGGAACCGATCCCAAGCTGATTCAAGGAATCATTGCCGGGGGACCCGATGCGATTTTGAAAGCCGTGGAGGGAGCGGAAGACAGCGAGCAGCTCGGACGCGACGATGCGGACGCCTGCGGCGTCAGCTCCAAGGATGTCGTTATCGGCATCGCGGCAAGCGGCAGAACGCCCTACGTGATCGGCGCCATGAAGCGCGCCCGCGAACAAGGGGCGAAAGTTATCGCCTTGTGCAATAATCACGGCACCCCGATGGCAGCAATCGCCGATCTGGCCATTGAGCCTGTTGTCGGTCCGGAAGTCGTGCTCGGGTCGACCCGCATGAAAGCGGGCACCGCCCAGAAAATGGTGCTGAACATGCTCACAACGGCCTCTATGGTACGTCTAGGCAAAGTTTATGATAATCTGATGGTGGACGTTCAGCCTTCCAATTACAAACTGGTCGAACGCGCCAAACGCCTCATTGCGATGGCAACGGGCTCGGACAGCGAAGAAATTTCCCGGGCTTACGCGGAATCGCAAGGACACGTCAAAACCGCTATCGTTATGATTCTGGCTAAAATGTCCTATGAAGAGGCTTCACGCAGATTACAGGAAACCGGCGGCAAAGTCCGCATGGCGGTTGAATCGTCCGAAAGTGCCTCATAAGCGTTTATTTCTCAGCGAAAGGTTGCATGCACATGAATGTCCGCTTAGTGAAACCTGATGAAATGACCGAAGCCGCGGCGCTTGCCGACTCGATTTTCCGGGACGGCGAGCAGGTATCGATGGCCGTCGGCTTCCCTTATTTGTTCTCCGCCGTCACTTCCTCCTCGTTCGGAGCTTATGGAGAAGACAGCCGCATGACGGCTTTTATGGGACTGCTCCCGTCCGCCGTCCGGATCGGCGCCTCGCGGCTGAACGTGTTCTCCGTCGGCGCGGTCTGCACGGCCCCCGAAGCGCGGGGCCACGGGGTTGCCGGCCAACTGCTCGATGCCGTGAAGGATCAAGTCGCCGCATCGGACGGCGACCTGATCCTCGTGTCCGGCACGAGAAGCTTGTACACGCGCGCAGGCTGCCGCGAGTTTGGGACGATCCGGCGCTACACGCTTACGCCGGCAATGGCCCCGGCGCTGCGGGAAACGGCGGCCGAGGCTGCGCAAGCCGGCGTAAGCGAGGGCCGCACGGCCTCGCTCACGGGTGCGGGAGCCTCTGCCCGTGCGGCCTCGCAGGTCGCCGCCGGCGCTTCCCGCGGCACGGATGCGGCCGGACCGCTCCGCTGCCGGGAATGGACGCGCAGCGACTTGCCCGCTCTGGCCAAGCTGGCCGCTTCCCGCGAAGTCGCCTTCGAGCAGAGCCAGTGGGACCTGGCCGTGCTCATTGACGCGCAGGCTTACGCGAGATGCGTGAAGCTGGGGCACCGCGTCTACGTTGCGGAACGCGGCGGCGTCCCCGCCGCGTTCCTGGTCGCCGCGCTTCCGGGAAGCCTCCGGCCGAAGATGACGCCGTTCGCCATCGAATGGGCGGGCGAGCCTTCGGCCGTGGCCGCTCTGCTATCGCATGCGCTGGAGACGGCGGCCACGGAAAAGCTGGACGTGCTCGCTTCCCGGCACGATGCCGGACTGGCCGCTCTGCTGCAGAAGCACGCTCCGTACGCGGACGAGCGGATTCTGGGCACCGTCTATGTGCCCGATGCGGCCCGCCTTTTCCACCGGCTGAAGCCGTACTTGGCTGCGTTTCAGCCGGAAAAAGCTCCCCTGCTGGAAGGCAGCTCCGGCGCGGCCGAACGCGGCATCCGGCTGTCTTATCCGGGGCTGAACGACCTGGAGCTGGATGCGGACGCGTGGATCGCGCTTCTGTTCGACGGTCCGTTCTTGCTGCCGGGAGAGGAGGCTGCCGCGGACGCGAATGCGGTGCCGGTCCTTCCCGAAGGTACACCGGCACAATGGCGCGAGGCGCTGACAGGTCTGTTCCCTGTCCCGTTTCCGTCGACCTCCGGCCTCAATTACATCTGACGCGCACTTTATCGCCTCCCTGCCGATACCGCAGTTTTCATTGGAGCGGCAGCGGGATATGCGTATTGTGCCGCCAATATAAAAAAGCGCCATCCCTTAACGGGCAGGCGCTTTTTTCCGTTCTTAACGTTCGGCACAAACATGTACAGGCGCTCGCCTTTTGTCCAATTTCCCCAACCGAAAGAGTTTTTTCGTGAACACATGTTTTGACGGCACTGCTTGTAGTGCTCCTTGTTAACTTGGAGCTTGTTTTTTAATATAATGATACAAAACAGATTGGAAACGACAGCGGCTGCTGCCGCTTCTGGAGGACTTATGACCGATACGGCTTCCGATGCCCCCGTCATTTTAAAAACCAAAATAGTCGTGCCTCTTCCAAAGGCGAATCTGGTTGCCCGCGAGCGGTTGACCGATTCTTTGTCCCGGGGAATAAACGGGCGGCTTACGCTTGTGTGCGCCCCCGCCGGATTCGGCAAAACGACCCTGCTTACCCAGTGGGTCCACAGCAGCGGGCATACCTGCGCCTGGCTGTCCCTGGACGCCAGAGATAACGATTTTATCCGCTTCTGGCGCACGCTCGTCCGCTCCCTGGCCGATAAGGCCGGAGACCCGGCCGGACAGCGGCTTGCGGGGCTTACGCTATCGCTGCAGGATATTTCCTCGTCCACTTTTCTGGATGCGCTTTTAAACGAGCTTTACGAGCTTCCCGGAAAAACGGTGCTTGTTCTCGACGACTACCACCTGATCGGAGACGCGCGGATTCACGACAGCCTGGCTTATTTTATCGAACACCTGCCGCCTGTGCTTCATGTGCTGATCGCAAGCCGCAGCGAACTTCCTTTTTCGACTGTAAAATGGACCGCCAAGCAGGAACAAAACGAACTGCACACGGCCACTCTTCAATTTACGGCCGATGAAACCGCGGCATTTTATCGGGATATCCACAATCACCCTTTGACCGATGAACAGATCCGGCGCCTCGCCGCACAGACGGAAGGCTGGGTAACCGGCCTGCAGCTGGCGCTGCTGTCTCTTCAATCCGGGGCGGACGCGGCCCGTTTTCCCGAGGAATTCCGCGTAGACCACCGGGTTATCTCGGATTATTTATTCGAAGAAGTTGCCTCGAAATTGCCGCCGGATCTCTATTCCTTCGTGCTGAAAACGTCCGTTCTTCAAGAGATGGATGCGGATCTGTGCGATGGGGTCACGGAAAGCGCCGACTCCGGGTTACTGCTCGAACGGGCTAAAAAATCAAACCTCTTCCTGGTGCCCCTGGACGAGCGCGGCGCCTGGTTCCGGTACCATCATCTGTTTGCCGGATTTCTGCAGGAGCTGCTTAAACGCAAGCAGCCGGAGGAATGGCGGCGGCTGAACCGGCTGGCAAGCGCGGGCTGCATTTCGCGCGGTTTTATGAATGAAGCGGTGGAATACGCCATAGCCGGCGAAGATTATCCTCTGCTGGAAAGCTGTCTGAGGACCCACATGCCCGCCGTATTGGAAAGCGGAGAACTGGGCAACCTCCTGCGCTGGTTCCGCAGCTTTCCTCCGGACTATGCCGTACCGCCCGCGTTGTCTTTGCGCCATGCTTTCGTCCTGCTCATGACGGGTCATGCGGAGCGGGCCGAGCGGCTGCTTAACCGGTTGGAGTCGTCTCCGGACGCTTCCATGGAGCCGGAAGAACGGAAAGAATTCCAGAGCGGGCTGCTCTTCGTGCGTTCGAATCTGATGTTTATGACAGGCATCTTCGATAAATGGTTCACTCACATCGGGACTCTGCTGCAAGAGATTTTACCGGCCGATCCGGCTTTTTACACGTTTAACTATAACCGGACCGAACCGCTGGTCAGACGGACCCCGCTCGGACTCAAAGGCGTCCTCTCGCCCGAGACGGAAAGGATCGGCACCTTGTTTACCAGTCTGCTGGAAGCCAGGGGATGGCACGGTTCCTACATTTATCTATACGTCATGCAGTCGCTCAGCGAGGGCTACTACGAGTGGAACCGGCTGGAAGACAGCCGCAGACTGGCAGTCCTGGTCTCCCGTTCCGCCCCAGCCAGGGAGCTGCCGGGCTTGTATGTGCCGATGCATTTGACGCAGGCCATGCTGGATGCGGCGGAGGGGCGCTTCGAGCTGGCCCATGCCGCTGTCGACGAAGCTCTCGAAGCAGCTTCCGGGCTGAGAGACAGCCGCTGGCGGCAGCTTTTGCAGGCGGCCAGAATCCGCCTGTATCTTAAAGAACACCGCTCCGCAGACGTGAAAAAGGCGCTGCCGCAGCTCGGTTTGTCCAGGAGGGACAAGCCCGGTTTCCGGCAGGAGTTCGAATACGTCACGCTGGCGCGCGCGCTCGGCAGCCAGCGCAAGGAGAAAGAAGCGCTGCGCCTGCTGGAGCTGCTTAAACCCCAGTGCGAGCGGGAGCGGCTTCTGTCCGGCATCATCGAAATCGGCATTTTGCAGGCGCTCCTGGAAAATCAGCGGGGTCAGCGTACGTCCGCTCTGCGCCATCTTCACGAAGCGCTGGAGCTGGGTGCCCGGAACGGCTACATCCGGAGTTTCCTCGATGAAGGCAAAGCCATGGAAACCCTGCTGCGGGCTTATGCCAGACAATACCGCTCTGCCCCGGATACGGCCGGCCAGGGAGGCGGGCCGCAGGCTTATGCTTTGAAGCTGCTCAGCCTGTTCATGCCCGCCTCTCCCCAGCGCAAAACTGCGGCCCCGGGGCTCGCGGACGAACTAAGCCGCAGCGAAATCAGCCTGCTCCGGCTTATCCGCCAGGGCGCTACCAACAAGCAGATGGCGGAGCAGTTGACGCTTTCCGAGGGGACGGTCAAGGTCTACCTCTCCCGCTTGTACGAGAAGCTGGGCGTCTCCTCCCGTACCCAGGCGCTCGTTGCCGCGCAGGAGCTTAAGCTGCTGGATGCGGAATAGCATGCCGGCTTGGCTGAAACGATGCTTGTTTCAGCTCTTCCCGGCCCCGCTGTGCGCCAAGGCCGCTGCGCCGTCAAACCCCTCCGGGTCATATCCGGAGGGGTTTTTGTGTGGCTCTTGGTTCTGCTCTTGGTTCTGCTCTTAGTTCTGCTCTTGCTCCTGCTCTTGCTCCTGCTCTTGCTCCTGCTCTTGCTCCTGCTCTCGCTTCTGCTCTCGCTTCTGTTCTCGCTTCTGCTCTTGGTTCTGCTCTTGCTTCTGCTCCCTCTGCCATTCGTCAGCCCGTTCTTGCCTCGCTCTTCTATCCGCACCTCACTCCCGTTCTCGAATTTACTTTCCCCGCTGCCCTATACTGCTTTTTGCGTTGCAGTCTCCCCTCAGATTTCAGAGCAGATTCAGGTTGATTTAATCCCGTTTTAAGAAGTGCCGGGTACAATAGGTTTAGAACAGCGGATCAAACGTTTGCCTTAAACCGTTTTAGAAGGAAATTTGCCGGGTAATAATTCCGGCCGCAACGGAAACCCGTGTGCTACGTATAAGACTTAGAAGACGTCCTTTCAACTTACATACGAATTACTCCATTCGCTTATCGCCTACTTATGCTTATAGATACCGTTGTTCGTCTGATCCCACCTATTCGTTTACAGAAAAGAGGAAATACACATGAGACCCAAACATATTTTAATCGCAGGCACTGTCGCTTTTGCCATCACAATCGGTGCGGGATTTTGGAATGAAGAAAGCACCGCGGAAGTACAAATTATGATCCCGGATAACCCGGCCGCCTTCGATAAAGCGAAGACAGCCGCCACGCAAACCGCAGCCGCGCCCGTCCGGGACGAACTGCATCAGGCCCTGGGCGTCGCTTCCGACGAAGAGATTTACGACGCTTTGTATAACGGGCAGTCTCTGGCTGAGGTAGCGGCCGGCCATTCGCGGGATGTGCAGGATGTCATTGCCCTGCAAACGGCGCAATTGTCCGCGCAGCTGGATGACCGTCTCGCCGGCGGAAGCTTGTCCCGGGAAGCTTATGAAGCCCACAAGGCAGAGCTGGTCGAGGTCATCACCCGAAGCGTCACGAGCGTAACTTGACCGGTCTTTGCCGGTTCACCGCCGCCCCTCAAGCATCACGCTGTTAAAAAGAAAAAAAGGCGCCCTCCGATTTTACGGGGGCGCCCTTTTTGATTCTGCCGCATGCCTCATCGGCACTTGCGGTTAATATTTCTCGCTGGCACGCGATTGATCCTGCACCGACGTAACCGCCCGGCAAAAACAGAGCCCGCCGCAGCAGCTTGACCACGAGACTTACGTCTGCTGGAAATGGGTTGCGGCGACTTGGCATTCCTTGCATACGAACGCATAGGTAATCCCTTCGCCGTAATCATCCGCATCCTCCCAGGAGAATTGGGCCAGGAAGGTCATTTTCCCCGAGCACCCGGGACAATCCGGGTACTCCACATCCTGAATCCACGTGGGATGGCCCCCCACCTGCGAAGCCGCCGCCGGCTCCTGAGTCCAGACGGCGGCGTAGTACGTTCCCCGCTCCTTCCCCGAGAACCGCAGAGCGGGCCGCCTTCCGGCCTCCAACGGCCCATCCTCTTCCAGCACCGGGGAAACCGCGGGGGCGGCATTGTACCGGCTCCACCGGCTCCCTCCCTTACCGTCTATATCGGTAAAAAGAAAGCCATAGCAGGTGCAGCTCAAGCAGGTCGCGATCTTCAACCTCTCGCCTTCCATACCCAGGAACCGAAGCGAAGAATGTCTGAGGTCCAGATCGAACAAAACAGTCATTTCGCGGCCGCAGCCTCTGCAAAGCTCTTCGGTTTCACCGAAAAGGGATACAGGCTCGCCGCCGGAGGCTGTGCCTTTTTCAAAAGTCCGGCACTCCTTGTAAAACAAGTCGCTTCTCAAACCCTTTCCGTTCAGCATCCATCCGGCCTCCAGCGAGTACTGGTGCGGAGGCACATACAGTTCTCCGGCCCAGACAGGCGGAGTTTCCCGCCATTGGTTAAAGCGGGCCGCCACCGCCTCATCCCCGATCCAGGCCAGCGCGAGCAGCAGGAAATTGCGGTTGTCCGCATCTTTTTCCACTTGGTCCAGCAGAAAGTCCCGGATAGCGGCGGGAGCCTGCTTGTAGAGAATTCCCGGGTAGTAACGCTTCTTCCGGATAAGCTCGGGCAGGCAATCGTGCACCGGTATTCCCGTGAAACATGCCAGCGATAACAGAATGTCTTCCGCGATATCCGGCTCGTCTTCCGATATCAGCGCCGCCGCGTAAGCTTTCATCCTCTCGGCATCCGGTGCGGACAAAGAGGCATACAGATCCTCGGCCGTTTTCTCGTATGCCGTATAGCGGATAAGAGGGTTCGGAACTCTCGGCTCGCACATGATTTTCAAAATCTCCACGGGGTCCGTTATCCCCTCGTAGAGATTCACATCCCTACGGTTGCGGCGGATGAACTCCTCCCGTTCCAGCCGCTGCCGGTTCTGTACGCAGGGCATACAGTAACCGCCCGTCTTCTCGGCTGTCCGGGGAAGAATCGTCGCCCGGCAATCCGCGCTTTTGCACGGAATACGCTCCGTCATCGCACTTCATCCTTTCACCGTCCGGCGGACTTACATGAAGAGCACCGCCGGATTTTTCGCTTGAAATTCTTCCCGGGAACAGGAAACTGCCTTCGGCGCTCCTATTCTTTCTCCCGGGCTCCTAAGCTTTACTGCGGATTTCTTCGAGAATCCGCCCGCAGATTTCCTCAATCGACTGCGGGCCCAAGTCCCCTTCTCCGCGCTTGCGGACGGCTGCCGTGCCCGAATTTTTCTCGTTTTCGCCGAGGACGAACATGTACGGCACTTTTTCCAGCTGCGCTTCACGGATCTTGTAGCCCAGTTTCTCGTTTCTCAGCTCGGCTTCCGCGCGGATGCCCGCTTCGTCCAGCGATTTCTTCACGAGCATGGCGTAATCGGCGTAATGGTCGGACACCGGCAGAAGCTTCACCTGCACCGGCGCCAGCCAGAGCGGGAAAGCGCCGCTGTAATGCTCGGTGATGATGCCGATGAAGCGGTCGACCGAACCGTACACGGCCCGGTGGATAACGACCGGCCGGTGCTTCAGGCTGTCCTCGCCGATGTACGTGAGGTCGAATTTCTCCGGCATTTGAAAGTCGAGCTGGATCGTGCCGCACTGCCAGCTGCGCTTGAGCGCGTCGAGAATATGGAAGTCGATTTTCGGCCCGTAGAACGCTCCGTCGCCTTCGTTCACGCGGTATTCGATGCCCCGGTTATCGAGCACGTTTTTCAGGGAAGCTTCCGCCTGATCCCACAGCTCCTGGGAGCCCATGGAGTCTTCGGGGCGCGTGGACAGCTCGATTTTGTACTCGAAGCCGAAGACGCCGTAAATATGGTCGATCAGTTCGATCACCCGGCCGATTTCTTCTTCGATCTGGTCGGGGCGGACGAACAGATGCGCATCGTCCTGACAGAACGTGCGCACACGCATCATGCCGTTCAGCGCACCCGACATCTCGTGCCGGTGCACCTGCCCGTACTCGGCAAGGCGGATCGGAAGTTCCCGGTAGGAATGCAGGCTGTTTTTATAAATCAGCATGTGGCCCGGACAGTTCATAGGCTTCAGCGCAAAACTCGTATCGTCCACATCGGTAAAATACATGTTGTCCTTGTAATGGTCCCAGTGGCCCGACTGCTCCCAGAGGCGTCTGTTCATCATGAACGGCGTACGCACTTCGTCATATTCCCGCTGCCGCTGCAGTCCGCGCGCGAAGCTTTCCAGCTCTGTGCGGATCGTCATCCCTTTGGGCAGGTAGAACGGCATGCCGGGGGCTTCTTCGGAGAACATGAACAGGCCGAGTTCCCTGCCCAGCTTGCGGTGGTCGCGTTTCTTGGCTTCCTCCAGCAGATGCAGATGCTCGTCAAGCTGCGCTTTTTTCGGGAAAGCCGTGCCGTAGATGCGCTGGAGCATCTTGTTGGCGGAATCCCCGCGCCAGTAAGCGCCTGCCACGTTCAGCAGCTTGAACGCTTTGATCCGCCCCGTCGAAGGCAGATGCGGTCCCCTGCACAGGTCGATAAACTCCCCCTGTTCGTAGACGGAAATTTCCGCATCCTCCGGAAGGTCGCGGATCAGCTCCAGCTTCAGGGGATCTTCCATGTCGCCGAAAATGCGGAGAGCCTCCTCCCGGCTTACGACCCGGCGGACGATCGGCAGGTTTTCGCCCGCGATCTTCTCCATCTCCTTCTCGATGGCGGCGAGGTCTTCGGTCGACAGGGGCTTTTCGAGATCCAGGTCGTAATAGAACCCGTCCTCGATTACCGGGCCGATGCCCAGTTTCACGGCTTTGGCGCCGTAAATCCGCTTGATGGCCTGCGCCATGAGGTGAGCCGTGCTGTGCCGGTAAATGTTCAGCCCATCGGCGCTATCCGGCGTGATAATCTCGACCGCGCTGTCCCGGTCGATAGACGTGTTCAGATCGACCGGTTTGCCGTTTAGTTTGCCGCCGAATGCGTTCTTACGAAGTCCCGGACTGATGGACTGGGCCACCTCTTCAATCGTCGTCCCTCTGGAATACTCCCGGACCGATCCGTCTGGCAAGGTTACTTGAATATTCATCGTCTATCCCTCCACGAGCAATTTTGTTGAACGCAAAAAAACGCAGCTCATCCACAAAGGGACGAGTGCGTTCAGCTCGTGGTTCCACCCTCATTTGATCTGCCTCGAAGCGCGCAGAATCCTCATTTGGCATCCGGTAACGGAGATGATCCGGTGTCATCTACTGCCGCTCGGACTACTTTGTGCGGGTTCAATGCCACGGCTGCAAAGGGGTAATTCCGCATCCGTCGGCAGGAGAAGCTTTCAGCATGCGCTTCTCTCTCTGGGCAGCCCGTGAAGGGAATCGTGTCTTTGGTCAATGCCTGTATGGGTAGAAATTATAGAATCGGCCGGGAAGGATGTCAAGCCGCCGATTTCTATTTTTCTCCATGCCAGGTCACTTCGTGCCGCTTGCCGTGCTGATTTCGACCGGTTCGGAATTATTTCTTCCCCCGACGGCTTTAACGACAAACTCATAGGTTTGCGAGGAGTCGGTGCCGCTCAGCGTATAGCTGTAGGCGGTCTGCCCGCTGACGGCCGGAACGTAGGCGCTCCAGTTGATGCCCGCCCTGCCGTTCTTCTCGTAAATGCGGTAGCCTCTAACCGGCTCGGATGTGCTGGCGGGAGCTTTCCAGGAAATAACCGCCTTGCCCGACTGTTTGACGGCACTCGCATTTTCCACCTTGGCGGGCTTGCCGTCCGTCCGCTTAATGCTGTAGGACTCATAAACAGCGATGGGTTTGTCTTTTACAGCCGTATAGGACGTGAATTTGAGCACATCGCCGGTGATCGACACATCCACGAACATCTTCTTGTTCGGCTGCTCGTTCTTGGCTGCGAAGAACGTATCCGCTTTCGGGTTCAGATCGTAGAACTTCGACGCGCCTGAGTTGCCCATCAGGTATACGGTGCCTTTCGGATTCACAACGTTGCCCTGCTCGTCGATAATGACATTTTTGATGGGAACGTTATTCAGCATCTGGTAGGATCTCATGTACATATGGTCATGTCCTTCGAAAACCATGTCCACGCCCAGCTCATCGAATACCGGAATCAGGTACTTGCGGTAAAACTTCACCCGGTCGTCTTCCGCCGTGGCGTTGTCTCCCGAGGAATAAGGTCCTTTATGCATGGAAACGAATTTCCATTTTTTATCCGACTTGGCCACCTGATTCCTCATCCATTCCAGCTGTTTCGTGAATTCGGGATCGGCTTTATACGGGGAAACCTCCCCTTCGTACTGGGAATTGATTTGCATAAAGAGCGCATCGCCGTATTCAAACGCATATACCGATCCGTCATGGGCGCCTGTCCCGACATCTTTGGGCAAATTGAAGTGGTTGTAAAAATTGTTGTTGGGATAGTCCTCCACCTCATGATTGCCGATAATCGGGGCGAACGGCACGTTGGCGAACTCTTTTTTCGGAACGCCCAGGAACCACTGCCACAGCTGCTCCAGATCCCCGTCATCCGTCAAATCCCCCGTCAGCAGGACGAATTTGGGATCTACCGTCTTCTCGATGGCCCTCTTGAACGTATCCTGCCACAGCTCGAAGTTGGATTTGCTGGAGCCCTGCGTGTCGGTCACGTACAGGAAGTGAAAGTCCTGATTGTCGGCCCGGTCCGTCGTAAAAGATCCGGTCTCGCTCCAGCCGTCCGCATCCCCGTTGCCGGCCCTGTAGACGTACTTCGTACCCGGCTTAAGCCCGCTTGCGGTCGCTTTGTGGCTGGCGAATTTCTTGTATTTCTTCGAGCTTCTGTCGCCCGCGGTCATCAGCGTGTCAATAACGGTGACACTGCCCGTGTAGCTCTGCGCCAAGTCAGCCGGGAAGGTGCCGCCCAGGGCTTTGGATGCTTCCACCACCTGGACAACCGTGCCCTTCACCGTTTCGGCCGTATACCAGTCGAACGAGAGGCTTGTTTTCGGGTCGCCGTTGAACGTCATGTTCAGTAAAGACGGCGTTTTGTTGCCGGAGTCCGGCAGCCTCGTCGTGAAGCTCCACGTAATGTCGGCGGACGGGGCCGCGCCGTCCTGGGCGCCTTTTACGAGTCCCTTGGGAACGGTGACCGTGTAAGTTTTTCCGGCCGCCAGATCGGGATGGCTGATTTTGAGGGTGCTGCCGCTCACCGCCGACGAGACGCCGGAAAGCGAAGCGCCGCCGCTGTCCGTGACCGCCGCTTTATACGCGTTGTCCTGCACCACGGCTTTGTTGAAGATCACGCTGATTTCGGTGTTCACAGCCGCGTCGGCCGCTCCCGGAGCGGGAGTTCTGCTTACAGCCGTCGTCGGCTGTTCCCCGGGTTCGCCGCTGCCGCGTTCGCCGGTCACGAGCACATCCTTGATCCGGCTGGAACCCGAGCTGGATACCGTGCCGCCGCTTACACTGGCGGTCGAGCTTACGACCCAGCGGATGTAAAGCACATCCTGATCGCCGGCCCCTTGCGGCAAGGAGAGATTCGTTAATTTGCAGGCATTGTTCGGACAGCTGAAATTATTTTGGGCCAGGACCAGCTTCCCGTTCGGAATGTCCGTCCACGTCTGCTGATCGGTGCTGAATTGAACTTTGAAGTCTCGCGGACCGGTGCTTGAGGAAGTCTGCTGCGATGACAGGGTAATGTTCTGGTACCCTTTGGTGGAGAGTGCCGCGAGCCAGTATTTCTTGCCGCTGCCGTCGTGCCATCCCTGATTGCGGATGCTGTTTTCGCCGGATTCGTATGTGTACTGGTCGGTATTGGTGCCTATGTCGCGGATCGAAGAAGCCGATTGGAACACACCGCCCGTGGCGGGAAATACACCGTTACTGCCTTTGTCCTTGAAAATCCACTGCGCCAGCGTTTCTTTAACCGCCGCCGCTTCCGTCCGTACGCCATTGCTTGCTCCCGCCGTACCGCTTGCCGAAACGGCTCCGGCCAAGTCTAGCGCCAGCAGCAGGAACACGACGAACAGACTGATGGAACGCGTCATTCTTTTGCCGGGAAAAGCTCGATCCTTCCGCATTTCGCTTCCTCTCCTCATGTGATCAGATGGGTAAAGCGGTGCATCCACAAAATTAAAGCGCTTTAATTTTGCTTTATTTATCTTATCACGTATTCCATTTTTTTGTAAATTATCAAAGATAAGCGAGTATATAAACAAAAGGGCGCCGACATGTTCGTACTCACAATGACGCAGCACAAAAAGCACGGGTCCTCGCGGACTCGCGCTTTCGACAAAACCGTGCAGGCCGTAAGGCTCCTCGTTCCTTCCCCTAAAACGAGCGGGCCGCCCGAGTCGTCAGCCTTTCATAACACTGTCGGAACTGTACGTATCCGAGTATTGCGTCTCGCCTTCCTTCAGCCACACATCCGCAAATTCGTCCGGATTTTGCTTAAATTGCTCCAATACGTACGAGCAGGCGGGAATAATTTTTCTGCCGTTCTCACGGGCCTCCGCAACGACATAATCCAGCAGCATTCGACCCAGGTTGCGGCCCCGGTACTTGGGCTCGATAAACGTATGGTTGACGATCCATGTGTCCACATCGACCATATGGTACGTCATTTCTCCCACTGTGCCGCCTATGCCTGTCAGGATATAGCTGGTTCCCTGCTTCTGGACCACAATGTCCACATATCCCTCTTCGCCCGTCTCGCGAGGGGCGGAATTCTTTTCCTCCGGCAGGTTCCGGTTCAATTCGCTCATTTTATCGCACCTCCTGAAAAGAGTTATCGTTCTAGGCAAGCGGATGAAACCGCGCTATAGGACCTCTTTACCCGAAGAGCGGGGTTGTGAAGCTGATTTGAACCGGTGACAGCCTTCCAAAACCTCTCTTCAACGCTATGAATGAAAGGGGGTTTTTGGCGAAAAAACGAAGGTTCCGCGCCTCTATTCCGCATTCCGTGTCGAATGGAGATAATTTCTACAAATAAGGACAAAAACTGAACAAAAATTGTCGATTACTTTTTTAATTGGTTATGGTACTATAATTTGTAAAATACTTTATCTAAGTAAAGTTTTAGGATTCTTGATTTTTGCAAGCGCTTCGATTATCTGAAAATCACGACTCTCCCCAATTAACTGTGAAAATGGATGAATGGACATCTTATTTTAGCAAGGAGGTGAAAACAGGACTATGTACCTTCCAAAATGGAGCGGCTTGTACGTCCACGTCAAATGGTTTACCGAAGACCACGTCTGGAATCCGCAGCCCATGACCAAAGTCATCACGCCCGCTTTTCTGCTTTGGCTCGGGGTTACGCTGGCCGCCCTGCTCGTCTGTGTCCTCTTCAGCGAATCGTTGGAGCGGATCGGTCTTGTGCGCCGGGTTCATCAGTTTTTGAACCGATTAAAGCGCTATCAATTGCTTATTCTGCGCGTCGGTGTCGGTTTGGGCCTGCTGATGCAGTTGTTTACGGGCACATATCTCGCGCCGGCTTTCGTATCGGACCACGTCTGGGTGTACGCCGTGCTGATTCTGGCTATCGCCGGGCTTCTCCACCGCAGGCTGTTGGTCGTGAGCGGTGCCGCTCTCGCTGTCCTGTATGGGTATTCCCTCGTTACATACGGGCTCTTCCACGGGCTTGATTATTTTTTCTACGCCGGCGTTATTTATTACCTGCTCGTCACCGAGAGCCGCTGGAAGCAATCGGCTACACCCGTTCTCTACCTATGCACGGGGCTGTCCCTCGCCTGGCTTTCCATGGAAAAAATGACACTGGCCAAGCTCGCCTGCTCGCTTATGCACGAGTACGGACTCCCTACGCTCGGCTTCACGGTTGAGGATTTCGTGCTGATCAGCGCGTTTATCGAAATGGGGCTCGCCTGGGCGTTTATCATGGGAATCATGAACCGCTTCACCGCTCTCCTGCTTACCGGCGTTTTTCTCATGACGACCACCTTTTTCGGGTTCAAAGAAATCGTGGGCCACACCATTATGCATACGATTCTTATTTTGTTCATTATCGAAGGGAGCGGTGCCGCCAAAACGTTATATCAGTTCCACCGTACACCCGTCATGCGATGCTTGTTCGTTGCCGTTAACTTCTGCATCGTCGTGTTTGGTCTGATGGGCCTTTACATCTGGCTGGGACAATTTAATCCACTCTAATTTTCGGAAAGAAGGAAACTGATAACTACTTCTCCCTCAACAAAGAAAGGACGCAGGCTGATCGGTTGGAACAGCCCCGTCCTCTTTTATATGTCCGTTATCGGCCTCGGTTGGCACGCAGCCCCAGACTCTCCAGCTCCGCCAGGGCGTCTTTCGCGCTCCGCTGCGGATTTAGCGCCGCTATAAGCTCTTCCGTAACAGCCGCACCCGCGAATAGCCCGCGTACCGCTTCAAGATCGACCGGTTTCTCGTAGTAGGACACGGCCCACTCCGCATGTTCTTCCGGTGTATTCATCAGATAGCCGAGCAGAAAATCGGACCCGTCGTCCTCCCCTTCGGCCTCCAGAAGATCTCCGGTCTTCCACGCGGAATCGCCGGCCTGCCGCCAGATGCAGAACGTAACGTCCTCCCGTTCGAACAGGTCGTTGTCCAGATAGGCCAACAGTCCGGCAGGTGCCGTCTCATACATGCCCGGCCATACGCCATACTCCTCGCGGGCATGCGGACTGAGAGGCGACATGTGGTCAAAGCCCTTAATGATGACCCCCTCTTCCGCGAAAACCACGTACACGTCATCGCCCGCCCCGTTCTCGACGATCCCTAGAGCGGCGTCTGCTTTCCAGTCCGGCACGTACCGGTACACTCTCAGCCATTCTTCCCCGTTCATGATGACATCCAAAGCGGCCATATGCAGCAGCTGTCTTTGCAGCTCAGCCGGTTCCGGCAGCGGACGTTCCCAGTTTTTCATTCGTTCTCCCCCTGTCGTCGATAAGGTTTCTCGGCTCCCCGCGCGAGCCTTGTGCATCCGAATCCTATTCCTCATTCTCTGTGCGGATCATCCTTATCGTACAAAAGTCTTCCTGCCTGTACAAGCCGCGAGGTCCCGTTGTGTTTATCCCCGTCCTATCACACCCCAGACGATCACTTCCAGACCTACACATTTAACGCTTGAAAAGCGCGTTATTCGGCCGCAGCCCGGTGTTCCGCCGATTCCGCCCGAGCACGGAATACGCTCATTTTAATCAGGATCAGGAAGAACGCCAAGGCAGCGAACAAGACCCCGCTCCAGACAAGCTGATGCACACCGAGCCGGGAAATAAACCAGCCTCCGGCCGCGCTTCCTATCGTAATCCCCAGATTCGAAAACGATACGAAAAGACTGTTCCCGAACTCGGGAGCTTCCCCTGATTCCTCCATCAGCCATGTCTGGCTGATAATGAGCCCGCCTGAGTGCACAATCCCCCACAAGACAATCATTCCGATCATCGGAACCAGGTACGGCCCGAGCCAGTAGTTCATCAAATAAATGACGGCGTACAGAAACGGAAACAACAGCACCGTCTTCGTTACGCTCTTCTGCAGCAGAACACCGAACAGAAAATTTCCCATAATCATAACGATACCGAACACCATCAGCATCGCGCTGATTAACGAACCTGTCATCCGGCTCACTTGGCCCAGATACTCCGCAAAGTAGCTGTACACCGAGAACATAGCCGCAAACAAGCACATAACGGCAGCAATATTCAGCCATAAACCCGGTTTCCGTAAAATACCGAGCTGTTTGCCGTACGACATTCTTTCCTTAACCGGCATGGACGGCAGCCAGAAAAGGATGCCCGTAAATGCGGCCCCGTTCACAAGGGCCCCGAACAGAAATGCCGCTTCCAGCGAAAGCTGCTCCGCCAAATAAGAAGTGAGGGGAACGCCGAAAGCGAACCCGACCGTAATGCCGGCAAAAACTTTAGTCACCGCTTGGCCGCTCTTTTCCGGGGGAACGAGCTTGGCTGCAGTCACCAGCGCTACCGAGAAAAACACCGGATGGAAAAACGCCGGGAGGATGCGGAACAGCAGCATTACATTGTAGCTGGTCGTCATCATGTAAACGAGGTTGGAAATCGTGAAGACAAGGACGGAAAGAAGCAAAATCCGTTTGCGATTTATTCCCGAGGCAAGCAGTGTCAGGAACGGTCCAGACACAGCCACCACGAGGGCAAACAAGCTGACCAGCAGGCCGGATTGGGAGGCCGTTACCCCGAATTTCTCCGTAATTTGGGGAAGCACTCCGACCACGCCTATTTCTGTCGTAATAATGCCGAAAACGCCCAAGGCGAGAATCACAATGAGCAGCGTGTTTCTCTGTTTCATGCAGCAAACACTCCTGTCTGACTCGTATTTTGTATCTATGTGGAATGAGAAGTGAATTCTCATGAATAAGTCGAATTCATACTTTTATTCAAATATCTAAATATATAGATTTATTTGAGCAAAAAAAAGCGCTCCCTCCTACAGTTCATTCCGGATATAATCGGCAAACTCCCGGATTGTTTTTTCATTGCGTCTGTAAAACGTCCACTTGCCTATCCGTTCCGATTCGACTAAACCTGCCTTCTGCATAGTAGCTAAATAGCTGGAGATTACCGATTGCGCGAGACCCGTCTTCCCCTGCATATCCGCTACGCAGACCCCCGTCTTGAATTCGATGCCGTGCTGGATATATGGCGCCGGGTCGAAATGCTCGGCAGGATTTTTGAGCCAGTCGAGAATTTGCCGCCTAGTTTCGTTGGCCAGTGCTTTGTAGATCAATAAAGGTTCCATGTTCCCTATTATATCTAGAATTATAGATTTGTAAACCGCCACTCCTTCCTAAGCCGCCAAAAACCCACTGTTCACCGGCTCCGCTGCGGGCTATACTTAGGAAAAAAGTGGTGAAGGAGCAATCTACGTTGAAAAAAGCACTTGTGATCGTCGACATGCAGGAAGTGTTCTACACATTGCCGGAGAATCACCTGTACCGGAAAGACGAGCTGGCCGACCGGATTAACGTCCTCATTGGCAAAGCCCGCTCCGCCTCGGTTCCCGTCGTATTCATCCAGCACACCAGTTCCGATCCCGGCGATGAATTTTATCCGGGCAGCCCGGATTGGCAGCTTTATCATGGATTGGCGCGGCATGAAAATGACACGGTGATCCGCAAAACGACGTGGGACGCTTTTCACGAAACGGAGCTGCCGGACTTTTTGCAGAAGCAAGGGGTCGAACAGCTCGTGTTTGCGGGCGCCCAGACCGAATTTTGCCTGGATACCACCATTCGTGCGGCTTACAGCCACGGGTACAAGCGCAATCTAGTCGCAAAAGATTGCCACAGCACCCTGGACAGCTCCGTTCTGCCCGCATCCAAAATTATTGAGCATCATGAAAATATTTGGAACGGGAGATTTGCTTCACTCCAGCCTATGGAAGCCATCGCTTTTTGAGCGCCTGCAAAAAGCAAAAAACCGCCGGCAGGTCAGCTTCGCGCTGGTCCGTTTCGGCGGTTTTGCTTTATTCGCCTATGGCGGGCGGCGATCCGCCCAATACGCTCCCCGATCTCTTTACGCATCCGCCGGAAAACATCCCGCTTCATTCACGCCAGAATTCTTAACCAGAAGTACAGGCCCAGTAGAGTAATAAACAACGTAGGAACGGTAAGAAGAATGCCCGTTTTAAAATAAGTGCCCCAGGAGATCTTCACTCCTTTGGAATTCAGGACATGAAGCCAGAGCAGCGTCGCCAGGGAACCGATTGGGGTAATTTTGGGTCCCAGGTCGGAGCCGATCACATTCGCATAGATCAACGCTTCTTTCGTGGCACCCGCCGCGCTGGTTGCGTCAATGGCGAGGGCGTCAATCATGACGGTAGGCAGGTTGTTCATGAGCGACGATATCAAAGCGGCCAGAAAGCCCATCCCCATCGTCGCCGCGAACATCCCCCGGTCAGCCGCCGCCTGAATAACACCGGCCAGCAGATCCGTTAAGCCTGCATTGCGCAGCCCGTATACGACCACATACATCCCGACGGAAAAAAAGACGATCGCCCACGGAGCGCCTTTTACCACTTCCCGGGCCGGAACGGCAGAGCTTTTACGCGCCATCAGCAGGAAGAAAACGGCGATAGCACCGGCGATAACCGACACGGGAATGTTCAGAAACCCGCTGACGAAATACCCGGCCAGCAGAACTCCCAGCACCGCCCACGACAACCGGAACATGGCGGGATCTTTAAGCGCATCCGCCGGTTTTTTCACCTGCTCCGCGTCAAAATGCCGGGGAATACTTTTCCGGAAGAAAAGATACAGCACCAGAATGCTGGCAGCCAGCGAAAATAAATTCGGCACGATCATCCGCCCGGCGTATTCCATGAAACCGATCCCGAAATAGTCTGCCGAAACGATATTCACCAGATTACTGACGACCAGCGGAAGCGACGTCGTGTCCGCAATAAAACCGCCTGCGATAATGAAAGGGAACACTTTCTTCTCGTCGAAACGAAGCGCCCGCACCATGGCCAGCACAATCGGAGTCAAAATCAACGCGGCTCCGTCATTGGCAAAAAACGCCGAGACAAACGCTCCGAGCACCGAGACATATATAAACATGCGAAGACCGCTGCCTTTGGCCGCTTTGGCCATGTGCAGCGCCGCCCACTCAAAAAAGCCGATCCGGTCCAGAATCAGCGAGATCAGAATAATCGCCACGAATGTCAGCGTTGCGTTCCAGACGATATTCGTGACATCCCACACATCCTGAAAGGTGACCACACCCACAAGAAGAGCCGCCGCAGCTCCGCCGCAAGCCGACCAACCGATAGACAAATTTCGGGGCTGCCAAATAATCAGCGTCAACGTAATCAAAAAAATGAGACAAGCCCACAGTACGGTACTCACTGCTCCAACCTCCACTTTAACGCTTCGTTCACGGATATCGCTACTTTTCGTTATATGAGCCCTATAATCCGGAATATTCTAAAACAATCTCGGGCCGACATTATTATATAACCATATACTTATATATACAACCTCTTTTTCTTGATCCCTGCCGAACCCGGAACTTTGCCTGCCTGGGCTTGCCCCGAAAGCTGCCTACCACCGGATCCGCCGGATCAGATCGAGAATCTTCTGCCGGGCCTCCGGTTCAACCGGCCACTGCTTGATCTCTCCGGCAACCCGCTCCAGGCTCGTGTAGCCTTTGGCCAGTCCGTTCAGCCGCGCCGCCAAAGTCGAATTCACCAGCTCGCGGTGAGAAGGATACAATGTGCCAAGCTTGTCGACGGCATCGGGAAATCTTTTCAAATAATATTTCTGATGCCGTTCCTCAGCCGGATAGAAAACCGAGTAGGGAGCCGCTTCCGTCTCCGTCTCCGTCTCCGTGCCTCCCTGCTTCTTACGCCGGGAAATCACCGCTTGTATGGCCTCCTGCTGCTCCCTGTTATGATACAAAATCAGCGACAAATACTGCCGCCCTTTATACCCGTTAATGTTGACGGGATTGTGGTTGTCCCAAAACACGTCCAGAATATCCTCAAACGTAATCACCGCGGGGTCAAACTCCAGCTCTACCGTCTCCGAATGGTCTCCCATTTCGCGATACGTCGGCTGTTCGGTCCTTCCTCCGGCATAACCTGTCCTTGTGCGGATTACACCGGGCAAATGACCGAACAAGGCATCCGGGCTCCAAAAACAGCCCATTCCGAGCGTTGCCGTTTGCAGATCGTTGTGCGGAAGCGTAAGCTCCGCCGTTTCCTTTCCGGCATGACAATCGTTCATTCAACCCGGCCTCCTTCGTATGATTAAGCTTATCCGGACTATTGTTCCCCACCCCGGGTGCAGCTAATAAAAAAACACCTATCCAGGTGTTTTTTACCGCTCCAACAGCTCGTCTATTTCCTTTTTCAATAAAAGGTACCTATGAACGCTTCTCATGATCGGCACCTTGGTCAGCGTGCTTTTATCTACATAAGTCTTCATCTGATCTTTGGACAGCCCCAGTAAATTTCCCGCTTCCGTGACCGTCAAAACAACCTCGTTACTCGTCGCATTGAACGTCTTTTTTACCTTTTGATTCCAATCCTGGAACGCTTGCATAGGATGGCAACCTTCCTAATCTTAGCCAGTACATTTCTTGACTGATTGTTTAAGTATACCACAAGAAAGGAGGTTTACCTAAGCTCATCGGAATTTGGCAAAGCCTATTTTACCTCTAGCCGGGCACCGTTTATGACAGAAGCCCATACAATACCAGGGTCAAATACCTAACCATTAGACAGGGAGGCAGCACATATGAGTTTTCACGGAGGTTTCGGGCACGGCGGCTTTGGACACGGGGGTTTTGGGCACGGAGGTTTTGGAGGCCCGTTCGGGTTTGGAAGTCCTTTCGGATTTGGAGGCTTTGGAGGATTTGGCACTCCGTTTGGGTTCGGGGGTTTTGGCACTCCGTTTGGGTTTGGAGGATTTGATGGCTTTGGAGGCTTTGGGACCCCCTTCGTTAGTCCTTTCTTTTTCCGCGAAAATAATCAAGGAACAGCTAATCCGTATTTCGCTGAACAATCAACCCCATCCTACCCAGGAGCTTCTCCCTACACATACCCCGGGCAGCAAACGGCCCCTCAATTTTATAACCATCAACTATGATCGCTTAGTGGAGAAAACAAAAAAAGGAGCTGCCGCCCCAGCTCCTCTAATCATTTAACCGGCCAATTTCAACCCGCAGACAGAAAATATAACGCCGAGAATACAACCGACCCGCATCCAGCCTCCCGGTTCCTTGAAAAATAACATCCCCACTACGGCGGCCCCGACCGTTCCGATTCCCGTCCATACCGCGTAAGCCGTCGCCAGAGGAATCGTTTCCATCGCCCGGACAAGCAGCTGGAAGCTTACGAGAAATCCCCCGATAAGGATAATGTTGTTGGTGACATTGTTATTTTGGGCGACCCGTTTAATCCCGATCACCCCGATCACTTCCAGCAGTCCAGCCGAAATGAGCAGCAGCCAATCCATCACGCCTCACTTCCTTTACCCGACAGTTTCAAACCGACGATACACGCCAGCAGAAGAAGTATAAAAACAATCCGTACCATGCTGACACCCCCTCCGGACATGACGATTTCCACAATCGTAGTCCCGAGCGTCCCCATACCTGCAAACACGGCATACACCGTCCCCACCGGTAAAACCTTGGCCGCTCTTATGATTAAATCGAAGCTCGTCAACAGGGCGATGAGGACGACAATACCGGGAACATTTTCATATTTGAATCCGCTTGCCCACACAATCTCCAGCAGTCCCCCCAGTATCACATAGGTCCATGCTCTGGCCTCACTCATCCGTACTTCCGATTTGGCTCCCATTCTACAACTGTCCCTCCTCCAAATGCTGTAAATGCCAGTCGACTATCCCGTTCTTATCGATTATGTTCATCTTCTTGGACAACTGTCCGATACTGTACATCCAAGTCCCTCCTTACCCCATAATTATAAGTCTCCAATATATGGGAGAGTCAAGGAGAGATTCGTACCTGTACAGCCTCTATATTGAAAAAACAGAACAACAAAAAGGCCCCGGCTTCTCTGCAGGGACCTTCCGGGTTGTCTCGCTTCGTCTTATGATTAAACCGTAAGCCCGGTTTCCTTGAAGTTCAGACGTTCCAACCGATCAATGAGCTGCCGCAGGCTTGTTTGGTCCTTGCCGTAGGACCTGACGTCCTCTCCCAGCATTTTTTCGGCCTGTTCTCTTGTGAGCGTAAAGCTGTACGCCGGGTCATCATTCGGACCAGAAGGATCCGCAATCGAATAGGTGATCCAATCGACGTTATCAATCAAACTTAACATCAGAATGGAATTCCGGTAAAAAGCTTCTCCACTGCTTGTCCCGTCTTTTAACACAGCCGTATCGTCGTTCACGACATAATAGACCGTAACTCCGTAAGGCTGCGCCTTCGTTTGAAGCTCTATGCCCCTGCCTTCCAAGCCGTTTGGCCTCGGCATTCCGCCGATGAGGCCGCCTACTTTTATATGGTTGCCGACGTAGAGCGTTTTGTTCTTCATAAGCTTTTCCATATCATACCCGGAATAGAGCGGCTGCGAGGATAGCTGGGGCGCATGCGCTAAAGGCTTGGGATTGGCTGAACAACCCAGCACCAAGGCTGCAATAACGAGCATAGAGCCTGCGGCCATCCAGGGGGAGGGCTGACGGTAGGCGAGAATATTTTTAATCCTTGCCTTAATATTCCCCTCTCCAAAAGCAAGCGGACTACCGGTCCCGAGCCCGCTCCTCCTTACCGCAAGTGAAAGCAAGGTCGCAGAGTAGCTTCCTTTAATCCGATCGCCCATCTCGCGCACCACACTCTCGTCACAGGACATCTCCATGTCCTTGCTCATGAGTGCATAAGACAGCCACATAAGGGGATTGAACCAATGGAGAGTCAGAATCACGAACGCCAGAGGTTTTATCCAATAATCCCGTCTCCGGATATGTGTCTCTTCATGCAGTAAAACGTACGACAGCTCTTGCTCACTAAGACCCGTCGGAATGTATATTCTCGGCTTCAGAAAACCGCATACAAACGGTGTGGTGATTTGGTCCGTCTCAAATAGTCGGTCTCTGACGAGAGTTGCCGTTCGGATTCTGGCTCGTATTCTCAAATAAGACAGGACACTGTAAAAGAGAAGAACGACGATGCCCGTTATCCAGATTATACTTGCAATCCACAGGATGATTTGTATGGGATTCGCGCTTGATGCCGGTACGGCAGCCGGAAGAGTCGAGTTAATAAAACGGCTTATTCCGCTTATTCCGGCATCCACCATAGGATTTTTTTGCATCCCCATGCTCTGCGGCACAAACTCCATGAAACCCGTTCCGGCTTTGCCTTGGGGCTCTACTAGCCCTAACAGGCTAAAGCTTGAAGTGAAGCTGACAGGGATGAGCAGTCTTACAGCTACGGCCGACCATAGGATGTAAGAGAATATTTTGGGAACCCGTTTCAAAAGAAATCTCGCAATCATAACCGCAAGAGCGACATAACTGGCCGTAATGCTCATAGTAAGGATCGTAAGAAATAGGCTCGTCATCGGGTCGCCTCCTCAATAATCCGCTTCAGCTCCTCAGCCTCCTTCTCCGACAATTTCTTTTCACCCAGAAAAGCGGTTAAAAACTGCGGCAAAGATCCGTTGAAGGCTTTATCTACAACCGTCCGGCTTTCGTATTTCTGCGCATCCGTTTTCTTAATGATTGCAGTGACCGTCGCTTCCTCGTTTCTGAGGATTCCCCGCTCACAAAGCTTTCTTAACACGGTATAGGTTGTGGACTTCTTCCAGCCAAGCTTTGTTTGGCTTAGCTTTACAAGATCGGTAGAATTGACCGGTTCATGATCCCAAACCAGACAGGCAAATTTGTATTCGGCGTCAAACAATTTGTACGGTTCCAATCAGATCGCCTCCTTGGGGGTTTACCAAGATAAACCTTGATGTAATGAGTTTATTGCAGTAAACCTCTGTTGTCAAGGTTCGGGGCAGCAAAAAGACCCGGCCGTCGGCTGGGTCTCTTGTATGTGGGGCGTTTCGTGAATTATAAATTCAAAATCCTTCGCCGCGTAAGGTTTGGGATATTCTGGGATAATGTAGCTAAACCCTCGCGCCTAAAGTCAATTCTTTAGAATTGATTACTAAGCCCGCTGCCCGGATGAAATCGAAACCAATGATTCCATCGATCTCCAATCCATAATTCATTTCTCCTATCTCTACTTCAAAAACTTCCAAAGAAACCTCGCCTGTCTTCACGAAGTCAAAATATTTGGAGTAAACAATTTCTACTCCCCCTACGCCCCTTATCTTATTCAGCACATCCTCAGGCTCAACCTTAACTCCGATGGCATCTACTACATCTGCGCTGAAAATCGTTCCCGCTGAACCAGTATCGAGCAAAACGTGCTTCAAATGAAGTTGTTCGCCCCGATAGCAAACCACAACTTCTACAAAAGGCAACCCGTACTTTATTTCAATATTCATCTAGGCCCTCTAACTCCCGCCCACTTCTCTCGAAGTTTCAGTTCTTCACGAGATGTGTGAAAGAACCCATACTCCCGGTAAGGCTGTTCCCGATGCAATTCATAATAACGCTTCATTGCCACTGTTGAGTCGGCAAAACGATCAATAAGTGCCACTTCATCAATGAACCAGTATCCGTCTTCTGAATGAGACTTTAAAGCCTCACAGACCACCCATTCGTCTGGAAATTGCTCTCTAACCTCTTCCCAACGCATCTTCGTCACCTCTGAAAGTTAGTACTTTTTTTACTGTCAGTATAGCACACAAAAGCTTTTGCCATAAAACAAGAGCATCTCCTTGCCAATTGTTTCATCATAAGGGGTGAACCTAAGAAGTTGGACAAGGCGGAAAGGGTGCTATTTTTGATCAAAGGAGCGTCTAAAGAGAGCATAAACTCCAGTCTTTTTGTGGCCAATACCACTTTATTTTTTGCCTTCCTCCCCTCATAACGAAAAATCGGTCACGCCCTTCTTGTAAGCATACTTCAGTGTGTAGGCGTCTCCGTTCTCATAGGGCATGGATGCAATTTTTATTCGGGTATAATCCAGCCTGTATTCTCTTAAAACTTTTTTGATCAAAGCGATACCGCGTGCTTCATCCGCAACGACGCAAAATATGTTAAGAGCATACGAAGTCGGGTCGGAAACACACTTTCCCATATCGAACCCGTCCACATGGCCAAGCCCCTCATCCGCTAAAAAAATCTCCAAGTACTCCATCACTTTGTCTTTTAACCAGTGGTCACGCTGGCTGCCTTTTACGCTTTTTAAGGGAAACTGCACGACCAGCCAACTTTTTTCACTCATCAAAGTCACCGCCTAAACGTTAAGTTAATTATCCCGCCTTACGCGGGAAAATACTTTCACCGAAGATTTCTATATTTTAACAAGGCTTATAGTCCAGTTTACACTCAAGCTATATTCAATGCGACCCGTTTTTCGAGTTTAAAAGATTTTGATCTCGCGCGTACTCCTCCCGACATTCCTTAAGAACAAAAAAAGGTCCCGCTTAATCGCTGAGACCTTTTACATGCTGTCAAAACGAGCCGCAACTCGGCAAGTCCATAAATTCGCCCCAGCCATGGCAAATGTCGAACTTCATCCGTTCCCTATTCGTGCACTTGACGGAACATGTCCGCTCCTGTGACATAGCGATATTTTTTCGTTCCACCCTTACCTGTGATCTGAAAAACTTGATTATCCGGATTATAAGTTACCGTATCTCCATATCCGGCCTTCAACGCCGCTTGGACATCGACCGATTGGATCTGGCCTTTTATGTTTTTGTAAATATAGATTTCTTTCGCATAGGTCGATGCGATAACCTCGGTTACTCCATCCTTATCCAAGTCTTGCTCGTTAATGGTCCATGCATCCATTTGTTCGTAGGCCATAACCTTATCTTCTTTTAAAGCAATCCAATACACACATCTTCTTTCGGGCCCGCATTTTCCATCCAGACGTAGATCCATCAAGCCAAAGGCATTACTCTTATGAAGTTTCGCTTCGGTCATTTTGCCATAGCCAATTTCATAAAATTCATCCTCGGCTGAGCCGGGATGGTTGAAAAGCTGAAATCCGAAATAAGAGATCGGATCCTCGTCCGGTTTAATGTAATCCATATACGTGCCGATACCCGCAATAGACACCGTTTCTTTTACATGCACAGACGCTAACGGCAGCCGCGACAAAGTATAACCCCTAATCCCCTTATCTGTATCAGGGATGGCAGACAGTTCCTTTGCAGGCTCGTAATTCAGGGTGATATCTTCGCTGGAAGCTCCGTTGGTTCCCATTATCCCCTTCTCCATTGTTTGAAAGGCAGCCGGCCAATTATCAAAGACAGGAAAGAGCAGGAGGCAGATCAGAAGACCTGTCAGCGGAGCAGCCATATAGACGAATGGTTTTTTCAGTTTCTTTCTTTGGTTCTGTTCAACCCGTGTAAGGACCGTCTGCTTCATCTGTTCAGTGAATATGCCCCTTCCAATAGAGCTTTCCTTAACCATTGCCGCCCAGTTCGTTTTCTCAGGATTCATGGTTTAGATTCCTCCATCTTCTTTCCACTTCTTTGCGTGCTCTGCTCATTCTTGACTTTACCGTTCCTTCAGAGATATGAAGCAATTCCGCTATTTCTTGAATAGTCAACTCATGCTCCAGATTCAGAACAAGAACCTCTCTTAGTTTTCGGGATAAACCCATAATAATTTTGCGGAGATCAGCAACCGCCTGATTCGCCATATAGTCACCCTCGGCTGACTGTGCTACTTGAGTACTTTTCACATTTCCAAACAACAGAATCCTCCGAAAATAACCGGATCTCAATTCATTAATCGCAATATTTCTCGTAATGGAAAAAAGCCAGGTTTTGAAAGAGGATTGTCCTCGAAAGGTAGACATTTTCAAATGGACTTTAAGAAATACTTCCTGCGCAATATCGTTGGATTGTTCGTAATTTCCGGTCAATGCATAGGCATACCTCCACACATCGTCCCCATATTGAGTCATCAAATTGTACAATTCCGTACTATCGACCTCTTGAAAATATTTCAGGTACTCTGTTTCCAATTTTTGACCCCCTCCCAACCTATTAGACAAGATACCGTCTTCAAAGTTCCCTTAATTTCGTTGGCACCAAATAAATATTTCCGAAATTAATTGGGTTAATAAGAATGCAAACGAAACTTATATGCACAGAAAAAAGGCCCAAGCCTATCTGCTTGGGACCTTCTAGCCAAGATTATTGTTGCTTCTCTGCCATGGCCCCAGTCTGCTTGAACACGAAATTAGCGGGGCATGAAACCTGTCGCTGTGGGTTTAAGAACACATTTACTTTTTCAAACCGGCTGCAACGAAAGGTCCCTTTACCGTTAATGTAGAGAGGATTAGAGCCATCTCTTCGGGAGATTCTTTCCCGTCACCATTCAACCATTGCTGTACAACCCCCATATGTGCCGAAGCGATATAAGAAACTAAATACTCACTAGGAACAAGCAGAGTCTCCTGTTTAATAAGTGGAAATTCATTTCTTACAAACAGTGTATTCCACATGAAATCCTTCAATTTAGTCAGGAAATTCAGATCCCCTTTGGGCCCCGAGACCGCTCTCATAAATTTCCGGTTCAGATTTAGATATTCAAAGATCGAAACCATAACGGTAAAAGGCGCCGTCGGGGAAACATTTGAGTCAAGGTCCGCAATAATATTGACCAAGTTCTGTTTTACGATTTGGGACAACCCGATCATAAACTCCTCTTGGCATTTGGCTATTAGGTCATATTTATCTTGATAATGGGCATAAAAGGTCCCCCGATTAATTCTCGCTTTCGTCGTAATATCCTTGACTGTAACGGCTTCGAAACCCTTCTCCTCTATTAAATCGATTAACGCTTCCCGGATAGACTCCTTCGTGCGAATGATTCGTAAATCCGTACTCGTTTCCCGCAAAGCCAGTCATCTCCTTTATTAATGATATCGGACACATTCCTAAGTTGTGTTGGATAACCGTCACATCGGCTATTTCTGATCATTGTTCCCTGTGTATTTTGTAATTATAATTGAATCAATAAACAACACGTTGTCCTTTTTCTTCAATTATATCTGGAAATGAAGAAGGGTTCAACATCCTGTTGGCACCCCATCATTTAAAGGTTTTGAAACAGAAGATGTTCCGAAAATGAGGGAAGCGGAAAGGGGAATGATAGATGCCGCTTATTGAGATTGAACATTTGACAAAGGATTATGGTCATAATCGCGGGATTTTCGACGTTTCCTTTAGTATTGAAAAAGGGGAAGTTTACGGATACTTAGGGCCCAATGGAGCGGGTAAGACGTCTACCATTCGCCATATTATGGGCTTTTCCCGCCCGCAGAAGGGGCACAGCTTAGTCAACGGACTTAATAGCTGGGAGCATGCCAGCGAGATCCAAAAGAACCTTGGTTATCTGCCGGGTGAAATCGCTCTGCCCGAGTCACTGACCGGCAATCAATTTATCAAAATGATGGCCGAATTACGGGGCATCACGGATATGACCCATACGAAAAACCTGATCAGGAAGTTTGAACTGGACCCGGCCGGCAGCTTGAAACGGATGTCTCTTGGGATGAAACGGAAGCTCGCTATCGTCACCGCTTTCATGCATGACCCCGCTGTACTTGTGCTTGATGAGCCTACAAGCGGATTAGACCCGATTATGCAGGCCCTCTTTATCGAGTTTATTAAGGAGGAGAAAGAGAAGGGCAAAACGATTTTAATATCGAGTCATATTTTTTCCGAAATCGACGCGACTTGCGACAAGATATCCATCATCAAGGATGGCCGATTAATCTCTTCATTCGTGGCAGATGATTTGCGCCATAACGAGATCAAAACATTTAAGATCGAATTCAAAACCGAAGAATCGTTTAATCGTTTTGACCGTGAAGGAAAGGCACATGAAAAATGGGAGGCCCTGTCTTTAACGCCTCACAAACATCAAGCCCTGCTGCGTATTCACGATAATGACATCAATGCTTTTATCTCTTTTATTGCCGACTATGAAGTAAAGTTCTTTTCGGAAATAAAGTTTACGCTTGAAGACTATTTCATGAAGTTTTATGACCGTCGTAACATCCAAGCAGCGGGAGGTGCCGAACCTGATGCCGTCTATCCAAATCAATAATTTAACAAAAAACTTTGGCGATGGAAAAGGTGTGTTCAACCTCAACCTAACGATCGAGAAGGGCGAGGTTTTTGGATTCGTAGGAACGAATGGAGCCGGTAAAACAACAACTATTCGCCATATGATGGGTTTCTTGAAACCCGAAAGCGGCACTGCGACGATCAAAGGAATGGATTGTTGGACCGATTCTGCCGAGATCAAAAAGTGGATCGGTTATATTCCGGGAGAAATTGCATTTCCCGATGCACCGACCGGTTCTGAATTTTTAAGAAGGCAAGCGGAATTATTGGGATTAAAGGATATGTCCTATGCGGAGAGCATAATTAAAAAACTGCAGCTTGATCCTACGGCCAACTTGAAAAGAATGTCCAAGGGGATGAAACAGAAAACGGCGATTGTCGCGGCTCTGATGGCCGATCCCGACATTTTGATTTTGGATGAGCCGACTACGGGATTAGACCCGCTCATGAGGGCCGAGTTCGTAGACATTTTGAAGGAAGAAAAGAAGAAAGGCAAAACGATTTTCATGTCGAGTCACATGTTTGAGGAAGTGGAGCACACGTGTGATAAGGTCGCGTTAATCAAAGGCGGGAAGTTGATTGCGGTCAAGCCGACAGCCGAGATAATGCACAACGAGAACAAAGTGTACAAAATCGAGTTCCTTTCCAGCAAGGATTACCGGCGCTTTTTGTCCGAGCCGTTTGATTTTGCCGAGAAACGGGAGAGCCGGAATCAGGTACTTGTCCGGATTAACGACCGTGACATCAATTTGTTATTTGGGACATTGAAGGGGTATCCAATCAGATTTATTGCGGAAAAGAAGTTTACGCTTGCCGACTATTTCAAGGAATTACTATAAGGAGGAAGCACCGATGCTCAGCAAACCGATTTTCAAACAAACATTGAAGGCGAATTTTAAATTATGGCTGATCTTTACCCTCATCATGACGGTGTTTCACATGGTTTTAATTGCCGTGTTCGATCCAAAAACCTTATCCGACATGTCGGGTATGGTCAAGGACACCCCGCTTGCCAATTTGCTCGGAGAAGCTTCGTTTCTCGGCATGCTGGCCAAAACCTTCTACGGCATTCAGGGTATCCTGCTGCCGGTCGTCTTCATTATTATGACCGCCAACAGTCTCATCGCCTCGCAAGTCGACAGAGGTTCAATGGCATACTTGCTCTCTACACCGACGAAAAGGAGCACGGTCGTTCTTACTCAAGCGGTCTACCTGATTACATCGCTTTTCGTTATGGTCCTGATCGTTAACTTGGCCGGTCTTGCTTCCATCCGTATTTTTCAAGGGGATCTCGACTTAAACAAGATGGATTATCTGAAGCTTAACATAGGTTTGTTTCTTTTAATGTTTGCAACCAGCGGTATTTCATTCTTTTTCTCCTGCTTATTCAATCTGTCTAAAAACTCTTTGGCGTGGGGAGCGGGAATACCGATGGCTTTTTTTCTCCTTAAATTGATGGGAGACGTGGACAGCAGCCTGGAAGGGTTAAAATATGTATCCATGAACGCTCTGTTCGATACGCATGCGATTTTAAACGGCGGCACTTACACGCTTCAATTTGTTGCGCTTGCTGTTGCAGGATCTGTGCTTTACATGCTGGGCATACGCGTCTTTAAACAAAAGGATTTGCCGTTATGATGAATTGGAAAAACAACTTTCGACAATTACGGGTTTGATTAAAAAAGGAGTGGTTTATTATGAACATGTTAAAAAACAAGCTCGCCTTATTAGCGCCAATTATTGCTTTCGTGGTCCTATTTATTTTTTCCCTTGCCCTTTTTCCATCCGTTCAAGTCCAGCCAAAGAACTTGCCCGTCGCCATTGTCAACGAAGACCAGGGAGTGGAAATTCCGAATCAACCCAAGATGAACATGGGGCAGAATATCGTGGATATGATACAGAAAACCCCTTCCTCAACAACCGGCGAGACCCCGGCCGTAAAATGGGTGACAGTCAATAATATCGAAGACGTACAACACGGCTTAAACGACCAAAACTATTACGCCGCCCTTGTGATTCCAAAAGATTTTAGTGCAAAGCAAGCTTCATTGCGCACCCCAACACCCACTTCGCCGGAAGTGCAAATCTTTATTAATCAGGGAATGAATACGGCAGCATCCACAATGGCAGGGCAAATCTTGAACGGAGTCGTCGATAATATGAACAACAATGTTCGTGCCCAGCTCCTTGCAGGATTTAAAAACCAAGGAGCGACGCTGACGACGGAGCAGGCTTCCGGCTTGGTAACCCCTATTGCCAAGAAGGTTACGAATGTCAATGAAATCGGCACGAATAGCGCAAACGGCAACGCCCCCATTTCATTGTTCCAGCCGCTTTGGATGGCAAGTATGGCGAGCGCGGCGATAATTTTCATGGCCGTCAGCAAGACAGCTTCTAAAACCCGAAAAGAGAACCTTGCCGTGAAACTAACGCAAATTGTATGGGGCGCTGTGGTTGCGGTAATCGCCGGCTTCGGATTAACTTGGCTTGCAGGGAGTATGGTAGGACTTCATATTCCACAATTTGCGGATACAGCACTTTTCTTAACCATTACCTTTTTCAGCTTTTTTCTTCTGATATCGGCCGTAATGTCATGGCTAGGCATTAAAGGAATTTCTCTCTTTGCCTTAATGCTCTTTTTTGGCGCTCCCTTACTCGCCTTGGCTCCAGAAATGATGTCCTCTTTCTATCGGGATTGGGTCTATTCTTGGCTGCCGATGCGTTATATGGTGGAAGGACTTAGAGAGTTGTTCTTCTTCGGTAAAGGGATAAGCTGGAATCATGCGGTATCCTCGCTTACTTGGATTGGGTTAGTGAGCGCCGTCGTTATCCTTGCTTCCGTTTTGAAGCCTCGTGCCGTACAAGAACAACAAAAACTTGAAGTCTAAACTAAAGCTGTGCGGATTGCGAAGTGGTCATTGTCCCGCTTCCTCGAACAACAAAAAGACCCGGTCTCTCGGCCGGGTCTTTTTGCTGTTGTATGGAGGCGACCGCGGCTTGTAAAGCCACAATTCGCCGCAACATGCTGAATTGGATGTTTTTCTAACGGGATCTCATTGGCTGTCTCTAAACGACTACCGGCATCACAGGAGCGTTACCCATGCTCTGCTAGCCATGCAACCCTCCCGTTAAGCGGGGGCTATGACGATAGGGTCCTATCGGGATTTGGATTAGGCTCGTTAATCCTTGCGAAGTCATCTTGTAGATCTCATCACATAATCGTGCATCGAATCCGAGGAGCGGATGTCCCCCTAATCCGACAGCCGTTGCCGCTAACAGCAGTCGCTGCAGCAGCATCCCCGCTTCCATCTGTTGGATGCGGTATCCCCTATACCCCATCTCTGCTACAAGATGATCCTTGTCTCCTGCAATATGAAAGCATAGCGGTACTTGGAACAGGTTCACATTATCCGAAGGCATTCCTTCCTGCAGTTGGAGCCGGTGATCCCCATGACGTACCAACCGTAACGCATGAGCAGCACTGTCATAATGGTAAGCGCCCTCCGGAATGCCTTCAACGTTATACAAACAGACGTACAGTGATACGCGGGAAACGGGGTTCTCACGGGCCCCATCCAAATCATTCCGATATCTGAAAGAAGCCGTGGCCTCCCGCAGCAGCAAGGCCAGCTGCTCTTGGCTTACCTTGCTCATCCTAAAATCACTGTCCGGTGAATACCGCCTCCGGCTTACTGACGCCAGATCATACAACAATCGCTTCACGTAGGGCAGCACCACCACATGACCCCCGCGGTGAGCGATCTTCTTCTCCCCTGCTCGCGGTATCGATCGAAGCGATTCCAATAGGGAGGCTTCGTTCATTTTGATCAGCATCGGAAATTCCTTAACCCTCCGGGAGCGGACGTAATGATGATGCCGAACCGTTGGCAGCTCCCGGCATAATTCGGCAGCGGAGACGCTCCCCTCTCCCTCTTTTCCATGGGCAAACCAAGGGATCGCCGGCTCCACCGACAGCGGAATCACCGCGTAAACACTCTCCTCTTGTTCGGATATTCCGAGAAGATGATTTGCGGCCCGATCAAGAAATTGGAAATACACTCGCGATGCAAAACCAAACCGTTTGGCCACCTCCAAGAGCTGTCCGATCAGCGCGCCTGCATCCAGTCCTTGCAGGCGGTAGGAAAAACTATGGTATTTAAAAAAGTTTTTCCAAAACATGGTCGATATAAAAACCGTCCCAAAGCAAGCCGAAGCGTCATAGCGATTACCCGTAGCCCCGGCTAAATATGAATCGAAGTCGCCTTCGCGCAGCAGCACCAAGCGGTGGTGTGCCGCATCATAATGATAGACCCCTGCAGGCAAATCCTCTATCTTCAAATACACGTATAATTCATTCGGATATAACGCTCCCCCGGAGGGAGCAAACCGTCGGTACAGCTGCAGCAGGCCCATGGTTTGTACCATGGAATTCGAGGCAAGAACGGACTGGGACAATTGAGTGAGCCCGAATACGTACCAGAGAAAATGACCCGTTCGACGAAGGTCGGGCTTCATTGGAGCCTCGCCGCCATCGAGCGTCAGCGGTATTTCCGGAGATAACGGAACCACAGGCAAGCCGCGATAGAGCTTATAGGCAAGCGGTCCGTCTTCCCAATCCACCTCCAAGTCCGGTGGTTTGGTCTCGTCAATGTCATAATGTAAATTGTACAGAAACGCCTCCAGACTCATCCTTGTCCCTCCTTATATGAACGAGGGTGGTCCACCACGTCCACGTTTTTACACCTATGGAAACGGATGCGGATATGGATTGAGATCTTCCAGTCTCAGCGGCTTCTCCGCATACCCGAGTTCCGCAGGTACCCGGAGCACCCGCTCCAGCCCTGCTAAACGGGTAAAGTGATGTCCGAATGTCATCGGCAGCATCCCGGGGATCAGCACCTTTACGCAATGCAGTCCATTTCGCATGATTTCCGGCGCTGTCACATCCACCACGATCACATCGAGATTCAGTCGGTGGAATGCCTTGAGAATATCCTTCAGATCATCCGTTAAATCGGCATGCCTTGCCTCCCGCTTGAATTCCTCTTCAAACGTTCGCAGCGGGCGATTGTCGTCTAGCAGAAATTGCAGGCGCTCCTCCGCTTGCGGCAATCCGTAAAGCAGTGAATGATCCTCCATCTGCTGGACCAAGGATGAATCATGGAACATTCGAACATACGTCTCTCGGTTCGCATCAAACTTCTCGTCAAGGGACAGCACCATGCCGGCCAGCTCGTGCACCGCGCTTTTCACGGCCCGTAACGGATCGGGATGAGCGCCGGCCGCACAGATGAGATTCACTCCGGTTTGTTTCCTGTTTTTCGCCACTCCCCATACACTTGGAATCCCGTTCTCCATCGTCGAGTTAAAGAAATGCACATCAAACCCCGCCACCGCCCGCAAACGATCGATCATCAACTGCAATTCTTGGTCGTTAGCGGAATAAAGGTCAAGGCGCGGGAGAGGCAGCTGCGCATACCAGGTCATCAGAAACGAATCCCGTTCCACCACTTCCAATATGCCGTAAAAGATAGCCTCCTCCAAACTTCCGCCTAACGCGCAACCGTTGGAAGTTTCAAACACAAAGCTGTGCCCGCAGCCCATACTGTAATAGGCAAGCTGTTCCGGAACTAGAATCGGACGCTCTTGCAAAAACGAATACCCCCATACCCAATTGATTGGGTGATCGGGATCAAACGTTGTATACGGAGCCCCCGGCTGAGCATACTGTTCCTCCGTGTGCGCCCCCACCTTGACGGGATCGAGCGCTTGATCTTTCAGATTGCGGAAGCTATCACGGACTACCGTCCGTTTGCTTCGGGGCGCCAGACCGCAGTACCGCTCCAACCCTTCCAATATGGCGGTCAGCTCGCTCACCGCATAGGAATGCGTCCGACCTGCCGTTCCCACGTCTTCTGCAAGCAGCGGCAGATTCACACTCACATCAGCAAACGGCGACTTGAGGTCAACCATTTTCCCGTTCAGAAAGCCGGTCCGGTAATCGAGATAGTCTTGGGCCAGAACTTTATTCAGCTCCTCCACCCTGCGGCAGCGGTAACTGTCTGCGCTGATCTTCGGACTTGGCTGCAACGAGATATGGGCTGCCGCCGGTGAATCGTCAAGCAATTGACTGCAAATCGGACACAGCGGGTCAGGGAGAACGAGGTGAAGTGTACTCTCCAGCGTTTTCAGGTTGATCAAAAACAACCTCTCTGCCGAGTGAACCGTTTGGCCTTGTAACACCTTCCGAGTTTCTACTGCCAGCAAGTGAGCCACCTGCAAAAGTCCCGTACGTGACGCCCATGCATCACGCTCTACTCCCCCGAGTGTCACCAGTCTCCGCTGCAGCTCCCGCATTTCCTTGCGCTCGCGTCCCGCCATGAGGCGCCGCGTGTCTGCACACCGGGAGCATCCACGTGTACCCGGACGAACCAGCGGTCCGATCACGCCCTCACCAAACGAAACGAAGCCACGCAGCCAAGGGATGCCGGCTGGCTGCAGCAGCTCTTCCGCCTTTTGATGAATATTTGGGTTCCAAGCATCGTCCAACACCAGAACCAAATCCACCGCTTCCGGTACTCCTGCCTCGAAATCGTTCTGACGAACGACCTCAAATTGGGTTAACAGTTCTCCGCACACGCAGTCCGCCAACACCCCTTCTCCAACAATCACAACGGCAGCGCTCACCGGGATCCCTCCTCTCGCAGCACTACACCAAATACCCCTGCCGCTCCCTCTTTCAAGAACGGTTCTACCGCCAGATCGAAGACCAGGAGCCTCTTACGGTTTCGATTCAAAACCTGCAAGGCGGATTGCAGAACCGCTGGTTGTGACATTCCTTCACATGCGGGGATCTCGAGATTTAGCGGCGCCTGTTCTTCCAAAAGCACGGACGAAAACTCCACTGCTTGCGATTTGAAGCCATCCGGTTGATTTTGTGCCTCCAGCAGAGCCTGTTGTAACGCCTTTCGCAACGCCAAGGTCACATTTAAGCCTACACCGCGATACCAGCAATCACTCGTACGGACCCACACCACAGGAAATCCGGATACTTCCTCTCCCAAGGCGATCACCGGCGTTCCCTTCATCGTCGTCAATGCTTCCAAATAAAAAAGACAGTGTTTATCTTCTACCGTACGCAGCTGTATCCGGGAGGCCAAAGGCAATTGAGACGCCTGCTGCTTGCCCAGCGCATCCTCCAAACACTTTTGCAGCCCTCGGCAGATACCTTCCGCAGACACCTCACCCGCTCCGATACCGATAAATTCCCGCGGTTCTATCCTGCCGGCCTCTTCGCCCTGATGGGCAGGAAGCATCGAAACGAGCAAACCGGCCATTCGCGACACATATGCTTCAATCCCGGCCAGTCCCGCTTCCCGCCGCGCCTCCTCATGCGTCAGATCGGCACAAATCATATCTGGCAGCAGCACAGCGGGTCCTTCCGATAGCGGATCGATGGCCTGAACGCGGCACTGAGAGAGCGGCAGCTGCGTTAAATCGCCCTCCTCCCAAACATGAAAAATCCCTGATTCCGCCGATGTCAGCCGGCTAAAATAAGGAATCGATCCATTCTCGCTTTTGTTTGGTCCCCGTTCGAGCTGAAGATCTAAATCATGAATCCATTCGGGTGCGCTAAGTCCGGTCACAAGCGGATGGGGCAGGAACGAATGCCATTTTCCTTCCAAAGTCTCCAGGTTAAGCAGAAAAAACCGGTTATTCTGTTCCGAATCGTCCGCTCCCGTAATCTTTTTAAACAGCTCAAACACGCTCACATTGGCCAACATGGCTCCCGCTGTCGAAGAAAAGGTGTGCAGCTGCGGGTCTTTAGAAATTGCGGATTGGTGCAGGCGGCGCCACGCCGACTCCCAGCACCCCTCGAAATCCGGGTGAACCAACGGTCCCGCCAGACCCGCCTGCTGCAGGCATACGGCAGGAAGAAACAACTTCTGCTCCTCCCGGCAAGCTGCATGAAGAATTCGAAGCTCCCGGGCATCGCCCTCCCGTGCCACAAACACAATCGAATCAAACGGTCTCACAGCCTGCCGCCACCAGCTCCCATCCCCCTTCGGCAAAGCAACCTCCTCTACTGCCACCTCGGAGTCTGTTATACGCGCATGTGCCACCAGCTCTGCCATCCGCTGCCGATCAGTCGACTCTGTGCCCGAGACCAGTACATGAAACTTGGGCAATCCGGATTCAAGCAGCGCGGAAATCGCCGAGATCAAAAATGGACCCGAACCGACCACCAATACTTTGGTCTGACGATAGCACTGAAACCGATAAGCGCCCGAATCACCGAAATGATCCAAAAATTCAATTTGAGAAGCATACTTTGTAAGAACCTCTTCCGGCAGTTGATGTGGTGTATCCTGGCTCACATCTCTGGCAAAGCCGTTACGATAAAAAACTTCCGCAATTTCATATACCTGGTTCCGGTGCTGGTCCGGCAGTCCGGCAGTCAAATCCTCCAATTTATGCTCCCCATTGAATATAGGTATCAGTGTTTCAATCCACTGATCGATCGCCTCCCCTTCCATGCGGAACGAACTTACATTATTTCGAAAATACACACCGCTTACATCAGGAAGAAAAAAGGTATCCCTTTTAACTTTTAGACGCATCGAAGGGTTCAAATTTGCCATTCTACTCCTCCTCCGTAGGCTGCTCTCCATCTGCTCCGACACTTCACAAGTAATCTTATGTACAGCTATTTGTCCCTCATGACTGTAACGTTGAGCTTTTGTCTTTTCGTCGTCAGGGCAAAACACCCCTAAATTAGATGAGATTAACCCAAGGGTTTTTCTAACATCTATTCTAGGGGTGCACATCAACATGATTCAGGGCCTTTCTCTTCTCATTAGACAACCGCTCTTTCAATGGAGAAATAAGTAATATTGGACCCAACTATTTACTTATCGGCAATAAATACCTTATTGTGCTCAACGGTGACAATTGGAGCACCTGAAGCAGCTGGAGCATCTGAAACAACTAGAACACCTGAAACAGCTGGAGCAATTGAAACAATTCGTACAATTGAAACAACTAGAACAACCAAAACAATTGAAGCAGTTGAAGAAGCACAAACGAGCCGATTCTTCGTTTTGAGCGTTCCAAGGAGTCACCTCACTCGCCGTAAATTGGGAAACATTCAATTTCGTTAAATCATTTTTGAAATCGTTCATAACCTTACCTCCATTTTTCATAAAAAATTTGATTGGCAGCATAACTCGCACTGGCAAGAAAAACTGAACCAAGATTATCAAGTAAAAAAGCTTCGGCGTCCTTTTCAAAGGGCGACGGTGTTTCTGCGAGAAACAATTGCCCTGACGTGATCCGCCAATTCTAATACTTCATGACAACATATGAATCGGGCTCCGCTCTTGTTACTGATCCAAATGCCTATATTTTATTTAATTTCGTCCATTCAAGTTTGAAAATCGCCTCTTAGCATTAGCTGAGACAGCAATATCAAAAAAGCTTGCCGGCTGAACAGCGTCATGCCGGGAAAATACAAAAAGAAGCTTCCCACCATTACAGTGACAAAGCTCCTTTGACTGGAACCATATCGTTGCCGCGAGCCCATGCGAATTCAAAGATTGATCGGTGTAGTGTTTACATCTTAGTGATCACTGGAAAGACATTTTGGACACAATGAATTTTGTATCCTTATTTTACTTACTAAATTGACCTGAAGATCTTGTTTTACTATAGTCTAAAGGGGTTGTTTAATGACTATCGGTGAAGCAACAAACTATTTTGCGGGAAATCCTATAGAAGTTAATAAACTGGGAATTATATTATAGCGGAGATCTTATATTGGGAATGATTAGAGCGTGAAAAAAATATCCAAGCTTCTATTGATGTGCGTTCTCAGCATTATGTTTTTGCCTTCACCAATTTCTGCGGAACCGCTAAAGGCTTCAGAACATAATATTACCGATGCATTTTTAGCAACTATTGCACCTGCAATTGGCAATGCTCTGACTGGTTATTATGGCGAACTTAAACAGTTCGAACTTTACGATGCAAAAGTCGTGAGTCTGGAAAGAAAAACACAAGGTGGGTTCGACTTCATTTGTAAAGTTGCAGTGACTACCTTTGAAGGAGCCCACAACCCTCCATATGGAGACGACATTCTTACATTGGATATTTCGGGAGGGAAAATACATGTAATAAAATTTGAGCATAAAGATAAAAGAAAAGGTTGACCAATATGCAATTAAATACAATACACAAAAAAACCTCCAAAAATCTGAAGTGCACCCCTTAGAATGGACATTGGATGAAACCCCTGGTTTATCCGATGTCCATTCTAAGGGGTGCATTTTTATGCCATTGAAAAAGGGGCAAAAGCTTCAAACGTACAGTTTCGAGACGAAGAAGCAAGCAATCGAGATGCGATTGCAAGGGATGACGAAGCAAAAAGTAGCGGAATTGCTGGGGATTGCAGACGTTGGAAGGTTAAAAGTGTGGATGCGGCGTTACAATCAGATGGGTGACTTTTGGCTTATGGATGGGCGTGGGAAACCAGAGGAATATTCTGATGCCAATCGCTATGTTAAACGATTAGAAATGGAGAATGCCGTTCTAAAAAAGTGGTTGGCGATTACGAAGGCGGAGGTGTACCAGAGAAATATAGGCTCGTCCATGAGCTCCGTGAAAGCTTTAGCGTTGCAGAGCTCTGTAAAGAGGTCGGCGTCTCCCGAAGTGGATACTACACTTACTTAAAGCGGATCGGTGAAGATAAGAATGCAGCGGATAAGCAACTCATCCGTGCCACATACGAACGTTACAACGGAATTTACGGCTACCGACAAGTTCAGTTGTTCTTATGGCAAGATGAGAAGGTCTGGATGAATCACAAGAAAGTTCAACGATTCATGCAAGCGATGGGGCTACGCTCCACCATACGTCGTAAATACCGCACTCAAGGTCGGATCTGGAACGTAGGCGATCGGGTCGTTAAGAACAGCTTGGATCGACAATTTCGAGCGGATAGCCCCAAACAAAAATGGGTCACGGACATCACCCAATATCGAATTGGGGAGGTATGGCTCTATCTCTCCGCGATTAAAGACCTCTGTCAGAACGAAGTCGTAAGTTACCATATGAGCCTTCGAAATGATACGGAGCTTGTCCTACAGACGTTTTCGAAAGCATTTGAAAAGGAGAAGGACGTGACCGGGATGATCGTACACAGCGATCAGGGAACCCAGTACACGTCCTACAAATACCACGACATGCTGCAGAAGGTTGGCGCCCAAATCAGCATGTCTCGCCGAGGCAATTGTTATGACAATGCCTCGATGGAGAGCTTCTTCTCGCATCTCAAAACGGAAGGGCTCTACCCCTATGATATTCGATCCGTCGAAGAAGCACAAAGACGAATTGAAGACTATATTCACTTTTACAACAACCGTCGACCGCAACGAAAATTAAACAAGCTGTCACCGGTCGAGTACCGGAAACAGCTTGTTGGATAGGGTTTTTCTTTAGTGTCCACTAATTGGGGGCTTGACCAATCGTTATAAACGATCATGGAGGTTTTTTCTCACTCTAAGTCGCGAGTGATTGGAAGCATCTCCTTGCTGCAGTGGCAAAATTATGTTTCAAGTCACACAGCCTCTCGGCTAGCACCTTTTGCTGTATGATGGAGACGAGGGGAGTACTGCAATCCTATCTAACCTGCTCACGCAGCACATCCTTCTGCCGACAACCCTAGCGGTAGATTGCAATCCCGTGCTCCTCCGCTTCGCTCCGTCCGCGCGGACTGAACCCGCGGGGTTCCCCTCCGGCCTCCCGGAACAGCAAAAAGGCCCCAGCCTCTCGGCTGGGACCTTGCTGTGTGTATGGAGGCGAGCCGTTGTGTAGTAAATCCACAATTTACTTGATTATAATTGTCGATTCCTTAATTTCGTTCATCATTGTTTCCACTCTTTCCCTGCGAAGCACCTTCACGCTTTCCTGCCCAGCCTCCAAAAAAACGAGGATAGGCAGCGGCTTTAATACTTGCAGGATGTACAACTCAATCTTTTTTTTGGAGTAATTATTCTTTTTAAAACTGAAACCAAATCCAACCTATGAGCATCTAACCATATATAAAACTTGCAAGTCGAAACTAAGGAGGTTCCTCCATATGGACATTGAGAAAATCCAAAAAGCAAGGAAGGGAGACGATCGCAGTTTTTACGAGTTGATTTCAGAGCGAAAAGAGCTTTTGTACAAAACGGCTTTTCTGTACGTCAAAAATGAACAGGATGCGATGGACATCGTAGGTGAAACGGTATTTCATGCTTACCGATCGATTAGAAAGCTTAACCACCCCGAATATTTTTCCACCTGGCTCATTAAAATATTAATCAACCAAGCACTAGTCTCACTGAGAAAAGCTAAGCCCACTCTTTCGCTTGAGCGAGAAAACGAATTGGCTCTGGGTATACCCGGTCCCTCGGTGGAAGACAAGCTTGATCTTCTAGGAGCTGTTGAGAAACTCAGCGATCCTTATAAGACCGTCATCATACTGAAGTACATACATGATCTGCCGAACCATCAAATAGCAGAGGTATTAGCAACCCCGATTGGGACCATCAAAACTCATTTACATCGAGCGATCAAGCAATTAAGAATGAGCATGCTGAGAGGAGAAATAAACAATGAATCTTGATATCAAAGTACCTGATAACTTGGACGCCGTCATCCTTGATGCAATGAGTCGAGCGCGCCGTAAAAAGCGCAATCGATTAAATATGGCGGTATCGGTAGCATCTGTTGTGGTAGTCGTTCTGCTAAGCTTGAATACGTCTTCTGTTTTCGCTTCTTTTTTTAAAAATCCTCTGAATTTCATTCATACGATCAATACTGAAATGTATAACAAACTTTCACAGTCCGTTAACCTGAGTCAAACCAAGGATAACCTGACCTTCACGATCAAGGAAATTGTATCGGATCCGCACCGTTTATATATCCCTTTTACAATGGAGACGAAAGCAGGTATGGAAAACAAACTCCGCTATAAGTTCACCGATGCTAACGGAAACGTGTTGTTTGAAGAAATAGGGTTTGACGATAAAGGGAATCATATCAGCGGACTTCAAAGCAATCATTTTATTGCCGGAGGGAGTAGCAGTATCGATGAGGAACAGCCTGGTGTGTACAGTGGTCATTTTGATCTACAGGCGTCTATGCACTATCAGTTTACGGAGAATATCAAACTGGAAATCGCTTTCTCTGACAATCCCGTCAAGACTTGGACATTTGATTTGATCAACAAGCCCAAAGACATTGAAATTTATGAGTATGCAATTAAACAGGATATCAATCTCCGTGTGAATGACAAGACATATAATCTGCGTGCCGAAAACCTGGTCTTTTATCCGACCACGACTACACTTTACTTGACGACAGTCAAGGACGGACATAATGTAGAGTTCATAGAAAAAATGCACTTGGAAGATGAGCAAGGAAACCGTGCGGAATATAGAGGAGACTTTACGGAATTGGACTCTAAAGGGGACTACGTGACTCGAAAGACCTTTGACAGTTTGCATATGTTCAAACCCAAAGAACTTTATCTGGTGATTGAAGAGATTAGGGACTTAAATTGGATTTCCAAAATCGGAGAAGCGGAACCAACCTTTAAAGTAATGAAACGCGTGAAGCTTCAATAATTTTGGGGTGATCTCGATACACCATAAACTGTTATTTCGACAATGATCGCTAGAATTACAAAAAGAGTCCTAGTCATGTTAAAACATTGGCTAGAACTCTTTTTCATTGTTGTGGATTTACCATATGGAGGTGAAGGGAGTCGAACCCCTGTCCGCAGATAACGACACATAAGCTTCTACGGGTGTAGTCACGGGTTTGATGTCAACCCGGTCATCTGTGCTCGGTAATAGCATTCTCAGACCAAGCAGGTATTGACTTTACACAAAAAATTAGCTTACCGTGCATCATTTCCGCAATAATCGAGGGTACATATGTATTATCAATGATGATAACCTGATCTGCGATGGCTAAAGCAGGTTTTAGATTTTGTAAAGACTGACCGTATCGAAAGCGAATGTCCTCTTCTGCGATCCAATGCCCACCCTGCTCGACACGAGAAGCTACACGGTCTATATGCATCTGGACGTCTTGGAGACCGATATAGTACATGACAATATCATATCCGTTTTCTTTAGCAATTTGCATATGTTTCAGAACAAATGTACCTGATAACGTCGTTTCAATAGCAAAATGTTGACCTCTTTGAATGAGAGACCGGATTCTTCTAACAGCTTCCCTTCCAGCAGACAGGTCGGCACCTCTGGGATCATCGGGCTTTAATTCCCGTGCAATCTGGTCTGGGTCAATCAGTTCACCTAACCATTCTCTCATTTGCAAGCTGATTGTGCTTTTGCCAGCTCCATTGGTACCAGCAAAAACGGTCATGATTGGTTTGGTGTCACTCATGATATTCAAATTCCTGTCGTTTTCCGGTTGCATCAAAAACGATCTCGAACTTATTTCCTTCTGCGTCTTCACGAACACGTTTGTTATTCTTTATATAATAGATAGATGCACCTGACTCTCTGGCTTGCTTCCGTGCATGTTGATTCGCTTTTTTCAAAACTTCTTGGAGTTGTTCTCGATTTGCAAACATCTTCAATCCCCCTCCAGTTTTAAAATTATGCTTATTATATCACAAATTGAAATGCCACCAACCAGAACACTGGTTGGTGGTTTTAAGTACCTTAATGTAAGCGAGAGAACGAAGCTTATGCAAAAACAGCAACTTCTTTCGTCAATCCCAACCTAATTTAATCGCCCTTTGAAACTTCATCCAGTGTGTAGATCTTTGCATTCTCAATTTGAATAAAAGCTGATTGAAGTTCCTCATCCTTTTTCCATTGTTTTATTAACCCTTTTGAGTAGTCCCAGTAACTCTTCACTTCCTCCGCTTCAAAGATTTGATAGCCATTAATCCATAATTCAGGACGCATCTCTTTATTATCGTATATATAAAGAAGTGCCTTCTTAGGTAAATAACTAAGTCGATAACTTATCGTGAATCCCCTAGACCTTTTCCTTAAATTATCTACTTCTCCCCAAGCCTCGAAATTAAAATATGTTACATGACTCCTCTTCTCCGAATGGGTAAAACAATCACCACATCCATTACAAGTTAGCTCAATTGCATTATCTTTTTCATAACTTCGCCCAGTGCAAATCCTAAAATTATATGGTTGATGGCATTTCGTGCATGTTAAGCAATCATCAGTTACCTCTTTTAATAGGCTCAGAATGTCAACAATTCTCTTTTGTGTGAAGTCTGGTTCATCATCAGCAGTTAACTCTCGTATCATTTCAGTTTGAAGTTTGAATAAAGTAAATAAAGATCCCTTCTTAATTAGTTTTTTTAATAAATCCTTATAATCTGCAATTTGAATTTCCTCTTCCTTTTCAGTAGCCATTAAGGTCATTATTCTCACTCCAAATCTAATATTATAGTAATTAGTTTTACCAAAATAATAGATTCATATACAAAAAGACACCATGATGGTGTCTTTTTTAGGAGTCATGGGAGCTAGGGGAGTATTGCAATCCTCATTCAATCTGCTCACGCAGTACCCCTCCGCCAACAACCCGTTGATTGCAATCCCGTGCTCCTTCGCTACCGCTCCGTCCGCGCGGACTAAAGATCAGGGTGTTGAAATTCCTCTGCCATTTCCTCAGAATCGCCCACTGCTGGAAGCTCTCTGTGAACGGAGGCTTGCCGATAGACTCAAGTTCTTTCAAAACCTTGTCGTTCCCTCGCCGTTTCGCCTCTTTCTTAATCCATTCAAGAGAAAGCTTATCGTTCACCGTCCAGCTTACAATCTGAGAGAAAGCCAGTGTAAGAGTAAAACTTATCCTGGGATCTGGCTGCTAGATTAACCCTACCACCTGATCAGATCTTCTCTTTGTATAATTTCTTGTGCTGTGGCAGTACAGGGAATTCCATAACTGTTTCTAGACCTCTGTGGTCCGCGCCACTTACAAGATTAAGGCGACCATGATGTGCCTGCGCAATCCTTGCCACCATCGGAAGCCCCAGACCGTGACCTTGTTGGACAGACCTTCTTCTCCTTGATGAATAAGGCAATTCGGTAATCTCCGCCAATTGCTCCTGCGGGATTCCCCGTCCATTATCCCTTACGATAAAGCGGTATTGGGAACGATCCTTGGATAGAGAGGTTTCCAGTATGATTTCGCAACCCTGCGGGTTATGACGCATACTGTTTTGGACAAGATTACTGATTGCCCGAAGCAGCAATTTCTCGTCTCCATTGATCTGAACCGCTTCATCGGTCAGTTTCAATTCAATGACATACCGGCCATCCAATCCGTTATTTAAAAATTCCGTGGCAACCTGTCTCGCCAGAACAGTAAGCCGGATATTCTTTAGATGTACAGGTTGCATTTCATATTCGAGCATGGAGACCAGATTCAAATCACTTACAAGTGAGCGCAGCTTCTCGCCTTGGCGACGGATGATGCTGGCCTGATGCCTCTGCTCCTCCGGCAAGTCCGAATTATCTTCCATTTCACTTGCATAGCCGAGAACCATCGAAAGCGGAGTTCGGATATCATGAGAAATTCCAGCAATCCAGTTGGAGCGTGCTTCATCTCGTGCCTTCAACGCGGCAGTCTTCTTCTGAAGTATAGCGGATGCGGAGTTAATGCTCCGGGCTAAATCACCGAATATATTTTTGGAGTCCAACTGGACCGCTTCCTCCCTGGCAATGTTGTGGACTCCAGCCACAAGAGGACGTATCCCTCTCATAAGACGCGTTCCAATCACGACAGAGATCAGCAGGGCAACTGCTACATTAAGGAGCAACAGCATCACAAGCCGCAGGGGCAAAGAACTTATCCAGTCAGAAAGAAAATCAAATTGATATTTCCAGTGGCTTTTCTTAGGATACCCTACCACAACTAGGCCATCCTCATGCTCCCAAATATAGACCGGATATTCCATGAGATAATAACGTGAAAACAAGGCTACCTCGACTAGATTATAGGTTCGCGGAACATCATTAGGCAAATGGTAGTCCCATTGTACTTGGCCATCTTCACCGAGTAGCATGGCCCAGACTTGATTGTGTTGCAGAAGTCCGGCGACGTGCTCGTCCAGATTATAACTTTCGTCCTGTCTGCTCAAGCCTTGAGCCACTTGCTTAAGCACGCCTTCCGGAGACGGACGCTGGTTAATCTCCTTGAATACCAGCGTGCCTAGTACTACGAAGTTAAAAATAACTAGAAATATCGAGACGAAGATGGTTGTCGCGACAAACCCGCGTAATAGACGAATAATCCCCCCCATCAACGTATCTCCTTCACCAGCAGCTTATATCCCAGTCCCCTGACCGTTAGAAGGTGGATCGGGTTGGAGGGATCCGGCTCGATTTTTTCACGTATTCGCCTGATATGGACCATTAATGTATTTTCGTAGCCATAGCTGTCATCTCCCCAGACGGCCTGGCATAAGGCATCGCTTGTGACGATTCGGCCCTGGTTCTCGTACAACTTCACAAGAATGGCATGCTCCTTTGCCGTCAATGGCAGCTCTTTCTGATTCCTGTGAACTACAGCACTATCCAGATCAATGGTATGTTCCCCTAATTGGAAGGCAGATAGACGCTCTGCCATGGGGGAGGAGTAGACTCGCTTTAAAATGGCCATCAGCCGTAGTACCAACTCACGCGGCAGGAACGGCTTCACAATGTAGTCATCTGCCCCCAAACCCAATCCGAGTAACCGGTCTTCATCCTCGCCCCGGGCGGATAGAAATAGAATCGGCGTGTCCAAGAACTGTTTAATAGAAGAGAGAAGTGAGAATCCGTCACCATCAGGCAGCATGACATCGAGAATCGCGATATCCGGCTTGCCCGTACGGCAGATCGATAGAGCTGAAGTGCAGTCGGCGGCTGTGTAAATACGGAAAAAACCCTCTTTTCTTAAAAAGCTTTCAATCATTATTCTGATTTCAGGTTCATCATCCACAATTAATATTTTTTTGTTTTTTAAATTGTCCATATCGCATCACCTGACTTTTATTATACATGAACTAGAGAATTACCTGTGTTCCCCAGTTCTATTTAAGGTTGATGTAAGGTTCTCTTTAGACTGGAGAAAGATGGATTCATTACCATTGAAACAGAGGAGAAATACCTAAAAAAACTTGAATGGAGCTGAATTTTCATATGAGTGTTTCGACTATTGTGCAAACGCAAAACCTGTCCAAAACGTATGAGGCTGTTAACCGTGTAAATAAAGTTGATCTTCATGTTCAGGAAGGAGAAATCTACGGGTTTCTGGGTCCAAACGGTGCGGGGAAAACGACCACGCTAAAAATGTTGCTCGGACTCATCAAACCTTCTGAAGGGACAATCAAAATTTTCGGGGAAAGCCTGAGCAAACATCGCCCTGCCATTCTGCAACGTACCGGATCGCTGATAGAGTCTCCCTCCTACTATGGACATCTAACGGGGCTTGAGAATATGAAGGTTATGCAGCGCCTGCGTAACGTGCCAGATAAAAATGTAGATGAGGCGCTTCGTATCGTACGATTGGAAAATCAGAAAAACAAAAAAGCTGAACAATATTCGCTAGGAATGAAGCAGCGGCTGGGGATCGCAATGGCCCTGCTCGCCTTCCCCAAGCTGCTGATCCTTGATGAGCCGACGAACGGTCTAGATCCCGCAGGCATTGGTGAAATCCGGGAGCTCATCAAATCATTACCTGCACGTTATGGAATAACTATATTGCTCTCCAGCCACCTGCTCTCGGAGATCGAACAAATCGCTACCTCGGTTGGCATTATCAGTGAAGGGAATCTGCTGTTCCAGGGAAGTATGGCAAGCCTGCAGCAAAAAAGCAGAACCTCCATCTTTCTAACAACCGGAGACAATACTAGAGCAGAGAAGCTACTTCTCACTCAAGCCTACAGTCCGGGCCAAATCGGCAGCCGGCTTAAGTTCGACAATATTGAGGACACGGCGGTGGCGGAAATGAACAGACTGCTTGTTGAACATCATATTCCAGTCACCCGAATCGAGGAGCAGAAGAAAAGTCTGGAGGATATTTTTCTGGAGCTGACGGGGAAGGAGCGGAGCTTGTGATTAAAACATTAGGATTGGAATACTTCAAAATCCGCCGCAAAAAAATATGGACTATGATTATATTATTTCTTGTCGTGGAGATGTTGTGGGCCTTCATGTCCATCAGTCGGTCTATTGCCGGTAATCCGGATCTAGCCGTCTGGGAATCTGTCTTTTTTAGTATATCCTCCATGAATGGACTTTTTATGCCGATTATTTCGGCCATTGTCGTCTCCCGGATCTGTGATATGGAGCATAAAGGAGCGACCTGGAAAATGCTTGTTGCTACCAATGTGGGCCGCGGCCATCTCTACGCAGTGAAGTATATTTGCGCGAATAGTCTTCTCCTGTATGGCATCCTTGCCCAGGCCGTACTTATGATCGTGTTCGGTTTGATAAAGGATTTTCCCGGCGCTCCCCCTATCGAATTGTTGATCCGGTTCATTGGCGGTAGCCTGCTGACGACTCTCGCGGTTACGGCTCTTCAGCAATGGATTTCTATGGCCATCAAAAATCAAGCCTTTGCGCTGTGCCTGGGCATGCTGGGCGGTTTCATCGGAATGACCGCCGGTCTGTTCCCGGATGCTGTCAGACGGATTTTTATCTGGTCTTATTATTTGGATCTCAGCCCGGTTACTTATCTATACGCTGAGCCTTCGGGCAGCTATATGGCGCAGCTTGTAAGCCCTGGAATCGTAGTGGCTGCGCTGATTATGACCATCTTGTTCTATATCGCCGGAAGCATCCATGTCACCCGGCAGGAAATTTGAGGAGGGAATCTGATGAAACGAAGTATTTCTGCTGAATTGCTCAAATTGCGGCATTCCCGGATAGGTTTTGTACTCGCTGTACTTCCTATCATAAGCCTGCTGATTGGATGTGCAAATTATTATGCTAACCAGGGTGTCCTGCAAAACGGCTGGTACAGTTTGTGGACCCAGGTCAGCCTTTTTTACGGTGAGTTTTTCCTGCCTATCCTGATTGCCATCTGCTGTTCCTATGTATGCAGACTGGAGCATCAGAATCGAAATTGGAATATGGTTTTGTCTTCTCCTGTATCGGTCGCTAGTGTGTATTTTGCCAAATTGATTGTCGTTAGCATTTTAATCTTGCTCGCACAAGCGCTATTCATGGGACTTTATTGGCTTGCAGGCACCCTGTTCTCCTTACCCGGTCCTTTCCCTCTAGAGACTGTAGGCTGGACGTTACGCGGATGGTATGCTTGTATATCCATTGGCGCTTTGCAATTGGGGCTGTCGCTGCGGATCCGCAGCTTCGCTACGCCTATCGGCATTAGTCTGTGCGCAGTTTTTATCGGTCTGGGCATGTATATTGTTAAAGTGGGTATATTTTTCCCGTTCTCGCTACTCACCATTGGCATGAGCGTGCTGAGCCAAGATAAGTTGACTATCGTACAAAACATTCTGTTTTGGGTGATGAATATGGCTTTCATACTTATTTTTGCGTCGATGTCTATTCGACGGTTAAAGAACAAAGATATTGTCACATCCTGATTGCTCTTAGGAGGAACTTTTGATGAAAAAAATATGGCTAGTGTTGGGGCTTATTATCGTTATTGTAGCATGCTTGTGGATGTTCTTCTTCACCCCGGAGAAGCTGACACCTGGAAATCCTGCAGGAAAAACCGTCTATTATTCGATGATTATCGGCCCCGGCGTACATGATGGTAATGGACGTTACGACTATGAGTTGACCGCCTATAATGGGAAGGAAAGGAAAAGAAGCTTGGTTTTTCGGCTGGGAAACAATTGAGAGAAGGAGCTTATGTCCAGCTGTATAACACGCTGATTCGAGGCGTCACGCACTGGCAAGAGGTTTCCATCGAGGATCTTCCGGAGGCGGTGCAACAGCAATATCAAAAATAAACTTTTCGAACTTTGGCCGACAGTTCACTGTAACTATCGTGGAAAAGCAAAATCCACAACCTCTTGCGGTTGTGGATTTACATGGTGGAGGCGAGGGGAGTCGAACCCCTGTCCGAAGATAACGACACATAAGCTTCTACGGGTGTAGTCACGGGTTTGATGTCACCCAAGCAAGCGCCCCGTAACCGGCTCTCGCTAAGGTCAGCCTGATTGTCTTCTTCAGCACACCCCAGGCGGAGATGTGACAGCGTATCCCACTAAAGGTTAGCCCCTACATCCGGCACATGGGCGATACAGGAGAGGAGCACGCTCACAGGTTATTAAGCTGCGAAAGCGTAGTTTTGTTGTTGTTTGCCGTTTAATAGGCTTTAGCGTTGATGAAGCGGACGCGTCCCCACTACCCGCTACCCATGCTCGAACTACCCCCGTCGAATCCAAAAACGCCCCCGTAATAGAAAAGGAACTCGGATGCAACGGCTCATCGAGCCGGATGCTGTGTTCTTCTTACTCTTTTATTATACCACATTTCCCGTCAAAAGCAGGTGCTGATCCATGGAAGTCCAGGTTCAGTTTCCCACCCGCTCCGCAAGGAGCAGTTAATAAACATAATCCGTTACCTGGCGACCTTCTGCTTCTCACGCAGAGCCCGCTGAATATCGCGCTGAGCATCGCGTTTAGCGGCCGTATCGCGCTTGTCGTACTGTTTCTTACCTTTACCGAGTCCGACCAGCAGCTTCGCATAGCCGTTGCGGATATAAATCTTAAGCGGGACCAGTGTATAGCCTTCCTGTTTGGAAGCGCCGATCAGCTTGTTGATTTCCGCTTTCTTCAAGAGCAGCTTTCTCGCTCTCGTCGGATCGGTCGGATTGTTCCGGTTTCCTTGTTCAAAAGGACTGATGTGCATGTTGTGCACGAATGCTTCGGCATTGCGAATGGTTGCGAACGAATCCGAAAGATTCGCCCGGCCGTTCCGCAGGGATTTGATTTCCGTACCCGTCAGCACAAGCCCGCACTCGTAAGTGTCTTCAATAAAATAGTCATGCGAAGCTTTCTTATTCTGTGCCAGCACCTTGCCGTCCGCTTTCTTGGTCACGGTCATCCCTCCAGTCGTCCATGCTATTAATACCCCATCCGAGCCTTTTTGAAAAGGCGGAGTGTTCTTTATTGTAGCAATTTCCCTGCCAAAAATCAAGAAACGCCCAAGCCATGGCATGTCCGATAAAAAGACGTGCGCACGGTTAGGCCGTTTCCTTGATTCCCATTTATTTATTTGCCGTTGTAAGTATTTAACGGACCAAATTTTTAGGCATCTCAAGCTCTGTTTATGCAAAAGGTAAATCTCACCGGCGGCGTACGACCCGCCCATTGGTTGTAGGCTATACCGTACCGCCCGGCGTGTGGATTTCGCCTAGATTCCGCGTGCATCCTGCGTCGCCCTAAGCCCACTGCAAATCACAGCGGGCTTAAGACCAGCTGCGCCGCGATGCGCAAGCTCCTACGCGCCGCTCCTCGCGCCTGCTACCGGCGCGGACGTCCCCGCCGGCCGCCCGGCTCGGACGGATCGCGCCCGTCCGGCGTGTGCCGGTCGCCGCGGACCGTCTTCGTCAGCGCGTTCACGGACGACGCCCAGTTGCCGGAGTACGTCGACTCCGTCCGCGCGCCGCCGCTCTCGCGGCCCGATCCCTCGCCCGCATCGCGTCCCCGCCGTCCGCGGCCGCCTTGGCCGCCGCCTTCGCCGGACTCGCCGCGCAGCGATACGCCGCGGGCCGGAGCGGCACCTTTACGGCGTTTGCCGCCGCCCTCGGTGCTTGCAGCCGGCGTTACAGCCGCTTCGCCTTCGCCGCCCTTGCGCTTCCGGCGCCGGCCGCCGCCATCCTCGCCGGATTCGGTCACGAGTCCGTTCTCGCGGCCTGTATCGGGCGCTGCAGCCGGATTGCCTCCCTTGCGGCGCTTACGTCCTCCGCCGGCTCCCGGAGCCTCCTGCGACAAGCTGCCGCCCTCAGACGGCGTGCCGCCCGTTGCCGCTGCCGGCGTGATTCCAAGCGGCGCTTCACCCGATGCGCCTTTCTTCTTCCGTCTGCGGCGCTTGGTTCCGCCGCCCTCGGGTGCTCCTGCCGCATCGGCGGCACCGGCTGTTCCACCCGGCGAACCGGGCTTCACGATGACATCCCGCACCCGGCCGCGGTCTTTACCGCGTCCGCCTTTGACAGGACGTCCGCCCGCAACGCGCTTCTTCTGGCCGCCGCGGCCGCCGGACTTGCTGCGGTCAAGCATGCTGAACTTATTGGACCGAGGCTTCATATCCACCATTTCGAAGTCGATGGTTTTCTCGTCCATATTGACCCGGCCTACACGGACTTTAACTTCGTCGCCGATCCGGTATATTTTCGAAGTGCGTTCTCCGATAAGGGCATGCTGCATTTCGTGATAGTGATAGTAATCGTCCGTCATATCGCTCAGGCGGATCAGGCCCTCGACCGTGTTCTCCAGCTCCACAAAGATACCGAAGCTCGTCACGCTCGAAATAATGCCCTCGAATTCCTCGCCGACTTTATCCAGCATGAACTCCGCCTTCTTCAGCGCATCGGTTTCACGCTCGGCATCAACGGCCACACGCTCCCGCTGGGAGGACTGCTCGGCAATATCGTCCATCCGTCCGCGCAAATATTCGCTGCGCTTATCGGTTAAAGCGCCATTGTTCTCCAGCACTTCCCGGATCACACGGTGTATGATCAAATCAGGATAACGCCGAATCGGAGACGTAAAGTGGGAATAGAACTCAGCCGCCAGACCGAAATGCCCGATGCTGTTGGAATCGTAACGGGCCTGCTTCATGGAACGGAGCATCACCGTGCTGATGACGGTCTCTTCCTTCGTCCCTTTGATCTCTTCAAGAAGAGACTGGAGCGCGCGCGGGTGCACGCTATTGCCGCGTCCGCGTACCACGTAACCGAAATTCGTAATGAATTCCATGAAATGCGCCAGCTTCTCCGCATCCGGGTCTTCGTGAATCCGGTACAGGAACGGCACCTTCAACCAATGGAAATGTTCGGCAACCGTTTCGTTGGCCGCCAGCATAAACTCTTCGATGATCATTTCCGCGATGGAACGCTCACGCTTGACGATATCGACCGGGGTTCCGTCCTTGTCGACAATGATTTTCGATTCCTGGAAATCGAAATCGATCGCTCCGCGCTGAATACGCCGGTTGCGCAGCTTCATGGCGAGCTCTTCCATCAGCTTGAAATCGTCCACCAGGTAGCCGTAACGCTCCAGAAGGTCCGCATCGGGCTCTTCCTCAGTCAGCAGCTTACGGACGTTGTTATAGGTCATTCTTTCGCTTGTTTTGATGACGCTCGTAAAAATGTCGTGTCTCACCACGTTAAGCTCGGCATCGAACTCCATCTCGCAGGACATAGTCAGGCGGTCTACCTGCGGGTTGAGCGAGCAGATTCCATTGGACAACCGGTGCGGCAGCATCGGTATGACGCGGTCCACCAGATAAACCGAACAGCCGCGGTTGTATGCTTCGCGGTCCAGTGCGGAATTTTCCGTCACATAGTAGCTTACGTCCGCAATGTGGACGCCCAGCAGGTAGTTGCCGTTCAGCAGCCGTTCCACGTTTACGGCATCATCGAGATCCTTTGCATCCTCGCCGTCGATGGTCACGATGCGTTTACCGCGCAGATCCCGCCGCTTCTGGCTGATAATTTCCTCTTCCGTAATGGAATCCGGCACACTTTCCGCTTCCGCGATCACTTCTTCGCTGAACGCTTCCGGAAGCTGGAACTTGCGAATGATAGATAAAATGTCCACACCGGGGTCATCCTTGTGGCCGAGAATTTCGATCACTTCGCCCTGGGCAGCCGCACGGCCCTCGGGATATTGGACAATGTTAACGACGACCTTTTGTCCGTCTGCCGCACCGAGGAAAGCGTTTTTCGGAATAAAAATATCCCGCTGCACACGCTTGTCATCCGGCACGACGAATCCGTAGCTTTCGTGATTCTGGAACGTTCCCACGATTCTCGTATTGGCACGTGTGACGACGCGGTCCACTTCCCCCTCGAGCTTGCCTCCGGCGGCGCCTTTGCTCGTAACGCGGACGAGAATAATGTCATTATTCATCGCCGTATTCATGTCATTGGCATGAATGTACACGTCGGGGTGATCCCGGTCGTCCGGAATCAAGAATCCGAAACCTTTGGGATGGGCCTGCAGCCGGCCGCGGATGAGATTCATCCGTTCCGGCACTCCGTAACGGTCGTTGCGCGTGCGCAGTACGTGTCCGGATTGCTCCAAGTCGTTAAGCAGCTTGACGAAATCTTTGAATCCCGAAGCGCTCTCAATGCCGAAATGCTTTTCAAGCTCCTGGTACGTCATCGGCTTGTACGCATTCTCGTGCATAAAATTTAATATATCCTGCTCTGTCACCATAGTTGTCACCTTCTTATTAGGTTGAGCTTCTCCGTATTCATACCCGATAACCATTTCTTTGAACAGGCTTAGCCGCTGCTGCAAATCGCATCCTTCGCCCGTTGCGGGAATATCAAGGAGATTTCCAGGTGCCTGTTCTTCCGCTTTTCCCCCTGCCTGCGGGGCATCTCGGTCCGGCGGATGTATGATTGTGTGCGAGTGTCCCTATCGGCCTGTACAGCCGCGGGTAACGGGAGTGCCTTCGTTGGGTCTTCTTGCAGCTTTCCGGTCGTTGATTCGTTTAAGCTTCTGCCTTATCATTCCTCACGGTTCCCGGCGAGACCCACAATTAACCGGTTGACAAGCAGGTGCAAGTTACTAACCAGTATATCCTGAAAAGACAAAAACATAAACCAATCAATTCTTTTCACCGCTGCATCCCTCGATGCATCCACAATCGGCAAAACTCCATGAAAAAACAGCAGGAGTAGCATCCCCCTGCTGTTTGCGATTTATGTGTACCGTCTGTTCAGTTGTTATGACTTCACTACGTAGGCCACTATGACCGTCAATACAATAAAAATAGCCGCCAAAACCACGGTAATCCGGGCCAGAACCAGGTCCATGCCTCTAGCTTTCGTTTTGCCAAACAGATGCTCGGCACCGCCGCTGATCGCACCGGAAAGTCCCGCACTTTTACCCTTTTGTAGTAATACCGTTACAATTAAGCCCAGCGAGGCGATAACCAACAAAACTTTTAACAGGATAACCAATTCGACACCTCATTAGCATGTTCTTATTTTTAGAATGTGCATAAAAATTCTATCATAAAAGGCCTTTTTCTGCAAGATTCTGGTTGGACAACCTCACTTATTTTCCCCGCTTTATAAAAGAAAACCCGCCGACGGAACACATCTTCCATCCAGCGGGTCGTTGATTTCATAAATAACGGAAGCTAACGTTCCCCCGGTCCCATCGGGTAGGCTCTTTCGGACCTTCGTGCTTTCCTTCGCCTGTTTGCGTCGCCGCCCAGAAAATACTGAATGGCCGCTTTGGCGCACCAGAGAGAGAAAATCAGGAAAACAACGCCCCAGATCAGAGCAGGTACCGGCGTAATGGAAGCCAGATTCGTTGCGTCTCCCGCTTTGTCCGGGTTACCTGCTGCCAGCAGGGCTAGCGTCAGCGGCCCATAGACCGACTCCTCCAGACAAAGGAAGGCGACGAGCAGATAATAGGCGTTGCGGATAAACCCGCTCGTAAAAGCGAGCACAATGATGTTCAGCGCGATGAAGCCGATCAGCCAGCCCACACCGAATTCATTGCGTACGAACAGCACCAGAGACAGCACGGCGATCACCGTCGTTACCTGGAGTCCCAATCTCTGCTTTCCCCGGGCATAAGCCCAGAAAAGAAAAACCGCAAACAAGGACGCCGTCACATAACCTGCGATCGAAATCGGCAGGAGTTTCCACGAGCCGCTGACCGACGAGTAAGTAACCCCGCTGTGATCGGCATTGAGCACGATAGCCATGACTTTTCCCGACAGGATCATCGTCACGGCTGCGTGCCCGAACTCATGGACCATGGTGTCCAGGTTGCGGAAATAGGCCGAGAAGGGGATGAACTGAGTTAACAAGGCCGAACCGATTAACAACAAAATCGTTTTTACCCAAGCACTCATATTCATGACCCTCCCCGACGTTTAAAAGGCTAAATCATTAACTTTGCGAAAGGTTTTCTTACTTGAATTTTTTCAAGTTGTAGAAAGCTTCTTTGCCGGCGTATTGAGCGATGCCTTCCAGTTGGTCTTCGATGCGAAGCAGCTGGTTGTATTTCGCCACACGGTCCGTACGGGACGGTGCGCCTGTTTTGATTTGGCCTGCGTTGGTTGCCACGGAGATGTCGGCAATCGTGCTGTCTTCGCTCTCGCCGGAACGGTGGGAAATAACAGCCGTGTAGCCTGCGCGTTTCGCCATTTCGATCGCGTCGAATGTTTCGGTCAGCGTACCGATTTGGTTTACTTTGATTAGGATGGAGTTACCGATGTTCTCGTTGATGCCTTTGGACAGACGCTCGGTGTTCGTTACGAACAGGTCGTCGCCGACGAGTTGTACTTTGCCGCCCAGCTTCTCGGTCAGCAGCTTCCAACCTTCCCAATCGTCTTCGGAACAACCGTCTTCGATGGTCAGGATCGGGTATTTGTCTACCCAGGAAGCGAGCAGGTCGACGAATTCAGCCGGCGTAAAGGATTTGCCTTCGCCTTCGAGCTCGTATTTGCCGTTCTTGAAGAACTCGGTGGAAGCTACGTCCATACCCAGGAATACGTCTACGCCCGGCTTGTAGCCAGCACGCTCGATAGCGGTGATGATCGTTTGGATCGCTTCTTCGTTGGAGCTCAGGTTCGGTGCAAAACCGCCTTCGTCGCCGACAGCCGTGTTCAGGCCTTTATCTTTCAGTACGGATTTAAGGTTATGGAAAATCTCTGCGCCCATGCGGAGAGCTTCTTTGAATGTAGGGGCGCCTACCGGAAGTACCATGAATTCTTGAACGTCAACGTTGTTGTCGGCATGCTCGCCGCCGTTGATGATGTTCATCATCGGAACCGGAAGAGTTTTAGCGTTGAATCCGCCCAGGTATACGTACAGAGGCAGTTCCATTGCTTCAGCGGCAGCGCGGGCAACAGCCATGGATACCGCGAGGATCGCGTTGGCGCCAAGCTTGCCTTTGTTGTGCGTGCCGTCCAGCTCGATCATTTTCTTGTCGATGGATACTTGATCCAAGGAGTTCAGACCGATAATTTCAGGCGCGATGATCGAATTGACGTTGTCAACGGCTTTCAGTACACCTTTACCCAGGTAACGGCTTTTGTCTCCGTCGCGGAGCTCGACAGCTTCGTGAGCGCCTGTGGAGGCACCGGAAGGTACGATTGCACGGCCTACAACGCCGGATTCCAGATATACTTCAACTTCAACAGTCGGATTGCCGCGGGAGTCAAGTACTTCGCGAGCATAAACGTCGGAAATGATAGTCATTGTGTGTGAACACTCCTTAACAAGGTTATGTGTATGAAAAACTTCGGGAACTCATTCCCATAAAGGGCAGCGGCGCACCTTACCGATCAAAATAAGATGCTGTATTCCAAGGAATGGTTCCCGAAAACTTGCTGTCTTAATCAAGAAACGAGCGGGTTACTATTTCTTCTCTTCAATGATCGACAGTCCTGTCATTTCCGGTGGCTGCGGCAGCTTCAGCAGATGCAGCAGTGTCGGGGCGATGTCGGCCAGAACGCCGCCTTCGCGCAGAGTGACGTCGTTCGATGTAACGATGAACGGCACCGGATTTGTCGTATGAGCCGTGAACGGACGTTCGGCATCGTCCAGGACGAGGTCCGCGTTGCCGTGGTCGGCTGTAATGCAGACAACTCCGCCCTTCGCGAGAATGGCTTCGACGACTTGGCCCAGGCACTCGTCCGTGGCTTCAACGGCTTTGATGGTCGGCTCCAGCATGCCGGAGTGGCCTACCATATCCGGGTTGGCGAAATTCAGAATGATAACGTCCTGCTTGTCCTCATTGACTTCCTTCACCGCTGCCGCGGCAACTTCGTACGCGCTCATTTCCGGCTTCAAGTCGTAAGTCGCGACTTTCGGGGACGGAATGAGGATACGGGTTTCGCCCGGCAGCTCCACGTCACGGCCGCCGCTGAAGAAGAAGGTAACGTGCGGGTACTTCTCGGTCTCGGCGATACGAAGCTGTCTCTTGTTATTCTGAGCCAGAACCTCGCCAAGCGTGTTATCGAGATCTTTCGGTTTATACGCGACGTATCCTTCGACCGTTTCACTGAACAGCGTCAGGCAGACGTAGTACAGATCTTTCGGGAAAAGCTCGCCGCGGTCAAAACCGCGGAAATCTTTATTCGTAAATACCTGCGACAATTGAATCGCACGGTCCGGACGGAAGTTGAAGAAAATAACCGCATCGCCGGATTCAACGAGTCCCACCGGCTTGTCGTTCTCATCCGTGATGACAGTCGGCATCACAAATTCATCGAATACGGACTTCTCGTACGATTCGGTAATCGCTTTGACAGGGTCGGTGTAGTGCGGGCCGTCCCCGTACACCATGGCACGGTAAGATTTCTCGGTCCGCTCCCAGCGCTTGTCCCGGTCCATCGCATAGTAGCGGCCTTGAACGGTCGCCACTTTGCCGACGCCGACTTCGGCGATTTTGGCCTGGAGCTGCTCCATGTAGTTCTTCGCCGAATCGGGCGCGACATCGCGTCCGTCCAGGAAAGCATGGATGTAAACATCTTGCAGATCCTCTTTCTTCGCCAGCTCAAGCAGCGCGAACAAGTGCGCGATGTGGCTGTGTACGCCCCCGTCGGAAAGCAGCCCGTACAGATGCAGCTTCTTGTTGTTCTGCTTCGCATGACGTACGGCGCCGATCAACGTGTTGTTGTCGAAAAACTCACCGTCCCGGATCGACTTGGAAATACGAGTCAGGTCCTGGTAAACCACACGGCCGGCACCGATGTTGAGGTGCCCCACTTCAGAATTACCCATTTGGCCTTCCGGCAAACCTACGGCTTCGCCGCAGGCAGTCAGCGTCGTATGAGGGAACTGGTTCCAATAGCGGTCGTAGTTCGGTTTCTTGGCTTGAGCCACGGCATTGCCGTGAACCTCGCCCCGAAGTCCGAAGCCGTCCAGAATAATCAGCGCTACCGGTTTAGTCGCCATCTTACTTCGCCCCCTCAACGAGTTGGATATAAGAAGCCGGCTCCAGGCTGGCGCCGCCGACGAGAGCTCCGTCGATATCCGGCTGAGCCATGTACTCGGCGATATTGCCCGGTTTTACGCTGCCGCCGTATTGGATGCGGACCGCATCGGCTACGGAGGAATCGTACAGGGAAGCGATCAGCTGGCGGATGTAAGCAATAACTTCGTTGGCGTCTTCAGCCGTGGAGGATTTGCCTGTACCGATAGCCCAGATCGGCTCGTAAGCCACGATGACTTGTTTCGCCTGATCGGCGCTGAGGCCTTTGAAAGCCGCTTCCGTCTGTACGCGGCAGACTTCTTTCGTTTGTCCCGCTTCGCGCTCTTCGAGCTTCTCGCCCACGCAGACGATCGGCGTCAGACCGTAGTTGAAAGAAGCGAGGACCTTTTTGTTAACCGTTTCGTCGGTTTCGTTAAAATAAGCTCTGCGCTCGGAGTGACCGATAATCACATACGTTACGCCCAGATCTTTAAGCATAGCGCCGGAAATTTCCCCGGTGTATGCGCCGTTTTCTTCCCAGTGAAAGTTCTGTGCGCCGATTCCGATCGACGTGCCTTTCACAGCTTCGACAAGCGCGGGCAGATTGGTGTAGGGAGCGCAGATTACGCTCTCCACCCCTGCCACTTCCGCCTTGCCTTTTATATCATTCACGAAGCTTGCCGCTTCGGAAACGGTTTTGAACATTTTCCAGTTACCTGCAATAACGGGTTTTCTCATGATCTTCAAAACTCCTCTCTGTATCTCTTACTTGTCGTTAAGAGCGACTACGCCAGGCAGAACTTTGCCTTCCATGAACTCCAGGGAAGCTCCGCCGCCTGTGGAGATGTGGTCCATCTTGTCGGCGAGGTGGAACTTCTCGGCTGCCGCCGCGGAATCGCCGCCGCCGATGACGGTGTAAGCGGATGTGTCGGCGCAAGCTTGAGCCACCGCACGCGTACCGTGGGAGAACGGCTCGATTTCGAACACGCCCATAGGTCCGTTCCAGACGACAAGCTTGGAGTTCTTGATGACGTCGGCGTAAAGTTCACGCGTTTTCGGACCGATGTCGATGCCTTCCCAATCGGCAGGAATGGAATCGATGTTGACGATGTTCGTGTTGGCATTAGCACTAAAGTCATCGGAGATGACGATATCTACCGGCAGAAGGAAGTTCTTGCCGAGCTTCTTCGCCTTTTCGATAAAGCCGAGAGCCAGATCGAGCTTCTCGTTGTCTACGAGAGATTGCCCGATTTCGTGGCCTTGCGCTTTAAAGAAGGTATAGGAAAGGCCGCCGCCGATGAGGATGTTGTCGGCGATTTCGAGCATTTTATTGATAACGTCGATTTTGTCTTTAACTTTGGAACCGCCGACAATCGCGGTGAATGGGCGCTCCGGATTGTTGAGCGCTTTGCCCAGCACGTCCAGCTCTTTCTCCATCAAGAGCCCGGAAACCGCCGGAAGCTGATGAGCGATGCCTTCCGTGGAAGCATGCGCACGGTGAGCCGCTCCGAAAGCATCGTTCACGTATAGGTCGGCCAGCGCCGCGAATTGTTTCGCAAGCTCCGGATCGTTCTTCTCTTCGCCCGGGTAGAAACGGACGTTCTCGAGAAGCAGCACGTCGCCGTCTTTCAGCTCGTTTACTTTCGCTTGAACCGCTTCGCCGACAGCTTCGTCCGCTTTCGCTACCGGCTTGCCGAGAAGCTCGGACAGGCGGGCTGCTACCGTAGTCAGACGAAGGTCTTCGTTGACTTGGCCTTTCGGGCGGCCCAGATGGCTGGCAAGGATAACTTTAGCGCCTTTGTCGATCAGGAACTTGATCGTCGGCAGCGTTTCACGAATACGTGTATCGTCCGTAATTTGGCCGTTTTCGAGCGGCACGTTGAAATCGACGCGTACAAACACGCGTTTACCGTTAACTTCTACATCGCGAACACTTTTCTTGTTCATGAAATATCCTCCTCAGAGCTTTCTGTAAGAAAGCTGGCGTCGTAAGCATTAGCTGAGCTTCCAATAAAGCTGTCGTTGTAAACTTAGGCCGAGCCTTTCCCTTGCACGGGAAGGACGGCAAGCGTATAACGGTCCCGGACTCTCCGCATGGACCAACCGGGACCGCATACGGGCACGCCGGCCAAAACCGGCGATCGAAACGGAAAAGCTTTCGTTCAGGAAAACCTTCTTCGCAAGACCTTTGGGGCCAGGCTTTCCTGAGGAAAGCTTCGTACATTCCGGGGACTTATGTAAAATTCATGCCCCGATAAGCAATGGGAAGAGGAGAATTTCTTCTCCTCTTCTTGCATGCTTATTTAGGATTACAGACCTTTATTAGCGATGAAAGCGGCCAGGTCAACGACACGGTTGGAGTAACCCCACTCGTTGTCGTACCAGGAAACGACTTTCACCATGTTGTCGCCCACTACCATAGTCGACAGAGCGTCGATTGTGGAGGAAGCAGGGTCACCGTTGTAGTCGCTCGATACAAGCGGCTCGTCGGAGTAGTTCAAGATGCCTTTAAGCGGGCCGTTGGCAGCTTCTTTAAGAGCATTGTTCACATCGTCAACGGTTACGTTAGCGTTCAGCTCGACAACCAGATCCGTTACGGAAACGTTTGGAGTCGGAACGCGCATAGCCATACCGTTCAGTTTGCCTTTAAGCTGCGGCAGAACCAGGGAAACGGCTTTAGCTGCACCCGTAGTGGAAGGAATGATGTTCTCGGCTGCCGCACGAGCGCGGCGAAGATCCTTATGAGGCAGGTCAAGCACTTGCTGGTCGTTCGTATAGGAGTGAACAGTCGTCATCATGCCTTTTACGATACCGAACTTCTCATCCAATACTTTCGCGAAAGGAGCGAGGCAGTTAGTCGTACAAGAAGCGTTAGAGATGACGGTATGAGCGGAAGGATCGTATTTCTCTTCGTTAACGCCCATAACAACTGTGATATCTTCGTTCGTAGCCGGTGCGGAAATGATAACTTTCTTCGCTCCGCCTTTCAAGTGAGACTCGGCTTTCGCTTTGTCTGTGAAGATACCAGTGGATTCAACGACGATTTCAACGCCGTACTCAGCCCAAGGAAGGTTTCCAGGGTCACGCTCTGCAAATACCTTGATGGATTTGCCGTTTACTTTCAGTTCGCCTTCGCCGGCTTCAACCGTTGCGTTAAGTCTGCCGTGAGTCGTGTCATACTTGAGCAGGTGCGCAAGCGTGCTTACGTCCGTCAGATCGTTGATTGCTACGATTTCCACTTCAGCGTTGTTCAGAGCGGCGCGGAATACGTTACGTCCGATACGACCGAAACCGTTAATACCCACTTTAACCATTGTAATTCCTCCCAGTAGAAAGTTTATATTTCAAGACGTGCCTGTGGCCCGTCAAGATAACGTGTGGTTCAACATCTCCACGGCTGCAGCCTCGTCCGTCACCAGGATGTCCTCCTGGCCGTATTTTAAAACCGAAGCTACAGCCGCACCCTTGCTTTTGCCGCCGGCTACGCCGATCACGACTTCGCAGTGCTGGATATCTTCCAGCCGGAGTCCTACGGTCGGCATCTTATGGACAACCTTGCCCTCGGGGTTAAAATAGTAGCCGAACGCTTCGGCGAGCGCCCCTTCGCCTCGCAGGCTGTCTATCGTCTCGGAGTCTACCTTGCGCCTCTGCGCCATGACGATAGCATCTCCAATGCCGTGAATGACGATGCGGCTGCTGCGGACTACGTCCATCATTTCCTGGATGTTCGGTTCCTGGATCAAAGACTGATAGGCCTCCTCGCGGAGATGATCCGGAACATGCAGCAGGCGGTACTGTCCGCCGGTCTTCTTCGCCATCTTGGAGGCGATCATGTTCGCCTGCAGCTCCACGCTTTCGCCGAGCCCTCCGCGGGCCGGGACAAACAGGCTGCCCTTGAGGGCGCTCGTTGTGGACAGGTGCTCCGCCACTTCGGCCATTGTGGAGCCGCCGGTAACCGCGATCACGTCATGCTTCGTGACGTGCTTGCGCAGCATCAGTGCGGCCGCCCGGCCCAGCTCCTTCTTCGCAAACAGCGAAGAATCCGAATCACCGGGAACGACTACGACCTGCTCCAGGCGGAAGTGGTCGCGGATCCGCTTCTCCAGTTCGTTAAGCCCGAGCATCTCCTTGATAAGCGGCTGAAGCTTCTCCAGCAGTTCCCTGCCCGATTCGCTGATGCGCATGCCCGATGTTTCCGTTTCAATCAGGCCTTGGCCCTTCAGAAACTCCACTTCGCTGCGCAAAACCCGCTCCGTCATATCGAGAGCGCCGGCCAGGGTTCTGCGTCCCACGCTTCCCAGCAGAAAAATATGCTGCAGAACGGTGTAACGCTTGTTCAGAACCTCCAGCAAGTCCGGCAGGAGCTGTTTCTGGACGTCGAGAATATCTCTCATGCCATACACTCCTATTGATCGTGTTGGGACTCAATACGTCCCGCGAGTGCATTTTAAGTCCCACCTGGATCAAAAAAAACTTGCCTTGCACAACCCCATTATACCCCAGTTCCTATAAAAGAATCAATGTGTGCAAAGTTTGATTTTTGTAAATGGGCGTCGAAAAAAAATCTGAGCCATAGGACTTGCTTTTTTCAGACCCCTATCATATAATAACCATTGCTGTTACTTAATGAAACATGCGCCCGTGGTCCAATGGATATGACGTAGGCCTCCGGAGCCTGAGATCGAGGTTCGATTCCTCGCGGGCGCGTATAAGGTTGCACAAGAGAAAGCTCCCGTCTTCGGACCGGAGCTTTTTTCTTTTCCCCTCAAGGTTGAGCCGCTTATTCCGCCGAGCCCATAAACATCTTCTGAATACCGGCATACCGGGCGCGAAGCCAGCCCAAAACCGCTTCTTTGTTTCTTTTTACAACCAGGAACCCCGTCAAAGCGATAGCGGCAGCAATAATCGCAATCGTTGAGTATTGGGAAATCACATGCAGCAGCTGCTGGATTTTCGTGCCGAACAAAAAACCTACCATCACGTACGTGAATACCCACAGAACGCCGCTCAGTCCGTTAAAAATCAGAAAAGTTTTCAGGCGGATTTTCAAAATTCCCGACACATACCCCGTAAAATGCCTCAGTCCCGGCACAAAGTAACTGACCAGAATAATTTTGTCCCCGTATTTGTCAAACCATTTCTTAATTTTAAGAAGCCTATCCGGATTGAGAAGCACATACCTGCCGTACTTCTCAAAAAAAGGCGTCCCCAACTTCCGTCCAAGCACATAAGTAAAGATGGTTCCCGCAAAAGCTCCCGCAAATGAAACACCCATAACGCCAGCCATATTAAACGTGTTCACGTGCACCATATGTCCCGAAATCATCATAGCCAGTTCCCCGGGAAAAGGCAGGGCCACCGATTCTGCGAAGAGGCCCAGGAAGAGCACCAGATACCCGTATTGTGCGAAAAGATCACTAATCCACTCCATAGTCCGCTCCTTATTCCACTTAATTTCCTGTCTTTGTTAGCCAGTATACCTTTTAAGGAGGAGTTTCATAATGGCCCCCGGTTTAGTTTGGAAACTGGACTTTGGTCGTGGCTGGAACCAGACCCCTGTAAATTTATGGGTTAATCCTACGGATTTTTCGAGCAGCTTATTATACGTGAACCTTGCGGGAGCATAAAATGTTTCACCAAATCCGCTTGAGGGGAAAGAACGAGAGAGGTTTTTCCAAATAAGTTTGACCTTTCTTGACCTTTTGACGTTTTTTCGTTATCATATTTGTAGATACTGAAAATTAACGCAGTTATAGCGGCGTATTATCGAAGGAGGTAACATTAATGAGTTTTATTCCAATGGTTGTCGAGCCTGATGCAAGAGGAGAACGCGCTTACGATATTTACTCCCGTCTTCTTAAAGACCGTATTATTTTTCTGGGTACCCCGGTGAATGATCAGGTCGCCAACGCGATTATCGCCCAACTGCTGTTCCTAGATGCGCAGGACCCCGACAAGGATATTCATTTGTACATTAACAGCCCCGGCGGTTCCATCACAGCTGGAATGGCGATTTACGACACCATGCAGTTTATCAAATCCGACGTTTCCACGATCTGCGTAGGGATGGCGGCTTCCATGGGCGCTTTCCTGCTTGCGGCGGGCGCCAAAGGCAAGCGTTACGCCTTGCCAAACTCCGAAGTCATGATTCACCAGCCGCTCGGCGGCGCGGAAGGTCAGGCGACGGACATCGAGATTCGCGCGAGACGCATTCTCAAAATGCGCGAGAACCTGAACAAAATTCTCGCGGAGCGTACAGGCCAGCCGCTGGAGCGTATCGACAAAGATACCGACCGCGACTACTTCATGAGCGCGGCTGAAGCCAGCGCCTACGGTCTTATCGATAAAGTGATCGAGAAGACGACCGAAGGCGGCAAAGAAGCTTAATCAGCCCAAAGAAAAACCCCGGATCATCGACTCTCGTCGGTAATCCGGGGTTTCTTTTTTTAATGCGGGCGAAATTAGAACAAATTAGTCCAGGTCCGCAAGCGGATAGAAAATCAGATCGATCGGGAAAGCCGAACCGGCCGGAGGCGTAAACTCGATATCGAGCGACTTCTCCGTCCCTGTGGTGCGGTGGAGAATTTGCATGCCGTCAAAAGCGGTAATCACACCGGAATACGGAATTGACTGGATTTCTCCGTTGATCTTGATCGGCCCTTTGAAAACACCGCCGCGGGCAAGCAGCATAATCGCCATTTTGCGCGGTTTGTCCGCGTGAATTTTGTAGACAACGCCGTAGTTGCCCCCATTCTTCACGTTTTCCTTACGCATCACGTCGTAACCGTCCACGAAAGGATCGGTTTTTCCGTCCCCAATAACCAGCTTGGAAGCTTTCGTGAAGGAAGAAGCATCAATATTCCAGTTCACCTCGGAAACATCGAATGAGCCCCTTACGTGCCCTGTAAAGCCGAGCAGCTTGCTTTCGGACAGCGTCGTGTTCGTCAGCTCGTCAGCCGCCAGGAAGGAGAACTGAACTTCTCCTGAAGTTTCAAGATCATAGAACAGATTCACGCCTTGGCCCGGATAGAAATCCGGAAGCTGGCGGTACACGAGCGTATCATGCGGCGGAATGGTCAGTTTCTCGTTATATGTATTGCCCAGCAGGAAGTCTACGGAAGCCTCGCTGCCGATCAGGTTCGCATATACGGAAGGCCATACCTCGCCTTTGTTGGTCGTTTTGACCGTAACCGGCTTATCCGTCGTATTCGTTGCCATAATGGCGAACGTCACTTTGTTCTTCGTTCCGTTGATGTGGTCCGCATACAGACGGCCTTTGCCGTTGATCATGTCCTGATACAGGATGCCCGGCTCCGTAAATTCTTCGGGGCTGTCGCTGACGAGCAGCTTGCGGCCCGGTACGTTGGTCGCCTCTTTAGGGAGCATCGGCAAGTTATAGAAGTGGGAAGTCAGCGTATCCCAGCTCAGTTTGTAGAAGCTGCCGATCTCGTTGTGATATACCGGATATTCGGCTTCCGACACAAGCGGTATATCTTCGACAATGACATTTTTGGTGAACACCTTGCTCACGTGTCCGTGCCTGTCGTAGACCTTAAGACTAACCGGGTAGGAGCCCGGCTTGAAGAATGCGTCTTGTTTGCCCGTCCAATCGTACTTGGCGATCCCTTCCGCATCCGGATCATAGCAGAGGTCAATGTACTTGACGGTCTCGCCGAGACGGTATTTCTCTTTGTGGGTCGTAAATTTGGCAACGGGATTCGAATTATTCGCTCCGTTGTCGTAAATGCCCTCCGGCTTCGGAACGTATACGATTTCCACTTTGCGCGATTCGTGGTAGTACGTATACTTGGCGCCCATATAATCGGCTACCCAGGTCAGCTTGACGAGCAGCTTGCCTTTTACGATGGCCGCAACCGAATCGAACGGCACTTCCTCGCCATTGATATAGGCTTTTTTCAGATCGCTGCTCAAGACGATATTATAGCCCGGAGGCTGCATTGTGATCGTTCTGGCCGCATTGTCCCACGTAACGGGGAATCCCAGACTGTCACCGATGAATTTAGCCGGAACGAACGTTTTGTCCTTGATGATGGTGGCCGGCGACTCCAGCTCCACCTGATCTTCATTGACGAACGCCTGCTTGTTATCCAGGTACAAAACAATTAACGACGATGAGGACGAGATTGCACGCGCCTGGATCGGCATCAGGAAAGCTGCGAACAGCACCAGCGCCATCAGAAGCGAAACCTCTTTCTTCCATTGAATCATGCTCCTACTCCTTTTCCTTCCTTTTTCTAAAAACGACATGACAAAAAAGCCTTCTCCCGAAAAATCGCCCAATCTTTAGACGTTTTTTGCTGGAAAAGGTTTCTGTTTGACAAAAAATAAAAAAGCTCCCTTGGCAGGAAGCCTTTGCTCTTACTGATTTTCAAGTTCTTCTTTGCTGACCAGCGTGACTAAAGCGTTTACAGCCTGTTCAGCGTCCGAACCTTCTGCACTTATGTAAATTTCGGTTCCCGTGCTGATCGCAAGGCTCATAATTCCCATAATGCTCTTGGCGTTTACTTTCTTCTCGTCCTTCTCCACAAAAATTTCAGACGAAAATTTATTCGCTTCCTGGACAAATAAAGCAGCGGGTCTGGCGTGAAGGCCGGTTTTCAATTTCACCACTACTGGGCGTCTCGACATGGATTGGATTCCCCCTACGTTCTTAATTTGCAGTCTATCATGCATCCCCGGCAATATCGCTCGGAGGTTCCCCTTACGTGTAACTTATGTCGGTTAAGCATCAGGCATGATGATTTCTATCCAATTCATGTTGGATGTTCATCGAACGGGGACCTGGCACCGGGCTGCGCTTGTCCGTTCAAGAACCGCGAGTGCCGTAAAATGCGTAATCTGCTTCATATTATACCATTTTACGGCGAAATACTCTAGGAAAAAGTTCCCGTATAGGTCTAACGGATGGCTGCGCCGTTGCGAATTTTGTCAGCCAGTTCGTCTATTTTACGAAGACGATGATTGACGCCCGACTTGCTGACGCTGCCCTTCAGCATGTCCCCGACCTCTTTAAGATTCAAGTCGGGATGCTTCACACGGATTTCCGCGACTTCGCGGAGTTTTTCCGGCAGGCTCTCCAGGCCGACTTCCCGTTCGATGAGACGAATGTTATCGATCTGCCGGACAGCCGCGCCGATGGTTTTATTAAGATTCGCCGTTTCGCAGTTTACGATTCGGTTCACCGAATTTCGCATATCCTTCATGATCCGGACATCTTCGAAACGCAACAGGGCCTGGTGTGCGCCAATAATGCTGAGAAACTCAATAATCCGTTCGCCTTCCTTGATGTAGAAAACGAATCCCTTCTTGCGCTCGATGCATCTGGCGTTCAAATCGAAACGGTTAGCAAGCTGGCACAGCGACTGGCAGTGTTCTTCATACATGGAAGCAATTTCGAGATGATACGAAGAACCCTCCGGATTGTTGACGGAACCTCCCGCAAGAAAAGCCCCCCGAAGGTAGGCCCGCCGGCAGCAGTTTGTTTTTACAATGCTTTTGTCTATGCCCGGAGTAAACTGGAAGCCTTCCGACACGATATAAAGGTCGGAAAGCAGTTCCTGCACCTGGTTCGGCACGCGGACGATATAGACATTGTTCTTCTTAAGACGCATTTTCTTACGGACGAGCAGCTCGGTGTGAAGCTTATACCGCTTTTTAAGCAAAGAGTAAATCCTCCTGGCAATAGCGGCGTTTTCCGTTGAAATATCAAGAACGACGCGCTGATTCGTCAGCTGGACGGAACCGTTCATGCGGATAAGAGCCGACAATTCGGCTTTCTCGCAGCAATCCTCCGCTTCGATTAGGGTCAATTCCTTCTTCGTTTGCGCCGCAAAAGACATGGGGACTCACCTCTTCCTGAGCATCCAGCTCTCCACGATCTGATAGATATGCTCGCTTAATTTATCCGCATCGTGGCGCAGATAGGTCCGAAAAAGCACCAGCTTGTCGGCGATGACGCGGTACCCCCGCTTCGTCACCTCGTCCAAATCCAGATGGACGGCTTTGGCGCCCTTCTCGGCATATTTATTCTGTACCTGGGGAGGAATCTCCCCGTTGTTAACAATGACATAATCAAACAAATGATGGCCTATATGGTTATGAATGGCCGTCAGATGATCCCCGACGGAGTAATCGTCCGTCTCGCCCGGTTGGGTCATCACGTTGCAAATGAACATTTTGACCGCTTCGGATTTAAGAATCTCCTCCGCTATTCCGGGCACGAGCAGGTTAGGAAGAATACTCGTATACAAGCTGCCGGGACCGCACAGGATGGCATCCGCATCACGGATGGCTTCGATCGCTTCCTCCAGCGGTTCGATATCCGCCGGCTCCAGCATAACCCGCTTGATGCGCCCTCCGGCCAGTGGAATCTTCGACTCCCCTTCCACAATCGTGCCGTCCTCCATCAACGCCCGCAAATAGAGCTCCTGCCTCGAGGCGGGCAGCACCCGGCCGCGAACCGCGAACACGCGGCTCATCTCGCGAATTCCGGTGACGAAGTCACCGGTGATGTCCTTCATCGCCGCGAGAATCAGGTTCCCGAGACTGTGCCCCGCGAGCCCGGTTCCGGCCGGAAAGCGGTACTGCAGCATCTCGGAAAGCAGCGGCTCCACATCCGCGAGCGCCGTAAGCACGTTGCGGATATCGCCCGGCGGAGGAATTTGCAGCTCGGAGCGCAGAATGCCGGAGCTGCCTCCGTCGTCGGCTACCGTCACGATAGCCGTGATATCCAGCGGCTTCTGTTTCAGCCCCCGGAGCATGACGGACAATCCTGTTCCGCCCCCTATGACGACTATCCGGGGGATATCGGCAGGGCGGTAAACTTTAGACATGGTTTCACCCTCTTATGGTCGGTCGCGTTCCGCATCTCGATGATTGACTCTGACGATCTCCGTCTCGCTGTTTCCCATAACCTTGCCCAAATACTCGGCAATAGCCACGGACCGATGCTTGCCGCCCGTACAACCGATGCCTACGACAACCTGGCTTTTGCCTTCTTTTTTGTACTGAGGAACAAGAAAGTGAAGCATATCGAGCAGTTTCGTCAGAAACTCCTGCGTCTCGTTCCACTTCATCACGTAGTCGTATACATCCGCATCCTGCCCCGTATTCGGGCGAAGCGTCTCCACATAATGCGGATTCGGCAGGAAGCGTACGTCAAAAATCAGATCGGCATCAATCGGGATGCCGTATTTAAAGCCGAAAGAGATGACATTTATAGATATGCCGCCGCTACCCATATTGGTGAAGCGGGAGGCGATTTTTTGTTTGAGCTGTGCCGGTTTCAACGCGCTAGTGTCGATCACCTGCGAAGCGTGGCCCTTTAATTCTTCCAGCAGCTTGCGTTCCAGCAAAATGCCCTCTAGCGGCGCATCGTTGGGAGCAAGCGGATGGCGGCGCCTGCTTTCTTTGTAACGCTGAACCAGCGTGGAATCCGTTGCGTCGAGAAACAATATCTCGTACGTCAATGTGTAGTCTTCCTTAATGGAACGCAGCGATTCCTGCAGCGCCGTGAAAAATTCCCGGCCGCGGAGGTCGATCACCAACGCCACCTTGCCGATTTTGCCATGGGATTGCTCGATTAATTCCGCAAATTTCGGAATCAGAACAGGCGGCAAGTTGTCCACACAGAAAAATCCGAGATCCTCGAGACTTTGTACGGCAATTGTTTTCCCTGCACCGGACATGCCGGTAATAATGACAAGCCTGGCCGCCGCTTTGCTTTCTTCCATGAGTTCACCTTCCTCATCCGTTATAGGGTACCCTTCCGGGTGGAAGCCGCATTGTAAGCTTTGGTTGCTAATGCAGGTTTAAACCCGCCGCTCCTACGATGCCCGCATCGTTGCCCAGGGTGGCCGGCACGATTTCAACGCCTGTATAAGCGCGTTCCGGAGTCAGCTTGCGGAATGTCTCGCGGATCGGGTTGAACAGGATTTCTCCCGCTTTCGATACGCCTCCGCCGATAATGAACCGCTGCGGATTAACGGTTACCGCTACGGCCGCCATCGACTTGCCGATATAATAGGCGGCACGGTTAACGATGCGCACAGCGACCTCGTCTCCCGACTTCGCCGCATCGAATACGTCCTTCGCCGTAATCTTCTCGATCAGCGCAAGACTCGTGCGGTCGCCGCGTTCTTTGGCATCGTTGGCCATTCTGACGATACCCGTGGCGGAAGAGACCGTTTCCAGGCATCCGGATTGTCCGCAGTTGCAGGCGATCGCTTCAATATCCGGAACAACGGACATATGTCCGAGCTCGCCTGCCATCCCGTTGAAACCTTGATAAATTTTTCCGTTTATAATAATGCCTCCGCCCACGCCGGTTCCAAGCGTATAGCAGACCAGGTTCGGGATTCCCCGTCCGGCTCCGCCCCACGCCTCACCAAGCGCCGCGACATTGGCGTCATTGTCGATTTTTACGGTTTTGCCAAGCTTCTCCTCAAGCGTCTTCTTGACTGCGACATTGCGCCAGCCCAGATTAGGCGACAATTCCACAAAGCCTGTCGGAATGTCCATAAAGCCAGCGATTCCGGCTCCGATCCCCGCTACTTGTTCCCATTCGTATGGCGATTCGTCTACGATCCTGTGGACGTACTCAACAATACGGTCAAGCACAAAATCGGGACCGTGCTCGGCTCCGGTAGGACCTTCGTAAGTCTGAATCAATTTTCCTTCTTCGTCGCAGAGGCCTACCTTGATGCTGGTGCCCCCTAAGTCCACTCCGACATAAATCCGTTGTGTCATGCTAAATGTCACCTCAGTGAAGAGTTAAGTTATTTCCAAATCTTTCGCGATGGGTGTTGCTCCTGTACCCACTATAAGCGAACCCCATAGGAAGGTCAAGGACGGCAAATTGAAAAAACGTGGAAGGGTGTAGGCCGTTCCACGTCTTTGCGTATGAGTCTAATAATCCGTTTTACAGGGACTTGCTCCAATCGTGAACCATGTGGCCCTCGAGGAACTTTTCGCAGTCCAGAGCCGCCATACAGCCGCTGCCCGCCGCCGTAATGGCTTGACGGTATTTCAAATCCTGAACGTCTCCGCAAGCGAACACGCCAGGGATGTTGGTTTCCGTCGTTCCCGGTTTAACGAGGATATACCCCGTTTCGTCGGTCGTGATTTGTCCGCCGAGGAACTTCGTGTTCGGAGTATGGCCGATCGCCACGAAAATACCGTCGGTTTCAAGAACCTCTTCCGCTCCGGTCTCGTTGTTAAGAACTTTAAGGCCGGTTACGCCTTTGTCTCCCGCAACGACTTCAAGCGGAGTGGAGTTCAGGCTCCACGTGATTTTCTCGTTCTCGCGCGCACGATCCTGCATAATCTTGGAGGCACGGAGTTCGCTTCTGCGGTGAACCAGTCGAACTTCGGAAGCGAAACGTGTCAGGAAGTTCGCTTCTTCCATCGCAGAGTCGCCGCCGCCGACGACGATGATCTTCTTGCCGCGGAAGAAGAATCCGTCGCAAGTGGCGCAAGTGCTCACACCGCGTCCGATATTCTCGCGCTCGTTCGTGATGCCGAGCAGCTTAGCGGAAGCGCCGGTGGAGATGATCAGAGATTCCGTCTCGATCTCGCCGAGACCTTCCACATTGAGCTTGAACGGACGTTCCGTAAGCTCCACGCTGTTCACCCAGCCGGTTTTGAACTCGGCGCCGAAACGCTCAGCCTGCTTGCGCATGTTAGCCATAAGCTCCGGCCCCATGATTCCTTCCGGGAAGCCAGGGAAGTTTTCGACCTCGGTCGTTGTCGTCAACTGTCCGCCCGGTTCCGGACCTTCAATAACCAAAGGGTTGAGATTCGCGCGTGCCAGATAGATGGCTGCTGTTAATCCGGATGGTCCGGTTCCTACCACAATTGTTTTATACATGGATCGATCTCTCCTCCTTGGGAACAAATCAGAATTCGTATGATCGCGGGCTGAGTGTTGAGTCATCACTGCCTGCAATCATTCTCTATTTATAATAATTCTAATTAAAATTATTCTAATTTGCAAGTGTGATTAATCCCGGCCCTTCTTTTCCACGTTCCAGAGCTTCGGAAGAATCGCATCCATCTTCTCCTTAAGCCCGCATGCTTCGTCAATCAGCTTCACATTCTTGCTTACGGTCGAAACGGTCGTATGGTAGCGGCTGGCTACCTCGTGATAGGAAATCGACCTGCGGTGCATTTTGGCGACCAAGTATTCGAGAGCGGCGGACCAGCCCTCCACTTTCGTAATCCTCGGCACGCTCGGATACACCCTGCTCAAATATTCTACCCATAGAGTTTGAAGGTCATGCTGCTGGATCATGTCGTACCGCTGGTGCATATGCCGGTGAGCGGTTTCCATGACGGTCTGCCATTTGGGCTCCCATTTCGGCAGGTCGGTCGTATGCACGGAGTTTTCCACGGTTTTTACGGCACCGTCCAAGTGAGCTTTCAAAGGCTCTTCGACTCCGATGGTCCGCAAAACGAAGATAGCTACCTTTTTGAGGTAGTCGTCCTCTTTAGGGTCGCCGATAAACTCGATGAGGGCTTCTTTCACTTCATTGTCGCCGATATAAACGAACGTCTGAAGCACCTGCAGCTTCGTCTCAACATCTCCGTGGCGCAGCGCCCAGAAGAAGGAGCTGCGGACAAGCGGGTCCTTCGCAATCTGGTCCGGGATCGATTCGGGAGACTGCTCCAATTGGCGGAACTGTTCCTCGAACGGAAGGTTATAATGGTAGCTCAAGGAAAGCGGGCGGTCATCGGAACGGCGGTTCAGCTGCTCCAAATAAAAGCGGGCGATTTCCGACCCGTTCTCCAGCTTATCCACCTGATTCCAGAGAACCCGGGCTTCCTGAAATCTGCCGATATTGCAAGCGGCCACGGCCGCATAATGGTAAACGCACGGATCAAGACCGCTGTCGTTGGAGCGGGAAATCCTCCTGAAAAGCTGGTAGGCTTTCTCGTGATCGCCAAGAATCCCCATGGTGGTCGCAAGCTTGAAGACATGCTCCTGCTGGAAAGGATACGTTTTGCGTAAAGTTCCCATCAGTTCGGCAAGTTCTTCCTTGCGTCCGAGATGCTGGTAGAAGATCGCCATATTGCACAGTGCGTGAAGGTTCCCGGGATCTATGTTCAGCACCTCGACAATAGCATCCAGCGATTTCTGAAAATGACCGGTGTAATAATAAGCCAGCGCCAGGTTATTGCGGGCCGCCAGAAAATCGCCATGCTCTTCGACGAGTTCTTCCAGAACACGCACCGCTTCCGCGAACTTGCCTTCTTCCAAAAGCAGACGCGCCTGGTCGTGCTCGTATAAGCCCTCGCGGGATTTGATGGTCTTGAGTTTGGCGGGACGCTCCAGCTCGTAGCTGAGAAAATCAAGCATCTCCTCGGCTTCTTCCAGGTAATGTCCGTTTGTATCGTTCTCCAGATAACGGACAAGAGCGCCCTCCGCCTGTTCGTACTGGTCCATGTTGGCGTAATTGTTCGCCATATAGAAGTAGCATTCGGTCATCGAGGGATCGATCCGGTCGAGAACATCTTTTAAGATGTCGTTGGATTCCTCGTACTTGCCCAATTCGGAGAGAACCCCTGCAAGGTTGCAGTGGTTCACGGGATTATCGTATTCGTATTCTACCGCTCGCCGGAAATATTTCAACGCCTTATCGTAATGGAAACGATCGAGCGACTGAACCGCTCTTTCAAAAAAGAACGTGGCATCCATGCTGATGGGAATAATTTTCGGTTCCGGCTTTACGGAGACACGCTTTTTCTTTTCCATGACTAGGCACCTCCGGTACTTTGAGATCTATGATCAAGTATAGCACAGTCCCCGAGGTTTCAAAAACACGATTTAAACGCCGCCGTATTTAAATAGCGAAGAGAGAGAGCCGCCGTCGCTGACGATACGTACCGCATGCGAGAGCAGCGGAGCAACGGAGAGCACCTTGAAACGTTCCGCGTGATCGTCCGGAATCGCCAGGGAATCGGTGATCACGACTTCACGAATGTTCGGGTGATCCAGACGCTGGAGCGCAGGACCCGAGAATACCGCATGAGTGGCGCAAACGTAGATGTCGTTGGCTCCGCGTTCCTTCAAACCTTCCACAACGTTCACGATCGTTGTGCCAGTGTCGATCAGATCCTCGATGATGATCGGCGTACGGCCTTTAACGTCCCCGATCACGTGAGTCACGACCGCTTCGTTGTGAGCGGGACGTTTCTTGAACATCATCGCGAACGGAGCATCGAGAATGTTGGCAAGACGCTCAGCCGTCGTAGCGCGGCCGGCATCCGGAGATACGATGACCGGATCGACGATGTTTTTCTTCGTGATGTAATCGCTGATAAGATCAAGAGCGGTCAGGTGATCGACCGGAATGTCGAAGAATCCTTGAATCGCCGGTGCGTGAAGGTCGATGGTAATAACACGGTTCGCTCCTGCGGCACTGACCAGATCGGCGACAAGTTTCGCGGAAATCGGTTCGCGCGGCGCGGCTTTTCTCTCTTGACGGGAGTAACCATAGTAAGGCAGGATCAAGTTGATCGTGCGGGCGGATGCACGCTTGGCCGCATCCATCATAACCAATAGTTCCATAAGGTGTTCATTGATCGGATGGGAGAACGTTTGTACTAAAAATACATCGCAGTTACGGACACCTTCTTCATACAAACAATAAATTTCCCCGCTCTTGAAGCGAGACAGCTTGATTTTACCGAGCGGAACGCCCAGGTCGTCGCAAATGCTCTGTGCCAGCTTCGGGTTGGAAGAGCCGGAGAAAATTTTAATGTTGTTGAGATCCATGGTTATGGTTACCTCCGAAATGTTTTTGATTATTGGGACTGCAGACGGGTCAAACTTCTGTATAGAACGCTTCGCATACGTTTTCATACGAAAGCGCTTTTTAGCATGTAAGCGAGAAAAAAGATGCCCCCTCTGTCTAGTATCTAGGACCAGGGACATTCTCCTACCCCACCATTATACATGAAACTTGTCGAAATGAAAAAGCACAGAGGGACGCCAAATCGAGGTAATTGTGGCTAGTTTATGAACTTCGGAAACAAAAATCGGCACCCGTTCCTCTAGATGGCATATTTGCCTCTAGAGTCGGATGCCGATCCCTTTATTTGGATTTGCTCATGTGGCGCCGCTCCAGCTCCGCCATTACATCGTCCAGCGGAAGCTTGGACTCGCGAAGAAGAACCATCAAGTGAAAAATCAGATCGCTCGTTTCGTACCGGAGCTCGTCGTGATCCCGGTTTTTGGCCGCGATGATGACCTCTGCCGTTTCCTCGCCTACTTTTTTGAGAATTTTGTCGATTCCCTTCTCGAACAAGTAAGTCGTGTAGGCGCCTTCGGGTCTTTCCGCTTCGCGGGAAGCGATGACGGACTCCAGCCTCGACAAGATGCCGAACCGGTCGGCGGAAGCTGTCACGGCCTCAGATTCACCGGTTTCAGCGGAGTCTGCGCCGGCCACCGGAATTTCACTGCCGAAGCAGGTGTAGGATCCGGTGTGGCAAGCGGGTCCGGTCTGCTCCGCCAGCACCAGAAGCGTGTCCGCATCGCAGTCATAACGGAGAGATACCACACGCTGCGTGTGCCCCGAAGTCGCCCCCTTGTTCCAGAGCTCCTGCCGCGAGCGGCTCCAGAACCAGGTCGTGCCGGTGGCTACCGTTTTTTCAAGCGATTCTTTATTCATGTAAGCCAGCATCAGAACGTCTTTGCTGATGGCATCCTGTACAATAGCGGGAACGAGACCCTGCGAATCGTAGCGGATGCTGTCCAGTTGTATGCCTGTCATCGAATCTCCACTCCTTTTTTCTTCAAGCTCTCTTTAACGCCCTGCACCGTCAGTTCTTTATAATGAAAAATCGTCGCGGCCAGACCCGCATCGGCACGGCCTTCGGTGAACACCTCGTAGAAGTGTTCTTCATTTCCTGCACCGCCGGACGCGATGACGGGGATTCCGACAAATCCGGATACCGCCTTGGTCAAAGCCAGATCGAACCCGTCCTTCGTCCCGTCCGCATCCATGCTGGTAAGAAGCAGTTCGCCGGCGCCCGCCGTCTCCATCCGCTTCGCCCACTCGACAGCCCGGATGCCGGATGCCGTCCGGCCGCCGTGCGTGTAGACTTCCCACTCGCCCCAGGCCGGGTTGAACTTGGCGTCAATGGCGACGACGATGCACTGGGACCCGAATTTGCGGGCTCCGTCCGATACAAGCTGCGGATTCTTGACCGCCGCCGTGTTGATGCCGATTTTATCCGCTCCGGCACGGAGCAGACGCTTCATGTCATCGGTAGTCGAAATTCCCCCGCCGACCGTGAACGGAATCGTGATTTCGCCTGCCGTTTTCTTCACGACCTCCACCATCGTCGCCCGTCCTTCAACCGAAGCCGATATGTCCAGGAAAACGAGCTCGTCGGCGCCTTCGCGGTCATAAATGGAAGCAAGCTCGACCGGATCGCCCGCGTCTCTCAAATTTACGAAATTTACACCCTTGACGACCCGGCCGTCCTTTACGTCCAGACAGGGAATAATCCGTTTAGCCAGCATTCTGACTTCCCCCTTCAACTCTGTACCACTTTATATCGGAGCATCTTGATGCGTGAACGTATGCTTGAATGCGTTATTCTAGTGTCAGCGCATCCGGCCTAAACCAGCTTCAGTGCTTCCTCCAGGCGGATGCTGCCTGTGTAGAGCGCCTTGCCGACAATCGCGCCGCCCACGCCATTGGCAGCCTCGGCGGCAAGCCGCTCCAGGTCTTCCGGCCGGCTCACGCCGCCGGAAGCGATAACCGTCCGGCCCGAAACCTTAGCCAGGCGTACGATAGCCTCCACATTCGGCCCGCCCATCATGCCGTCCCGTGAAATATCGGTGAAAATAAACGTCTTGGCCCCATGCTCGGCAAGCTGAACAGCCAAATCCTCCGCTTTTACCGAGGAAGTTTCGAGCCAGCCCCGGGTCGCGACGAAACCGTCCCGCGCGTCCAGGCCGATGGCGACGTTCTCGCCGTGTTTGGCCAGCAGAGACTGGACAAAAGCCCTGTCCTCGATGGCGGCGGTACCGAGAATGACACGGGATACGCCCAGCGACAGCAGACGATCCACATCCTCTTCCGTACGGAGACCGCCCCCCACCTGGACCGGAACTTTCACCGTGCGTGCGATTTCGCCTATCAGCTTGTCGTTAACCGGCCGGCCGGCTTTCGCGCCGTCCAGATCGACCAGATGAATCCACTGTCCGCCTTGAGCTTCCCAAGCTTGGGCAACCTCAAGAGGATTCTCGTTATAAACTGTTTCCTGATTATAATCGCCTTGAACGAGACGAACGCATTTGCCGTCCCGGATATCGATTGCCGGATAAATAATAAAGGACATTTTTCGTTACCTCCACCTGATAGGCCGCAGGGCCGGTTAATCTTAGGACCCCGCCTTGCTTTGACAAAGCCCTACGAAATTTTGAAGCAGCCGCATACCCAGCTCACCGCTTTTTTCCGGATGAAACTGCATGCCGAAGACGGAATCTCTTCCTACTACAGCCGTAACCGGCTGATGATAATCCGTGACGGCCAGAAGGTCCCCTTGACGCTCCGGTTTCACGTGATAAGAATGAACAAAATAAACGTGGCCCTCTTCAAGCCCTTCCAGAAGAGGGCTGGCCTGCTTGAACTCCAGCCGGTTCCAGCCCATATGAGGCACCTTGTAGTCCCCTCGGAATCGCACGACTTGACCGGGAAGCAGATTGAGGCCTTCATGCTCTCCGTATTCTTCGCTGGAGGTGAAAAGCAGCTGCATGCCGAGGCAAATACCGAGCAGCGGTTTGCCCTGAGCGGTCTGTTCCCGCAAAAGCCGATCGAGACCGAGCGAGCGGAGCTGCTCCATCGCGTCGCCGAACGCTCCTACTCCGGGCAGAATGAGACCTTCCGAATCCGCGAGAATATCCGGATCGGATGTAACCGTGGACTCGCATCCCAGACGTTCCACGGCCTTGCTTACACTATGCAGGTTGCCCATGCCGTAATCGATGATGGCAATCATGCTTAGAGAACTCCCTTCGTCGAAGGTACTCCCTTAACGCGGGGATCGATGGAAGTGGCTTCATCCAGAGCGCGTCCTAGCGCTTTGAACACCGCTTCGATCATGTGATGCGTGTTCCGGCCGTAATGAACAATGACATGAAGGGTAATCCGGGCCTCCAAGGCAAACTTCCACAAGAACTCGTGAACCAGCTCCGTCGTAAAACTTCCGACCTGCTGGGACGGATACTCCGCCCGGTATTCGAAATGAGGCCGGTTGCTGACATCGATAATCACCTGCGCCAGCGCCTCATCCATCGGGATAAATACGCTGGCGTAACGCTTAATGCCCTTCTTGTCCCCAAGAGCTTCCCTAAGCGTCTGACCGAGACAGATTCCGATGTCTTCTACCGTGTGGTGATCGTCTATGTCAACGTCTCCGCGAGCTTGAACTTTAAGATCGAACTGTCCGTGCTTGGCAAAAAGATCGAGCATATGGTTCAGAAAAGGAACATCCGTCTCCAGCTCCGAGACACCGGTTCCGTCCACGCCGAACGAAAGCTCGATGTCGGTTTCGTTCGTTTTGCGCGCTACACTGGATGCGCGCCCACGGGAAACGGGATCCGTGACGGACAAGCCTTCACCTGCGCCAGTATCTATCGCATCCGCATTTACTGCATTCGCGTTTACCGATCCACCGGGGGATCCGCCTTCCAGCCCCGCTTGTTTTGCGTTCTTGTCCACTTGTTCAGCCATGAAAGTTCCCTTCTTTCTGCAATCGAACTTGTATCGCTCTGGCATGCCCTTCGAGCCCTTCGTTGCGGGCGAGCGTCATAATTTGCTCTCCGTTCGCAAGAAGAGCTTCCTTACTATAGGAAATCACACTGGATTTTTTAATAAAATCGTCGACGTTCAGCGGCGAGGAGAACCGGGCCGTACCGTTCGTCGGCAGCACGTGGTTCGGTCCGGCGAAATAGTCGCCGACCGGCTCCGGGCTGTATGCGCTGAGGAAGATCGCCCCGGCGTTCTCGATCCGCGGCAGCACCGCGAACGGGTCGTCCACGAGCAGCTCCGCATGCTCCGGAGCAATCGCGTTGACGACGCGGATGCCCTCGTCGAGATCCCCGACGAGGACGATCGCGCCCTTGTTCGCCGTGGACACCTCGGCGATCGCTTTGCGCGGCAGCGCCTGCAGCTGCCGCTCCACCTCTCCGCGCACCTGCTCGGCGAGCGCGCGTGACGGCGTCACCAGTATGGCAGGTGACAGCTCGTCATGCTCCGCCTGGGCCAGCAGGTCCGCGGCGATGTATTCGGGGTCCGCCGACTCGTCGGCCAGGACCACGATGTCGGTCGGTCCGGCAATCATGTCGATATCGACGACGCCGAATACGGCGCGTTTCGCGAGTGCGACGTAAATATTGCCGGGTCCGACGATCTTGTCGACGGCACGAATCGTATCCGTGCCGTAAGCGAGCGCCGCGACGGCCTGTGCGCCGCCGACGCGGTAGATCTCCCGCACGCCGGCCTCGGCTGCCGCCACCAGGATGTGCGGGTTAATGCCCTCTTCCCCGGCTGTAGCCGGCGGCGTCACCATCACGATCTCGGGAACGCCGGCGACGACGGCCGGGATGGCGTTCATGAGCACCGATGAGGGGTAAGCCGCCTTCCCTCCGGGAACGTACAAGCCGACGCGCTGCAGCGGCCGGATGATCTGGCCCAGCAGGGACCCGTTGTCCTGCAGGTCCATCCAGGACACGCGTTTCTGCTTTTCGTGAAACGCGCGGATGTTGGCGGCGGCTTGACGCAGCGCCTTCAGAAACTCGGCGTCCACCCGATCGTACGCCGCATCGATCTCGGCTTCGTCCACGCGGAGTTCGTGAAGGTCGACGCCGTCGAACTCCTTGGACAGCCGCCGGAGAGCCGCATCGCCCTCGCTGCGTACAGCGGCGATGATCGATTTTACGGCGTCGTTCTGCTCCGCCGTCCCGTAGTCCACTTCCCGGGCGAGTTTAAACTCTTCCGCAGGCACGATTTTCATGCGCAATCACCCTTTCATAACGCCGGCTTCCGCCTGCTAATCGTTTCGTTTTATAACGCTTTAAGTTATCCGCCAGGGAGTAGCAGCCTCTTACTCCGGCAACGCAATCGTTGCCTGCAGAGCGTCGCAAAGCTGCTGAATCCGGTCGTTTTTCATCCGGTAACTGACGCGATTGGCGATAAGCCGGCTCGTGATCGGAAATATTTCCTCATATTCGACCAACCCGTTTTCTTTCAGAGTCTGGCCGGTTTCGACCATATCCACGATCCTGTCGGCCAAGCCGATCAGCGGCGCCAGTTCAATCGAGCCGTTGAGCTTGATGACTTCGACCTGCTGCCCTCTTTCCCTGAAATACTGGGAAGCTACCCGGGGATATTTCGTCGCGACGCGGGGATTCAGAACGGGCTGCCAGTCCGGCAGCGCGATAACGGACATCCGGCAGCGGGCGATCCCGAGATCAAGCAGCTCATAGACGTCCCGGTTTTCTTCCATCAGCACGTCCTTGCCTACCACTCCGATATCTGCCACGCCGTACTCGACATAAGTCGGAACATCGACGGGTTTGGCAAGAATGAATTCCATGTTGGCTTCCGGAAAGGTAACGATCAGTCTCCTGGAATCGTCACCGCTATCGTCCGGCATCGGCAATCCCGCTCGGCGGAAAAGCTTGAATGCCTGTTTATATATACGCCCCTTGGGCATGGCTACCTTAAGCATTTCCTGCATGCCTTCAGCCTCCTGTCAACAGCCTCTGTCGAAGCTAAATGATTGCGGGACCCCGTACGGCGCGAAGCCGCAAGCAGAGCCCGCCGTATAACCGCGAAGGCCGGTTTGAACGGCCTGAATCGTTTGTTTTATCGCATCGTCTACCGGTTTGGCTGCCGCATTCGTATGATTTAACAGCTCTATACCGGCCGGTGAATTTATCAGCTCGGACGCTAAAAACTAGTCCGTCAGGTAGAGCAGGACGTCCGAGTACACGTTCCCTTCGTACCGGTAACGGCCCTGTCCCAGTTCGTGCAAAGCTGCCGGATCCCACGACGCACAGGGTCCGGTTCCATTGCCGGCGTGGCGTGTCACAACGACCTTTCCGGGAAGGGTTCTCAGCTCCCGGGCTTTGCCCAGCGCTTCGCCGCGGCGGGATTCCCCGTATACGATCAGGACCCGTTCCTGCTGCTTGCGGACCGCATCTCCCGCCGCTTCCAGAATGCGGTTCGTCTTCAAGGCAAAGCCCGTTGCCGGTGCGGGACGTCCGAACTGAGCGAGCAGATTGTCGTATCTGCCCCCGCTGCACAGCGGGAATCCGAGATCCGCCGCGTACCCTTCGAACGTAAGACCCGTGTAGTAAGAAAAATTCCCGATCATCGCCAGGTCAATCAGCACATGCTCGCTGACTCCGTAAGCCTCCAGAACGTTCCATACCTCGCACAGATGGGCGATGGCCGCCTGGGCCGTCGGATCGGAAGTGACGCCGAGTGCCTGTTCGCAGATGTCTTTGCCTCCGCGCAGCCGGAGGATGCTCTCCAGTTCGCCGCGCCGGGCTTCGTCTACACCCATGCGCCGGACGGCCGTGCGGTAACCGACGTAATCCCTGCCGAGCAAGCAGCTCTTGAGCTCTTCCTGAGCTTCGGGATGGTCTTTGAGCGTTTCGCCGAACAAGCCGTGTAAAAACCCGACATGCCCCAAGGCAAACTTAAACGTTTTTACGCCTGAGGCCTGTAAGGAAGCAATCGCCAAAGCCACTACTTCGGCATCCGCTTCCGCGGACGGGTCGCCTACGAGCTCCACACCCGTCTGCACGAACTCCGAATCGCGCCCGGCTTCTTCCTCCATCGCCCGGAAAACATTCCCGTGATAGCTAAGACGGAGCGGAAGAGGCTCATCCCCCAGAAGAGAGGAAACCACCCGTGCGATAGGGGCCGTCATGTCGGAGCGAAGTACAAGCGTTTTCCCGTTGCGGTCCAGCAGCTTGAACTGTTTCCGGTCTTCAATGGAGCTGGCCATCCCTACCGTATCGTAAAATTCCAGCGTCGGAGTCACGATTTGGCGGTAGCCCCACCGTTCCATGCAGTCCAGCACGCTGAATTCGATCTCACGTATTCTCGCTACCGATTCCGGAAGCAAATCTTTAAAACCCGTAGGCTTTTCAAACACTTTCGGTTTAGACATTCATGTTCCTCCTTGCCCTGCCGGTAAACCTCTATTTTCAAAACGCTTTAGCACGCTACCATACTACCAAATTGAAGGATATCCGTTAGTTTATCACGGAATGTCAGAGGCGTCAATTTGCAGATTCATTCCCATTCGTTTCTCTGCAGCCAATGTCCTCTTTGCTTCAAACAAAAAAACAGTTCATCTTCTTAAGAAGATGAACTGTTTGGATTGGTTCCTCCGCCGGAAGCCGACTCCGGTCCGGATATTTCCGCTGACGCTCCGAAAGTCCGGGCTTCTGCGGAATCGGAAGTTCCCGTGCGGATAACCTGAAGCGGATTGCCCGCTACGAAGCTGTATGGCTCCACATCCTTGTGGACGACAGATCCTGCACCGATTACGGCGCCATCCCCTATCGTAACACCGGGCAGAATGGTCGTGTTCGCCCCGACCATCACATTCGATCCGATCCGCACTTCACCCAGACGATACTCCTTGGTCAAATACTCGTGAGCCAGAATGGTTGTGTTGTACCCGATGATCGAGTTGCGGCCGATCTTTATTTTTTCCGGAAAAAATACATCCACCATCACCATCAAAGCGAAAGCGGTGTGTTCTCCCACCTCCATGCCCAACATGCGGCGGTAGATCCAATTTTTAACCGGAAGCGAGGGGCAGTAGCGGCTGATTTGTATCCAGACGAAATTTTTGACCGCTTTCCATTTGCTGACCGTCCGGTAAATCTGCCATAGGGCGTTAGGTCCGTCGACCGGGTATCTGTCGGTTTTCCTCAAACACTTTCCTCCATAATCCCGAAAATCATATACAGCTCGCGCATATCCGCGATCATATGCTCCGGATGGTACTGTTCCAGGTAGGCCTGGCCCTTAAGAGACCAGTTGACGGCCACGGCTTCAACGCCTGCGGCTTTGGCCGCTTCGATATCGTAATGGCTGTCCCCCACCATGACGGCTTCCTCCGCTGTTGAGTTCAGTTCATGGAGAGCCTTCCGGATTCCTTCCGGGTCCGGCTTAGCCTTCGTGACATCATCGACGGTCACAATACTTTGGATATACGGCAGCAGTTCGCAAAGTTCCAGGCCCAACATGGTTGTCAGCCTGATTTTGCTGGTTACGACGCCGATTTTGACTCCGTAGGCATGCAGCTTGGCCAATACCTCTTTTACATAAGGAAAAGGTCTCACCAGCTCGTCGTGGTGCTTAAGATTATACGACCGGTAAAGAGTCAGAAGATCCGTCACTTCATCCAGGCCGCTGAAAAACTGGAGTTGCTCGATGAGAGGGCGCCCCATGTGGGGAATGATGTTTTCTCTTGTAAACAGCTCGGGCGTCTTTCCTTCCAGCGCATGCAGGAACGACTGGATAATGAGCTCGTTGGTGTCCAGAATAGTGCCGTCCAAATCAAACAATACCGTATGCTTCATGCTGTGCTCCTTATTATCAAGAGTTCTGTCCTGTTTTCAATGGCTTGTATCGGCCGAAGCCGGTGCCCCGCCGATTTTCTCGATGGGATCGCTGTACTTGGTTTTCGCATAGCCCATACGGCGGCGCAGGACGATGATGACGATAGCCGCGATGATGATAAGCACGGCAAGAAGCTGGGAAATACGGATGTTGCCCCCGTATGTCATCGTGCCCGCTTCACCGAACAGCAGGGACATCGGCGACCACAGTCCGTTCAGCAGGGAAGCCAGCCATGCCGGTCCCGTGAAATCGAGGCTGTCCGTACGCAAGCCTTCGATGAAGAAACGGCCCAGCGAGTACCAGATAAAATAGCTCATAAACAACTCGCCCGCACGAAGGAACGGACGGCGGCGCAGCCAGAAGAGCAGCAGCAGACCGACGAAATTCCACACCGATTCATACAGGAAAGTGGGATGATAGAAAATGCCTTCGATGTTCATCTGGTTCACGATCCAATCCGGCAGATGAAGCGTGTTTCGCAGGAAAGATTCGCTGACCGGACCGCCGTGGGCCTCCTGATTCACGAAGTTTCCCCAGCGGCCGATCATTTGGCCGACGATGAGTCCCGGAGCGCAAATGTCCGCGATCCGCCAGAACGAGTATCCTTTGCGGCGGACATAGATGACCGCTGCGATAATAGCCCCGATCAGAGCGCCGTAAATGGCAATTCCCCCGTGCCAGATGGCGATGATTTCGCTCAGATTGTTTTTGTAGTTTTCCCACTGGAAGGCCACATAATAAATACGAGCGGCCACAATGGCAGACGGGACTCCGATCAGCAGCAGATCCATAAAAAATTCGGGCTGTAGCTTGAAGCGTTTGCCTTCCCGAATGACAAGCAGCAGCCCGATCAGGGCCGCCGTCCCTAATATAATGCCGTACCAATGCACGGAAATCGGGCCTAGCTTAAAAGCGACTGGATTTAGCATAAACGGTCGATATCCTCCTATTCCTTACCTGTGGGTATGAACCGGCTCTCAGTCCATGTCGTCCAAATCTTCGGCCAGCGTTTCCGTCAGCTTATTGGTGAACTGCAGGGCCGCGTTGAAGCCCATCCGCTTGAGCCTGTAGTTCATCGCCGCAACTTCGACGATAACCGCCAAGTTTCTTCCCGGACGGACGGGAATGGTGATCAGCGGCACATCCGTTTCAATAATCCGGGTCGTTTCTTCGTCCAGTCCGAGGCGGTCGTACTGCTTATCCTGCTGCCAAGTTTCCAACCGGGCAACGACGGATATTTTCTTGACGTTCCGCACCGCTCCCGCACCGAAGAGCGTCATCACGTTAATAATGCCGACGCCGCGGATTTCAAGCAAATGGCGGATCAGGTCGGGAGCGTTTCCGTACAGCATATAATCGGCTGTCTGGCGGATTTCAACGGCATCGTCCGCTACCAGACGGTGGCCGCGCTTGACCAGTTCGAGCGCCGTCTCGCTTTTCCCGATTCCGCTGCCGCCCGTAATAAGCATTCCGACGCCGTACACATCCACCAGTACACCATGAATGGTAGTGGAGGGAGCAAGCTTGTTTTCGAGGAAGTTGGTCAGCCGGCTGGCCAGAATGGTGGTCGCCACCTGGCTGCGGAGAACCGGGAGCTGGTGCTTCTTCGCTTCTTCCACCAATTCCGCCGGAATATCCAATCCGCGGGTGACGATAATGCAGGGCGTTTCTTCGCTTGCACAAAGCTGCTCGGCCCGATGCAGCCGGACCGTTTCATCCAGCGTTTCGAAGAAGGACATCTCGGTGCGTCCCAGCAGTTGAACGCGTTCCTGCGGATGATAATTGAAATAGCCCGCCATTTCCAGACCGGGCCGGTAAAGATCGGCTACCGTTACAGTCCGCTTAAGACCGTCTTCGCCGCAAATGACTTCCAGGTTGTAATGCTCAACCAGCTCAGACACTCTCACTTTTTTGCCCATCGTTCATTCCCCTTTGTTTTCCCAATAGTTCCATCGTAATTCAACTGCCGGGTGAAAATCAACCTGCCGCCCGGGCCAGCCGGTATGCTGTAGAGGTGCAATTACTGCAGCATACCCACGGGCCGCCTCATCATTCCCTAATACGTCAAAAAAGCCAGTCACGATGGACTGGCTTTAAATTGATGATTCTTACGAGTTCAGAAGAATGGAGTTCGTTGTTTCTTTATCGAAGAAATGAACTTTGTTCATGTCCAGAGCAAGCTTCACGTTAGCGCCGTCTTTCAGACCGGAGCGGCCGTCAACACGCGCTACGACTGTACCTTCGCCGATACCGGCAAGGTGAACCTGCATCTCGTGACCCAGGTTCTCGGACACTTCGATCAGGGCGTTAACCACTGTCTTAGCGGAAGCTTCAAGGAACACAGGCTCATCGTGGATATCTTCAGGACGAATACCCAGAATAACTTCTTTGCCCGCGTAGCCTTTATCGCGAAGAACTTGAGCTTTGCCTTGCGGAATAACAACGTCTACGCCTTTGGCTTTGAAGTGAAGCTCTCCGCCTTGGTCGCTCAGCGAGCCGCTTACGAAGTTCATGGAAGGAGATCCGATGAAGCCCGCTACGAACATGTTGACCGGGAAGTTGTAGATCTCTTCTGGAGAAGCCGCCTGTTGGATGATGCCTTTGTCCATAACGACAATCCGGCTTCCCATTGTCATAGCTTCGGTTTGGTCATGCGTTACGTAGATGATCGTTACGCCAAGACGTTTGTGAAGTTTGGAAATTTCGGCACGCATTTGTACACGAAGTTTAGCGTCCAAGTTGGAAAGCGGTTCGTCCATCAAGAAGACTTGCGGTTCACGGACGATTGCGCGGCCCAGGGCGACACGCTGACGCTGACCACCGGAAAGTGCTTTCGGTTTGCGGTCCAGAAGGTGTTCAATATCGAGAATTTTAGCCGCTTCGCGCACGCGTGCGTCGATATCGGCTTTTTTGAATTTACGGAGTTTAAGGCCGAACGCCATGTTCTGGTACACGTTCATGTGCGGGTACAGGGCGTAGGACTGGAATACCATCGCGATGTCGCGGTCTTTAGGAGCCACGTCGTTCACGAGACGGTCGCCGATGTACAGTTCGCCTTCGGAAATTTCTTCAAGACCGGCAATCATCCGCAGAGTTGTGGATTTACCGCAACCGGATGCTCCTACCAATACGAGAAACTCTTTATCTTGAATATCGAGATGGAAATCCTTAACGGTTGCTTCTTGGTTGCCTGGGTACCTCTTTACGATATGGTTAAGACGAACGCCTGCCATAGTTCATTCCCCCTGGTTCTTGAATGTTCTTAATTGGAATCTGTACATTTATCTTAGCTTAAATGCCCGAAGACTGACTATGCACAATCTTCACAAAAAACTCACTTTCTTTTTGTTACTTTGTACAATACGAGCGCCAGCTTTACCAGGACGGCGTCGTGGAAAGTCCTTACGTCCAGCCCCGTCTCGTTTTTGAACTTGTCCAGCCGGTATAAAAGCGTATTGCGATGAATATACAGCTTTTTGGCCGTCTCGCTCACGTTGCAGTCCAGTGCAAAAAAACTCTCCAGTGTGGACTGCGTCTCGGCATCCATGGAATAGTCCTTCAGCACATGCTCCAGAAACTGATGTTTCTCGGAATCGGGGATCGGATGGAGCAGCTTTTCCATTTGCAAATGCCACGGCGTGTGTATGTTGTTCGTCACCTTGTATAACCGGCCGAGCATAATCGTCGAGCGCAGAGAAAGCATGGCCGCCAGAAGCGTCTGGGCAGGCTGGATAGGGTAGTGAACCCCCAGATGGCTTTCTCCTACCCATTCGGTAGCCAGCATGTCATGGAGTCCCGATGCCAGGGCATCGAGCATCTGCTCGGTGCTCTCTTCCTGGGCGTCCGTCTTGTCTTCCTGCCCTACTGTGAGCAGATAATCCGGCGCGAGAATCAGCCATTCTTTATCCAGCAATGGAATCAATACAATTTCCGCGTCAAAAAACGTCTCCAGCAGCCTTTTCAGCTCCCGGTAAGACGCCCGTACGTTCGAAGAATAATCTCCATACAGGAGAAAAGGTATTTTGGTCGAATAAAGTCCGGCCTGGGAAGAAATCGTGTCGGGAACCTCCGCTTGAGAGTCGGTTTCGGCATGCTGCAGCAGCCATTCCCTGAGCGCGGAAAGCTTTTTCTCTTCTTCGAGCAGAAGAGTGCCGTTTTGCCTTTTCTCCGGCTGTGCGGATTCAATGAGCCACTCGACCAGATGACGTTCGTCTCCGGCCAAGTTCCCCGCAGGTATAGACAGAACATGGACTTGATTGCCTTCCCTGCCCAGCAGGAAATAAACATCTTTGCCGATCAGCATGCTGCTCTTATTCAGGGCCTGCCTGTCCCCGTTATTCTTACCCGCGTTTCTTGTAAGGGCTTCCCACTCTTCCGGCGTCTTTGCAATCAGTTGGACCGGCCCTTTGCCGATCGATTCCAATTGTTCTTTCAGCCTTTCCCAATCCATCCGCATAGCTCCCTATCTGTGTAATATCGAGGCTGCCATGGTGCTTCCTATTATTGTAACACAGCTAAGTAAGCGTTTCACTTAAAGATGGCTGTAATAAGCCTCGGAAGCGGGACGCGGTTCATACGCCCATGAGCACCACAATAATAGAAAGCAGGGAGAACAGAGCGCCGACCAAGTACAGGAAAGAAACGGTTTGGGTTTGGGACAGCCCCCACTGCATAAGGCTGTGATGAGTATGAAGCTTATCGGCCCGGTGCAGCCCTCCGCCTTTTAGGAGCCTTCTTGTAAACACGATGACCGTATCCAGAATAGGAACGCCCAGCGCCAGCACAGGAACCAGAAGGGAGATAAAAGTCGCGCTTTTGAAAGCTCCGTCCACAGCAACGACCGCAATCGTGTACCCCAGGAAAATCGCACCGGCGTCACCCATGAAAATTTTGGCGGGATAAAAATTAAACGCCAGAAAAGCCAGGCAGGCTCCGACCAGAATGCCCGCAATCAATGCGGAATCCTCCTGCCTTTTGACTAGGGCCGCCACAAGCAGCGCCAAAGAAGCGATCGTTACGATCCCCGAGGCGAGACCATCGACTCCGTCAATGAAATTGATCATATTCGTGATCCCGAAAATCCAGGCCATCGTGCCGAGCCAGACAAGCCAGACCGGGAAAAAAATCATGCCGCTGAAATGGAGATTCGACACCCCGATTATTTGAATGCCGAATAAAAGCGGCACCGCGGACACCGCAATATAGATGATCAGCCTGGGCCAGACGGGAAAGTCCTTGCTCCGGGTTTTAAACCAGTCGTCGGTCAAGCCGGTCAGCATAAGGACCGTCCCGCCGATCAGTACCGCATAGGAAAGATTGCCGTTACTGCTGAACAATAAAATAGCCGCCGCGCAAGCGATGTAAATCGCCACTCCTCCGAGCAAGGGGATGGGAGCGGCATGAATTTTGCGGGTAGACGGCCGGTCGACAAACCCTGCTTTAACAGCGATTCGCTTCATAACGGGTACCAGCAGCGCCACCAGAATAAAGCTCGTCAGCATAGGGATTAGATAGTGCATACGCTCGATTCCTCCTGCCTATCGTTACCCTTACGGATGACGATGGGTAAATGGCTTTTTAACCGCATCTGTTAGCGTCTCCCAATCGAATTCCGCCCATACTTAACCCGTTTGGTAAAGGTTTGGTCGACTAACCCGCCCAAAATCTTGAGAACATTTTGACGGAAGCGAGTTAACTCCTCCCTTTATGGAAAAAATAAGAAGAGCGCTCAACAATTTAAGCGGGAGTTCAAAACGAAACAAAGGAGATCCCCCTACGATGATCTGGAACACCTGGACGTTAGACCGGTCCGTTATTTTGTTTACGGCTTTCGCTTATTTATTTATTGCGGCTCAAGTGACCTTGTCCCATTACCGGCAAAATTTTCACCGCAAAGTCATGCTGATTCCCGTTATTACCGCCCCGCTGTACTTTCTGGTCGGGCTGCTCGCGGTTCTCCTTAACCGGCCCTGGTTTCTCCATCTTTTTCATATGGGCATGTGGCTGGGGATTTTGACGGGCTTATACGGGCTGTCCCTTCACATCCGGGGAGTGGGCAAACGTGTCGGGTCTTATGCGTTCCGCAATTTCCTTATCGGGCCTCCCGTCCTGATGCCTCTGCTGTACTCAGCTCTCGGTGTCCTCGGGTTAATCGCTGTTTATGGAAGGTGACTTGTATGAGAAAAATGCCGAAATACCCTTCTTTCGATGTCATGAAGGAGCAAAACCACTGGGATCCCCACACGCGGTCCATCGTCAGCTCCCGTATGAGGCGGCGCCGTGAATATCGGCTGTTAACGCTGTTAGAAGCGGAACAGCTCAGAAGCATATGCTCTCTTCTTGTCGACGACGACAGATCCGAAATCCTGACTTACGTGTTGGAGCATATAGATGATACTTTGTGCGGGCAAAAGGAAGAAGGCCAGAGAGGTCCCGATATTCCTCCTCAGTCCGAATTAATCCGGGAAGGGCTTGAGGCGCTTGAGACGATGTCGCACGGGTTTCATACGAGGCCCTTTCAACAGCTATCTCCGGCGGAACAGAAAGAGATTCTCACGTATGTAGCTGAGGTTCGCTTATCCCTGAGAGGCGAATGGCCGGCCCCCGTGCAGAGAGCCTTCTTCAACAGGCTGCTCGCGCTTACCGTGGAAGCTTACTATTCTCATCCCCAAATCTGGTCCGAAATCGGGTACGCAGGTCCTGCGTATCCAAGAGGCTACATCCGGGCAGACCGGGGGCATCTTGATCCGTGGGAGGCGAAACCGGAACGATGAAATGGGACACTCAATCGGAAACCGTTGATGTGGTCATTATTGGCGCGGGAGCGGCAGGCGGTGTGCTTGCACAGGAACTTAGCGAAGCCGGGCTGCAGGTCGTGGTAGTGGAAGCCGGACCGCTGCGGGATCCCCAAAGGGATTTTGCGAGCGACGAGCTGTCCATGCAATGCCTGGGCTGGCAGGATACCCGTCTTGTGGACGGAGAGCATCCCCTTGCTATGGGGCACAACAATTCGGGCTGGGGAGTGGGGGGCGGAACCCAGCATTTTACCGGAGTGTTTTTGCGATTCCATGAATCCGACTTCAAAACGAGATCGATCGATGGAGTCGGCGAGGATTGGCCGATCCACTATAAAGATTTGGAGCCGTATTACTCCCGGATTGAAAAAGAAATCGCGGTTTCTGGCCCCCGCCATTTTCCATGGGGAAACTTCCGCGGGCCTTACCCTTATCCCGAACGGGACCCTCTAAGCCCCAACGCCTATTTGTTTCAAAGAGGCTGTGAGAGTTTGGGAATTCGCTCCGTTACGGCTCCCCTCGCGATTCTTTCTGCGCCTTTTGAGGGCAGGCCTCCCTGCATTAACCGTGGTTTCTGCGAGCAGGGCTGCATGCCTAACGCCAAATTCAGCACCCTCATTCAGCATATCCCGAAAGCTGTACAAGCAGGCGCTACTGTGCTTACCGATAGCAGGGTCACTCAGATCGAGACAGGGCCTGACGGAAGGGCTTCAGGTGTGCTTTTTATGAAAAAAGGAGTCGAATACCGTCAAAAAGCTAAACTCGTGATCGTATCAGCCTATGCGGTCGAAACACCCCGATTACTGCTGAATTCTGCGAACAGCCGTCATCCGGACGGGCTTGCCAACAGCAGCGGCTGGGTAGGCAAAGCACTTATGACGCACAGCAGCCATGACGTGTATGCCAAGTTCGAGGAGGAAGTGCGGCTGTACAAGGGGACCCCTGTGCTGGCTACTACTCAGGAATTCTACGAATCCGACCGCAGCCGCGGCTTTGCGCGCGGGTATTCCCTGCATGCCCATGGAACGCGGCCTCTCGCTTTCGCCCAAGGGATCGTCAAAACAGGCGAATTTCCCGTATGGGGAGCCCCGTTACGCGAAGCTATGCTGGACTACAACTTTTACGGCCGCGCGACACTGGTCGGGGAAGTCCTTCCTCAAGAGCACAACTGTGTCACGTTATCCCGGGAGAAAGACGCTTTCGGTTTGCCCAGAGCCCAAGTATCCTTCAGTTTCGGGGAAAACGACACCAAGCTCATCGAGCATGCGGTCTCGAACATGAAATCTATCCTTCAGGCTGCGGGAGGAACACCCGAATTTGTGGTGCCAGATACCGCCCACCTGATGGGAGGCTGCCGGATGGGGAGCGATCCGTCGCGATCTGTCACAAATTCATTCGGGCAAACGCACGATATCCCGAATTTATTCGTATGCGATGCGAGCCTATTCGTCACGTCCAGCGGAGTGAATCCCACTAACACCGTAATGGCTTTAGCAGCGCGAACAGCCGATTACATCGTAAGTGAAATCATCTAATCACCAAAACGAAGATGTATGGAGACATTCAGCCTTTATCATGTGAACTGTTCATTTATGTATACTGAGCTACGAACAAGCTCTAAACTCGTATATGCCGGCTGGACTTGGCCAAGTTCCTGATAACGCTTATAACCACCCGAGGTGCCTGTTGTTCGTGTACTTGATGCGGCAGTCTCCGATCGGGCGTTTGCCTCAGCTTCCCTTTTCTTGTTACAAATGCGCTGACGGTAACCCAGGCGCTTCCGCCTTTTCCAAGCAGCAAGTAGCCACCGGGCATCGTTTCCATTACAATTAAAGACAAAGCTATCTCGAACAAAGGAGGATCACTATTATATGGCTATTGCAGAAATTACGGTTGTCCCTATAGGTACAAGCTCTACAAGCTTAAGCGAATATGTAGCTCATCTCCAAAAGGTGCTGGACAACCAGCCTCTCCATTATGAGCTTACTCCAATGAGCACCATCATCGAAGGCCCGCTGGATCAACTCATGGAAGTCATTCTTAAGCTTCACGAAAGCCCCTTTGACAACGGCGCTCAACGCGTCTCCACCTCCATCAAGATAGACGACCGCCGTGATAAAACGGCATCCATGCAGCAAAAACTCCAGTCCGTGGCCGAAAAACTGGAGCGGCTTCAATAGCTCGGGAGCTATACTCTACTCAATTACTCGCTGGAAATTTTTTTCGTTCACCTTGAACGCTGCGAGTCCCCTAAAAAATCGAATTCCACACCAGCGGGTACCAGGAGATTTCCCAGCACGGCTAGATCGCGAGAGCTGGACTCCTGCAGCAATTTAAGACATTTTCCGTCCGCCATGCTAAAAGACAACAACAAAAAAAGAGACCGTTAAGGTCTCTTTTATATGAAGAGAATTGTTCACATGGCATGTGAGCCATGAAGGACTCGAACCTTCGACACCCTGATTAAAAGTCAGGTGCTCTACCAACTGAGCTAATGGCTCTTGGAAAAACTGGTGGAGGCTGATGGATTCGAACCACCGAACTCGTCAGAGAACAGATTTACAGTCTGCTGCGTTTGGCCACTTCGCTAAGCCTCCACATTAATGCCAAGCGCCGTTATGGACTAACTTGACTAAAAGTGGTGGCTCGGGACGGAATCGAACCGCCGACACGAGGATTTTCAGTCCTCTGCTCTACCGACTGAGCTACCGAGCCATACTATGAAATTGTTATACAAACTAAAATGGCGGAGCTGACGGGATTCGAACCCGCGGTCTCCTGCGTGACAGGCAGGCATGTTAGGCCTCTACACCACAGCTCCGTGCATAAGATTGTATGGTGGACGCTGACGGGATCGAACCGCCGACCCTCTGCTTGTAAGGCAGATGCTCTCCCAGCTGAGCTAAGCGTCCTTATGTAGTTGTTATGGTAGCGGCGGAGGGGCTCGAACCCCCGACCTCACGGGTATGAACCGTACGCTCTAGCCAGCTGAGCTACGCCGCCTTAAAACTGGCGGAGAGAGAGGGATTCGAACCCTCGCACCACTTACGCAGTCTAACCCCTTAGCAGAGGGTCCCCTTGAGCCACTTGGGTATCTCTCCAATGTGTAAACAAACTTTTCAGGTTGCTCCCTGAAAACTAGCAGCGAAACAAGCAGTCGATCCATCCAAAGATCTTGTGGTGCCTACGCTTAACGCGTACGCCTTTCGATGCGGCATTTTCCTGTCGGAAAAGCCTAAGCATATGCTTTCGATGTAACCTGTACGGTCGTACAGATTTGTAGGTCAAGCCCTCGACCGATTAGTATTGGTCAGCTCCACACATTGCTGTGCTTCCACCTCCAACCTATCTACCTCGTCGTCTTCAAGGGGTCTTACATACTGGGAAATCTCATCTTGAGGGGGGCTTCACGCTTAGATGCTTTCAGCGCTTATCCCTTCCGTACATAGCTACCCAGCTATGCCTCTGGCGAGACAACTGGTACACCAGCGGTACGTCCATCCCGGTCCTCTCGTACTAAGGACAGCTCCTCTCAAATTTCCTGCGCCCGCGACAGATAGGGACCGAACTGTCTCACGACGTTCTGAACCCAGCTCGCGTACCGCTTTAATGGGCGAACAGCCCAACCCTTGGGACCTACTTCAGCCCCAGGATGCGATGAGCCGACATCGAGGTGCCAAACCTCCCCGTCGATGTGGACTCTTGGGGGAGATAAGCCTGTTATCCCCAGGGTAGCTTTTATCCGTTGAGCGATGGCCCTTCCATGCGGTACCACCGGATCACTAAGCCCGACTTTCGTCCCTGCTCGACCTGTATGTCTCGCAGTCAAGCTCCCTTATGCCTTTGCACTCTTCGAATGATTTCCAACCATTCTGAGGGAACCTTGGGGCGCCTCCGTTACTCTTTAGGAGGCGACCGCCCCAGTCAAACTGCCCACCTGACACGGTCCCTCTACCGGTTGACGGTAGTAGGTTAGAACTCCGATACGATCAGGGTGGTATCCCAACGGTGCCTCCACCCAAGCTGGCGCTCAGGCTTCAAAGGCTCCCACCTATCCTGTACAGATCGTACCAAAGTCCAATATCAAGCTGCAGTAAAGCTCCATGGGGTCTTTCCGTCTTGTCGCGGGTAACCTGCATCTTCACAGGTATTAAAATTTCACCGGATCTCTCGTTGAGACAGCGCCCAAGTCGTTACGCCATTCGTGCGGGTCAGAATTTACCTGACAAGGAATTTCGCTACCTTAGGACCGTTATAGTTACGGCCGCCGTTTACTGGGGCTTCGGTTCACAGCTTCGGGTTACCCCTAACCGCTCCCCTTAACCTTCCAGCACCGGGCAGGCGTCAGCCCATATACTTCGCCTTGCGGCTTCGCATAGACCTGTGTTTTTGCTAAACAGTCGCTTGGGCCTTTTCACTGCGGCCCCCTCGTGCTATTCACACTACCGGGGCACCCCTTCTCCCGAAGTTACGGGGTCATTTTGCCGAGTTCCTTAACGAGAGTTCTTCCGCGCGCCTTAGAATTCTCTTCTCGCCCACCTGTGTCGGTTTGCGGTACGGGCACCTTCGCCTGGCTAGAAGCTTTTCTCGGCAGTGTGAGATCAAGACCTTCGCTACTGTAATTTTCGCTCCCCATCACAGCCCAGCCTTACGATGTGCGGATTTGCCTACACATCAGCCTCACTGCTTGGACGGACATCCATCAGTCCGCGTCCCTACCCTGCTGCGTCACTCCATTGCTCGTAACGGCTTACGGTGGTACAGGAATTTCAACCTGTTGTCCTTCGACTACGCCTTTCGGCCTCGCCTTAGGTCCCGACTTACCCTGAGCGGACGAACCTTCCTCAGGAACCCTTAGGCTTTCGGCGGATCAGATTCTCACTGATCTTTTCGTTACTCATACCGGCATTCTCACTTCTGTACAGTCCAGCAGTCCTCACGATCTACCTTCACTCCATACAGAACGCTCCCCTACCCCAAGACATCTTTAGATGTCTAAGTCATAGCTTCGGTGGTGTGTTTAGCCCCGTTACATTTTCGGCGCAGAGTCACTCGACCAGTGAGCTATTACGCACTCTTTAAATGGTGGCTGCTTCTAAGCCAACATCCTGGTTGTCTGTGCAACTCCACATCCTTTCCCACTTAACACACACTTGGGGACCTTAGCTGATGATCTGGGCTGTTTCCCTCTTGACAATGGATCTTAGCACTCACTGTCTGACTCCCGGGGTAATGTCTGTGGCATTCAGAGTTTGACTGGACTTGGTAACCCTTGGCGGGCCCCGCACCCAATCAGTGCTTTACCTCCACGACACATCCCCCGAGGCTAGCCCTAAAGCTATTTCGGGGAGAACCAGCTATCTCCGAGTTCGATTGGAATTTCTCCGCTACCCCCACCTCATCCCCGAATTTTTCAACATTCGTGGGTTCGGGCCTCCAGTGCGTGTTACCGCACCTTCACCCTGGACAGGGGTAGATCACACGGTTTCGGGTCTACGCCTGCATACTATAGTCGCCCTATTCAGACTCGCTTTCGCTGCGGCTCCGCCTTTTCAGCTTAACCTCGCATGCAAACGTAACTCGCCGGTTCATTCTACAAAAGGCACGCCATCACCCATTAACGGGCTCTGACTTCTTGTAGGCACACGGTTTCAGGTTCTTTTTCACTCCCCTCCCGGGGTGCTTTTCACCTTTCCCTCACGGTACTGCTTCACTATCGGTCGCTAGGGAGTATTTAGCCTTGGCAGATGGTCCTGCCGGATTCCGACGGGGTTTCACGTGTCCCGCCGTACTCAGGATCCGTCTAGGCATACGTTCACTTTCGGCTACAGGGCTGTTACCTCTTCCAGCGGACCTTTCCAGATCGCTTCACCTAATGAACTTTTGCCACATTGACGTCCTACAACCCCAAGGAGCAAGCTCCTTGGTTTGGGCTAATCCGCGTTCGCTCGCCGCTACTGACGGAATCACTATTGTTTTCTTTTCCTCCAGGTACTTAGATGTTTCAGTTCCCTGGGTGTGCCTCCAATGCAGCTATGTATTCACTGCATGGTAACTGCGCATTACCACAGCTGGGTTCCCCCATTCGGACATCCCCGGATCAAAGCCTGCTTACGGCTCCCCGAGGCATTTCGTCGTTCGCCACGTCCTTCTTCGGCTCCTAGCGCCTAGGCATCCTCCGTGTGCCCTTATTAGCTTGACCAAATGCTCCGTTATATCCTGACTCGTGCTATTAAGCTGCGCTTAAAAAATCACTTCTCAGCATATAACTTCGCTTTACATCAAACCATCAAGGTTTTGGATGATTCTAGTTACATGTTTCGCTATCTAGTTTTCAAGGATCAACTGACTTCGTTACCGCTCAAAGCGGCAAGAAGTATCTTACCACATCACGCATCTTCAGATCAACCCGTAATTTACTGGAAATTACGACCGTTTGGAAGAAGGTTTTGGTGGAGCCAAGCGGGATCGAACCGCTGACCTCCTGCTTGCAAGGCAGGCGCTCTCCCAGCTGAGCTATGGCCCCAAAAGGTATCCTTATGTGGTTGTCAGGAAAATGGTGGGCCCTAGTGGACTCGAACCACCGACCTCACCCTTATCAGGGGTGCGCTCTAACCAGCTGAGCTAAGGGCCCGTATGCTGTGAGTTCTCACTCACTTTGGTCTTGCGTGCTAGCAAGCAACTGCCTGCTCTTTTCGCAAAATAAAAACCCACAAAGTGGGTTCGCTTGGCAACGTCCTACTCTCCCAGGACCCTTCGGTCCAAGTACCATCGGCGCTGGAAGGCTTAACGGTCGTGTTCGGGATGGGTACGCGTGGTTCCCTTCCGCCATCGTCACCAAACGAATTGCGTGGTTTCCGGAGTCGCCAAACTCCAGAAAGGGTTTGTAGCTTGAAAGGTTCTTGCCCTTTCAAAACTGACAACGAGTGATTGAAGGTTGAAGGCGATGCCTTCTTGACTGGGTCCGTTTCAGGACCCGAGTCTCCATAGAAAGGAGGTGATCCAGCCGCACCTTCCGATACGGCTACCTTGTTACGACTTCACCCCAATCATCTACCCCACCTTCGGCGGCTGGCCCCTTGCGGTTACCTCACCGACTTCGGGTGTTGTAAACTCTCGTGGTGTGACGGGCGGTGTGTACAAGACCCGGGAACGTATTCACCGCGGCATGCTGATCCGCGATTACTAGCAATTCCGACTTCATGCAGGCGAGTTGCAGCCTGCAATCCGAACTGAGACCGGCTTTTCTAGGATTGGCTCCGGATCGCTCCTTCGCTTCCCGTTGTACCGGCCATTGTAGTACGTGTGTAGCCCAGGTCATAAGGGGCATGATGATTTGACGTCATCCCCGCCTTCCTCCGGTTTGTCACCGGCAGTCAACTTAGAGTGCCCAGCCTTACCTGCTGGCAACTAAGTTCAAGGGTTGCGCTCGTTGCGGGACTTAACCCAACATCTCACGACACGAGCTGACGACAACCATGCACCACCTGTCTCCTCTGTCCCGAAGGAAAGGCTTATCTCTAAGCCGGTCAGAGGGATGTCAAGACCTGGTAAGGTTCTTCGCGTTGCTTCGAATTAAACCACATACTCCACTGCTTGTGCGGGTCCCCGTCAATTCCTTTGAGTTTCACTCTTGCGAGCGTACTCCCCAGGCGGCATGCTTACTGTGTTAACTTCGGCACCAAGGGTATCGAAACCCCTAACACCTAGCATGCATCGTTTACGGCGTGGACTACCAGGGTATCTAATCCTGTTTGCTCCCCACGCTTTCGCGCCTCAGCGTCAGTTACAGGCCAGAAAGTCGCCTTCGCCACTGGTGTTCCTCCACATCTCTACGCATTTCACCGCTACACGTGGAATTCCACTTTCCTCTCCTGCACTCCAGTCTCCCAGTTTCCGGTGCGAACCGAGGTTGAGCCTCGGGATTAAACACCAGACTTAAAAAACCGCCTGCGCGCGCTTTACGCCCAATAATTCCGGACAACGCTTGCCCCCTACGTATTACCGCGGCTGCTGGCACGTAGTTAGCCGGGGCTTTCTTCTCAGGTACCGTCACCCAAAGAGCAGTTACTCTCCTTGGCGTTCTTCCCTGGCAACAGAGCTTTACGATCCGAAAACCTTCATCACTCACGCGGCGTTGCTCCGTCAGACTTGCGTCCATTGCGGAAGATTCCCTACTGCTGCCTCCCGTAGGAGTCTGGGCCGTGTCTCAGTCCCAGTGTGGCCGTTCACCCTCTCAGGTCGGCTACGCATCGTCGCCTTGGTGAGCCGTTACCTCACCAACTAGCTAATGCGCCGCAGGCCCATCCGTAAGCCACAGATTGCTCCGTGTTTCACGATCTCTCCATGCGGAGATACCGGTTATCCGGTCTTAGCTACCGTTTCCGGTAGTTATCCCGATCTTACAGGCAGGTTGCCTACGTGTTACTCACCCGTCCGCCGCTAACCATCCGAGAAGCAAGCTTCTCTTCAAGTCCGCTCGACTTGCATGTATTAGGCACGCCGCCAGCGTTCGTCCTGAGCCAGGATCAAACTCTCCGATAAAGTTGTGCCGGCCGAAGGCCAGCGGTTTATCTCAAGCTGATTAAGCTCAAACATTCAAAGCTGACGAGAATTTCTTCTCATTTAATGTCTCGATTTCTCGAGACGCTTCAATCACTCGTTGTTCAGTTTTCAAAGGACAATCTCGGCTTGTCAGCCTCGTTGTTGGCACCGTGTTTCAGCGGCGACTTAAATAAGATACCACGCTGAGAAACAGAATGCAAGCCCAAATTTTGGACAAGCCCAAAAAAATTAAAAAGGCGCCAAATCGGCGCCTCTTTACCCAAAACTCTATTCTCCCTGACGCTCGCGCATATGAGGGAACAACAACACATCACGGATAGACGGAGCGTTGGTAAGCAGCATAACCAGACGATCAATCCCGATACCAAGTCCGCCTGTCGGCGGCATGCCGTATTCAAGCGCACGAATGAAGTCGTCGTCCATTTCATGGGCCTCGTCGTTGCCGTGTTCACGCTCAAGCAGCTGCGCTTCGAAACGTTGACGCTGGTCGATCGGATCGTTCAGCTCTGTGAAGGCGTTAGCGTGTTCACGCGCTACGATAAAGAGCTCGAAGCGATCGGTGAAACGCGGGTCTTCCGGATTCTTCTTCGCAAGCGGCGAAATTTCAAGCGGATGCCCGTAGATAAACGTAGGCTGAATAAGCGTTTCTTCCACAAATGTTTCGAAGAATTGGTTCACGATGTGGCCGAAAGTCATATGAGGCTCAACCGGAACCTTGTGTTCTTTTGCCAGACTCTGAGCTTCTTCATTGCTCATGTGTACGCTGAAGTCAACGCCAACCACTTCTTTAATCGCATCTACCATGGAGATCCGTTTCCAAGAAGGCGCAAGGTTTACTTCATGTCCTTGATACTGAACCGTAGTCGTTCCCAATACTTCCTGTGCGATATGGGCGACCATATTCTCCGTTAGTGCCATGATATCTTTGTAGTCCGCGTAAGCCTCATACAGCTCAATCATGGTGAATTCGGGGTTATGACGGGTGGAAATACCTTCGTTACGGTAAACGCGCCCGATTTCGTACACTTTCTCCAAGCCGCCTACAATCAGGCGTTTCAGGTGCAGCTCAATAGCGATACGCATGTAAAGCTGCATATCAAGCGCATTGTGATGCGTTATAAAAGGCCGTGCGGCCGCGCCTCCGGCAATAGCGTGCAGAGTCGGGGTCTCCACTTCCAGATAGCCGAGGCCATCCAGATAACGGCGCATGGACTGAATGATTCTTGAACGCAGAATAAAGGTCTCCTTCACTTCCTGGTTCATGATCAGATCGACGTAGCGCTGGCGGTAACGGGTTTCGACATCCTTGAGGCCGTGATATTTCTCGGGCAGAGGAAGCAGTGATTTCGTCAGCACTTCCAGCTCTTGTACCTTAATGGAGGTTTCGCCGGTTTTCGTTTTGAAAACGGTACCTTTCACGCCTACCATATCGCCGATATCCAGCAGATCAAAAGCGCTGTACTTCGTATCGCCAAGGGCGTCCTGACGAACGTATATTTGAATTTTGCCCGTGATGTCCTGAAGATGAGCAAAGCTCGCTTTACCCATTGCACGCTTCTGCATGATACGTCCGGCAATGCTGACTTCAACGGTCTGCTGCTCCAGTTCTTCCTTAGGCGTTTCTTCGTAAGCGTCCAAAATTTGTTTGGCCGTGTGCGTCCGTACATATTTATCGCCAAACGGATCTACGCCCAGACCACGAAGCTCGTCCAGTTTGTCGCGGCGAATTTGTAACAATTCGTTTAATTCGAGTTCCTGACTCATGCTTTCAACTCCTATATGTTATAGCTCCGGTTTGCGAAGCCTTTAGCATGCCCTTCCCGCTCCCAATGATGCTCCCAAGAGGAGAAAAGCAGCGCTTATTATGCGGGCTGCCCGTAATTATACGGTCTATTTTACGCGAAAAAAGCTTCCAAAGGAAGCTTTTCCTGCAATCGCAGTTTCGGATGATCTCCGAAAGAGCGGTTTTATTTTTTGATGTCCATGATTTCGTATTGGATAACGCCGGCTGGTACCGTCACATCGACTTTAGCGCCCTTCTGCTTGCCAAGGATCGCTTTGCCGACAGGACTTTCGTTGGAAATTTTGTTCAAGAAAGGATCGGACTCGGCTGTACCGACAATCGTATACTCGACAAGATCGCCGAATTCGAGATCTTTGAGCGTTACGATAGAACCCACGCTGACGGTATTGATGTCAACTTCGTCCAGATTGACGATACGGGCGTTGCGGAGCATTTTCTCCAAAGTGATGACGCGGCCTTCGATAAAAGCCTGCTCGTTCTTCGCATCCTCGTACTCGGAGTTCTCACTAATATCCCCGTAGCCGATGGCTACTTTAATCCGTTCGGCCACCTCGCGGCGTTTCACCGATTTCAAATGTTCGAGTTCTTCCTCAAGTTTCTTGAGGCCTTCCTGGGTAAGGAGCACTTCTTTTTCACTCATACAAACCTATCTCCCGTCGTGTAAATTCAAGGAAATGCTATACGAATTCACTCATTTATTCAAAAAACTTAACGTAAAGATGCAACTTATTGCCTGATTATAGGGCAACCAATTGCAATTGTCAATGTAACCCAGCGCCCCCTTTACTTAGTGCAAAGCAGGCTGTTCTTCCTGATTATCGGACATATTGTCGAAAGAACTCGCATATTCGTCCAGGATGCGGACCATACCGTCGCGGGTCGTCTGTTCCATAATGGCGTCCTTCAGACGGGCGGCGCCTTTCATGCCTTTGAGATACCACGCCATATGCTTGCGCATTTCCTTGATGGCCACGTTTTCGCCTTTGAGCTTGATCAGACGATCCATATGGAGGGTCGCGATTCGCATTTTCTCTTCGGCTTCCGGCTCCGGAGGCAGCTCGCCTTTGGTCAGATACTGTACGGTGCGATACAGCATCCAGGGGTTGCCCAGCGCGCCGCGGCCGATCATGACCCCGTCTACACCGGTTTCATCGATCATCCGCTTGGCATCTTCGGGTGTTACGACATCCCCGTTCCCGATAACCGGAATGGAGACGGACTGCTTGACGTCGCGGATGATGTTCCAGTCCGCTTTGCCGGTATAGAGCTGTTCACGCGTACGGCCATGCACGCTGACGGCGGAACCGCCGCCGCGCTCGACCGCCCTGGCGTTCTCGATCGCGTAAATATGCTCGGAGTCCCAACCGATCCGCATTTTGACCGTAACGGGTTTGTTCACGGAGCCCACTACCGTCCGAACCATTTCTTCGATTCTCGAAGGGTCAAGCAGCCAGCGTGCCCCCGCATCGCATTTCGTGATTTTGGGCACCGGGCAGCCCATGTTGATATCGATAATATCGGCATTCGTATTGGCGTCGACATATTTAGCGGCTTGCACAAGCGTTTCCGTATCACCGCCGAAAATTTGCAGGCTGAGGGGCTTCTCGCGTTCGTCCACGTAGAGCATCTCCATCGTACGGGAGTTGCCGTGCACAATCGCTTTGTCGCTGACCATCTCAGCGCAGACCAGGCCGCATCCGAATTCTCTGGCGATCAGACGGAAAGCGGGGTTGCATACGCCTGCCATCGGTGCCAGTACAACGTTATTCGGGGCGACGACGTCGCCTATTTTTAACATGTGTTCTCCTCCTATTTGCCGGAGGGCGGAAGAAGCTCCTCCGGTTCAATGCCCAGGGCATTGGATATTTTCTGAATCATCCGGGTGTCCGGTTTACGTGTTCCCCGTTCGATGGAACCGAGAACGGCTATTGAAACGCCGAGCAGTTCGGCGAGTTGGTTCTGGGTGTATCCTTTCAGCTTACGGAATGCCCGGATTCGCTGGGCCACTGCATTTTTTTCCACAACATAACGCCTTCCTTTCCATCCAGTTTAGCCAACTGTTTCTCTATGGATGCAAACGATGTGTTCGGTATATGTGAAAAAAGATCTGCCAAGGGGACTAACACAAACGCTCGCTCCTGCATACGGGGATGCGGGACAATCAAATCCGGCGTACGGATCTCCCGCTCCCCGTAAAGCAGCAAATCCAAGTCAATTGTTCGGGGACCGAAGCGAATGTCTCGGACTCTACCCAGCACTTGCTCGATGTTCTGCATGACTGCAAGCAGCCCTTCCGGAGAAAGGCTCGTACGAACGGCTGCAGCCATGTTTAAAAAGGCATCCTGGTCCACATACCCGACCGGATCCGTCTCATAAATGGCCGAACAGGCCAGCACTTGAACGTGCGGATGTTCGTCCAGCTTCTTAAGCGCTTCGGCTAAATACCACTCCCGGTCTCCGATGTTGGAACCAAGCGCGATGTATGCGGTCGTGATGTCGGCAGGGTTCATGATTGCGCCCGTTTCCGGCTTATCTCAACGGTTACGCCTGCAAAATGAATATCGAAAGGCGGATGTGGTTTGATTACCCGCACCGTCACTTCTTCGATACTAGTATAAGTTTCAAGAAGGGAGGATGCAACCTGCTCCGCCAGAGCCTCGATCAATTTAAAGGTTCTTTTCTCTACGACCTCTTTAATAACGGCATAAGCCTCCGCATAGTTGATGGAATCTTCTATGTTATCGGTACGGCCGGGTTTGTCCAGCGGCATGTGCAGTTCGGCATCCACATAAAAACGCTGTCCCAATTTATTTTCTTCGGCAAAAACGCCGTGATACCCGTAAAACTCCATACGTGTCAGTATAAGTTTGTCCATTGCACGTCTTCCTCCTCAAGCCTCAAAATCAGAATAGGCGCAAAACTGCCGGTCCGTAATCCAGAAGACTAACCGGTCAGATTCAGGCTCTACATACTCCCGGGTCCGCGAACGATCGCGTCCGTCATGGCGGCTACCCGCTTCATTGCCTGAACATCGTGTACACGGATGATATCGCAGCCCTGCGCAATTCCGAGCGCCGTTGTAGCCGCCGTTCCTTCAATGACGTCATCGGGCGGCAGTCCGAGCGTCGTGCGGATCATGCTTTTGCGGGAAGTGCCAAGCAGGACGGGATACCCCAGTTCCGCAATAGCCTCCAGCCGGTTCATCAGCCATAAATTCTGCTCATAGCTTTTGGCGAATCCGATACCGGGGTCGAGGATGATATTCGTGTTCTTCACTCCCCCGCTCAAGGCAAGATCAATGCTTTCCTGGAGATCCTGCAGAACTTCCGGCAGAAAATCCGTATATACGGCCTCCGGGCGGTTATGCATGAGAATAACCGGACAGCCGACTTGAGCCGCCACGCCAGCCATGTCGGGGTCCGCTTTGAATCCCCATACATCGTTGATGATATGGGCGCCCGCTTCGATCGCCTGCCTCGCGACCTCCGCTTTGTAAGTATCCACCGAAATCGGAACCTGAACGTGCCGGACCAGTTCCCGGATAACAGGTACGACTCGTTCCAGCTCCTCCCGGAGCGAGACAGGCGCGTGTCCCGGGCGGGTCGACTCTCCGCCGATGTCGATCATATCTGCGCCTTCCTCCACCATGCTCAGCGCGTGTTGTACCGCCTGCTCCACAGTAGTGTAGGAGCCTCCGTCGGAGAAAGAATCCGGCGTGACGTTCAGAATTCCCATTATGAGAGTCCGGCGTCCGAGTTCAATGCTTGTCTCTCCTGCTGCCAACGTTCGAATCATTGGAAAAGTCACTTCCTAAGGCTAGAGTAATCTCGTGCATTCCCGATACAACTGAGCCAGGCGGCTCGCAACTGGTCCGGCCGTTCCCCGTGAGACGGTAATCGAGCCGCCGCGTTCATCAAACAGTCCATTTATAGAGACAATTTCCTGAACGGAATTCGTCACAAAAATTTCGTCCGCCTCAACCAGCTCGCTCCAGGCAAATAAACCCTCGCATATTTCCAAGCCTTCCTCATCTGCAAGCTTAAGGACAAAAGCGCGTGTAATGCCGGGAAGAATGCCCGTAGTCAAAGAAGGAGTAAAACACACGGCTCCTTTGATCCAGAAAATATTGCTGACGATGCCTTCCGCTACATACCCGCCGTTATCCGTAAGAAAAAGTCCTTCCGCCCCCTGCGCCCACGGATAGTTCATCATTTCTCTTTTGGCGAGGATATTATTCATGTAATGGAATGACTTGTGCCTGCGTCCGCTTTCCGGCGTATTTCTCCGCAGATTCAGCAGCTGAAGGGGACGTGAGGCAGGCTGATCCGCGTTCCGCTGCGGAAGGCTTTTGACGTAAATAATCTCGCTGGGATTCTCATAAAAAGCGCCTCCCGGCAAACCGAGCATGTCCACTCCGGCCGAAACGGCATACCGGAAGTAGGCGTCCTCCAGTCCGTTAGCCTGAAGAAGCTCCTCCACTCTGGCCCTCATCCCTGTCTCGTCCGTATGAAACGGAATGCCCAGTTCCGCACAACCCTCGCGGATTCGCTCCATATGCTCCCGAAGTAAAAAAGGGTGTCCGTTGTACGTGCGAAACGTCTCGAACAGCCCCATGCCATATAAAAATCCGTGGTCGTAAACGGAAACGACCGCTTCTTTTTCTTCTACCAGATTTCCGTTCATCCAAATCTTCATTTAAGCTCCGGTTCCCGCCGGTACGGTACGCTCCAGGAAATTGCGGAGCAAAGTCAGACCGTGGTCCGTAATGATGGACTCGGGATGAAACTGCACACCCTCGATCGGGTACTCTTTGTGACGGAGCCCCATAATCTCTCCTTCGTCCGAGGTGGCGCTAATTTCCAGACAATCCGGCAGCGTTTCTTTGCGGACGATCAGGGAGTGATAACGCGTTGCCGTGTAGGGAGAAGGAATGCCTTCGAAAATCGTTTTGCCGTCATGGTGAATCGGAGATGTTTTACCGTGCATCAGTTTGCCAGCCCGGACCACGTCGCCGCCGAAAGCCTGACCGATAGCCTGATGGCCGAGACAAACGCCCAGAATAGGGATGCGGCCTTTGAAATGGCGAATCACGCCAAGGCTGATGCCCGCTTCGTTCGGGGTACAGGGTCCCGGCGAAATTAGGATGTGATCCGGCGACAGCTCCTCAATGCCCGACAGATCTATGGCATCGTTGCGTTTCACGACGATCTCCTGCCCTAACTCACCCAGATATTGTACCAGATTGTACGTAAACGAATCGTAATTATCAATGACAAGAATCATGCTTGCCTTCCTCCTCTACTCTTCTACAGGACTTCTGTCCCTGCTCGGCTCATGCTGTGCTCGCTAAACTGGATTGCTTTCCATAACGCTCTCGCTTTGTTCAGAGCCTCTTCGTATTCACGGTCCGGCACGGAATCGATCACTATTCCCGCACCCGCCTGAATATAACCGCTGCCTCCGGCCGCCACGAGCGTTCGTATAAGTATATTAAATTCCATATTCCCGTTGTAGTCAATCCATCCCATCGATCCTGTATACGGTCCGCGCCGGACCGGCTCCAATTCTTCAATGATCTCCATCGTCCGGATTTTCGGCGCCCCGGTTATCGTTCCTCCCGGGAATGCGGCCGCGATGACGTCGAACGCGTCCAGGCCTTCCCGCAGCTCGCCGGTTACCTCCGAGACGAGGTGCATCACGTGAGAGTAACGCTCGATCACGAAAAACTCATCGACCTTGACGGAGCCGTACCGGGCGATCCGTCCAAGGTCGTTGCGCTCCAGATCCACGAGCATCACGTGCTCCGCACGTTCCTTCTCGTTGGAGAGAAGCTCGTCCGCAAGCCGGGCGTCCTCTTCCGGCGTGCGGCCTCTGGGGCGCGTGCCCGCGATGGGCCGGGTGCGCAGGTGCCTGCCCTCAAGCTGGACCAGCAGCTCGGGCGAACCCGACACAAGCGCGAAGCCGGGGAACCTCATCAGCCCCATATAGGGCGACGGGTTCACAATGCGCAGCGCTTCGTAGATCTGCTCGGGCGATGTTTGGAGCGGTCTGCTTTGGCGGACCGACAAATTCACCTGGAAAACATCCCCCTGCCCGATGTAAGCCTGAATCCGCTCGACGGCGCGGATGAAAGATTCCCGCGGGAAGGCCCGGCTGGCGCCTTCCGCCGCTTCCGCCTCCAGCGTGGTGTCTTCGCCGGCGCTCACAAGCGCCTGCCACTCCGCTTCACGCTGGAGCCGCTTTGCGCCGGCCTCGGCGTCCCCGGCCAGCCCGTGCCAGAGCCGGAGCATGCTCACCGAGCGCTGAACGGCGGCCTGGTAGAGCCGGGAGAGGTCGGAGGCGGAAGGCTCCGCCGGCAGCGGGGTATGCACGGCCGCGTAAAGCCGGCCTTCCTCGCGGTCGAAGACCCAGACCTCGTCGTAGCGGGCGAAGCTGTATTCCGGCAGCGGAAGGTCGTCTTCCGCCAGCTCCGGAAGCTTCTCCATGCTCCGCACGACATCGTAGCTCCAGAAGCCTACGCAGCCGCCTGTGAATTTGGGGGCCCCGGCTATATCCGGGGAGCGCCAGGGGGCCATCCACCGCTTGACGGTATCCAGCGGAGCGCCTTGCATAGGAACGGAACGCCAGCCGTTCGGGAAGGCTCCGTCCCGTTCCGCGGCTTCAGCCGATGCCGCACTGCCGCATATGGCCGCAACCGGGTGCAGCCCGAGGAAGGTATATCGGCCTCCTCTGCCGCTCTCCAGTACGAATGCGTGTGTGCCCGCCGTTCTCCATGCATGCTCCCAGGTGCTGATTTCTTCCGTCCACGGGATGCTTGTTATATAAGGAACGGAGGTATAGGCGCCTGCTTTCGCCCATTCCGTCCAGTCAGCCAAGGTGGTTAACGTTATTGTTGTCGCAGACATGCAGCCAGCTCCTCATTCTGCTCTATACTCGTGCGGTAAGGTAAGATAAGTTAGCGTTTAATCGAACCGGTACGAAGGGTGTTTTTCGGCAAATTCCGTATGCTGCACGCCACGATCTTCCTGTTCGAAGACCGAAAACATTTCACTTACAGGATTAAAGCATCATGTAAAATTGACCCGATGGTTCGGTTCGCGCCGGATTTGTCCCTTAGTATACTTGAATTGGCCCAAAATAAAAAGCCTCCAGCAAGATCTGCTGAAGACTTTTGGAACGTATCCGATATTATCCGGTTCTATTCGTCGAACTGGTAAAGCGGAGTGCTCAAGTAACGCTCGCCGTTGCTCGGAATGACGGCAATAACACGTTTGCCGGGTCCGAGTTCTTTGGCAACTTTAAGGGCAGCGAAGATCGCCGCACCGGAAGAAATACCGCCCAGAATCCCTTCTTGACGGGCAACGCGGCGCGATGTTTCGAAAGCGTCCTCGTTGTCGACCGGGATGATCTGATCGTAGATTTCCGTGTTCAAAATGTCCGGTACAAAGCCGGCGCCGATCCCCTGGATCTTATGCGGGCCCGGCTTGCCTCCCGACAGAACCGGCGAAGCGCTTGGCTCTACCGCTACGATTTTGATGCCCGGGAAGTTCTCGCGCAGCACCTCGCCCGTACCGGTGATCGTTCCGCCTGTTCCGATACCGGCGATAAAAGCATCCAGCTTGCCGTCATGACCTTTGATGGCTTCGACAATTTCCGGACCTGTCGTTTCACGGTGGATTTTGACGTTCGCCTGGTTCTTAAACTGCTGAGGAATAAAATAGCTAGGGTTCTCCGCTTGAAGCTCTTCCGCTTTGCGGATAGCCCCCTTCATGCCTTCGGCTCCCGGTGTCAGAACAAGCTCGGCGCCGTAAGCGCGCAGCAGATTGCGGCGCTCCATGCTCATCGTTTCCGGCATAACCAGAATGGCACGGTACCCTTTCGCTGCCGCTACCATGGCCAGACCGATCCCCGTGTTGCCGCTCGTCGGTTCTACGATCGTGTCGCCCGGCTTCAGCTTGCCTTCCTGTTCAGCGGTTTCGATCATGCTGATGGCAATCCGGTCTTTTACACTTGCTCCCGGGTTCTGGAACTCAAGCTTTACGTAAATTTCCGCGCTATCTTCCGGAACTACCCGGTTTAATTTTACAAGCGGAGTATTCCCGATTAACTGTGTAATGCTTTCCACCAATTTAGCCATTCGTGTCACCCTCCCAGGTTTGGAAAAAAAGGATTTATATCCGAGTTATTAGGTTGGTATTATAATCCTATATTATCAGTGCCTAAGACCCTTGTCAACACCTTACAATTCTCTAAGAATTCGGGTTTAATCCCGGGTCGGCAACGGTCGCTTTCCACTTTTGGCGGAGGGACAGCAAATACTCGTTAAGAGGAGGCGCTTCCTGCAGGGCGAGCTGTTTCCGTACACTCTCCCGGATTGCCGCTTCGTCGGGACCGGTATTCATTTTTTTCTCCGTGATTAAAATAAGGGCATATCCTCCCGCGGTCTTGATTGGCGCACTCAATTGGCCGACCCCTAATTTACGGGCCGCCTTCATGATCTCCGCCGGCTGGAACGGATCGTCCTCCTGCATCCAGCCCAGATCTCCTCCCTGGCTCCCGGAATCGTCCAAAGAACGGTCCCTGGCCAAAGTCGCGAAACTCTCTCCGCCCTGGTAGGCGGCCATCGCCTTTTTAGCCTGATCCAGAGTGGACACGACCATTTTGTGAAGATGAATTTGAGCGGTCTGCTTGAATTCGTCAGGATGCCCCTGTATGTACTTGGTAATCCGGTCGTCTGCTATCTCGACATCATGCGTCGCAAGCTTCTCGAGCAAAAGTTTATAGAGCACGTCTTCTCTGACATCCTCTCTGTTCATTCCGAGCTGTTCTTTCATCGAGTCGTAAAAGTTTTGTTCGTTCTCGTAGCCCTGCTGCATCCGCTTCAGCTCACGGCTGATTTCCGCTTCGTTGATGTCCACTCCCTGCTCCTGGGCTTCCAGCCGGAGGGTCTCGCGGTCCAGCATTTGATTGAGCATTTCGGCACCGTAGTGTTTGGTCAACTTCTCCGTCAATTCGCCTTGTGTAAATTCACGGCCCGTAATCCGGGCCACGATGTGACCGTCGGCAGGAGTTTCCCCGGAACGTCCGCCAGCCGCCGACTTCTTCCCTAGTCCCGTTTCCGACAATTGTAGCGACAAGAGGACAATGACTCCTATCGACAAAGCGAGGATAGCTCCCCACAACACTTTTACATTGTGCATGCTCTCTCCCTCGATTTGTTACTTGTTGATGGAATCCAACATAGTTTGCAGCTCTTCGCGTTCAAACTGGTAAGCTTCGTTGCAGAAATGGCAGACGACTTCCGCCCGTCCGTCTTCATCGATTAAAGATTGAAGCTCATCACGGCCCAAGCTGATGATAGTCTGCTCCACTCTTTCCCGGGAACATTTGCATTGAAAAGATACGGCAGACCGCTCCATGATTTCTACGGAAGGCAGCACTTCTTTCAGCACTTCTTCAAGCGATGCGCCGCGATCCAGCAGGGTAGTGATCGGCGGGATCTGTGCCAGCGTCTTTTCGATTTCAGTGATTTCATCGTCCGTCAGTCCCGGCAGAAGCTGAATAATGAACCCTCCGGAGACTTTGACCGTCCGGTCGACGTCCACAAGCACACCAAGGGCAACAGCCGAAGGCGTCTGTTCGGACTTGGCGAAATAGTAGGTAAAATCTTCGGCCAGTTCACCGGAGACGATCGGGATGCTGCCGCGGTAATTTTCTTTAAGCCCAAGATCCTTCGTTACATATAAAAAGCCTTCCGTTCCGACCGCGCCCGCCACATCCAGCTTGCCCTTGGCGTTCAATGGCAGATCTACATTCGGATCGTCTACATATCCGCGTACCTCGCCCTTGGAATTCGCGTCAACGACGATAGAACCGATAGGTCCGCCGCCCTTAACCTGCAGGGTCAGCTTTTCTTCGCCCTTCAGCATTGCGCCCATCATAAGACCGGCTGCGGCCGTTCTCCCGAGGGCAGCCGTGGCTGTCGGTGTCGTATTGTGCCGTCGGCGGAGTTCTTCCGTAATGGAAGTCGTCAGGACGGCAAACGCCCGGACCCTTCCTTCCAGGGCGGTCCCCCGGATTAAATAATCACTCATCACGTTACCCCGTTTCTTGTAAGCTATTCCTGCTTCGCATTTTTAACATAAATAAGGCGCAGGCCCTCCAGCGTCAGCATCGGATCGACGACATCGATCGTACGGGATTCGCTTGCAATCAGCTCGGCATGTCCTCCAGTCGCGATAACCTTAGGCGCAATGCCGAATTCCTGCTTGACCCGGTCCACGATTCCGTCTACCTGGCCGACATAGCCGAAAATGATTCCGGCCTGCATGGACGATATCGTGTTGCGTCCGATAACGCTCTTGGGCTTGATCAGTTCGATACGCGGCAGTTTGGCCGCCCGCTGATACAGAGCCTCGGTTGATATTCCAATACCGGGCGCAATCGCACAGCCGATAAGCTGTCCGGCCTTGTCTATATAATCGTACGTGGTCGCCGTACCGAAATCAACAATGATGCAAGGAGAGCCATACAGCTCGAGCGCAGCCACGGCATTGACGATCCGGTCCGCCCCCACTTCCTTCGGATTATCGACCCGGATGTTGAGCCCCGTCTTGATGCCCGGCCCTACGATAAGCGGCGTTCTCTTCACATATTTTAAACAAAGGTGTTCCAGCGCAAACATCAGAGGCGGAACAACGGATGAAATAATGACCCCTTCAATCTGCTGGATATCAATGCCGGCATATTGAAAGAGGTTATGAAACATCATCCCGTACTCGTCCACGGTCGCAGAGCGATTCGTGCCGAGCCGCCAGTGATGAAGCAATTCGGTACCCTGATAAATGCCCAGGACTATATTGGTGTTGCCAACGTCTACGACTAAAATCACAAGGAAACTCCTTTCTGCTCGTTAAGATCCAGACTGATATCAAGCGCAGACACGGAGTAGGTCAGTCTTCCGACGGAAATCACATGTACCCCTGTTTCCGCCAGCGATTTGATCGTTTCCAGCGTAACGGAACCGGAGCCTTCCACCAATACATGGGGAGCCTGGCTCTTTACGATGGAAACGGCTTTGGCCATATCGGCCGCTTTCATATTGTCCAGCATAATAATATCGGCGCCAACCGCAATGGCTTCGTCCAACTGTTCGAAGTTCTCCACCTCTACTTCAATTTTCATCGTATGAGGGATTCTCGAACGAGCCGCACGGACTGCCGCCGTAATGCTACCTGCACCCTTGATGTGATTATCTTTGATCATGACGGCATCGTACAGGCCGTAGCGGTGATTAAACCCGCCGCCGACTCGTACGGCGTATTTCTCAAGCATCCGGTGCCCCGGTGTCGTTTTCCGTGTATCGACGAGCCGGGTAGGAAGACCCTCCAGCGCGTTCACATATTGACGCGTACGCGTGGCGATACCGGACATCCGTTGAAGAAGATTGAGAGCAAGCCGTTCTCCCTTCAGGATACTCCGAGTGTTTCCAGTCACGATGGCTATTACCGTCCCCTTGGAAACAAACTCCCCTTCCTTTACCTGCGGCGAAAACACCAGGTTCTTGTCCACTTCCGCGAATACTTCCTGAGCTACGCGCAGGCCCGCCACAATTCCGGATTCTTTCAGATGAATGATCCCTTTGCTCTGCTGGTCCGCGGGGATGGTGTACATCGTGGTCACATCGCCCGTTCCGATATCCTCGTCGAGCCACAACTTGATGTTCTGCCGTATTTGTTTAAAGTTTAATTCCATCATTAAGTATCCACTCCTCCGTCAGACCACATTCACGGTTTAATACGGTATGTTTAAGCCACTGCTCGTCTCTCCGCTGCGGAAAGTCTTCCCGGTAATGCCCGCCGCGGCTTTCTTCACGACGCAGCGCGGCTTCGGCTGTCAGCAGCGCACAGGTCAGCAAATTAGCGAATTCATAATCTTCCCTGCGGGTAAGGCATGAGTCGAAGGACGGCAGATGCCGTTTAAGTTCGTCAAGTCCCCGCTGAAGCCCGGCCGCATCCCGGCGGACTCCCGCATAACGAACCATGACCTTCTGCAACTTCAATTTTTTCTCTACCATTGCCTGTTTCGGCAGCTCCGTACGGGCAGCGGTTTCCTGACCCGTCTGAGGCACCTCGTTCAGAAGCGGGGCAAGTGACCGGATACGATCTATAATCCGGCGTCCGAAAACAATCGCTTCAGATAACGAATTGCTCGCCAGCCGATTGGCTCCGTGTACACCCGTAGAGGATACTTCCCCGCAGGCGAACAGCCTCTTTATGTTGGTTTCCCCATGCAGATCGGTCTTTACCCCTCCCATCATATAATGGGCGGCAGGGGCGACGGGAATCCAATCGCTTGTCAAGTCCAGTCCGAATGACAGACAAGTTTCATAGATGGTAGGAAACCGGTGCCGGATCATCTGTTCCGGCTCATGGGTTATATCCAGGTAGATGAAACTGGAGCCCGTCTCCTCGATTTCGCTGACGATCGCGCGGGCTACTACATCTCGGGGGGCAAGCTCGAGCTGGGGATGGTATTTCTCCATAAACCGCTCCCCTTTGATGTTGCGCAAATAAGCGCCCTCACCGCGGACCGCCTCCGAAATCAGAAAACGCGGCGCTCCCGGGTAAACAAGCACGGTCGGATGAAACTGGATAAACTCCATATCACGTATGTCAGCTCCGGCACGGTAAGCGATCGCCACCCCGTCTCCGGTCGCAACGTCCGGATTAGTCGTGTAGCGGAACAACTGACCCGCACCGCCTGTGCAAAGCACGGTCGCGTTGCCCTGGACATATACACGCTGCCCATCGGGCTTTTGAACCAGAGCCCCGCAGCATTCCCCATCAACCGTAATCAGATCAATCACAATATGATCATCCCAAATTTCAATGGACGGGTTATTCTTGGTATTTTCGGAAAGCGCCCTCACAATCTCAGCGCCGGTCGCATCCCCGTTCGCATGGAGAATTCTCCGCTGGCTGTGAGCGCCTTCTTTGGTCAGGGCGATTTCCCCGTTTTCCAAATCAAACTGCGTCCCCATCCGGATCAGGTCCTGTACGCCCTGCGGTCCTTCATGAACCAGTACGTCCACGGCATCTCGCGAACACAAGCCCGCGCCAGCGACAAGCGTATCCTGCAGATGATACTCAGGCGAATCTTCATCGGAAATTACAGCGGCAATTCCACCTTGGGCATACCGGGTGTTGCTGTCCAGAAGCGATTTCTTCGTAATCAAAAGCACGCGTTGAGAAGCGCTGGCCTGCAGGGCCGTGAATAAACCGGCAATTCCTGCGCCGATAATGATTACGTCGGTTTTATAGTGCGGAATGGCTGTCAAATCCGTATCCGTTAAGTATCTAGGTATCATGGCGGTTCACCCGTGCCTTCAACAAAGAGAGTAGCGCATGCTACTTTACTTGTAACATGCGCTCTAAGGAAAGCTTTGCTTTTTCAGCCACTTCCGGTGCCACATAGATTTCAGGCTGCATGGTTTCCAGACACCGGACGACTTTTTTCAAGTTGTTTACTTTCATATTCGGGCATACCAGGTATTTTGTGGCAAAATGAAAGGTTTTATTAGGGCTGTCTAAACGAAGCTGATAGCCTGTTCCGTCTTCCGTTCCGACGATAAACTCCTGGCAATCAGATTCACGGCAGTACTTGATGATGGCCGTCGTGCTGCCTACGAAATCTCCGAGCTTCACAACCTCCGGTCGGCATTCCGGGTGAACCACGAATTGCGCGTTGGGATGAGCCGCCTTCATTTCCTCGACATCTTTGACGGTCAGCATATCGTGGGTGTTGCAGTAGCCTTCCCAGATGATCATTTTTTTGTTTGTGAATTTTGATACATAGTCGCCTAAATTTTTATCCGGTACCCAGATAATCTCCTCGGCATCGATCGATTCGATGACTTTTCTTGCATTTGCGGATGTGCAGCAGATATCCGTTTCGGACTTCACTTCCGCTGACGTGTTGATGTAGGCAACAACCTTCGCATTGGGGTGCTCTTTCTTCAGAGCCCGCAATCCTTCCACGTTCACCATGTCGGCCATTGGGCAGCCGGCCCGTTCGTCGGGAATAATCACCGTCTTGGTAGGAGCGAGAATTTTAGCGCTTTCCCCCATAAAGTGTACTCCGCAAAAAACGATAACATCTGCATCGGTTTCAGCGGCTTTCTGAGCCAGAAGAAATGAATCCCCGCGGAAATCGGCGACTTCCTGAATCTCGTCACGCTGGTAGTAATGAGCGAGAATAATGGCATTGCGTTCTTTCTTAAGCTCTAAAATTCGCTCTTTCAGCAGTCTGTTCTGCTCGGCTTTTCTTTCGAGAGCCAATGCCTCCATGAATGCATCCTCCTTATATGAAGCGGCACGCCCTATGATGAATAGCTATGGCGATCGCCTTCTCACCCTTGTGAACTCTTTGTAAAAGGCAATTCAAGTATCACAACTAAATTTACACAACATGCTTGGACGTGTCAATCCGCAAATCCGGCCGCTAAAATGAAAAAACCGGACGTCCGCGGGGACATCCGGTTGTATACTCAGTTCTATCGGCTATGCCTGGTTGTTGCCTTCATCATCCGGTTTATCCGGATTCAGTTTGGTCCGTTCAGGCGTTTCGGTTTTCAGTTCGATTTCAGGCGCAGGTTCCGGCTTAACGCTGTCATCCTGTCCCTGGATCGTCACTTTAATATCCTCATTGCCCGAAATTTGACCTTTCTCAAGAAGCTCCACGATCTGTTCCTTATCGAGCGTTTCTCTTTCGAGAAGCGTTTGAGCGACAAGGTGAACTTTATCCTTATGAGTATTCAGGATCTGCTTCGCCCGGTCGTAGCACTCCCGGATGATCAGCTGCATTTCCTGGTCGATTTCATAAGCGATCGCATCGCTGTAGTTCTGTTCATGACCGATATCGCGGCCTAGGAATACTTGGCCTTGGCTGCTGCCGAACTGCATCGGGCCGAGCTTGTCGCTCATACCGAATTCCATGACCATCTTGCGAACGATTCCGGTCGCTTTCTGGAAGTCGCTGTATGCTCCTGTCGCGATCTCGCCGATGAAGATTTCTTCGGCAACGCGACCGCCAAGAAGTCCGGTGACCTTGTCGAGCAGCTCGTTCTTGGTCTGCATCATCCGGTCTTCGCCTTCTTTAGGAAGCATCATCACGTAACCGCCTGCGCGGCCGCGTGGAACGATCGTTACCTTATGAACCATGTCCGCATTCTCGGCATAGTAACCGATGATGGCGTGACCGGATTCATGGTAAGCTACCGTACGCTTCTCGCGCTCGCTGATTACACGGCTTTTCTTCTGCGTACCTACGATAACACGGTCGAAAGCTTCTTCGATCTCGGCCATCGAGATATCTTTGCGGTTGCGGCGCGCTGCGATAAGCGCCGCTTCGTTAAGCAGGTTCTCCAAATCGGCACCCGTAAAACCGGTGGTGTAACGCGCGATGGAGTCCAATCTTACGTCATTGGCCAGCGGCTTGTTGCGTGCGTGAACCTTGAGGACCGCTTCGCGGCCTTTCACATCCGGACGGTCAACCGTAATCTGACGGTCGAAACGTCCCGGACGAAGAAGCGCCGGATCCAGAATGTCCGGACGGTTGGTAGCCGCGACGATGATGATTCCCTCATTCGCCCCGAATCCGTCCATCTCGACGAGCAACTGGTTGAGCGTCTGCTCGCGCTCGTCGTGTCCGCCTCCGAGGCCTGCGCCCCGCTGACGGCCGACGGCGTCGATCTCGTCGATAAAGATAATACAAGGCGCGTTCTTCTTCGCATTCTCGAAGAGATCCCGTACACGGGAAGCACCGACACCGACGAACATTTCCACGAAGTCGGAACCGGAGATGGAGAAGAACGGAACTCCGGCTTCACCCGCGACAGCACGGGCAAGCAAGGTTTTACCGGTCCCCGGAGGACCGTTGAGAAGCACGCCTTTCGGAATGCGGGCTCCCACTGCAGAGAATTTGCGCGGATCTTTAAGGAATTCGACGACTTCGACCAATTCCTGTTTCTCTTCGTCCGCACCGGCTACGTCTTCGAACGTGACGCGCTTTTTCTCTTCATTATATAAGCGTGCACGGCTTTTGCCGAAATTCATGACTTTGCCGCCGCCGCCCTGAGCCTGGTTCATCAAGAAGAAGAACAGGACGAAGATGATCACAAACGGAATGATGGACGTCAGGAACGAAATCCAAACGCTGTCGCCTTCCATTTTCAGATACTCTTCTTGAACCCCCGCTGTTTCGATCAGCTCTACTACACGTGAATCAAATGGACCACGGGTAACGAATGTAGATTTATCCGCCGCCTTAGGATTCTTGTATTGCCCGTTGATCAGGTACGTGCCCCCGTCGACTTTAATTTGAAGCTTCTCGACGTTCTTGGACGTTAATTCCTGCCGGAACTGGTTGTAGGTAATCGCTTCTTTTTGATCGTTCTGCGTACTAATGAAATGCACAATACCGACTGTTACCAGGAAAATCAATAAATAAAAACCGGTATTCCGGATAAAGCGATTCATCCGCTACCTCCTCTCAAACGACACACTTTTTATATTTTACCACAGCATGTCTTAGCATCACAACAAAGCCGGCCGTGGGACATACCCGGGTGTTCTTAAGAAGAGTAAATCTCTGGTTTCAGAACACCGATGTAAGGAAGATTGCGGTATTTCTCGGCATAATCAAGCCCGTAGCCTACGATAAACGCATCCGGAATTTCAAAACCGGCATAATCGGGCTGCAGATCGACGGACCGTCTGGCAGGTTTGTTGAACAGAGTAACCACAGACACGGACTGGGCATTTCTTCTCTCAAGCACGTCAATGAGGTAGCTCAGGGTCAAACCGCTGTCGATAATATCTTCGACGATCAGTACGTGACGTCCTTCTACGGAGACGTCCAAATCTTTAATGATTTTGACGACGCCCGACGACTTGGTCGATTGTCCGTAGCTGGATACTGCCATAAAATCAAGCTCAAGCGGAATCGTAACCTGCTTAACGAGGTCCGCCATGAAAATAAAGGCTCCTTTAAGCACACAAATCACAAGCGGATTGCGGCCTTCGAAGTCTTTGGATATCTGGGCTCCAAGCTCCTGTACCTTAGCTTGGATTTGTTCCTCCGAGTAAAAAACTTCTTGAATGTCGTTAAACAAGGATGCTCCCCCTACTTAATAATATGAAAACTGTGACAAATCATTCTCCAAGGCCGTTTCCCTCAGTCACCGGGGGCTCAATCCGGATGTGCAACCAACGTACGGTTCCCGGTCCGACAAGCGCATGGCGGGAACGACGAACGCCCGGTATCCACAGAACCCTTCCTTCTGCATCCATAAGCAGCGGAAGCCGGTCTCTGCGGCTGGGCGGTATTTTGGCATCCATGAGAATATCTTTTACTTTTTTGGTGCCGTTTAAACCAAACACGTCCAAACGGTCCCCGGCTTGCCGGTTTCTCACCGACAACGGCATCCGAAGGGCATCAAGGTCAAACCAAGCCTCGTCGGGGCAGGCTGCCGCCGGAATATCGGCGCCGCCGACTCCATCCCGCTCCTCGGCCTTAAAACCAAAGGTCACTCCGGCTTCCGGAATAGGCAGAAACGGCTGCTGCAAGTCCACTTGATGCAAAAAAGCCGCATCCCCCGACCTGGCTGATGTCTCGGATCGAAAGCAGATACGTTCGTACTCACGAATCAAGGCAATGCGTCCGTCGATTGGCCATGTGAGATTGGAGGGACTGTCCTGCACAATTACCGTACGAATCGCCTCTAATCTTGCATAATCGACGTTTTCCTCTTGAAAAGCGAGATAATTTAATATTAGTTTAATCACACGCCTTTGTAAAGCGACGTGCAAGTGAACAAAATCACCCCGATCCAAACTCGCTGCACCCGCCTCGTCCTTGACGACGGAAGCATACACGCGGTCAGCTTCGCGGTCCATATAATCGTTCTCGGCCGTCATGATTTCGCCCAGCCGGTTCAAGGACTCCGGAAGCTGATCGTTATATTGGCGCAAATATGGCATCGCATCCAGCCGTATCCGATTCCGGAAATACTTCCGGGAATCGTTGCTGCTGTCCCGGCAGTAAGCGAGCCCCAGGAAATCACAATAACTAATTACCTCTTTCTTGTATATACGAAGCATAGGCCGGACGAGTTCCACTTTTTTTTCGGCTCGCCGCTCGGGTATTCCCGTTAATCCTCCGGGCCCGGTGCCCCGTAAAATCCGCATCAGAATCGTCTCGGCCTGATCGTCCGCGTGATGGGCGAGCGCGATTTTGCTTGCGCCATACTTGCGGGCCGTCTCAAAAAGGAACTCATACCGTTTCCGCCGCGCCGCGACCTGAGAGTTCAAGGCTGTTTCTTCTATATAAGCAGGCACATCGATAAAAGCCGACTCGCAGGGCAATCCGAGACGCTCCGCAAAGGAAGCGACGAATGCCGCTTCTCTGTCGGATTCCTCTCCCCGGAACCGGTGATTGACATGCGCTACGATGAGGCGCCAATTCCTTGAACCCGACATCCCGTACAGCAAATGAAGAAGCGCAACCGAATCGGGCCCTCCCGAAACGGCTACAACGATGGTATCGCCCGGTTCCAGCAGCTTCTCTTCGGCTATACGGCTCTCGACGGCCGCACGGACCCGGAATCCCGGGTCCAATCCTTTGTTGCCGGGCTCCCTATGGTCAGCCTCTCTGGGCAGCCGCTTCCCTTCCATGATTGTTTCCCCGCTTTCCGTCAACTGCTGCAGCACCCTTTTTAATCGGCCCTTGTAACGAAAGGGCGGAAGTCCTGACCTTTTTTCAGTCCAGATAAAAGTAAACGATCGTTCCCAGCAAAACAATCAAAGATATCGTCAAAAACAGAACGATCCCGGGGGCTTCTTTGCGTCCGGCCGGGACTTTGATACCGCGCGCCCTCTTCGCTTGTTCCCTCCATACGGCCAGCGCTTCTTCGGAAGAAGCAAACCGGTTATTCAGAGCCTTCAGCAAAAAAGGGGCCAAGCCTCTCATCCGCTCGCTGCTTTTGACGATATCCTCCAGCATGGAGATATTCCGGTTCTGAGGAAGGGCCTGCAAGGCAGGGCGGAATGCGTCGCGTTCATCCAGCGTTTTGATGATCAGAACGGCGAACGAGAACAAATCGTAGCTCTCCTCCGCAACCCGTTCTCCCGCACACCAGTAGCCGCGGTCAAAAATTTCCGTAAACTGCTTAACCGCACGCCCCTTGGCCGTCATTCCGCCGAAATCTATCAGCTCCACGCTTCCATGCTCCGTAAGAACAAGATTGTCGGATTTCAGATCCCCGTAGATAAACCCGCTGCGGTGCAGCTCCGTAAGCTTTTTAAGCAGATTCGATCCGATCACGTAAATCCAGTCCTTGCCGTAGGTCCGTATGTATTTCGATAAAGAAAGGCCCTGTATGTAAGGCATGATAAAAAACGACAAGCGGCGTCCCTCGAATTCCGCATCGTCGGCATCCAGCAAAAATCGGCTGAACGACGTATCCGTTTTGGAAAGGGACTGCAGGGCGTTTACTTCGAACTGATGGTCGAGAGGATCGTATCCGATCTTCATCGCATACCGGCGCTCGCCTCTGCGTACAAGCAGCACTTGGCCGTTCGCTCCCGAACCCAGTCCGCGCACAACCGTATAAGTTCTGCCGTTCCAGATCCCCTTAAGGGTCGTACCGAGCGGCAGGGCAGGCTCATACGACGTAGTCACGCAGCATCCCGTCCTCATCGTCTGAATAGATAGGTTTACCCGCTACGTACGCCGCCACTTTCAGCATGGCAGGTCCGGTAGGGGTGGTGCCCTTCATGTTTAATTTATAGAACATCTTATCCAGATTTGCAAGATTTGACGTCCAGCCCGAATCCATTTCCACATCAGGGTCACCGTCATGCCGTCCCGGAAAATGAAAAACCGCCAGTTCGCTTGTCCCGCTCCGCGCCTTGAGACTCAGCAGCAGATCGGAGATGGCCTCGCGCACCGCGGCCATCTTCGGCTTCATGCTGGCGCTGGCATCCACCAGCAGCGCGACGCGGAGGGAACCGCTCTCCGCAAGCTCGTCTATGACGCGCACGACCTCGGAGCGCTGTGCAGGAGGCAGCTCGGTCATGTCCCCGCTGCCGAGTATGCTCTGCAGCTCCCGGCTGACCGCCTGCTGCACCGTCTGCGTCACGGTCTTGCGCGTCATCATCTGCACGGTCTGCGACAGCTGCTGCGGGGTTGCGATCCGGCTCATGCCGCCGCCGGCTTTCGCAATCTCGCGGATTTCCTCGGCGCCGAGCAGTCCGAGCTCGCCCTGGTCAACGACACCGATAACGTTGACGGTAATACCTTCCGCGCGGGCTTCCGCCGCAGCGGCCGCCGGGCTGATTCCGACGTTCGAACAGCCGTCGGTGATTAGTAGGATCTGTTTCATCTCTTCCGCCTCCAACCTATGAATGTTCTTACTAGTTTCGCCAAGTCTGCGAGATTCTAATCATAGAGGCGGAAGAATTCAGGCGCCGGTCAACCGGCGGGCGTAAGGTCGGCGGGCTGGTTTAGCGCGGAACCTTTTTTCAAGAGAAAACAGCGGGGCACCCTCTAGGATACTCCGCTGCACGGCTGCGCATGTTGAAATCCAGCATTCGGCCTCCTTTCTGTCCATATGGGCAGGTCACAGCTCCATAGCAATTCCGTCTCTCAGCTCACCACCTTCGGCCGTTCGATCCGGTTGACGCCGGGCCAGCGGAATGTCGCCCATTCCGGCTGATGCTTTTCGACACGCGCCGCGACCACGGTCATGTCGTCGATAATCTCCCCATGATGGCAGCGCATAACGCGATCAAGAAGCCTATCGGCAAAATCCTGCGGAATGTCCGTATCGATTTCCTGGATCACCCGCTTCATCCACATTTCTTTGTTGACCGCATGCCCGGGTGCGTCGTAAATGCCGTCAGTCATCATAATCAGCAGGTCTCCGTGCTGAAGGGATCGCGACAGCAGGTCCACTTCGATGTCCTGCAGAATGCCGACCGGCAGGTTATTAGCCATCACCGGAATCACTTCGCTGCCTCTTTTAATGAAGCTCGGTGTGGACCCGATTTTCATAAAGGTCGTCTCTGCGCTGTACAAATCAATTAGAGCCATATCCACCGTCGCATACACTTCGTCGGAAGAACGCAGAAGCAGAACGGAATTGACCGATTTGATCGCGATTTTCTCGTCCATGCCCGATTGAAGAAGCTGCTGCAAAATAGTAAGCGCAGCCGAGCTTTCCGCCCTGGCCCTCTCGCCGTTGCCCATTCCGTCGCTCAGCGCCACGACGAATTTGCCGTTGCCCAGCTCCGCTACGGAAAAGCTGTCCCCGGACAGCAGCTCCCCGCCCTTGGCTGCTCCCGCGATACCCGTTTCCACTTCGAATTCTTTGGCCGAGCCGAACAATACCGTGCTGTAGCCCTCACCCCTCGGGAGCATTTCCTCATTTTTCACCGCGATATGTTCTCCGAGAATTTCACTTAACAGAGGCGCTATGATTTTGCGGCACTCATCGAAGCCTTTTGTATATTGGTGGATGATCTCAATCTCCACGTTACCTTCGTCCAGCGAAATAACATCAATGCTGTGTATGGAAAGCCCGAGATCCTCCAGAGCCTCACGAATCTGCTCCTCCTGCAGAAAGAGTTCCTGGCCCTCCCGCTTGATCTCCTTCGCCAAATCCTCCATGACCTGGGACACACCGCTTAATTGATCCGCCACAATCTGACGGCTGTCCGAAATCTGCTTTTTCCAGTGCATATCATTCTGGTATTTCGCATACTGGTTTTTCATAACATCCAGCACCTGATCCGGCTTCGTACAAGCCTGCTTCCAATCTATCGGAATCTGTTTCCGCGAGAAATTCGGATTCAGCTCGATTTCCGTCATCATGCTCGTCATAAACTGATACGTTTGATAGAAACGCTGGTCCCAACAGCGGACCCGCTTCGGACACATCTGACAGGTCTGGCAGGAAACGGCCTCCATGAAATGGCTGATCTCCTCTTCCTTAGGCACCGGTTGGCTCTCGACCGTAAGCTGTTTGAAACTCCGGGCCAACTGCATAAACACCTGTGAAAACTGCTCGACCCGGCCGGCCGTAATATCCCTGACGCGTTTGGCGTAATCCTGCTGGGATTTGAGGTTCTCCTGGGTGCCCGGCACGTATTTGGCCAGCGTCTGGAGAACGCTCTTGGGTGTGAGCAGGAAAAGCGCTACCGCCGCAACGGATTCCCAGGTGGAGTTCATGACTTCCCCCTGCGTCCCGATATAAATGGAGAGGATCGACGAGCCGAGCAGCATGCCGAAGGCTACTGCCATCCGTCTGCCTTCCTTAAGCAGACCCGCCAGCATGCCCGAAAAGGCCAGCAGACTCATCTGGTAAATCGCATTTGTATTGGCGAGACTTAAGATAAGACCCGTCACCACACCGACCGAAGCTCCGAACGGCGCGCCGCCCACCAGTGCGAATAACAGAATCAGGTAACGGGAGACAACGTGCTCAACCGTAACCGGTCCGAGCGTCCAGCCCACGGTGCCGGTCATCATGGACGCCAGCAGAATGATCAGACAAATGATCTCTTCATGCTTGAGCTGATAATTTTTGCGGGTCAGCGTGAAGACGGGGACCGCTTGTACAAAAATAAGCGTAAGCACCAGACTCAGCACCGACTCCACTCCCGTCATTGTCAAGGAGTACCAGGAGAGGTCCGAATTAACCATGTGAGCGAACATCTGCACGAGCAGCGTTGTGATGAAGACGAGCACCGGCGCCAGCGAGATATCCGAGCGCTCATACTTTTCCAATCCTTTCTGGATGAGGAGAAACACGATCATCTCGGTCAGGATAAACCCGCTCTGAGGTTGTACGGCCAGTAAACTTCCGGCAAATAGAAACACGCCTGTCCATAGAAGCAAATCGCGGCGCTGGAAATACATGACCGCAAAAAAAGCTATCGAAAACGGAGCAAGCTCCTCAAGGATCATGGCTCTCCCCAGCAGAAAGGCCATCAGCAGGAGCAGGATAGACCATTTCTTGGCTACAAACGATTGAATGAGTCTGTTTTCCGCCACTCTGCCCTGAGCTGCCGACTTCGTCCGCTGCACCGCGCCTGCCCATTGCAGACCGATGGAAAGTGCACCATTTCGTTTTTCCATGTTCAGACACCACCATTTCTCTTAGTGGTGTTTATTATAGGTGGGTTCTATCATAGATTTTGTCACAATGAGTTGCTAGAGTTTAAGAAATTTCCGACAAAAAAGGGGGGCCTGTCAGGTCGGCGCAAATGCCTACCCCATGGGGGCTTGGCTTCTCCCTTCCGAACAGCCGTTCCGAAGCTGCGGGAGCTTGTCGCCGGTAAATGGGATGCGTATGCGGTAAGGTTGTGTCGATTCCCCGAACAACCGCATGTTAATCGACGCAAAAAAACCACATCCGCCGAAACGGAATGTGGTTGTAGATTTGTGTAAATAGTAGAGCGAGGAACAATTAGTCGCGGCGTCCGCCACGTCCACCACGCTTGGAGTCCTGCTTCTTCAGCGAAGAAATGCGCTCTTCACTGTCCTTGAGGAAACGGTTCATCTTGTCTTCGAAAGACAATTTGCCGGGTGCGTTACGGAAGCCGCCACCGCGTCCGCCGCGGTCTCCGCGGTTACCGAATCCGCCACGATCTCCGGAACGAGGGGAGTCGAACTTGCCATTGCCTTGTCTTTCAGGGCGAGCAGGTTCAGCGGGCTTTTCAATCGTCTGCTTGATGGATAAGCCGATTTTCCCGTCCTTGTCCACGTTGATGACCTTGACCAGAACCTTGTCTTCCAGCTTGAGATGGTCGTTGACATCCTTCACGTAGTTGTCGGCAATCTCCGAGATATGCACCAATCCGGTGACACCTTGTTCAAGCTCGACAAATGCCCCAAAGTGAGTGATCCCGGTCACTCTTCCTTCTAATTTGCTGCCCACTTCTATTGCCATAAAATACAATGTTCCTCCCTTAAATTGTTCAAAAGAATGGCTATGCCGATTATACCCCATTGCTGAATAGACGGTCAACATGGAGAAAAGCCCAAATAATCCGGTTTTACGGATTTTGTGATTTGGACGTCGGTATAAAAAAACGCGTTTCTCCTGCGCGGGCATAATTCAACTCGCTGCGGATGACTTGCTCCAAATACTCAGGGTCGTGCAAACGGGCAATCTCCTGCTGAAGGTCCGCTTTACGCTTCTGTTCATCGGTTAATTCCTGTTTGATCTGCTGCATTTCTGCACGCTTCTCGCTGATCTTGCCATGTTGTCCCCAGAATGTAACTCCCGCCCACGTTAGAAAACCGAGCAGAATGACGGCGGCAATACGGAATCTGCGGCGCGTGCCTTTGCTATTCGATTTAGGTTGCGTCTGCGTTGATTTGGGTGGAACAGGCATTAATCTCTGAGCCTCCTGATCGTGCAGGGCCATATACAATTCGACCCATGCCCGGTTACTTACCCTTGCGGAACCACTTCTGAAACAGCTGCTTTAAAAAATTTACCCACCGCAGCACTCGGGCAGGTACCCGTAAATGCTTGTACAGGGGACGTGTCAGCCAAAGCAGCAGTTTCCACACAGGGTAAACCAATTGTACCACAACTCGGAACAGGAACATAGCCAGCGCCGCCAAAAAGCCAAGGAGCACCCAGGCCAGCTTGTATAACCCGATCGCAGGTTTGATAAAGAGCAGCGTAAACATTCGCCTGAAAAAGCGGAGGAGCCATTTAACGGCCCGGATCAGGACCGCAATAACCTTACGTACGGTACGGCTCAGTGTCATCATGTAAACCAGCAGGCCGATAATTAACCCGACAAAGACGAAGAATCGGACTTGTCCCTGATTGCTGTGCACGAGCGTCCCGAACACGCAGACGGTCGCCGTAATCCAGTAAACCACATCCGCAAGCGGGAAAGTCCAGCGCGGCAGCCGCAGCTGCACGAACACCACCCGGAAGGCGTCGTAGAGCATCCCCAGTCCCATCCCGCTGACGAACATGAACCACAAGGTTAAAAACTGTACGTTCAGTGTCACTTGAACAGCTTACCCAGAAATCCCTTGTTTTTCTCCGGGGAATTCGCGTCCACATAAGACAAGGCGTTGACGTATCCTTCTATCGCAACCAGTCCCTGCTCCAGACTCAAATTCTTGATATGCAGATTCTGGCCCTTAATGAGCAGAAACCCGCAGTCCGTTTCCAGCAAAAATTCCTCGCTGTCAAAGCTCTCCACATTCTTCACCCCGGAGATCTCGAGCAGCTTGCGGTTAAGCATTTTCACTTCCTGCCGTTTGGTCTTTCCGGCCTCCATCATGGCGAGTCCCCCCTACAGCTTTTCCTACCACTACGATATGGGGGGATGTCCGTTTTTAGAACACCCGGAAACACGTAAAAAAGAGGCCTAGTCGGCATGAGCCGCCTTTCAGCCTCTTGGTTATTCGTTGTTCGCTTCTTCCCGCAGAAGCGTGTACATATGAGCCGCGTCCTCTTTACGAGTCGACTCCGTCAGTTGTTCCACGCGAACGGTCACTTTCTTCTGCCCGAATTGAATGGTAAGCTCGTCGCCTACTTTCACCGCCGAGCCCGGTTTCGCATCCCGCCCGTTGATCCAGACACGCCCCTGATCGGAGACGTCTTTGGCCACCGTACGGCGTTTGATCAGCCGGGATACTTTTAAAAACTTGTCGAGTCTCATTATTTTACGGCTTCTTTAAGCTTGTTGCCCGCTTTAAAAGCAGGAACATTCGATTCCGGAATAGAAATTTCTTGACCGGTTTGCGGGTTGCGGCCCGTACGTCCGGAGCGTTTGCGGGTTTCGAATGTACCGAAGCCGATCAGCTGAACTTTATCTCCTGTGGACAGCGCGTCCGTAATTTCACCGAGGAAAGAGTTAAGGACGGTTTCCACGTCTTTCTTGGTGAGTCCGCTCTTCGTGGAAATGTTGTTGACCAGATCTGTTTTGTTCATGATTCGAATACCTCCTAAAGTGAATGACAAGTATGTAGCTGGTTTTGAATCTCGCAGGTAAGTCGCTTCCGAAACTAAGTATTCTTGCTCAGCTTGGGAAATCCTGCTGAAAAACCTACGTGGATTGAAGTTTTTTTGCTTCCTGCCACAATTCTTCCATCTCTGCCAAATCCGCCTCCGCCAGGGACTTGCCCCGAGCTTCCAGGCGCTCTTCGATGTACTGGAAACGGCGTACAAACTTACGGTTAGTCGAAGCCAGCGCCTCTTCCGGATCGATTTTCAGGAAACGCGACAGATTGACGACGGCGAAAAGCAGATCCCCGAGTTCGTCCAGGCGCTCTGCCGCCGCACCGGTTTCCATTGCTTCCTGCACTTCACCGAGTTCCTCGGTGATTTTGCCGATCACTTCTCCAACCTCAGACCAGTCAAAACCGACGACAGCCGCTTTCTTCTGAAGCTTCAGGGCTTTCATCAGAGCCGGCAGATCCTTGGGCACTCCCGCCAAAGCAGACTGCTTCGAAGGGTCGATCCCTTTGCGGCGCTTCTCCTCGTCCTTCATCTGCTGCCAGTTGGCAAGAGCCTCCTCCGCGTTTTCCGCACCTTCCGTACCGAACACGTGGGGGTGACGACGGATCAGCTTCTCGTTGAGCCCCGCGATTACGTCATAGACGGTAAAAGCGCCGGTCTCCTCTTCCATCTGGGAATGAAGCATCACCTGGAGCAGCAGGTCGCCGAGCTCCTCGCACATATGGTCGGGATCGTCTTCATCAATCGTCTCCAGAACCTCGTAAGCCTCTTCGATGAGATTTTTACGGAGGCTGGCATGCGTCTGCTCGCGATCCCACGGGCAGCCTTCCGGGCTGCGGAGAATCGCCACAATTTCATGCAGCCGCTCCATTGTACGGTTGCGGAGTTCGTCCCGGTCGCTGCGCGGCACCCAGACAAGGGAAAGGTTGCCGTAGCCCTCGATCCGGTCGAGCTCGTAAAGAGGAACCCGGACAACCGATTCTTCCCCCGCAACGCCAAGGGAGTGACCCGCATAGACGGTGTAATCGTCCGGATAAAGCTCCATCAGTGTAAGCTTCACATCCGACGCCGTAAATGTATCGTACACTTGTCCGATCACCGTATGCAAGCGGGGGTTCAGCATGCCGGGCCGCAGGTCGGTCGCATCCAGAAGCTGCATCCCTTCGATAGGATCGAAGCCGAACCGGAGAAACGCCTGGTCGAGGAAGCTTTCCCCGCCCGCGATCTCCAGCGGAATGCCCGCTTCCGGACATTTCGCCCTCAGCAGCTGCACGGTGTACTCGGCCACCATAGGATGTCCGGGAACGGCGTACACGACAGCTTCCGTACGGGCCGACTCCAGCAGCGAGGCCGCTATCGCTTCATATGTGTCGTCAAAGCGGTTCTTCGCTTCGTAAATCGCGTCAAAGGTCTCGTACCGGATCCCCTCTGCCCGGAGATAGGCGGCGACCGGGTGATGATCGGTACGGAGAATCAGCTTCGGAGCCTGCTGCAAACGGCGCAGCACGCCGAGCGTGAGCTGGTTTTCGTCCCCGGAACCGAGTCCGAGAACCGTAATTCCTTGCGTCATAGTCCTTGCCTCCCACGCGTATTCCGGTTCCCGCTTAAGCGGAGCCGGTTGATTCGCAGCTATTTTACGCCGAAACGGCGCGGTCTATCACGGGTCGAGGGCGCCTTCTCGCGGCTAACTCCTAGAGCCGCTCCCCCTGCGGGAGCAGGCGCAGCTTCGTCAGCGCCGAAGCCAGCTTGCCGCCGCCGGGGAGCTGCTCAAGCTCCGCGCGGTTCACGGCGCGAAAGCGCAGCAGCGCGATCGCGTACACGGCCGCGCCGAGCGCCACCCCGGCCAGCGCCAACACGCCGGCCTGTCCGCGCGAGCCGAGGCCCGGCGCCGCGGCGCCAAGCAGCGGCCCGCCCGCGAGCTGGAGCGCGCCCAGAGCGGCGCACATGAGCGCCGCTGCGGCAAGCGGCGCCAGGGCCGAGGCGCGCCAGCGCTGCGGAGCGCCGGTCAGCCGCCGCACCTCGGCGAGGCCGAGGGCGGACGCGGACGCGAACGCGAGCACAGCCGACACGGCCGCGCCGGCGATCCCCCAGCGCGGCACGAGGAGCAGGCTGCCGCCGATCTTGACGGCGGCTGCGGCGAGCAGATGCAGCGCGGGAGCGTTCACGGCGCCGAGGCCCTGCAGCACTCCGGCAAGCACGATGTTGAGCGTGCCGAACAGCGCCGTGAGCGCGAGCAGAGCCATCGTGCCGGACGCTTCTTCGCTCTGATAGAGCATCACGTTCACCGGCACGGTGAGAGAGGCCAGGCCGGCGGCCGCAGCCAGGCCGAGCAGGCCCGTCATCCGCACGGTCCGCTCCGTGCGCGCTTGCAGCTGCGCCGGATCGGCCGCCTTAGCTGCGGCGATTGCCGGCACCAGCACGGCCGTCAGCGAGGACGCGACCATCGTCACGGCCTGAACCAAGGGGAGGCCGTGGTTGTACAGGCCGAATTGGCGCATCGCCTCGGCCGCGTCCGCTCCTCCGCCGAGCAGCAGGCGGGGGATGGTGAAGGCGTCGATGAGATTGAGAATCGGCGTCATGATTGAACCGAGGCAGATCGGCAGAGCGTAAGCGCCGATAGAGGCCATGAGCCGGCCAAGCGGTTCTTTGGTCCACACAGGGCCGGTGGCTTCAGCTTGGGCAGCCTCTCCTATACAGGGCGGTTTCTCAACACCCGATCGTTCAAGCCTCTTTCCCGGGCTATGAGGGGCTTCACAGGATTCGGAATGATCCGCGGTTTCCGCCGGTGTTAATTCAGCCGGATTCCCAGCCCTTCTTTCCTTGCTTCTCTGCCAATAGAACAGAAGCAGAAGCAAAGCCCCCGCTGCCCCCGTTACGGAACCGAATGTCGCTCCGGCGGCAATATCGCCGTCTCCCGCACCTTGTTCGGTCAGGTACAGCAGAAGAAGAACCATCGTAAGCACGCGCACCGTCTGCTCGACTACCTGGGACACCGCGGTGGGGACCATGTTCTGATAGCCTTGAAAATAACCGCGGAGAACCGAGAGTACGGGAACCAGCAGAAGCGCGTACGAAATGCTGCGGATGGCCGGCGCCGCTGCCGCTGTTCCTATCCAGCCCGCAAGCGCATCGGCTCCGAAATACAGCAGGAGAAAGCAAAGCACGCCGGTTCCTGTCAGGAGCAGAGCGGAAGCTGCCGCCACCCGCCTTGCCCCTGCATGATCGCGTGCGGCTGCCCGGTCCTGGACGAATTTGGCGACCGTGATCGGAAAACCCGCCGTCGCCAGAAAAAGAATCAGGAGGTACAGCGGATAGACGGCATTATAAATGCCGAAAACCCCGTCTCCGGCTATATTCTGCAGCGGAATTTTTTGGAGGGTTCCGAGCAGTTTGGAGAATACCGCCGCGGCGGCCAGTAACGCGGCGCCCTTAAGGAGCCGGGAGCTTCCGACCGTCACAGTCTGTTCCTGCGTTCCCTTTTCCGTGGACATGGACGTCTCTCCTGCATAAAAGATTAAATGTGCCTGTGTCTATCTACACTTCCATTTGCTTGGACAAGAAGGAAGCGGCCGTTTCGGCCATGATCCGCTCGGTTTTTCCCATGACCACATCATTTTCCTTACTGACCAACAGAACGGCGCCGATGGCATCCCCCTGGTGAATGATCGGTGCAATGACGAACGAGCCGTAAGTATCCGCCGCATCCTTAACCAGCTCGTAACTGCCGGCCGTTTCTTGCACGATCGTCTGTCTTCCGTTCAAGGCGCTCTCCAACTGCTCGCCCACCCGTTTGGCGTCATATTCTTTACGTCCGCGGCCTGCCGCTGCGATGAAGGTCTCCCGGTCCGATATAACGGCCTGATATCCGGTGCTCTCGTTTAACGATTCCGCATATTCCAGCGCAAAATCTCCAAGTTCACCGACCGGAGAATATTTCTGCAAAATGACTTCGCCGTCGGGGTTCACGAATATTTCCATGGGATCGCCTTCCCGGATGCGCATGGTGCGCCGAATCTCCTTCGGAATGACTACCCGTCCTAAATCGTCTATGCGTCTTACTATACCTGTCGCTTTCATACTGCTTAAAGCCTCGCTTTCCTTCTGGGGGTTTACACTAGGATGTTTGAAAAAATACGGATTAAAGAGGACTCTTCCCATTATATATAAATTTCCTCATAAAACAAAAAAAGCCCCCTTACCTCCGGAATTGGTTTCCAAGTAAGGGAAGCTTTCGGTTACTGCTCCATTTGTTTCGCCAAAAAACCGGCTGCAGTCTCCACCATTTTCGATTCCATATTGCCCATCTTGACTTCTTCGTCCTTGCTCATCAGAATAACCGAACCGATCGGATCTCCGCCCGCAACAATCGGAGCGATGACGAAAGAGCTGTAAGTTTCGGGATTGTCTTTGGAGATTTCGTATGTACCCGAACCGCTCTCGATTGTCGGTTTACGGTTTTCCATGGTGGTCTCCACGATCTGCCCGATCTGCTTGTCCATATACTCTTTCTTCGAACCGCCCGCTACCGCGATAACCGTATCCCGGTCCGTAATCAGTGTGATATGATTGGTGCTCTCATAGAGAGACTCGGCATATTCTTTGGCAAAATCCCCTAATTCGCCGATCGGGGAATACTTCTTCAAGATAACTTCACCGTCGCGATCGACGAATATCTCGAGCGGGTCGCCTTCCCGGATGCGCAGTGTGCGCCGTATTTCCTTCGGAATGACAACCCTGCCCAGGTCATCAATGCGACGAACGATTCCAGTTGCTTTCATGACTCTTGTTGCCCCACTTTCACTTGAAGTTTTGGATACGACTGGACGCCGATCTGCGTGTATTTAAAAGAGAAGGGTGTAGCGATTCGATTCTGACCATAGTATTCATCCGCCCCCATATTCTTATACATTTCCCTCTTTCCATCCACGTAAAATAAAAAGCCATCCCGTCCGGATGGACGAGATGGCTTTCGTGACATCAATGATCTGCCGCCAGGCTTCGCAGACCCGCTTACTTCGCCGCCGGCGAAGGGCTTGCGGCCGGAGGCGTCGCTCCAGGCACGTCGGTCGGCGCCGCGGTCGGCGTCGTCTGTGGAGACGGACTGCCTGTCGGAGCCGGCGTGCCGCTTGGTTCCGTGCTGCCGCCAGGTGCCGGGCTCGGATTGGCCGATGGAGCCGGAGTCGGAGTCGGCTTAGGAAGCTTGTTCGTTTCGATCAAGCCGGGAAGCTCCTTCGTTACGAACTCCTGCATCTTCACTTGCGCCAGGTTAGAGGCCAGCTCTTTCTTGGCGTCTTCTACGGTTTCGGTTTTACGGGATTCCACTTTCATGACGTGGTAGCCGTAATCGGTCTCAACGGGATCGCTGATCGTATTCAAAGGCAGCTCGAGAGCCGCTTTTTTGAATCCCGCTACCCACTGGCTGACTTTAGCGTTCTCGTACTTGCCGCCTTTATCTTTCGAACCCGGGTCATCCGAGTATTCTTTGGCAAGAGCGTCGAAGTCTCCGCCGTTTTTCAGCTTCTGCTGCACTTCTTTTGCGCGCTTCAGAGCTTCTTCTTTCGTGCGGAGCTCTTTATTCGTATTCGGATCGTTAAGACCGATGAGAATATGACGGACAGTCGCTACATCGTAGGCGTTCGGGTCCGCTTTTTTGGCCTTCTCGTATTCCGCTTTGATTTCATCGTCGGTGACCTGCTTCTCCAAGTGGCTCGTGGAATACACGCTGAGTCTCAAGAGGTCCTCAATGTCCTTCTCTTCCAGTTTCGCGTCTTTCAGCTTCTTCTCCAGGCCGCCTTCTTGCGCGCCCACGAAAGTTTTCAGCTGCGTAACCTGCTCGGTTACCTGCTTGTCCGCTTCTTTTTTCACGTCATCGCTTGCACGTCCGGAAAGAACCTTCAGCATGATATACTGCTCCAGCATGCTTTGCTGGTAGGCCGGGTCGGTTTCGAACTGCGCGTATTCCGGATACAGAAGACGGTTGAAGGAAAGCAGCTTATCAAACTCTCCACGGGTCACTTTACCCCCGTCTTTGTAAGTGGCGATAACCTCTTCCGGCGTACCCGCTTTTCCTTCGTCCTTCTTGCCGCATCCGCTGGCCACGGCCAAAACAAGGACTAGTACGGCAAGCAGCAGCCACTTGCTTTTGGCCCAACCTGATTTATTGTGTTGCATTCTGCAATTCTCCCTTCGTTTTCAAGGCTTCCCTGTATTGTAACAGAAAACGCTCCACCAATGCGATTGTGTCCTCGGGGGACAGCCCTTTGCCGCGGATGTGGACATGAATCTGAGGCCCGGCAATCAGCTTGACGCGCCCGTCGAAGCCGTTCGAAATCGTAAACAGCTTCTGACCGTCCAGCCTTTCCGTCTCGTCCGGAGAAATCTTGATCTGATAGTCGTCGCCCTTCTGGGAGATGGATTCGATTTTATATTCGGCTCCATACACCTTCAATCTGGCTACGGCCAAAAGATTGGAAACGGCAGGCGGCAAATCGCCGAACCGGTCCACCAATTCCTCATCCAGATCTTCCGCTTCCGCGAAGGAGCGGATATTCGCCACTTTCTTGTAAATCTCGATCTTCTGCATACTGTCGTAAATGTAATCCGACGGCAGGTAAGCATCCAGGTGAAGGTCAAGCTGCGTGATCCATTCCTTCTCGGGCTCCGCCTGCTCTCCGTCCAGCTCCAGCTTGCGCTTGGCGATTTCCTCGCTCAGCATCTGAGAGTAAAGGTCGAATCCGACGGAAGCGATAAATCCGTGCTGCTCGGCTCCGAGCAGATTACCGGCTCCGCGGATGGACAAGTCCCTCATGGCAATTTTAAATCCGGACCCAAGTTCTGTAAATTCTTTAATTGCCTGGAGACGTTTCTCCGCCACTTCGTTCAGCACTTTGTCGCGCTGATACGTAAAGTACGCGTAGGCGATCCGGTTGGAACGGCCGACCCGGCCACGCAGCTGGTACAGCTGGGATAAGCCCATCTTGTCGGCGTCATGCACGATCAGCGTATTCACGTTCGGGATATCGACGCCGGTCTCGATGATGCTCGTGCTTACGAGCACGTCGAACTCGCCGTCCAGGAAGTCGAGAATCGTTTTCTCGAGTTCCTGCTCCGACATTTGCCCGTGCGCAACGGTCACGCGGGCTTCCGGCACGAGCATAGAGATCTGCTCGGCCATCTGGTTGATCCCCTGGACGCGGTTGAACAGGAAATACACCTGTCCTTCACGCGCCAGCTCGCGTTCGATCGCTTCCCGTACGAGCGTTGTGCTGTATTCCAGCACGTAGGTCTGTACCGGGAAGCGGTTCTCCGGCGGCGTCTCGATGACGGACAGGTCGCGAACCCCCAGCATCGACATGTGGAGCGTGCGCGGGATCGGCGTGGCGGTCAGAGTCAGCACGTCGACATTCGTTTTCAGCCGCTTCAGCTTCTCTTTGTGCGAGACGCCGAAACGCTGCTCCTCATCGACGATGAGCAGCCCCAGGTCCTTGAACTTCAGGTCCTGGGATAGCAGGCGGTGCGTTCCGATTACGATGTCGACGGTACCGGCCTTGACGCCCTTGGTCGTTTCATTCTGCTCTTTCTTCGAACGGAACCGGCTCAGCACCTGGATGTTGAACGGGTATCCCGAGAAGCGCTCGCGGAACGTCTCGTAATGCTGCTGCGCCAAAATCGTCGTCGGCACCAGGACAGCGACCTGTTTGCCGTCGATAGCCGCTTTGAAGGCGGCGCGGATAGCCACTTCCGTCTTGCCGTAACCGACATCTCCGCAAAGAAGCCGGTCCATCGGACGCGGTTTTTCCATATCCTTCTTAATTTCCCCAATTGCCCGGAGTTGATCCGTCGTTTCGTCATACGGAAACATGCTTTCGAATTCCTGCTGGTAGGCGGAATCGGAGCTGAAGCCGTACCCCGTCGTCGCTTGACGGTCCGCGTAAAGTTTGATGAGATCGTCGGCGATGTCCTTGACGGAGGTCCGCACTTTGTTCTTGACGCGGTTCCAGTCGGCCCCGCCCAGCTTGTATATCTTCGGCTCTTTCTCTTCCGAACCGACATATTTCTGAATGAGATCGATCTGGTCGATCGGGACGGACAGCTTGTCGCCGCCCGCATAGACAATATGCAAATAATCTTTATGAATGCCCCCGACTTCAAGAGTGCCGATCCCGACATACTTCCCGATCCCGTGATTAACGTGAACGACGTAGTCTCCGACTTTAAGCTCCTGGTAGCTTTTGATTCTCTCGGCATTCTCGATTTTCTTGTCTACTTTGCGCGCTTTCCGCTGCTTCTGCGTAAACATCTCGCCTTCCGTAATCACGACGAGATGAATGGACGGCAGCTCGAAGCCGGTCTGCAGGTTTCCGTTCATAATCTCGGGCTCATCGATTTGATAATCCCCGAGCACACGGCGGACGCGGTCCATCCGCTCTTCACCGTTGGCTAAGATGATAACGCGGCTGCCCGTCTTTTTCCAGCGCTCCATTTCCGCTTTCAGAAGGTTCATCTGCCCGTGGAAATTCTGCATGACCCGGGACATGAAATTGACAATGTTCTGCGGCTGGGTCTGCGGGACCTGGCGCAGGAAGAGCGACATATAAAGCGTCGGATAAGTGCGGCGCTGCATAAGGGTCTCCAACTGCTTCGAAAGCGTGAGGGCCGGGAGGGCCTTCCCGTCTTGAAGGGAACTCGTCACCCACTCCGCCTCTTCCCGCTCCAGCTGCTTGGAGGTTTCCACGAGCCGGGCCGGCTCGTCAACGAGCAGCACCGTATCCTCCGGCATGTAATCGGATAGAGTCTGCCGCTCCGGATAGAGCAGGGAGACATACTTGAACAGCCCCTGGAAGGTGTTCCCCTCTCGGAGCAGTTCAATGTCATGTCCGATTCCTTCCAGCAGCCTGTCCTTGGCCTGACGGTCCGTCATTTTGGCAAGCTGGGTTTGAAGAAGTTCGTAGGCATGATGAGCGGCACTCTGAAAACGCTTTCTATTTAAGAGTACTTCCCGGCACGGCTGGATCACGAACGAATCCAACTTGTCTATGGAGCGCTGGTCCGATACGTCGAACGTACGGATAGAATCCACATCCACATCGAATAACTCGATCCGGACGGCCGTGGAAGAAGTCAGCGGAAATAAATCCACGATGCCTCCGCGGACGCTCATTTCCCCCTTCGCTTCCACCCGCTCCACACGCTCGTAACCCAGCTCGGTCAGACGGGTCAGAAATTCCTCCAGGTCAATTGTATCCCCCAAACGTACGGTGAGCTGGGCTTCCTTGAACGTTTCCTTCGTCGGAAGCAGACGGCGGAATCCGGCATACGGCACAATGACCGCTCCCCGGTATCCGCCGGCCAGTTTGGTCAGCACATCGATCCGCTGCGCCAGCATTTCGGGACTGGCAATAGCCGCTTCGGCGGCAAGCAGCTCTTGTGCGGGATATAAGAGAACCCCGTCTTCCGGAAGACATTCGCTTAAATCCTCGAAGATCTTCTGGGCGGAGAACATATTATGCGTAACGATGAGAAGCGGACGCTCGAGCTGCTGCATCAGTGCGGCAAGCATTACCTGACGAGAGGAGCCGGTTAATCCGGCGATCAACTGCTCTTTCATGCCGGAACGAATACCCGTAATCACACTTTGAAAATCGCGGTCCGTTGAAAAAGCTTGTATTAAAGCTTGCAAATCAAGTACACTCCTCTCACAAAAAGAAGCCTCGGCGCTTGCCTAGGCTGTCATGACACAATTTTTGCACATGTCCGGAGTACGGGATAAGCGCCCTAAGCAGCGCGCAGGCAGCGGCCGGAATCGGTCACTGCAGCGGGCTGCCGATCAGGTTAAGCTCCGGGTTGGCGTCCAGTGCCTGCTTGCAGTAATCGCAAACCACCTTGACCGTAACGCCCCCGTCCATGTTATACGCTATTATATCGCTCCGTTCTTCGGGGGTCAAGAAATGGAAACCGAGCTGGTATTCGCTCACTTGATCCCAGTTGATTTCCCCGATAGACGATTGGCAATGACGGCAAATATATTTTACTGACATCAATGTATGCCTCCCTGCAGGTTTCGATTACTCCTTAGTATGGCCCTATTTTTAAAATCCTAGCCACCTCTGGAAGTAATTTACCAGCCTATGCATGGCATACAATGTGTCTTGGAGCGGCCGATATCCCCGAATCATTATTCCGGAAGCCGGGCACACGAGAGAAAACCCCCGTTTGCCGCAACTCCGGATATTGCATGTACCCGAGATCCGGACTAATTCCCGCTTCCGTTGAAAACCGCCATCGTTTTCTCGAAAGGCTCGCTTAGGCAGTGCTCCATCGCTTCGCACGTTTTGTCCAGAACGGCCGGCAGCGCCCCCGTTTCCGCCTTGTTGAAATTCGACAAGACATAGTCGACAATCGGATAGCCCGGATTCGGTCGATTGATTCCCATACGGATGCGGTTGAACGTGGACGTGCCCGTATGGGCTATGACGGATTTGATCCCGTTATGGCCGCCGGCGCTCCCCTGGTAACGCAGTCTGATATTCCCGAACGGCGTATCCATGTCATCGTACAAAATGACGAGATCCGACACGTCGACTTTATAAAAGTCCATAAAAGCCCGGATCGACTCCCCCGACAAATTCATATAGGTCATAGGTTTCAGCAAATAGGCCTTTGTACCGTTCACACGCACCTCGGCCAGATGGCCTTTGCACTTATTCTGGAACGAAGAGACCCCCCATTTCTCGGCAAAACGGTCAATCGCCATGAATCCGATATTATGGCGTGTATGCTCGTACTGTTTCCCAGGATTGCCTAAACCGACAAAACATTTCACGTTTCATTCACTCCCAAAATTTTTTACTTTTTTTAACTAGACACCGTAACGATTCCCTGCCGAAACTTGTCTATTATATACAGGCATTTTGCGCGGTTCCGGGCATAGGCCTGCGGCTTTTCGGCCGCTCGGCTCATTTGCCGGTCCCGGCCGCAAAGATAAAGTCATAAATTGGCGCAAATCAGCATGATTTACGCTTCAAAAAATATGGGTAGCAGGTGATGAATCTTATGTACGACAACGGCCAGCAGCTTTACCAGGACGATCATTTTCAAGATCATTTGGAAGCGGAGGTTCCTGTCCAAGTATACTATCTTAACGCCCACAAAGATATAGGCTTCGTCTATCTCTATTCTTCCCACTTCATCAAGATCAACAACACGTTTTACAACCGCGGCATGTTCACATTCGTATCGAGACCGGGTTATTAGGCGCAATTTGGCAAGCGCTTACATGGCTTGTCAACTTATTCGCCCAGCGGGTAAGGATAAAAAGGCTGCTGCCGGATAACCGGCAGCAGCCTCTCATTTTGTCCGAAGGACGTGTTATTCTTTCGATTCCGCCGTTTCTTCAGCCGTAGGATCGGCTTCGGCCGCAGGCTCGTCCGCAGTCGTTTCTTCGGCTTCCTTCTGCGGTTGAAGCACGGTAACCACAACGTCCTGAGCTTCCGTTTTCACTTCGACGTTCTCAGGCAGCTTCAAATCGGATACGAGGATATTCTCCCCGATGCCGAGATTGCTGATATCCACCTGCACGGAGTCCGGCAGATCATCAGGCAGACAGCGGACGTCGAGCTGTGCCGTCTCCACTTGGAGAATGCCGCCTTCCTTCACGCCTGCCGCTTCTCCCACGATCTCGATGGCCACCGTAGCCTTAACCGGCTCGTTCATATTGATCTGATGGAAATCAATGTGGATGACATCCTGGCTCAGGCTGTCTCTCTGTACTCCGCTGATAAGTACGGGGCGTTTGCCCACGCCTTCGATATTAAGATCAATCACCGCATTCGGGTGGCTTCTCAGCAGCGGCACGAGTTCCTTCCGCTCCAGAACAACCGTGAGGCTGTCCGTGGTTTTCCCGTAAACTACGCCAGGGACCTTACCCTGTCTGCGCAGCTGCTTGGCCTCCGACTTGGTGGCATTGGTTCTGGTATTTCCTTTAAGAGCTACTCCCATACAAAAAGAACCTCCCTTTTAGATGGCTAAAGATAAATTACCCATCCGGGGGAGGTTTAAATCAATTATTTTAAAAAAACTTTACGAGTGCTTGTTTTCTTTCTTCGCTTTCATCTTGCTGCGAATGCGATCGGCGTAGCCTTTTTTATTCGTCTGGCGCTCGCGGGCGATCGCCAGATCGTTGTCTTCCACGTTGTGCGTAATCGTCGAGCCCGCCACCACATAGGCTCCGTCGCCGACTTTAACAGGGGCGATCAGGTTTACGTTGCTTCCGATAAAGGCATCGTCGCCGACTTCCGTCAGGCTCTTGTTAAAGCCGTCGTAATTGACCGTGATGGCTCCGCAGCCGAAATTGACGTTTTTACCGATAACGGCGTCTCCCACGTAACTGAGGTGCGACACTTTCGATCCCTCGCCGAGCTTGGCGTTTTTGATTTCCACAAAATCGCCGATTTTCACATGCTCGCCAAGATCCGTTCCCGGACGCAGGTAAGCGAACGGCCCCACATTCGCGTGGCTGCCGACTTTGGCATCCTGAAGCACCGATTGCTTGACGGTTACTTCGTTGCCGAGCGTACTATCGCAAATCTCGGTGTTCGGTCCGATCACGCATTCCGATCCGATGACCGTTTTGCCCCGCAGAGCAGTTCCCGGATACAGGACAGTGTCCGGCCCGATCACGACGTCTTTCTCGATATACGTTTGAGAAGGGTCGATGAACGTTACCCCGCCCACCATGTGGCCGCGGTTGATACGCTTACGCATCAGCGTCTCCGCTTCCGAGAGGGCGATCCGGTCGTTAACACCAATGGCCTCCGCCTCGTCCGGCGTGCAGTATGCTTCGACGATCTCGCCGGCATTTTTCAGAATCCCCACGACGTCCGTCAAGTAATACTCGCCCTGGGCGTTCTCGTTCTTCACGTTCTCCAGCGCTTCGAACAGCTTGCGGTTATCGAAGCAGTAGGTGCCCGTGTTGATTTCGCGCACAGCCGCTTCTTCCGGGCTGCAGTCCTTCTGCTCGACGATCCGGTCCACCCGTCCGCCTTCGCCGCGGATAATGCGTCCGTAGCCCGTGGCATCCGTCATTTCCGCCGTCAGAATAGTGCCCGCCGCGCCTTTTTCCCGATGCAGGCGAAGCATTTTCTCCAGCGTCTCCGGACGGACCAGCGGCGTATCTCCGCATACGACGAAGGTAACGCCGTCTTCCGCTCCGATAACATCTTTCGCCTGGAGAACGGCATGTCCCGTTCCGAGCTGCTGCTCCTGAAGAGCGTATTCCGCCCGGTCTCCCAAGTAGCCTTTAACGGCTTCGGCCCCGTGGCCTACAATTACGATCGTTTTCTCCGTTTGTATATGTTCAAGTGTATCCAGTACGTGTCCCACCATCGGTTTTCCGCAGACGGAATGCAGCACTTTGTACAGCTTGGATTTCATTCGTTTTCCTTGTCCCGCGGCCAGTACAATCGCCATCAGCTTCAACTTCAATCCACTCCTTCTTCTCCTCTGGGTTTCATCCATGACTATATCTTATCTGCCGGAAAAAGAAAAGAGAGCCCTGCAGGAACAGGACTCCTTCTGCCAAAACCGGCGTTGATTATGCGCCTTCTTCAATAACTTCCTCTTCCGCAGCCGCACGGTCGTACTCAGACAAAACCGCCGCTTGAATCTTCTCGCGGGTTGTGGATGAAATCGGATGGGCAATATCACGGAACTCCCCGTCCGGAGTCCGTTTGCTAGGCATTGCAACAAACATTCCATTATTGCCGTCAATAACACGAATATCGTGTACGACGAATTCGTTATCGATAGTAATGGAAGCAATCGCCTTCATTCTTCCTTCGGAATTCACCCGGCGAAGTCTGACATCTGTAATTTGCACTGTGTTCACCACCTTTTTCCATTCGCAGGACTTGGTGTATACTTCCACATTTTCGTGCAAATTCCTTCTGGATAAAGAGGAAAAATTTAGATTTTCCTTAAATTAAATGTGCTCTTAAACGTTTTCGACAGCTATCGCCGCAATCAGTTCGATTTCGACAAGCACATCTTTCGGAAGCCTTGCCACTTCTACGGTGGAGCGCGCCGGCTTATGTTCGCCGAAGTAGGAAGCGTACACTTCGTTAATGGCTCCGAACTGGTTCATATCCTTGATGAAGACGGTCGCTTTAACCACGTTCTGAAGAGTTGCTCCCGCTTCTTTGAGTACCGCCTGAAGGTTCCGGAACACCTGATGCGTCTGCTCCGTAACGCCGCCCTCTACGAGCTGTCCCTCGGCATTTAATGGAATTTGTCCCGATGTAAAAACGAGATTGCCCACCTGTACCGCCTGGGAATACGGCCCGATGGCAGCCGGTGCTTCATTCGTTGAAAGGATACGCATAACTTAAATCTCTCCTTTATTCGGAATCGAAATAATTTCCAGGAACGACGGTTACCTGTTTGGTTTTGGAATCGACGCCGGTCAGCTTGGCGAGGGAGATATAATCTTTCACAAGCTCCTCCTCGACCTCGTTCGATTCAATAAATACGCCTACACCGCCAACGGTTGCTTTGAATTCGCCCAGCAAGTCCACCATTCCTTGAATCGTGCCGCCCGCCCTTTTGAAATCGTCAATGATCAGAACCCGCGCTCCTTCCTGGAGCGTGCGTCTGGCCAGCGACATCGTTTGTATGCGTTTGCTGGAACCCGAAACATAATTGATGCTTACGGCCGATCCTTCCGTAGCGTTGCTGTCGCGACGCACCGTCACGACCGGCAGGTTCATAAAGGAAGCCGTTGCGTATGCAAGCGGGATGCCTTTGGTCTCCACCGTCATCACGACGTCCAGCTCTCTGCCCGCAAAAGCGGTAGCGAACGTTTTGCCGATTTCGTTCAATACTTGCGGCCGCCCCATAATATCGGCCATATACAAAAATCCGCCCGGCAGCACGCGTTCCGGCTGCTCAAGCTGATTGCACAAATCCTGCACGAACGAAAGAGACGCTTCCTTGGCGACCTTCGGAATAAATTTCACGCCTCCGGCAGCGCCGGCGAGTGTATGGAGTTCTCCGAGTCCCTCGTCCTCGAATACTTCTTTTATAATCGCCAGATCCTCACTGATCGAAGATTTGGCCGAACTGTAACGTTCCGCGAATGTAGTCAGCGGTATGAGCGTATGCGGCCGAAACAACAAATACTGCGTCATCTCAACCAACCGAGCGCTTCGCTTCAATTTTTTCATGACGCACCCCTAATAAAAACCGAATATTATAAAGAGAATATACCATTTTTGTCCGTCTTTGTACAACCTATACAAGGAAAACGTCACATTCGCGACAAGGCCGCCCCCGCCATGGCAGAAAAAAAGCTCCTCACGGGAGCTATGCTATCGCACGGATCTCGAATGCTCGATGCCTATGGGAGCATCCGTACCGCGTATACGTCCTTGCAGAACCCTCTTAGCCCGTTATAGATCCGGGCAACCTTAGCTTCCTTCGATACGAGTCCGAATACGGTCGGACCGCTGCCCGACATAAGCACTCCGTCGGCTCCCAGCCTCTCCATCACTTCTTTCATCTGCCGGACTTGAGGATACAGCTGGAGCGTCACCTCTTCGAGCACGTTGCCGAGACTTCCGCACAGCTCGTCGAACCGTTTATGCCGGATGGCTTCCAAAACTCCCTTGGTATCCGGGTGATGGTTGATTCCCGCAGCATTCAGCTTGCCGTACACCTCGGAGGTGGACACGTTGATGGGCGGCTTGGCGAGAATGACCCAGCACTGCAGGGGGTTGTCCACCGGGTGAAGAATCTCTCCGCGGCCGGTGGCGAGCGCAGTTCCTCCCGTTACGCAGAAGGGAACGTCTGAGCCCAGCTCGCCGCCAAGCTTCTGCAGCTCCTCCGTGGGGATGCCGAGCCCCCACAGCCGGTTCAACCCGCGCAGCGTAGCCGCGGCGTCGCTGCTTCCTCCGGCGAGCCCTGCGGCCACCGGAATCTTTTTATCCAAATGTATATAGACGCCCTTGCGGACGTCGTACCGATCTTTTATGAGCCTCGCGGCCTGGAAAGCGAGGTTCTTCTCATCAAGCGGAATGTAGCCGGCCTGACTTGAAATGATGATCGTATCCCGCGGGAGCTCCTGCATTTCAATCCGGTCGGCCAGGTCGACCATCGTCATAACCATTTCCACTTCGTGGTAGCCGTCTTCCCGTTTCCGTAACACGTCCAGGGACAGGTTGATTTTGGCCGAAGCTCTTTCGTATATTTTCACAACGGTCACCTTCTTTTGGGCGCTTTGCCGATAATAGCTTCACATATTATAGCAAATGCCTCTAAGAAAAGCTAAAGCTTCCGCACGGTTCAAATACAAGCGGGGCGGGCATTTTCCATTTGTTCACTTATTTATTAACAATTGTATTTAAGTGCGATTATCCGGTACTATCTTACCTTCCATAAGAGGATAACCTGCAAATCCCCATCCGACGTTTACTTCGGATCGGAACTTCCAGGCAAATTTGATAACTCCATTCCGAAGAATGTGCTGTATCTTTTTAAACTAAACATGTCTGATGAAATTCAGCCCTACGCCACCTTGCCATTTAACCGGCGCGGCTTTTCCCGCTTACGGACGGCGTTTTAAGTTCTGCTCGGCGATCTGCAGAGCTCTTTTCACCATATTTCCCGCATCCTTGCTCCGTATTCCGCCCCAGCCTTCACGCTCGACTGTCTCATAGAAACCGAGGTCTTTGGCGAGCTCATACTTAAAATCCTCCGACATGACGCCCCTTCTTCTTCTGCTCATCTTAGTTCCTCCTTTGGAGTGCGATTGCGGTAGGTTGCCCCCAGTAGTATGCGTCGGGAACGGAATGTCATTCACCCGCACCGGGACTGGACAGGAACGTATCACATATACCATGCAATCTTTGCACGAAAGCACCCCGGAAAAGCAAAAAACGGCAGCTCCCAAAGGAGTGCCGCTGTTCTTAATGCTGTATATACGTGATGCGGAGTTCTTCTGCTGCGTCATCGTCACAAACCGTAACTTCAACGGATTCGGTCAAAATATCCGCGTAGCTGTACGAGACCCGCTTAAATGATTGTTGTTCTTGGTCTAGCTTTACGATAAAAACAGAAGGGTAGGTTTCTTCCAAAACACCGAAACGCTCAATGGTTTTCCGACGGCCGCCATTTGCTTTCAACATGATTTTCTGTCCAACATGAGGCTCAAGACTGCGTTTGATTTCCAACAGCGCATTTTTAGCCATTGTGATCTACCACCTCTTTCTCTGTTTATTATACCTCAAAACAGTGCGTTTGTCAAACAAGCCAAATATTATATCAGCCAGACAAATACGTTGTCAACGGTATAAAATCCTATTTTTAATTCTTTTCACAGACTTAGCTTTTGTCAAAACCTGCAGAATTATGCACCGCTGCCTTTTCCTAAGATCCGCCCGATTCATAAAGCCCCGTTCTCCGCTTTAATCCGCAACGTATAAAAAAGCGTACAGCCCCTTGTATCCAAGATACATGGTTCTGTACGCTTATCTTTAAACGCCAAGCAGGTGCTAAAAAACCGCATCCTTTGTCCGAAGCCCCAGACCTCTTTAAGTCCTCGGCCTCATTAGCCGCCCTGCCAGAAGCTTATACGGTGGCTTCCGCAGTCAGGTTCACAAGCCTGGGCACACCCATCCGGTAGCTCCCCCTGGTTTCAATGCCGCCGACTCCGTCCAGACCCGTTACCGTAACGCCGGCCAGATCGCCCATGGACACGGTTTCGCGGATCGATGTGTAGGAAGCTTTGGCGGCTATACATAGGGGATCCAACGCATGAATGAGCACCCGGGCGGGAGAGCTTGCGAAATTCGCCCCCGCCTGCAGCAGCGCCTCGAAGTGGGACTGGCAGGCACCCGCCACGATCGTCAGCGCATCGCGGTTGTTCTGATACTGCCGCGCGACTTGGACGGCCCTGACGAAATGAAGCGAGTTTTTATAGCTGTCGAGCTGATGTACGTCCAGCTTCTTTCTATTTTTCAGCAGACCGTCATGTCCCGTGACAACGACGATATCGGGCTTCACCTGCGGCAGGAGACGCTGCAGGGTAACAGCCATCTGAGATTCGCTCACATAGAAGCCCTCCGCGGGGATGCGAAGCTCTCCGTACAGGTTCATGCTTTTGCGCAGATAGTTCGGATCGCCGTCCAGATGCAGGATTTTGCCCGGCATCTCGAAATATTGCGTATTCTCGGGCAGCTTATTACGCACCAGATTATCGTTGAGCTGATACAGCTCCTGACGAAACTGGCGGATGCTGCGGATTGTCTCGCCTACCCTCGGCAAATTCACTCTCGGAAAATCCGAATCGCGGGCGGCCGTTACGCGGGATAGATCGGCAATGGGAGCGTCCGCCAGCAGGCGAAAATCGACGCCCCGAAGAATCGCCCTTGTCGTATCGATCTCCTGGATTCGAAAAATGATATCGTTGCCGTAGGATTTGCGGGTCGCCAGATCGCCTTGCCTCATGAAGCCATCCCCTCCTAAGCCTATCGTATGGCAGGGATGGGCAATTGGTGATTAGCCCGCTTCTATTTGCTGCATGTCGGGCAGTTCCGCAGAGCTTCCGCCACGCGGCCGTATTCCTCCATGCTGAGCGTTTCGCCTCGGCGGCTTGGCTCGATGCCCGCCTCCAGCAGAAGAGCCTCCAAATCGCGTTTGTTCTCTTTGGAGAAGAACCGGGCTCCGAGGTTGTTATAGATCGTTTTGCGCCGCTGCGCAAAGCTGGCCTGTACCACCTCGAAGAAGAAGTCTTCGTCCGCTACTTCGACGGGAGGTCCTTTGCGCAGACGCAGACGGATTACAGCCGAGTCGACGTTCGGCTGCGGCACGAAAACGGTGCGCGGAACGATCGTAACCAGTTCCGCTTCGCAATAGAATTGTACGGCGATGCTGAGGCTGCCGTACTCCTTGCCGCCCGGCTTGGCCGCCATCCGGTCCGCCACTTCCTTCTGGATCATCACGACGATGTTTTCGAGCGGAAGCTTTTCTTCGAGCAGCTTCATGATGATCGGCGTCGTGATGTAATACGGAAGGTTGGCGACGACACTGATTCCGGACAAGCCGGAGAATTTCTCCTCGATCAGCTGCCTCAGATCGAGCTTCAACACGTCGCCGTGGACGACCTCGGCCGTCGGATAGGGCGACAGTGTCTCCCGCAGGATGGGGAGCAGACGCTGGTCGATCTCCACCGCCACGACGCGGCCGGCCTCTTTCGCCAGCTGCTGGGTCAGGGCGCCGATTCCGGGCCCGATTTCCAGCGCCCCCTTCTCGGGAGAGAGCTCCGCCGCGGAGATGATGTTGCGCAGAACGTTGCCGTCCGTAAGAAAGTTCTGTCCCAGACTTTTTTTGAGCACCAGATTGTGCCGGTTTAGAATATCTTTGGTCCGTTTGGGCGTTGCCACATCTTCAGAAGCAAAGGACGGGCCGCTGCCTTGTTCATTTAATTTCATAGTCATCCTCCAAGCTTCCGTCCCTGACGAAAGCTGCCTGTGCGTGAATTATTGATCCGGACGGTCCAACTGCTCTACCGCAGCTTCGAACTCTTCCCGGGAAATTTGAAAAGCGGCGCAGCGCTTGTAAAACTGCTTACCATTACAATACCCGATTCCGAGCTTTTTTCCTACTTCCAGCCGTCTGGCTGCTGCATCGGGATGAACAACGAGGCCGGCGGCGATCAAATCCTCCCATGTCAAAAGAGACGCGGCGCCCTCATATTCGGTCTTTACGTTCGCTAGAGCGGACCGTATAGCGTCCGGAGTCGCGTTCTCGACTCCGATGTCCCCCCGCTTCTCGGCAAGTTCCTGGGGGAGAAAAGCATGTTTGCAGCCGGGCACCTTGCCCGAAATGATTTTACGGATGCGCTCCCCCGCATGATCCGGATCCGTGAAGACAATGACCCCTCTGCGCTCCTGGGCCAGCCGGATACGATCCAGAATTGCCCGATTGATTGCCGATCCTCCGGTTTCGATCGTATCCGCTTCAACTGCCCGCTTGATGGCGGTTGTATCGTCTTTTCCTTCGACGACAATGATTTCTTTGATCATGTTCTTTATCCTCTCTTAAGCGCACAAAAAGAAGAGGGTGTCCCTCTTCTTTTTGCATACGGTTTGTTACCGGTTTGTAAATCTTCGTTACAGGTAACATGTTATCCTAATCTTGTGTCGGTTTATTCGGACCGATGACGTAAACGGTATATCCCCGTTTCACACCGAAAGTCTTGGCATAACTCATACTGTCGAAATAAACGTCCATTTTCTGGCCTTTAATAGCACCGCCCGTATCTTCTGCACGGCGGTATCCGATGCCTTCAATGTACACCCACCAGCCTAACGGCACGACTGATGTATCTACGGCAATCGTCTGGCCTTGAACAGGTTTCGTTCCGCTGGCGGTCCGGTTACCTACGCCCGGCTCTTGGGAAGAGTAAGCGGTCAAGGTAACGTTCTTTAATATTTTCTTCGCGTCTATGTCGGTACCTGCTTTAGTTACCTGCTTAGGCTTAACCGGTTCGGATGCGGCTGCCACCGTAACGACCGGATTTTTTGTGCCTACAGCCACAATCTTATCCACACTTGCGTTTTTGACTGCTTGATCGATAACTTGCTCGGATACGAGTTTTCCGTTTTCGTAAATCTTCTCTTTCTTTTTGACCAATACGCCTTCCTGGCCTTCCTGTACGACCTGCTCTTTGCCTTTCAGCAGATCCTCATCGGATTTCTTGACCACACCGAATGCGATGGGCTCCGAAATTTCTTCCGTTTCTTTCTTCACCCGGACAACTTCGATAGCCGCATTGGCTGAAAGCTCCGTGTCTTTGGCCGGAGTCACTTTGTCGTGCTCTCCGAGCGAAATATTTGAATCTTGCAGAACTTGATCTACCGTTTTCGCAGTGGTATGCACAGTTTGTGTCTGCCCGTCGGCAGTTAGCTGTACGGGTGATGCATGATCGATGACAATCTTCTGACCGTCTTGAATCTTGCCGTCAAGCGGCATAGATACCTGATCGTGCTCACCGATTGTAATGGCTTGTTCATCCAGTAGGCGCTGCAGGACCCATTGTCTTGTTTCCACAACGGTTTCTCGTCCGTTTACCACCAATGATACGCTTTTACCAGCCGTACCGTATAACAACACCAAAAACATGAAAGTCAAAGCGAATGAAATGATAGCTGCAAGGATGATCATACGCAAGTTTTCATGCTTCCATCGCAATGCGAAGGACATGCTGGATGATCGCTTAACATGGGTCTCTGATTGCGAGATATTGCCCACTTCTTCGGTCCTCCTTCAAAGCCTCGCCTCTGTGATACGCATGATGATTTGGACGCGACTTAGGTTTATTTGGCGGTTCCTAACGGAACCCTTGCAATTGGCTCTTTCCCGCCGGCTGATCGGTTGCTCTCAGTCTCTACGGGGTCGGCATCACCTCCGCTTGATGTTTACCTGTATGCGGGTCGAATACCCGTCCGATATGGAACAAAAAAGGCCATCGGAAAGAGAAAGCTTCCCGGTGGCCTGTGTGTGAGCGCGACTAAACAGAATGACACGACAGTTGGTTATCTCTCCCGGTACGCTTACGAGGTTAGCTGACGGATTCGGGCCGTGAGAGCTGCCCTACTCGCCGGCGGTGCTGCCTGCACCTGCCATTGAGATTCACCCCAAATTGTTTCCTGTTGTATCGGCCCAAAGCTGTTCCGACCTTGACAGCGGTTCCCCCGTTTTCCTTTTACGGAAACTCAGCGTTAAAACTTGGCGTTTATTAAGTTATCATGAAAGTATATTACGCTCAAATATCCAACCTGTAAAGGGGGCATATTCCCTAAAAATAAGCAAATTTAACCAAACCACTGGCATTTATCTAATTATCTTGCAGTCGTTCTCCTTTTTTCTCCCGTTATCTCGCTTCTAGTTTTCCCCATTTCCGCCGTTCCGCTTGGACATTGGGCTTCCAGGCATTTTTTGACTATAATAAAAGATACGGCAATCCGCCCGAAAAGGCCGAAAGCCGCAATAACCGATTGAAGAAAAGCAGGTGAAGGCATGGATCCGATTCTTCACATTTCCCGTCTCAGCGGAGGCTATTTGCCCGGAAAACCGATTCTCCGCGATCTCGAAATTACAGTCGGACAAGGTGAAATGGTCGGTCTGATTGGACTCAACGGGGCGGGAAAAAGCACGACCATCAAACATATCCTCGGGCTCCTGAAGCCACAGGAAGGCAGCGTCCGCATCCGTAACCGGACTCTGGAGGAGGATCCGCTCGGCTACCGGTCCTCGTATTCTTTCGTCCCGGAGTCTCCCGAATTGTACGACGATCTCACGATTGAAGAACATTTGGAACTGACGGCGATGGCTTACGATATTCCGAAGGAAGCGTTCAAAGAACGTGCCGGCCGCCTGATGAGCGAGTTCCAGATGGAGCCTAAACGCAAAAGCTTCCCGGGCCAGCTATCCAAAGGGATGAAGCAGAAAGTCATGATCATGAATGCGTTTCTTGTCGAGCCCGCGCTTTATGTCATTGACGAGCCGTTCCTCGGCCTTGACCCGCTGGCGATGCGCTCTCTTCTCGACATTATGGCGGACTTCAAGAGCCGGGGCGCCAGCTTCCTGATCTGTTCCCACATCCTGGCCACGATCGAAAGATACTGCGACCGGTTCGTCGTTCTCCATCAGGGACGGATTCTTGCCCAGGGCACACTCGACGAGCTGAGACAACAAACCGGGCTGTCCGATGCGACCCTGGACGAGCTGTTCTATGAGCTGGTGCGGAGGAATCCGGCATGAACCAAGAAGCAGCCGTTCACAGAGAGGGCACGGCAGGGGATGTCCGTCAGCTGTGGAAGCGCAGATTCGACCATTACCGTCAAGAAACGTCCCGCTACTGGGCTTATGTCGCAAGAAGCCAGTTTTTCGGTTTTCTTTTCCTGATTTTTATCGTTTCTTCCTATTATTATGCAAAAATACTTCAGCAGCTTCCGACATCTTTTCCCTACATTTGGATCGTTCTGCTCGTCCTCGTTCCGGCCCTCGCAGCCGGCTCAGTGCGAACCCTTCTAAAGAATGCGGACCGGGTGTTTCTGCTTCCTCTGGAACCCGTTATGAACGTATTCTTCCGGGCGGCTTTCCGCTACAGCCTGGGAATCCAGGCCGCACGATCCCTCGTTCTGATGCTGATTGCGTGGCCTTTGTACAAACACTGCACGGGTACGGAAGGACAGCCTTTGTGGCTGATGGCGATTTTTGTTCTTCTAATAAAAACAGCCAACCTGCTCGGCTCGTGGCAGGAAGGCCGTTTTTCATCCCCCGGATGGCGTCTGATCTCAGCGGGGTACCGCTGGGTCTTAAGCGCAGCCGTCGTTTTCGCCTTGTTCGGTACGGGGCCGCTTCCGGGCGGGGTCGTTCTATTGGCGGGACTTGTCGTCTGGGCGGTCATATACAGGCTTGGGCCCGGTCGGCAGGCAATCGGCGTAGCCTGGGATTACCTCATCGACAACGAGCGCAAACAGCAGTACCGCCTGTACTTGTTTTTTAGCGGCTTCGCCGATGTGCCCCAGCTTCCTGTGCGCGTAAAACAGAGACGATGGCTGGCCGGAATTACGAACCGGTATTCGTTCCGGTCTTCCTCGCTTTATCTGTATCTCTTCACGAAGACGTTTGTCCGTTCGGAGCTGCTCGGCATCGTCGTCCGGATCACGCTTGTCGCCGGTCTGGCGGCCGCGGCCGTTCAATCCGCACCGGTGGCCGCCGCGGTCTGCCTCGTGGCCATGTTCATTTCGCTGATTCAGCTCACCTCGCTGGAACAGTCGCACCGCTACACGTTCTGGCTGCAGACTTATCCGGTAGATCCGCGCCGGAAAGTGGACGCCGTGGTGCGGATCATCGGCGCGGCTTTCACCCTGCAGGGTATCGTTCTTACCCTGCTGATGGCGCTAAGCGGGGCGGACGTTTATGCAGCCGCCCCGCTTGCGGGGCTAGCGCTGGGCCTCGTGCTTTGCGCTACGGTCATGAAGCGGAAATTTACCGCTTCATTTGAGGCCGAGTAAGCGCACGGCATTGTCCGTCGTCACTTTGGCCAGTTCCTCCAGGCTCATGCCGCGCAGCTCGGCCGCCGCTTCGGCAACGAGACGCACGTAAGACGTTTCGTTGCGCTTGCCCCGGAACGGATGAGGCGTCAAATAAGGCGCATCCGTTTCGATAAGCAGGCGGTCAAGCGGCACCTGCTTGAGGACTTCCTTGGGCTGCTTGGCGTTTTTGAACGTAATGGGACCGCCGAAGGAAATATGGAAGTTCATATCCAGACACTGCTTCGCCGTTTCCCAGCTGCCGGAATAGCAGTGCATAATGCCGCCGACTTCGGCGGCTTTTTCTTCTTTCAGAATATCGACGATATCTTGGTGAGCTTCGCGGTTATGGATCACGATCGGAAGCCCGACCTTGCGTGCAAGGCGGATCTGTTCGCGAAACACTTTCGCCTGCACATCTTTCGGCGACGTATCCCAGTGATAGTCCAGCCCGATCTCCCCGATCGCCACTACTTTCTCGTGCTTGCACAGCTCCTCGATCCATTCAAGGTCGCCGGGCCGCATATCGATCGCATCGGTCGGGTGCCAGCCTACTGTCGTCCATATAAAATCGTACTTCTCGGCAAGCTCGATGGAAGAAGGAATGGTTTCGCGGTTGAACCCTACGTTAACAATCCGGGTTACCCCGTTGTCCCACGCCCTTTGGATAGCATCATCACGGTCTTCGTTGAAAGCTTCATTGTTCATATGAGTATGAGTATCGGTCAGCATAACGGGAACTCCTTTTGTTTCGTCTGTTTTTTTGAATTAGGCGTCGAACAGCTTCTTACGGAGAGCCGCAGCCCTGGCACCCTCTTTTTCAAACAACTCGGCGGGATAATATATACGGTGCTGCCCCATATGAATGCCCGAGATCGATTTGACGATTTCGGAGCGTGCCGAAATTTCCGTCAGTTTATCCTGGCCGTCAAGCAGCAGAATGGGTTGTTTGTCTTCCTTGCCGGTATCGGGCCGATATACATCGTACGACTGGTCCGACGGGAAATCCAGCTCCAGATAATAATCCGCATCAAACCCGGCCTCCGTCAGAGCGTCACGGAATTCCGTCAGAAGTTCTTTGTCCCACTCTTCCACGGCCGAGAATTTGAACAAGCGGCGGTGCAGAAAGCGGCCGGACAAATCAGCCAGCACGGGGTCTTTTTCCAAACTCCAATACATCAGAACCGTCTGCATCAAAGATTCGTCCAGGAGGAAATAATCCTCCAGCGACAATTTTCCTTGGAAAAGATGAAGAATCGGCCCCGGCATAAATGTAAACGAGTAGCCGTCTTCGAACAACGCTTTGGCGCACTCCAGCACTTTCCCCAGCAAAATTTCCGCACTCCGGGTAACCGGATGAAAATAAACCTGCCAGTACATCTGGTAACGGGACATCAAATAATCTTCGACGGCATGCATCCCGCTCTCTTTTACGACAATTTTCCCTTTATAAGGCCGTACTACCCTCAGAATACGCTCCAGATCGAAAGTTCCGTAATTTACGCCTGTAAAATACGCGTCCCGCAGCAAATAATCCATCCGGTCGGCATCGAGCTGGGACGAGACGAGACTCGTTACGATTTCCTTGCGATAGGTTTTGCAAATGACACCGGCAACGTCGTGGGCAAACGTCGGCGACACTCTGGAAAGCACCTGGTTTACTTCACTGTCACCCAAAATGATCCGGCAGGACCAATTTTCGTGATTCGTTCCGAATACTTTTTCAATAGAGTGGGAAAATGGCCCGTGACCGACATCATGCAGCAGGGCGGCGCATAAACAAAGCAGCCTTTCCTCCTCCGGCCAGTCGGCATATGAATTTCTTTCGAACTGAGAAATAATCTTTCTCGTAATCTCGTAAACGCCGAGCGAGTGGGAAAAACGGCTGTGCTCCGCGCCGTGAAAGGTCAGGAATGAAGTGCCCAGCTGGCGGATACGCCGCAGCCGCTGAAATTCCTTGGTGTTGATCAGGTCCCAAACCGTACGGTCCTGCACATAAATATATTTATGGACAGGGTCTTTAAAAACTTTTTCTTCTATCATTTTCCCGCCTCCTTTTCGACATAAAAGCCGATTATTTGATCAATTAAACAAGGAATTTGTCGAATAATGTTTCTGGCCATTTTCCAAACCAAGTGGTACTTGTCACAAAAATAAAACAATTGTCAGTTCGTAGGAAAGCGGTTAACTGCAAAAGATCCACTTATTTTTAAGGGTTAAGGAGGAATTCGGCATTTCACAAAGAATTCATTAAATATAAAAACTGCAATTAGAGACCAATTTTGGGTTGACTATTTTGGGAATGCTTGGTATCATGAATATCGAAAACTATGTCGAATAATGACGATTAATTATTTCAGTAGATTGGAAGGAGCTTTTATATATGATGAAATCCACAGGTATTGTAAGAAAAGTTGACGAATTGGGGCGTGTCGTTATTCCAATCGAACTTCGCCGTACACTCGGTATCGGTGAAAAGGACGCGCTGGAGATTTATGTAGACGGCGAACGCATCATGCTCAAGAAATATGAGCCTGCTTGTATCTTCTGCGGCAACGCTGAAAATGTGACTTATTTTAAAGGAAAAATTGTTTGTCACGAATGTTTAAATGAAATGCCAATACCTGTGACAAAATAAGAAAAATAGTATATAATAAGAACTAGCAAAGTTCCCATTGGTAATTCTAACCTTTTTCATATCTCCTCTACGTCTCTGATCCCGGCGGACCACCGCCATGGATTAGGGACATTTTTTTGTCCGGAAACGTGAAAAAGCTTTCTGCTGCCAGGTACAAGATGACGCACCGTACGTTTCCGGCGCTCAGTGCAGCATCGCAACAGCAGTCATTGTCTTTTCGGAAGCAGATGGCGGCTGCTGAACTCCTTCACCGCTTGCATCGAGTCTCGTTTGGAAGGGAATCACCCATTCCCTGGTCCGCCCGGTGATACCGGAGCCTCTGCAATCATATCCGCAAGCCCCGGTATAATTTCTCTTGGACCGGCAGCTTAATTCTGAAGCAGCTCGTTGTAGACGTCCCGCTTCGGCAGCCCCCGGTCGGAAGCGGTCTTTTTGATCGCTTCCTTCTTGCTCAGCCCCTGTCCCATGTAATGGGCGGCATGCTCCTCCAGTGAAAGCTCCTTCCACCAGGCGGCTTCCGCCTCCGCCGTTTCGGCCGCGCTCCGTCCCTCCACGAGGACGACGTACTCGCCCTGCGGCGGATGCTCGCCGAGATGGGCCAGCGCCCCGCTGATCCGGCCGCGCCCGAATTCCTCATAGCGCTTCGTCAATTCGCGCGCCAGGCAGATCTCCCGATCCCCCCATGATTCGAGCATCTGCTCGAGCGTACGGACAACCCGATGGGGGGATTCGTAGAACAGCAGCGTGCCCTGCGCAGGCGCCAGCCTCGCCAACTCCCGCTGCTGATCTTTCTTATCGCGCGGCAGGAACCCGATGAAGGTAAATTCATCGGTAGGCAGCCCTGAGGCGATAAGGGCCGACAAGGCCGCGTTCGCTCCTGGGATCGGCACGACCGTAACCCCGGCTTCAATTGCCAGCCGGACAAGATCGTGCCCGGGATCGGAGATGGCCGGCAGCCCCGCATCGCTGACGAGCGCGATGGTCTGCCCCTCGCTCATGAGCCGGACCAGCTCCGGGCCGCTCGCCTGCTTGTTGTGCTCGTGATAGCTGACGAGCCTTCCGGAAATGTCGAAGTGAGTCAGCAGCTTGCGAGTCTGGCGCGTATCCTCGGCGGCGATAAGGTCCGCTTCCTTCAGGACACGGACAGCCCGGTAGGTCATGTCTTCGAGATTGCCGATCGGAGTGCCGACCAGGTAAAGCATTCCCGCACCGGCCGTCTTCTCCGTTTCCCGGTTGCGGCCCCTTCCCTTAACCTGTTCCGGCAGAGATGAGATCGCATTCTGGCCGTACATATCTTTGCGGATCGCTTCGGCACCAGCCTGCCTTTCCATGTTCGGTGAATCTTTCTGTTCTAACGGTTCTTGTTCCTTTGCTTTCTCTGTCCAGTACTCTGTATCAACCGCAGCAGCCGCATCTCCCTCCCTCCCGATTATGCGCTGATCGCCTTTCTTCATTATATAGCTTCGCTGTATATTAAAATTCATGCCGGTTATCCTCTGTTTCTTTCGTTTTCCGGGCTTTTTTGCCCGCCTGCTTCCAGCTCGCTCTTCTCCCCGTAGAATACGGCGTGAAGTTCGCCGCAGTACCGACCGCCCTCCTCATGAACGAAGAGCGGCGGAAGAGTTCGCATATCCGCTTTACCGTCGCGGATACCTTCGATCAGTACCATCATCGCCTCTTCCCCCTGCCGCGGGTGAACGAAACGGACTCTTTTGGGCTCGACGCGGTACTGTCTCATTAACGTGCAGATATCGACCAGCCGGTTCGGCCGGTGTACCATGGCCATCTTGCCTCCGGCTTTCAGCAGTTTAGCGGAAGAGGCTACCACGTCCTCCAGGGTGCAGAAAAGCTCGTGCCTTGCGGCAGCTACATGTTCGTTGCGGTTTTGTTCGCCCGCCGGGACCGGCAAATAGGGCGGATTGACCGTCACCAGATCATACTGCGAAGCTCCCAGCGTCCGGTGAATCTGCTTGAGATCGGCATGTACCATGTGAAGCCTCTCCTGCAAACCGTTGAGCTCGATATTGCGCTTCCCCATACCTGCCAAGCGCTCCTGGATTTCGACTCCCCAGATCTCGGCTGCGGGTGTCCTTGTAGACAACAGAAGGGGAATAACTCCGTTTCCGGAGCACAGATCCACAATCTTGCCCCGTGGAGGCACCGTGCAGAACCTTGCCAATAAAACCGCATCCAAAGAAAAGGCAAATACCTCTTCGCTTTGGATGATTTTCAAATCATGTGTCAGCAGATCGTCGATCCGCTCCGTTTCATGCAGTGCAACCTGCACGTGGACTCCTCCTTTATTTTAACCGGAATGCTCATATGGAAAAAACCGTAGAGAAAAGTTCCCTACGGCTTACGTTATTTATTTAAGAAAGACAGGCAGAACAAACAGTCTCCTTCCGTCCGCAGGTGTCCGTAATAGACATTGCAGATATGGAAGCCTTCATAATACAGACGGGCCAGATTGTCGTATCCCTCGCCGATTACAGGCTCAACGCCTTTCTCCGGTTCGGAGTCCGTCTCCTCGGCATCCCCCTGCTTCAGCAATTTGCGAAGCTGTTGATTTTCCATCATCAGCCTTTGGTTATCCTCAAGCAAAGAAATGATGGTTTTCTTCAAATCGCCAAGCTCCGCATATGCTTTTCCGATCTGCTCTTCCAAACCGTCGATTTGCGCAAACATTTCATGTTTCTCCACTGTCTCACCTCAAGTAACGCTTCCTGCATCCGTTAACTAATCTTGCTCCGCTACATCGTCAAAAGGAAGATCCATTATTTTGCCGATATCGTACAGCTGAACCTTGCAAGTTTTTTCGTTCATGTTCAGTGAAAGCACCTTGCCGTTGCCAAGTGAGGTAATCACATAAGTTCCTACGGAAGGCACGCTGTCTTTGGCGCTTTCGTAGTTGTCATGCTCGAACTTCAAGCAGCACATAAGCCGTCCGCACAATCCGGAAATTTTGGTCGGATTCAGGGACAGGTTCTGGTCCTTGGCCATCTTGATCGACACCGGTTCGAAATCGCCCAGGAATGAGGAACAGCATAAGATCCGGCCGCACGGTCCGATACCGCCCAGCATTTTGGCTTCATCCCGTACCCCGATCTGACGGAGTTCGATACGCGTTCTGAAAATGCTCGCCAGGTCCTTAACCAGCTCCCGGAAGTCAACCCTTCCCTCAGCCGTAAAATAAAAAATAATTTTATTCCGGTCAAATGTATATTCCACGTCCACCAGCTTCATTTTGAGCTGATGATCCTTGATTTTATTCAAACAAATCCCGAAAGCATCTTTGGCCGCTTTCTTGTTCTCTTCAACAAGCTGGGCATCCGTCGGATTCGCAATCCGAATGACTTTCTTAAGCGGAAGGACCACATCGTTCTCTTGAACGGTTTTCTTTCCGATGACCACTCTACCATATTCGATGCCTCTGGCGGTCTCAACGATTACGGCGTTCTCTTGTTCCACAGGAAGGTCAATGGGATCAAAATAATACACCTTGCCCGCCTTCTTAAAGCGGACACCTACGACGGAATACATGTTACACCCCCTGTATGTCCACTAGCATTTTCTCGACAACCAGCTGTGGATTGGCATTAAAACGCAGCCGTTTTTGAAGTTCAACCGCTTGGGCCAGCAAACGCACCCATTCTCCGGTCTCCCTCTTGAACGACAGTGGCCCCATCCAATCCATCTGGTCGATATATACGAAATTTTCCTTGCGACCGATTCGCAGGGAAACCATGTCTTTCAACCATAAAATCATGAGATCGAAAAGCAGAGCCGTATGATCGGCCAGCCCGGCTTTGATCCACTTCTGCTGCAGCGTAACAAAGGAAGACGGATAGCGTGTCAGCGTTTCCCTCAACAATTGTATCATTGTGCTGCGGATTTCGGCAAACCCATTTGTCTGAATCATTTCTTTGGCCGCTTGTATGCCGGCCGTCAAATGAATGGCAGGCTGCACCAGGGCAGCAGGGTGACCTTCTTCCAGCAGTACTCTCGCCATCTCGGCCCGCGGCATAGGTGTGAAAGAAATCCATTGAGACCGGGACTGGATGGTCGGCAGCAGAGCATGTCCATTCTCGGTAACGAGTACCGCAACCACTTTCGAGTTCGGTTCTTCCAAAAACTTAAGCAGGCTGTTGGCAGCCTGGACAGTCATTTTCTCCGCTTGATTCAGAATATAAATCTTCGTGCCCGAACCTGCGGAGCGGTAGGCAAACTGCTTCTGCAGCTCGCGAATCTGGTCGATCTTGATGGAAGCCCCATCGGGCTCAATTTGGTAAAGATCCGGATGGTTGCCATGCTCGACCTTCCTGCATTCCAGGCATTCCCCGCAGGCGTCATCCTTGAGGTTCGTGCAGTAGATCGCTTTCGCAAGCATAAGGGCCGTCTGCTTCCTCCCCGTACCTACCGGACCGCTAAATATATAAGCGTGCGATATTCTATCCTGCCGCAAGCCGCTTTGCAATATGCGTTTGGCCGTCTCCTGGCCTGGGATCGTTTGAAAAGACATTTGTATATTCTCCACTGTCTTTAAAATAAAAAGTGGATCAGCATGCCCCGTATCTCGCCTATTCGCTGCAAAATTTCCAGCCGTCCCTGCTCGGTTTCAAGCAGATCGTCCGCCATGCTAAGCAGAGCGCCGTCTACTTCCTCCAGCAGCTTGTACCTCTTCGTCCGGCCTCTCCTGTCCCATCCGCGAGTTTCGCGCAAGCCGACTCCCTGACGGGCCGTTTCCTCCAGAAACTGCTTGATCAGCAGCTTGTACTCCCGAAGTTCCCGCAGCTTCATGGATCTGGAAAGACGGTCACCCTGGAGCCCGATCTGCTGAAGCATCCGGTTAAGCTGCTCCATGGTGACCTTCTCGTCATGCTTGAGCATAAAGGCGGAAAAGTCTTTGGGAGGCGATTGAAGAGTCGGAGCCGTTTCCGGAACCTTTACGTTCTTACCGATCGGCTGCCACCCCGGGTTGATTTTCAAGCTTCATGCTCCCCTTTTGTTGCGTATTGGCGGGTTACGTCGGTCGGTCCCTGCCGATTTAGAAGTGCTCAAAACGTTCGACCGGAAGCAGGAATACGGCTGCACCGCCGACCTGTACTTCTACCGGGAACGGAATATATGAATCTGTCGTACCGCCCATCGGCGATACCGGCGTAACAAGCTGATCACGGACTTTGCAGTTAGCCTTGATCACTTTGAAAACTTCCGGAACCCGCTCATCCTCGATACCGATCATGAACGTCGTGTTGCCTGCCCGCAGAAAACCTCCGGTACTGGCCAGCTTGGTTGCACGGAACCCTTCCTTGATCAAAGCATTGGAAAGACGATTGCTGTCTTTGTCTTGAACAACGGCGATTACGAGTTTCATCGCAGATCCCCCTCTTTCATTATACCTCAGGCTTTGGAAAAAAGACACGATCTAACAGTTGTTTACAATCCTGCAAAATATCATGAGCGATTTCATCCTGGGTACGGTCTGCATCAATCAGGCAGATCCGCTTGGGATTCTGTTCCAGGATCTTCATAAACCCTTCCCGCACCCGGGTGTGATAGGCCTCGCCCTTCTGTTCAATACGGTCAAGACCTTCTCCGCCGGCCGACTGCGTCCTGGCCAAAAGCCTCCGGCGGCTCGTTTCAACCGGAACATCCAGCAAATATGTGCGTGTAGGCTCCAGTCCTCCGGTCGCAAAACGGTTAATGGCCGCCACCTCATCGAAGCTGATTCCAAGACCGTAAGCCTGATAAGCCAGGCTCGCATCGACAAAGCGGTCGCAAAGCACGATGCGGTTCGCTTTCAGCGCCGGTACGATAAATTCCCGGACGTGCTGGGCACGCGATGCGGCATAGAGCAGGACCTCCGTATGATCCGCCATCTCCTTGTAATCCGGCGTAAGAACAAGACTGCGTATGTGGTCGCTGATCGGTGTGCCTCCCGGCTCCCGTGTTACGACTGTATCATATCCGAGCGCCTGCAGCGATTCGGCCAGTCTCCGCAGCTGCGTCGTTTTACCCGAGCCGTCAGGACCCTCGAATGTAAGAAATAGTTCTTTCACATTACCCTCCTAAAAATAAAAACGAAACCAACCTTCCGGCCGGAAGTTATTCTATGTTGCTATTATGAGCATCCTCCGGAGTGTCCGTCAGAACCCTCAGGCTGCCTTTCGCCGCCTCCCGGCTTCCGTGAAATCTCGCTCCCGATTCGGCCAGCCGCTTAAGCTCTGCCGCCGTATCCTCTTGAATAAGCTCTCCAGGATACAGCAAAGGAATTCCGGGAGGATAAGGGACCACCATTTCAGCGGATCTTTTTCCGGCGGAACTCTCAATCGGCATGACGCATACAGGGTCCTGTACGCTGTTCTTCATGTCTCGGGTAACGGGTATGTTCATGGGAACGGGTTTGGAAACGGAGTTAAGAAGAGGCTTATACATACTATTCGGGCTGATGCCCGGAAGTTCCTGCTTATTTGTCAAGTATTCCTTGGAAATGGCTTCACAAACTCCCAAGGCTCTCTCCGCATCCTTAACGGTCGAGGCGGGCGTCAGAAGAAGCAGAACGGCTTTATCCGCGGCAAGCTCCACAAAACAACCGGCTTCTTCTAAAAAACCTTGCAGTTCGGAGCCGCTCAACGTTCCCGTCCCGTCGTATATCGTCACTTTGAAAGGGTCCATATGCTCGTATGCGGCTTGTGCCGAATGATGTTTCAACTGCCTGAAACCGTATATGTCCTCCAGACCGTCACGAAGTCTTTGAACGGCTTTCAGCCCTTCTCCGACCAACCTTTTCCCATGGAGGTGCATCTGTCTCCTGGCTAGGTCGAGAGAAGCCATGATCGGATAGGACGGGCTGGAGCTTTGCAGCATCGCAAGCAGCATCCGTATCCTCTCCCGGTCCATCCGGTCATGCCGGAGATGAAGCATCGCCCCCATCGTCATCGCCGTAAGCATCTTGTGGGTGGATTGGACCACGGCGTCGGCTCCGCATGCAAGCGCGGACTCCGGCAGCGCCGGATGAAAGCCGTAATGCGCCCCGTGGGCCTCATCCACCAGCAGCGGCAGGCCGTGCCGGTGCATCAGATCGGCATAGGGGCGCAAATTCACTCCCATTCCGTAATAGTTCGGATTGGTCAGCAGCAGCCCCTTCGCCTCCGGATACCGGGAGAGCGCGTCTTCGACGTCGCTCAACCTCACGGAGGCGGGTATACCGCTTTCCCCGTCGGTCTGCGGGGAAATAAACACCGCGTGCGCGCCAGCCAGCATCAATCCGTGAAGCACGGATTTGTGGGCGTTGCGCTGCACGAGAAGAATGTCGCCGGGCCCGCACAGCGACATGATCATGGCCAGGTTGCCGGCCGTACTGCCACCAACGAGAAAAAACGTCTCTTCCGCCCCGAAACAATCCGCCGCGAGATCCTGCGCCTCGCGGATCGCCTCTTCGGGTTGGTGGAGATCGTCCAGGCCGCTGATCTCGGTATAGTCGAGCGCCATCAGCGGCTCAAAAAAAGGAGCGGCCTCACGGTCCGCTCCCCTGCCTGATTTATGACCGGGTACATGGAAACTGACCGGTCTTCGTTCATAATGCTCCCTCATTTTTTCGAAAAGGGGCGCGTTTTCGCGATTTGGCATATCCAAGCATCCTTTGAAATCTTATATTCATGAAGTAAATTAAGCATACCTGTCAGCCGTCCCGAAAATCAAGGCATTTTTCGCGCGTTTACACACTTTCGCCGTCCGGTATCAAGCGTTTTGCTTATAAAAAATTTGCTTTAACTGCCGGATAAAAAAAGAATATTTGACATCCATTACATCCGTACGCACAATTTCAGCCTCACAAGCATCGCAGATAAATTCCGAAGCAATCTGAATGCCTTCCTGCTTTTCTTCTCCGCACACGATACATTTCACCAGAACCGGGTCTTCCATACGGATCACCTCTACTTTTTTTCCTATTAGCAGTATGTCCGGTTTACGATTCTTTTAGACGCAAAAGAAAGGTTTCAAGCACGTAACGGCGGCCCGCTCCACGTATGTACGGGATTTGGCACTTTTGCCTGCGTGCAAAGCTCTCATTGCAGCAAGCTTTCTCGCCGTTAATCTTTAAAAACCCTGGTCTAAAATCCGATATAGATAGAGTACCCTACTTATGAGATACTGACTAGAACAACAGATGTTTTAAACGGAGGCTTTCCAATTTGAAAAAAAACTCTTCCAGCGATGCGATCATCTACACGTATACCCTTCTTCGACGAATCCCGCATCATCTCCTGCTGCTCGGCGTTTATTACGCCTTTGCTGCGGTATGGGCGGTTAAGGCCCTGCTGACAGGCAGCCTGCTCTCTTTGTGTCTCGGCTATGTTTTCGTTCAACTTCTTCATATGCTGGCAATCCGCGGGTATCTTCATTTTGTCAGAAAAGCGGAACCTCAAGGCTGGTCTTTCCGGTTTGCTCATCTTTGGACAGGCTATATTCCCGCGCAGTACGTGATGCTTCGGTCTTTCGTCCGTCTTCACCTGCACCTGCTGATCTCGGGCTTCGCCGGTATATTGCTTCTATATCCTTGGTTCAGCGCTGCAGCCTTATCCAATATCTTGTTTGTGCATTTGTGGATTTTAGGCGGGCGGTTTTATATGTTTTTGATGTTCCGAAAACAATACCAGGTCGGCTGGCTGCGCCTCCGTGCTAATGAAACTTCGTGTTACAAACAGTAAGTCTTACGCGCCTACAGACTTAACATTCCTGGAAATAAAATTGGTAAAAATGCATCTCAAAAATGGAAATGATGGAATGCAGAAATGGAAAATAAATTAAGGTGGGTGGCTTTCGTCTTGTGACACCACCCGGTCGGGACCTGCGCGGCACAAAAAAGATCGGATCAGAGGTTCTATCCTTGACCGATCTTTTTCCCGTACTAATTTATTTTTAAACAACAAAAAACCTTTTCGAACTCTCATTCGAAAAGGTTTTATTTGTGCTTGGCAACGTCCTACTCTCCCAGGACCCTTCGGTCCAAGTACCATCGGCGCTGGAAGGCTTAACGGTCGTGTTCGGGATGGGTACGCGTGGTTCCCTTCCGCCATCGTCACCAAACAGGTGTCTGTTCAGACACACCAGGGTTGCTCCCTGAAAACTAGCAGCGAAACGTGCAGCCGATCCATCCAAAGATCTTATGGTGCATACCCAGGGTATGCTTGTGATGCGGCATTTTCCTGTCGGAAAAGCCTAAGCATATGCTTTCGATGTAACCTGTACGGTCGTACAGATTTGTAGGTCAAGCCCTCGACCGATTAGTATTGGTCAGCTCCACACATTGCTGTGCTTCCACCTCCAACCTATCTACCTCGTCGTCTTCAAGGGGTCTTACATACTGGGAAATCTCATCTTGAGGGGGGCTTCACGCTTAGATGCTTTCAGCGCTTATCCCTTCCGTACATAGCTACCCAGCTATGCCTCTGGCGAGACAACTGGTACACCAGCGGTACGTCCATCCCGGTCCTCTCGTACTAAGGACAGCTCCTCTCAAATTTCCTGCGCCCGCGACAGATAGGGACCGAACTGTCTCACGACGTTCTGAACCCAGCTCGCGTACCGCTTTAATGGGCGAACAGCCCAACCCTTGGGACCTACTTCAGCCCCAGGATGCGATGAGCCGACATCGAGGTGCCAAACCTCCCCGTCGATGTGGACTCTTGGGGGAGATAAGCCTGTTATCCCCAGGGTAGCTTTTATCCGTTGAGCGATGGCCCTTCCATGCGGTACCACCGGATCACTAAGCCCGACTTTCGTCCCTGCTCGACCTGTATGTCTCGCAGTCAAGCTCCCTTATGCCTTTGCACTCTTCGAATGATTTCCAACCATTCTGAGGGAACCTTGGGGCGCCTCCGTTACTCTTTAGGAGGCGACCGCCCCAGTCAAACTGCCCACCTGACACGGTCCCTCTACCGGTTCACGGTAGTAGGTTAGAACTCCGATACGATCAGGGTGGTATCCCAACGGCGCCTCCACCCAAGCTGGCGCTCAGGCTTCAAAGGCTCCCACCTATCCTGTACAGATCGTACCAAAGTCCAATATCAAGCTGCAGTAAAGCTCCATGGGGTCTTTCCGTCTTGTCGCGGGTAACCTGCATCTTCACAGGTATTAAAATTTCACCGGATCTCTCGTTGAGACAGCGCCCAAGTCGTTACGCCATTCGTGCGGGTCAGAATTTACCTGACAAGGAATTTCGCTACCTTAGGACCGTTATAGTTACGGCCGCCGTTTACTGGGGCTTCGGTTCACAGCTTCGGGTTACCCCTAACCGCTCCCCTTAACCTTCCAGCACCGGGCAGGCGTCAGCCCATATACTTCGCCTTGCGGCTTCGCATAGACCTGTGTTTTTGCTAAACAGTCGCTTGGGCCTTTTCACTGCGGCCCCCTCGTGCTATTCACACTACCGGGGCACCCCTTCTCCCGAAGTTACGGGGTCATTTTGCCGAGTTCCTTAACGAGAGTTCTTCCGCGCGCCTTAGAATTCTCTTCTCGCCCACCTGTGTCGGTTTGCGGTACGGGCACCTTCGCCTGGCTAGAAGCTTTTCTCGGCAGTGTGAGATCAAGACCTTCGCTACTGTAATTTTCGCTCCCCATCACAGCCCAGCCTTCACGATGTGCGGATTTGCCTACACATCAGCCTCACTGCTTGGACGGACATCCATCAGTCCGCGTCCCTACCCTGCTGCGTCACTCCATTGCTCGTAACGGCTTACGGTGGTACAGGAATTTCAACCTGTTGTCCTTCGACTACGCCTTTCGGCCTCGCCTTAGGTCCCGACTTACCCTGAGCGGACGAACCTTCCTCAGGAACCCTTAGGCTTTCGGCGGATCAGATTCTCACTGATCTTTTCGTTACTCATACCGGCATTCTCACTTCTGTACAGTCCAGCAGTCCTCACGATCTACCTTCACTCCATACAGAACGCTCCCCTACCCCAAGACATCTTTAGATGTCTAAGTCATAGCTTCGGTGGTGTGTTTAGCCCCGTTACATTTTCGGCGCAGAGTCACTCGACCAGTGAGCTATTACGCACTCTTTAAATGGTGGCTGCTTCTAAGCCAACATCCTGGTTGTCTGTGCAACTCCACATCCTTTCCCACTTAACACACACTTGGGGACCTTAGCTGATGATCTGGGCTGTTTCCCTCTTGACAATGGATCTTAGCACTCACTGTCTGACTCCCGGGGTAATGTCTGTGGCATTCAGAGTTTGACTGGACTTGGTAACCCTTGGCGGGCCCCGCACCCAATCAGTGCTTTACCTCCACGACACATCCCCCGAGGCTAGCCCTAAAGCTATTTCGGGGAGAACCAGCTATCTCCGAGTTCGATTGGAATTTCTCCGCTACCCCCACCTCATCCCCGAATTTTTCAACATTCGTGGGTTCGGGCCTCCAGTGCGTGTTACCGCACCTTCACCCTGGACAGGGGTAGATCACACGGTTTCGGGTCTACGCCTGCATACTATAGTCGCCCTATTCAGACTCGCTTTCGCTGCGGCTCCGCCTTTTCAGCTTAACCTCGCATGCAAACGTAACTCGCCGGTTCATTCTACAAAAGGCACGCCATCACCCATTAACGGGCTCTGACTTCTTGTAGGCACACGGTTTCAGGTTCTTTTTCACTCCCCTCCCGGGGTGCTTTTCACCTTTCCCTCACGGTACTGCTTCACTATCGGTCGCTAGGGAGTATTTAGCCTTGGCAGATGGTCCTGCCGGATTCCGACGGGGTTTCACGTGTCCCGCCGTACTCAGGATCCGTCTAGGCATACGTTCACTTTCGGCTACAGGGCTGTTACCTTTTACAGCGGACCTTTCCAGATCGCTTCACCTAATGAACTTTTGCCACATTGACGTCCTACAACCCCAAGGAGCAAGCCCCTTGGTTTGGGCTAATCCGCGTTCGCTCGCCGCTACTGACGGAATCACTATTGTTTTCTTTTCCTCCAGGTACTTAGATGTTTCAGTTCCCTGGGTGTGCCTCCAATGCAGCTATGTATTCACTGCATGGTAACTGCGCATTACCACAGCTGGGTTCCCCCATTCGGACATCCCCGGATCAAAGCCTGCTTACGGCTCCCCGAGGCATTTCGTCGTTCGCCACGTCCTTCTTCGGCTCCTAGCGCCTAGGCATCCTCCGTGTGCCCTTATTAGCTTGACCAAACGCTCCGTTATATCCTGACTCGTGCTATTAAGCTGCGCTTAAAAAATCACTTCTCAGCATATAACCTCGCTTTACATCAAGACCAAAAGGTTTGGATGATTCTAGTTACATGTTTCGCTATCTAGTTTTCAAGGATCAACTTTGTAGTTCCCTTCGGTCTGAAGACCTTTAGGAGGTTGATGGTGGAGCCAAGCGGGATCGAACCGCTGACCTCCTGCTTGCAAGGCAGGCGCTCTCCCAGCTGAGCTATGGCCCCATAAGCTCCATCAAAACTGAACAGAATTTACAACCAGCTTTTTATCGGAAGATTCGCTCTTCCGTTATATCCATAGAAAGGAGGTGATCCAGCCGCACCTTCCGATACGGCTACCTTGTTACGACTTCACCCCAATCATCTACCCCACCTTCGGCGGCTGGCCCCTTGCGGTTACCTCACCGACTTCGGGTGTTGTAAACTCTCGTGGTGTGACGGGCGGTGTGTACAAGACCCGGGAACGTATTCACCGCGGCATGCTGATCCGCGATTACTAGCAATTCCGACTTCATGCAGGCGAGTTGCAGCCTGCAATCCGAACTGAGACCGGCTTTTCTAGGATTGGCTCCGGATCGCTCCTTCGCTTCCCGTTGTACCGGCCATTGTAGTACGTGTGTAGCCCAGGTCATAAGGGGCATGATGATTTGACGTCATCCCCGCCTTCCTCCGGTTTGTCACCGGCAGTCAACTTAGAGTGCCCAGCCTTACCTGCTGGCAACTAAGTTCAAGGGTTGCGCTCGTTGCGGGACTTAACCCAACATCTCACGACACGAGCTGACGACAACCATGCACCACCTGTCTCCTCTGTCCCGAAGGAAAGGCTTATCTCTAAGCCGGTCAGAGGGATGTCAAGACCTGGTAAGGTTCTTCGCGTTGCTTCGAATTAAACCACATACTCCACTGCTTGTGCGGGTCCCCGTCAATTCCTTTGAGTTTCACTCTTGCGAGCGTACTCCCCAGGCGGCATGCTTACTGTGTTAACTTCGGCACCAAGGGTATCGAAACCCCTAACACCTAGCATGCATCGTTTACGGCGTGGACTACCAGGGTATCTAATCCTGTTTGCTCCCCACGCTTTCGCGCCTCAGCGTCAGTTACAGGCCAGAAAGTCGCCTTCGCCACTGGTGTTCCTCCACATCTCTACGCATTTCACCGCTACACGTGGAATTCCACTTTCCTCTCCTGCACTCCAGTCTCCCAGTTTCCGGTGCGAACCGAGGTTGAGCCTCGGGATTAAACACCAGACTTAAAAAACCGCCTGCGCGCGCTTTACGCCCAATAATTCCGGACAACGCTTGCCCCCTACGTATTACCGCGGCTGCTGGCACGTAGTTAGCCGGGGCTTTCTTCTCAGGTACCGTCACCCAAAGAGCAGTTACTCTCCTTGGCATTCTTCCCTGGCAACAGAGCTTTACGATCCGAAAACCTTCATCACTCACGCGGCGTTGCTCCGTCAGACTTGCGTCCATTGCGGAAGATTCCCTACTGCTGCCTCCCGTAGGAGTCTGGGCCGTGTCTCAGTCCCAGTGTGGCCGTTCACCCTCTCAGGTCGGCTACGCATCGTCGCCTTGGTGAGCCGTTACCTCACCAACTAGCTAATGCGCCGCAGGCCCATCCGTAAGCCACAGATTGCTCCGTGTTTCACGATCTCTCCATGCGGAGATACCGGTTATCCGGTCTTAGCTACCGTTTCCGGTAGTTATCCCGATCTTACAGGCAGGTTGCCTACGTGTTACTCACCCGTCCGCCGCTAACTATCGGAGAAGCAAGCTTCTCTTCAAGTCCGCTCGACTTGCATGTATTAGGCACGCCGCCAGCGTTCGTCCTGAGCCAGGATCAAACTCTCCGATAAAGTTGTGCCGGCCAATGGCCAGCGGTTTATCTCAAGCTGATTAAGCTCAATTTTAAATCTATGCTGGTTGTAAATTAGTTCTGTTCAGTTTTCAAGGAGCTTACTTAATGTTTGCGTCACTTGCGGTGACAAGAACTAATATTATCAGGCTTTTTAACTATTTGCAACCCCTATTTTAAAAGAATTTTCTTCCAGGTGTTTAATGAGGTTGAAAAATGGGTACAAGCATGAAATTCAGGCTTCCACAGCCTTTAAAATAACCCTGAATAGCGGCTGTTTTCTCCTATTAAGCGCGGCGCTTGGCATCCACAACGATGGTCAATCACATGGCGGTTGCCCCAAAGATTCCGCGGGATAAACCAGTAAACTGTCGGAGTTCCTCTCTCGAACTTCTTCTATATACAAGAGTAAAGACAAGGCCCGTACGAACGAGCCTTGTCTCTTGTATCCAAACGGTGTCTAGCTACTCTCCGAGCAGAGCAAGAAGCTCCTGCTCGTCATCTATAATGCGGATGCCAAGAGACTGGGCCTTGGCAAGCTTGCTGCCGGCACTCTCCCCGGCGATCACGATGTCCGTCTTCTTCGAGACGCTGCCGGTTACTTTGGCCCCGAGGGCTTCGAGCTTATCCGCCGCTTCGTCCCGGCTCATCGCGCTGAGCGTACCTGTCAGCACGATGGTTTTGCCGAAGAGGGGGTGGCTCTCGTCCGCCGCGGCAGCCGGCTTTTCTTCCGCGCGAGGTGCGACGCCCGCCGCAAGCATGCGGGAGATGCTGTCCTGCATGAGCGGATCGCGGAAGAAGCTGTAGATGCTGTCGGCGACGATACCGCCGACATCCGGCAGCGCGATCAGTTCTTCGATCGACGCCTCCCTGACCCTGTCCAGGCTGCCGAGATGCTCGGCCAGCACTTTGGTCGTGGTTTTGCCCGTATTCGGAATGCCTAAAGCAAACAGGAAGGACGACAGGTCGCACTCCTTGCTTTTCTCGAACGCGGCAAGCAGCTTGTTGGCTTTTTTCTCGCCGAAACGTTCCAGCTTGATCAGATCGTCATAAGTGAGCCTGTACAGGTCCGCCGGATCGCGTACGCCCACCTCCTGATAGAGCTGTTCCGCCGTCATGACGCTGAACGTGTCGATATCCATCGCGTCGCGGGAAGCGAAATGAGTAATTCTGCCGATCATTTGAGGCCTGCAGCCCAGGCGGTTCGGACAGAATAAATGGGCCCCGCGCTGTTCAAGCGCAGTTCCGCAGGCCGGGCAATTTTCCGGGTAAACGATCTCTTCACCGTCAATCTCTTCCGTGGCCTTACCGAGTATTTCGGGGATCACGTCGTTCGAGCGGCGGATATAAACAAGACTTCCCAGAGCATGCTTCAAGTTTTTGCGCTCGATGTCACCGATATTGTTCAGCGTACAATTTTGCACGGTCACCCCTGCCAGATCGACCGGCTCCACACGCGCTACCGGCGTTATTTTGCCTGTGCGTCCCACTTCCCAGGATACGGATTCCAGAACGGTCGTAACTTCTTCGGCCTCGAACTTGAATGCGATAGCCCAACGCGGAAATTTCTCGGTATAGCCCAGCACTTCCCGCGTACGCATATCCGCCACTTTGACTACCGCTCCGTCGATGAGGAAGTCATAGTTTAGGCGATTGCTTCCAATACGCTCCAGTTCCTCCATAACATCGTCGATGGAGTCGAAAAATTTGATATCCGGATTAACTTTAAACCGATTCTCTTTAAGAAACTCCACCATCTCACGATGGTCGGTGAACCGGAGGTTATCGGAATAGCCTACATTATAGAAGAAGGCGCTCAGTTTGCGTTTCGCCGTTACTTGCGGATTCAGGTTGCGAAGAGCCCCTGCGGCCGCATTGCGCGCATTTTTGAACGGTTCGGCCGCCGTCTGATTATACTGGTCCAAAACGGACAGGAACATCAGGCCTTCGCCCTGCACTTCAATGGTCCCGTCTTTGTACGGAATCTCCAGAGGTACGGAACGGATGGTTTTCACCTGCTCCAGGATTCCCTCTCCTACTGTTCCGTTGCCGCGGGTCGAAGCTTGGACAAGTATCCCCTTGTCATACGTCAAATTGAGGGTAAGACCGTCAAATTTGAGCTCAACGACGAAGGTCGGATGCGGGAGAGGATTGTCCGGATTCTGTTTGTTGTACTCGCCAACGAGCTTCAATACTCGCGTCAGCCACGCGTTAAGGCCGTCTTTGTCGCGCGTCTTGTCCAGACTCCACAGCCGGGAGAGATGACGGTGGGGTTCGAACCCTTTCAACAGCTCGCCGCCGACACGCCTTGTAGGAGAATTCGGAAGAGTCACTCCCGATTCCCGCTCCAATTCCACCAGCCGGTCGTACAGCTTATCATATTCGGCATCGGTAACTACCGGGCGGTCCAGCGTGTAATAGTTGTAATTGTGCTGCTCGATAGCTTCGATGAGGGTCTTCATCTCCGCAGTGAAGTCGGCCATCTATTTTCTTCCTCTCGTCTCATCTATTCCTTGAATTCGGATTATTGCTTCGTAATCGGTGCAAACTTAGCCAAAAGCCGTTTGACGCCTACGGGCGCCGGGAAAGCGATCTGGAGCTCGGTATCGTCCCCCTTGCCTTTAACCGCCACGATAACGCCTGTTCCCCATTTGCCGTGGGATACCTTGTCGCCCATCTTGAAGTCTGACGGCTGGCCGTCGGCCGCCGCGGGGGCCGTACGAGGCGTGCTGCGCACCGTCCCTGCCGCCGGAGAAGACTTGCCGAACGACGAAGACTGGCTTCCCCAGGAAGAACCCCCCGCGGCCGATTGCCCGAAGCTTGTAGAGCCGGAGCTGCCGAAGCCGGAAGATGTGCGTCCGCCGAAGCTCGTACCGCCGCTGCGGGACCAGCCGGAGAATGTGCTGCCCCCTCCGCCGGACGAAACGATCTCCATGAGCTCCTGCGGAATCTCTTTGAGGAACCGGGACGGCGGGTTGGTGCTTGTCCGGCCGAAAAGCATCCGCATCCGGGCGCAGGAGAGGAACAGGTTTTCTTCGGCACGCGTGATCCCTACATAAGCCAGGCGCCGCTCTTCTTCCAGTTCCTCGTTGTCCGTGGCAGCCCGGCTGTGAGGGAAGACACCTTCCTCCATGCCTATGATAAAGACGACGGGGAACTCTAAGCCTTTGGCGCTGTGCATAGTCATCAAGACGACCGAGTCCTGAGGTCCCGCATCTTTGTCCATCGTATCTATATCCGCAATAAGCGCGAGATCCGTCAGGAACGCGACAAGGGATTTGTCTTCATTGCGGGTTTCAAACTCGCTCGTAACCGATAAGAACTCGTCGATGTTCTCCAGCCGGGACTTGGATTCCAGCGTATTCTCACGCTGCAGTTCCATCCGGTATTGGCTCATCTCCAGCACTTTCTCGGTCAGTTCCGTGACGGACAAGTAGTCCACCATCCGGTGAAGGTTATGGATCATGTCCCGGAAGTCCGCAAGCGCGTTGCGCGTTCTCGCAGAAATTTCCAGCGATTCCACTTCATCGAGCATAGCGAACATTGAGATTCCCCGTCTGGCCGCGAAATCGGCCACCTTATCCAGAGTAGTATCCCCAATTCCCCGTTTAGGAACATTCACGACCCGCGTCAGACTGATATCATCATCCGGATTCGAGATAAGTCTTAAGTAAGCCAAAATATCCTTGATCTCTTTGCGGTCGTAGAACTTGACGCCTCCCACGATCTGATAAGGAATATCGGATTTAATTAAAATTTCCTCGATGACCCGGGATTGGGCATTGGTCCGGTATAGGATCGCGTGATCCCCGTATTTTTGCGCGGAACCGATGTTCTTATTAATTTCGCCGGCGATAAAATACCCCTCGTCATGTTCGGAATCCGCCTGGTATACCCGGATTTTGCTGCCTTCGCCTTTGTCGGTCCAGAGATTCTTGGCTTTGCGGCCCGTATTGTTGCCGATCACCTTGTTGGCCGCCTGCAGAATGGTCGAAGTGGAGCGGTAATTCTGCTCCAGCAAAATAGTCGTGGCGTTCGGATAATCTTCCTCGAAGTTGAGGATGTTCGTGATATCCGCTCCCCGCCAGCGGTAAATGGATTGGTCGGAGTCACCTACGACACAAAGATTTTTGGATTTGTCCGCCAGCATCTGGCACAGCATATACTGGGCGCGGTTCGTATCCTGATACTCATCCACGTGAATAAAGCGGAATTTATTTTGATAAAAGTCCAGAACTTCAGGCACATCGGTAAAAAGCTGGATCGTCGCCATGATGAGATCGTCGAAATCCAGGGAGTTGTTGCTTTTGAGTTTTTTCTGGTACAGGGTATAAACTTTGGCCACCAAACCGTCAAAATAATCCCCGATCTTCTGCTCAAAGCGCTGAGGGGTAACCAGTTCGTTCTTGGCTGTGCTGATTGCGGCTTGAACGGCTTTGGGCTCGAATTTCTTTGTATCGATGTTGAGCTCTTTCATGCAAGTTTTAATAACGGATAATTGATCGCCGGAATCCAAGATGGAAAAATTCGAAGTAAACCCGATCCGGTCGATATCGCGGCGGAGAATCCGCACGCACATGGAGTGGAACGTGGAGACCCAGATGTCATTAGCGGACGGGCCCACAAGCTGTTCGACCCGTTCACGCATTTCGCGTGCGGCTTTGTTAGTAAACGTAATGGCCAGAATGCTCCAAGGGGCAACCCGCTTCGCTCCGATCAAATATGCGATTCTGTGGGTCAGCACCCGGGTCTTGCCGCTCCCCGCTCCCGCCATAATGAGAAGAGGCCCTTCGGTCGCTTCCACGGCTTTACGCTGCTGAGGGTTGAGCTTCTGAACGGCTTGCTGTATATCAATCATGAAATTACCTTCCTTCCACGGCTGACCGGCCGAAACCGATCCCCGCTCGTTTATATCAACGCCCGCACTGTCTCCAGCGCCCGGTCCAAATCTTCATATATAAGGTTGCCGACCACAATCGTATCGGCGGCTTCGGCCGCCAGCTTCGCTTTCTCGGGACCGTCAATGCCGCCGCCGTAGAAAAGCCGGGTGCCTTCGAGGACACGTCTCGTCCTTCTGACAAGCTCCATATCTCCGAAAGTTCCGCTGTATTCCACATAAAAAATCGGCAAACGCAGCAGATGCTCCGCCATGCGGGCATAAGCCACAACGTCACGCTCGGTCAGGTCCGTACGGGCTGACGTCACTTTCGCGGCGGTAGATTCCCCGTTCAGAATGACATAGCCTTCGACTAGAATTTCATTCCAGTCCATGATAGCCCCGTATTCTTTGAGCGCCTCGTGATGACGGCCGAGAATCCACTGGGGATCTCCGGCATTAAGCACCATCGGGATAAAAAACAGGTCAAAGCCCGGCACAATCGCTTCCGAATCGGACACTTCCAATATGCAGGGCACTTCAAATCCGCGTATCCGAGCAAGCAGATCCACGGTATTGTCAAACGTCACACCGGACGAGCCGCCGACAAGAATGGCATCGGTGCCGGACAAACAAATACGCTCCAGAGCCTCGTCGGATATTTCCCGGTCGGGGTCGAGCTTAAACACATGTTTCCAGGTTGAGCTGTCTACGATCAAAACGTTTCTTCCCTCCGCTCAAGCATAGGCGTAAATAAGCCGCCTGTCTGCACTTCAATACCCTCAGTCTATGCTACGCGTCCGGGTGTGTCAAATCAGGAAACAGACCTCTTTTTATTATAAAACAGGAATGTACGTTCGTGAAAGAGAAACTTCTATTTTGAGAGGTGGGAGTGAAAGGAAGCCCGCACTTAAAGCCGGGAAAATAAAAAAAGAAACCGGTCCGAACGCGAGGTTCGTCCGGTTTCGGCTTCTCGGGATACCCGGTTATGTAGGCCTTGAAAAGTCCGAAATCACTTTTTAATCGTTACATCGAATACTTTTTCCACATTTAAAGGAACATGATCGTTCTGCTGGAGGGACAGTTTGATCGTATGTTTGCCCGGAGGGATGTTTTCCAGGCGGACCGGGGCGTCTGTCTTAAGCATCGCTTTCTGAACGCCGTCCACGTAAATGTGGAGATGGCCTTCCCCTTGTTTGGGCGCTGCTCCCATGCTGTCGCCTGCGATCGTTAAATTGCTGACCTTGTAGGAAATAACGGCGGATGTGCCTTCCTGCGTTAAGGTTGCATCAATAGTCGGGGCCGCGCCTGAAACGGCCGAACTGCCGACCTGCTCCGATTTGTTCTGGAAGCCGCATGCCGTTAAGGCCCCGCTGCAGGCAAAGAGGAGGAGAAGCATGAGCACAAAAGATCGTTTACCGCTTATTTTACGCATGATTTAGACACTCCTTCGGTTAATAAAATGGCCGGGAGGGACATCCCTGTAACTTGTATATGTGGCGCAATGAGGAAACATGCCAGCATCTTCGGCAAGGGAATACTGTAATCGGCGAATATGCACCGGAAGGAAGAGGCCAACATGGTTAAAAAGAGAGAGCAGGGAACCTGCGAATTATGCGGACGCCGCGAGGTGAAACGGACCGAGCATCACTTGGCTCCGAAGGAAAAAGGAGGCACCTTTCTTCCTACGGCTATGCTTTGCATTCCTTGCCATAAGCAGATTCACGCCCTGTTTACGAACGAACAGCTGGAACGGGGTCTGCATACGCTTGATGCACTGCGCGGCGATGAACGGATGCGGGCTTTCCTGAAGTGGATCCGTAAACAGCCATCGGCGTCGCTTCCCCGAGTCCACAAGTCCCGGGAATTACGGCAATAAAAAAACGCCTTTGGAGGAGGCGTTTTTTTGAGGACGGCACCTTGTATTGTGCCAGGCTGCCGACAGGATTCGAAAGACCGGGGCTAGGTTCGTTAACCCTGCGGACGATATGCAGGCGGCCTGCCGCCGCCCTCTCCCCTATACGGGGGGTTGTATAGCTGCTGTGCAGACGGCGCCGTGATTGACGCCGGGCCGGGCTGCTGCGGCTGGCGGGCGTAGGGCTGCCCGTACCGCTGGGGCTGGCCGGCAGAGTAAGCGCCTGCCGCGGGCTGACCCGGCTGCGGCCGGGACTGGCCGTAAGGCTCGCGAGCCGATGCCGGGGCCGGGGCGGGACTGCGGAAGCCGCCGTAGGACGGCCCAACCGGCACGCCGGGAGCGGGCTGCCCGTAGGTCGCGGGCGGCGCTGCCGCGGCAGGCGTGCCGTAAGGCGCAGCTCCGCCTGTGGCAGGGCTGCCGTAGCGCGGAGCGGCGTACGGCGGGGCCGCGCTTGCCGCCGGGCCGGGAGCCGCCTGCTCGGGCGCTGCGGGAGCGGGCGCGCCTCCGAAGCGCGACGGTGCCATCGGCGCGGGAGCCGCGCTTGCCGCAGGGGCGGGAGCCGCTTGCTCAGGCGCTGCGGGAGCGGGCGCGCCTCCGAAGCGCGACGGCGCCATCGGCGCAGGGGCTGCGCTTGCCGCAGGGGCGGGGGCCGCCTGCTCAGGCGCTGCGAGCGCGCTCGAGCCCGTTTCCGCTGCTTCCGCGGAAACCGGTTCTTCCTCATCCGAGACTAACGTCTCGGAATCGTAGACCTCTCCGTATGAAGAATCATAGACGGAAGACGAGGAAAGAGAAGAATAGTAATCGGGACGCTCTCCGAATATTTCAAGTTCTTTCTCTTCGTAAGTAACAGGTTCTAAGCCTGCCGTTTTGTCCGCTTCGGCTGTATACGGAACCGCTTCCGGCGACGCCCCTGTTTCAACTTCTTTCGCTTCTATTCCGGCAAAATCTTTCCGGATAGCGGCTTCCAGCTCGGAGAGCGCCCGGTCATGGCTGGCAATCTCCTGCAGCACGTCTTCCCCGCTGGCGTTTTGGATCTTCTTCTTGTCCCCGCGGTCGGCCAGAAGCCTGTACAGCTTATCCTGATCGTCCAGCGTCTGCTGGAGAAGCTGGCGGTAAAGAGCGCGAATGCCGGGCTGCCGGGCATCCCATGCGGCCGATGCGTATCTGGACGCAAGCCTTTTAAAATCGGACATCGTCCGTTCGGCAGCCTCCCATTGTTTCTCTCCGGCTCGATCCGTTTGAAGTTCCTGTTTCATCTGCAGCCACCTCCATTTAGTTCATACGGTCTGTTCATTAGATCCTCTACAGCTTATAGTCGGAGATTTAAGGTGCCGGCTCATAGTTCCGTGCTTCTTAGCGCAGCCAGAAGCTGCCGGGCACAGCCGAGCCGGAGCACGGCCAATTGCTCCAGCACTTCCCGCAGCTCTACATCCGTTGAAGATTCGGCTTCTTCGGCGCAGCGTTTGGCCAGCATATGTTCAAAACGGATCAGGTCCCCTAACGACTGAAGCTCGGGAAGAGTGACCCTTTCCAAATGTTCTTCTTTGTAAACGACACGATGCTCTCCGGCATGACTGATTGTCATTCCCTCAACCCCCTGATCGGATGTTTTTATCAGCATGCCCATTTTTTACCCATCCTATGTGATTCATTCTCTCTTGGTACAAGCAGTTCACAGCAAAAAAAAGAATAAAAGCATCGTGCGCTTTTATTCTTCAGGTTTCTTCCGTCTAATAACGGAGGGAATGCAGACGGCGTTCTCTTTTTTTAGGACTTGTAGAAGTCCTGCCGGCATTAAGGCCATTTTAAGGCCGCTATTCCTTTTTCACATTAGAAGCCGCTACTTCTTCCATAGCCGTCTGCGGAATGGCATAGGCCCAATCTCCGCCCTGCTTGGCAATCCATACGGCTTTGCCGTTGGGGCGGCCGCCGTACGTATCTTTGATCTCTTTGCCATCCACGGTCCGGACAATTTCCAGCGTCCATTCCCCCGGCTTAATCGCCTCATCGGCGGCCCGTTTCGGCATTTCTTCCGTTTTCATGAATAGCAGCTTATCCAGAACCTGGGTCGCCTCCGTCCCCTCGATTTCACGGTCCGGCAGCTTCCATTTGGACTGGGCCGCCGATTTATCCGGTTCGTTCTTCGTCAGGGACCATTTATGATCCTTCCAGGAGAACATGACGCTTTTTACCTGATCGTAATCGAATTTCACCGGACTCGTTTCCACGAAATCCAGCGGCGACTTATTCAAGACGGATAGCGAGGATTCTCCCACTTGATAGACGGCAGGAGAGCTTCCCAACTGCACATAGACGTACCCTTCCACCGGCGTCAGCGATCCCGCCTTCACTTCCTGGGAAGTACCGTCCGCAAGATTTACTCTATAGACGGATGAAGGCTTGTCGAGCCCGTATTTGGCCAGATCGGACGCCTTATCTTCCACGATCCTTTCCTGTGTCAGCAAATTAAAAGAATCCATCCAGCCTTCGGTCAAGTTAGGGTTAAGCGGAGCAGCCGAGGGCTTGGTCATCGACCATTCGCCGTCCTTGCGGACCAGTTCCGTCTGCTGGTCTCCGCTCAAGATAGAGAAACTTTGGACATCCGCAACATTTACATGAACAAGAGGCTTGGATGTCTCCGCTTGTTTTTCCTTGAAAAAATCCTGGCTCCAGGCATACCAGAGACCACCCAGAAACACGAAAATCAAAAGCAGCGCGGGCGCGAACTTTTTCACCCTTTTCTCCTCCTCCACCAGATAAACCCGCCGAGCAGCAGGAAGATCAGCGGCATAAAGACGATCGCCACGAAAAAGATCGTTTTGGCCTGTCCCGGCGTTAAAGCAGCGGTTTGATACGCTTCATTCTGTCTGGGCCGGATCGTCACCTGATCTTTTTTCTCCTGAAGCCATCCGATGCTGTTCATCGCAAAATCACGATTGCCCTGCACGTTGATCTCCTGATCCATCAGGAACGTGGAACCGCCGAGTATGACGGCCTTAGGCTTGCTGTCTTTATCTTCTACGGCATAGCCCAGGTTGAGCGGGCCTTTCACATCTTTGTCGTCCTGATTGGTCTGGGATTTCATCAACCCGGCGATATCCGTTTCCCCGTAAGCCTGTGCCGACGTCTTCAAAATCGGCGTACTTTTAAAATCGCCCTCCTCCTGAGCATTCAGAGCAACTGCCAGCGACATCATCGTCAGGAGATTGTAGTTTTTCAGCTTTGTCGTGATGTCGTGATCCCCGTACTCCGGAATAATCGTAAGCGGATCGTACAGGGTGCTCTGCTTCGCTTCGATGGCGACCGCATGCTGATCCTTGACGCCGTACGTGTTCATGAGGGCATCGATGTTTTTCCATTTGGACGCCATTTCCTGGCTGAAGCCCAGGGAGACGTACAGCTTCCCTTTTCCGCTCAGGTACTGCTTGATCAGCTCGGCCTCTTTGTCGTTCAAATCGGTTTGGGGACCGATCAGAAACAGCATGTCGGCATCGTCCGGAATCTTGCCTTCCCGGTATAGATTAAGATCTTTAACCGTGTAATTTTCGCCCTCCAAGCTTGATTTCAAAACGGTCATTTCCTGGAGCGTAATTTCCTGGTGCCCCGATAAGAAATAAACCGTATGCTTTTCGGTGCTGGTCAGGCTTTTGACGGCCTGGGTCATCTTCTCTTCCCCGGCAAACTGATACGATCCGGAGCCTTGACCGGCCGTGAACATCTCCTGGAAGGTGATCACTTTTTTCTGGCTTCCGCTTTCGAAAACAAGACTGCTCTGCTGAACGCCGTACTGCTGGACTTTGGAGGGCTCTTTCAGCATGTCGTACTGATTATACGTAATCTTGCCCGTACGCTTGCTGTATTCCTGAACCATATCCGTCACTTCGCGGGTCAGCACGCCGTCCGGATCTTCCTGAGGATTCGTAAATGCCGTGACATGAATGTCTTTGCCCAGATCTTTGAGAGTTCCCAGCGTTTGATCCGAGAGTGTGTACATTTTGTTTTTGGACAAGTCGAGCTGAAAATCTTTCAACGAATGGAGAAAGAAGGTCAGCAGAATAAAAATTCCGATGACGGCGATTGAAATTACCGCCGTATTTGTACCGCGCAGCCATTTCTTCATCGCTGTCACCTCCACCGTTTTCTTTCAAGGGTCTGCATGCCGAGAATAAGGAACACGGCCGCAAGCGTCACGAAGAACAGGATATCCGCTCCTTGAAGAATTCCCTTCTGCATATTGGCCATCCGGCCGCTCATCGAGAATTGGATGATCCATTCCCGGAACTTGCCGCCGAATCCGTCGGCCATCCAGTCGATCAGCCAGAAAAACAGAAGAAAGGCAAAACCCGCAATCCCGGCCACCATCTGGTTGTTGGATAACGTGGAGGCAAACAGGCCGATCGCCATCATGGCGGCTCCCAGCAGGAACATGCTGAGGTATGACAGCCACAGGACCGGCTGGTCCAGCGTGCCGAAGGCAGACATGATCAGCGGGTAGACCAGACTGCACACAGTCAGCAGAAACTGGACGATAAGCGCGGCCATGTACTTGCCCAGCACAATTTCGCCGATGCCGGCGGGCGAGGTAAGCAGCAGTTCATCCGTGCCGTGACGAAATTCATCCGCCACCAGGCGCATCGTAAGCAGCGGGATGATGAACAGGTAAATGAACGTAATGTTTCCGACCACATACCGGATATCGATCAGGCTGGGCTGCACCATGACAAAGTTCAAGTAAAACATGATGCCCGACACCAGCACATAAAAAGCGAACGCGACATAAGAGGTCGGCGAATAGAAAAACATTTGCAGTTCTTTCGAGCAGATCGCCCACGTTCTACGCATCTTCGCCGCCCCCCTTCGATTGGCCCGCCGCCGAGCTTCCGGTCTTGTCCTTCAGCGGCAGCCATCTGCTGACACGGTCCAGTTTGGACGCCTGTCCCGGACTGGTCTCCGGCTCGTCTTCGTCAGAGCCGGACAAGCTCTCGTCGGTCGTCAGCTTCAGGAAAATATCCTCGAGGCTAAGGCTCTCCCGCTTCATCTCCAGGATGGGATAACCGGCTTCCGCCAGACGGAAGAACAGCGGCTCGCGGATGTCCGTGCTGTCGGCTGACGCGACGAGCAGCTTGACCGTATCCGGGGCAGTTCCCCCCGGAGAAGCGGTCTGCTGTCCGCCGGTCTTCGCCTGCGGTTCCGCCGAGGCCGCTCCGGCTGCCGCCGGCTCTTCGACGGCCCCCGATTGGGGCCGTCCGGGGCCGTCCGTCTGCACGGCGGAGCCGGAAGAGCCCGCCGGTTCTGCAGCTGCATCCGGCGAGACCGACGCCACAGCCGCTGTCTCTGCCGCGTCAGCCGCTGCGCCCGCCTCGGATGCCGCAGCCTCCGGGGTACTGGCCAGGCCAAGCGCCACCGCAGCGGGTACGGCGTCCGCCAGCTCCCGCACAGCGGCGATGCCGGCGGTAGAGCCCAGCAGCGAGATGATTTCCTCGCGCGGCCCCTTCACTTCGAGCGACACCTCAAATGTGTCGCCCATCGTCGCGCCGAGCATCTCCGGCTTCTCGTCGAGCACAATCTGCCCCTGATTAATAATGAGCACCCGGTTGCACAGCGTGTTCACTTCGGGCAGAATGTGCGTACTGAGCAGCACCGTATGATTTTCGCCCAGCTCGCGGATCAGATTGCGGATTTCAATAATCTGCTTCGGGTCCAGCCCCGAAGTGGGTTCGTCCAGCACAAGCAAATCGGGTTTGTGGACGATCGCCTGCGCCAGCCCCAGACGCTGCTTATAGCCTTTGGACAAGCTGCGGATGATCTGGTTTTCGCGTCCGTTAAGCCCCAGCTTGTCAATAATTTCGTTAACCCTGCCTTTTTGCGCCCGGACAGGTACGTCTCTGAGATCGGCCACAAATTTCAGGTACGACCGTACGGTCATTTCCGGATAAAGCGGCGGCGTTTCAGGCAAATATCCGATCTTGCGCCTTGCCTTGCGGGGATGATCGGCCATAGACAAGCCGTCCACCAGGATGTTCCCGCCCGTCGGATTCAAGTATCCCGTAATCATCCTCATGGTAGTCGTTTTGCCTGCTCCGTTGGGCCCCAAAAAGCCCACGATTTCCCCGCGCTGCATGGAGAAATTGATCTCCCTGACTCCCCGGGAGTTTTCGTAGAGCTTGCTGACTCCGTTCACTTCCAGCAATCCTGCCCCCTCCTTTTCAACGGTCAAATAGATGTTTATCAGTCATATGTTCTGGGATGGATAGACAACGTTCTTTTGTAGAAGCCGTACTCAATATACCCAGGGCACAATAAAACAAGCTTAAACAAAACTGAATTTCGGATTAAAAAAATATGTCTAAATTGTGAACGAAATATTTTTGCCGGAGCTCCGACGATTTTCTCTCCCGAACCGTCTAATACAATAGAAACCGGGAGGAGGGACCTTTTTCTGGACACCGAAATGCTTGTCCGGGCTGCACGGAACGGGGACGATCAAGCTTTTACACGGCTTATGGAGGAGGAAAAAGCAAGGCTGTACCGGATCGCCTACGCCTACCTTCACAGCCGACCGGACGCGCTGGATGCCCTGCAGGAAACGGCATTCCGGGCCTTTCGCAGTATTCGCAAGCTGCACGATCACGCACTGTTTTCTACTTGGATTACACGTATTCTGCTGAATTATTGCGCCGATGAACGAAAGCGCCAAAAACGTACCGTTCCACCGGATTACGCGGCACCGAAAGAAGTATCCGGCCCCCAGCCCGACAACCTGGATTTATATATGGCCCTGGACTGCCTTCAGCCTTCCGAAAAACAACTCGTTATCCTCAAATATATGGAGGACTGGAGCTATCCCCAGATCGCCGCTCTGCTGCAAATGCCGGAAAGCACCGTCAAAACGAGGGCGCGAAAGGCGCTCGATCAGTTAAAATTGATTCTCGGAAGGGAGGAGGAAGCTTATGGATGAGCACGATTGGCTGCAAAAAGAACTGCGCGGAGCGGCAGACGGGGAAATCCCGGCCGAGGCGGACCTTGCCATAGCGCAAGGTATTCAAAGAGCCAGGGCCTTGCGGCGCCGGAACCGGACATCTTTAACCGCTGCGGCCTCTTTTATCTTGCTGGTTACGGTATTTGCGGCCATGATCCATGTGTCTCCCGCCTTTGCTTCTGCGATCCGTCAGATTCCGGGTATGGAGGTTTTCGTCCGGATATTGAGCACGCAGGATAAAGGGTTGGCGCGGGCATTCGACAACGAATTTTTTCAGCCGATCGACATTTCTCGCACGGAGAACGGAGAGACCGTCACGCTTAACGGCGTCATTGCGGATGAATCGCGTATCGTGGTTTTTTATTCTTGGAACAATGCCCGCTCCGCCTCGAAACGCGGCCCCGTGATAGACCTGCGCCCTGCAGACGGAAGCCGATTGCCGGCTTTAACTAGTTATCAGCATTCTCCCGTCCCTGCCGAGCCTGTATCTTCAGGCAGCGACTATTTGGATGCGATGCTGGCTGAGGACGCGCCTATGCCGGAAGACTTCATTTTCGAAGCCAGGCTGGCGGGTGATGACGGCCCGGTGATGCAGATACCTTTCAAGCTCGACCGGGAGCTGTTCATGAACCGGGTGGAGACGATTCCGATCGGGAAAAGCGTCGTCATACAGGGTCAAACGGTTACATTTAATGAAGCCAAGCTTTACCCGACCCGAGTTTTGCTGGACGTTTCGTATGCGGAAAGCAACACGAAGCAGCTTTTCGGGCTGCGCGACATTCATTTGGTCACCGAAAAAGGGGAACGCCTCTCGAGCTGGGGTGCATCCAACGATAGCGAGGATAAAAAAACACTCATCTTCGAAAGCACCTACTTTACCCAACCGAAGGAACTGTATGTGGAAGGCAGCCTGGTGACCGCTCTGGACAAAGATCAGTTAACCGTGAAGCTGGATGCGGCGAATAAACAGATCGTATCTCCGGACAACCGGCTTCAGCTCCTGAAGCTAACCGACTTGGGCGACAGCTACTCCGTATCCCTCAAATTAAGCGGGCTCGATTCCTCCTGGGACAACATGGGTTATATGGCGGGCACAGGCAGCTGGGAAGATGCGGCCGGGAACAAGATCGAAGTGTCGAACCAGACCTCAACCAGAACTTCAGGAGCGGCCCCCGAGGAATCCGTCGAATCTTTCACGATTCCCAAAAAAGACTACGGAGGCGTGTTGACCACTACTTTGCAAGAGTGGCCAAATCCTCTAAGAGAACCGTACCGCATTCGTATCAAGTAACGGCATCATAATAATCAAAAAAGGCCCGCCGGGTTGCCGGCAGGCCTTTCTTTGTTCCGATCGGTTGCTTATTCCATCGTATCCACGCGGCCCCATTTAACAAGCTGACCGCGGGTAACGCCGAGCTGATTAGTCGCTTTGAGCGTCTTCCATACCTGCGTGCCGGTAATGTTGCCCCGGATCGCACGGCGGTACAGGTCCAGCACTTCCTTGACCTTCTCCGGCGATTCCTCCAGGAACTCGACGCGGTAAGAGCGTACGCCCAGCTCAAGGAAATGGTTCAAGTACTCGGCCCCGGATTGCTCAATGGCGTTGTAGACCGTGTTGCGGCAGCCTTCATCCACGCGAACCGGATGGGACATGCCGATCCGGTCCTGCAGGGAGGCGCGGTGATCTTCGCAAGGACGCCCGCAGTTCGTGAAATCGGTGCCTTCGCTCATAAACGTGCAGTACACGCAGTGCTCCGTGTGGAACATCGGCATGTGCTGCTGGATCACCATCTCCATCTTCGACGTATCCGTGCGCGACAGCATATCCACCATCTGCTGGATATTCAGATCGTACGACGGAGTGACCATGGAGCATCCGGCTTCTACGAAGAGCGAAGCCGTCTTGTGGTTGGCGATGTTCAGCGAGAAATCGCCGATCAGCTCCGGCTGGTACTCCTCCGGGTTCTCCGCGCGGTACTTCATGAAGAAGTACATCGCGCCGGTGTTCCGGATAAGTACCGCATCCGGCCGCAATTTCAAAATATTGCGGAAGTAGCCGGTCTCGCCGGGCATATGAATGCGCGGAGTCGCCAGCGCAATCTTCTTGCCCGCGGCATGAGCGGCCTCCACGGCGGCCGGGAACTGCTTGATGAACTCGAAATCGGCGTAGATCATATCGACGTCGGTTTCGACGGCCGCAAGCACCTGCTCGATGCCGCGGCAGAGCGCGGTCAGGCGCACGCCGTAAGGCTGCACGGCCTGTCCCCCACCGGCGGAAGGGGCGGCTCCGGTGCCGTCTGCGGCCCGGTCCGCCGCGTCAGCCGTGTGCGCAGGGTCTGCCGGCTGTGCAGCCGCATCCGCGCGGCCGCTTGCCCGGCGCTCTTCGGCGCTCACCGGCGCCTGGAGCAACTGCTCGTCGGCGTAAGCGTCGACCTCGCGCTTCATGTACCGGCGCGGCTTCTGGCGCTCGGCTTCGAGCAGCTCCACGGCGCGGCGGCGCAGGGCGTTCAGCTCGCGCATCGGGACGATCACGTCTCCGCTGAGCTGGACGTCCAGTCCGGCCAGCTCGAAGATCGTGCCGCCGAGACGTCCCAGCTGCTCCGCCAGCACCTCTTCGCCGAGAGGGCGCTTCAGGGCCGCTTCCAGCAGCGCTTCGCTTTCCACGAACACACTGTGGCTCGAGGAAGGATCGCTCCACCAGCTTTTCAGCGGCTGGCCCACCGCCCCGGTGACGCGCACGTGAACCGGGAACGTACGGTACGGCTTCTCCGTTTCGTACGTTTGGCGCAGACGCTTGTCGAGCGCCGGATCGCTCGTCTTCCAGATCCGGTCTCCGACGCGGACGCGTCCGAGATCGACATCGTTGCGTCCCGGTACGATTTCGATCAGGCCGCCCTCGGCTTCGCCTTCCATCTTGACTCCTTTGCGGCGCAAGTCATACACGCGGCCGCCCTCTTCCTTCTTCGTCGGGTCGCCCGCATCGAACACGATCCCGTCTCCGCGCTTGAGCGGCGCCTCAATCTCGCAAATGACCGCATCGCGCAGAACCTGCTTCACGCGGCCGAGGAATACGCCGCGGCTCTTGGGGAACGTGCCGTCCACGAGCTTCTTGTTATTCGTTCCTTCGAGGAACCCGCTCGTGAATCCGCGCGAGAAGCTCTGCTGGAGCTCACGGATGTCTTCCTTGGACGGCTTCGCATCCTTCCCGTCGAAATACGCATCGATAGCCCGGCGGTACTTGCTCACGACGTTGGCCACATACTCCGGACTTTTCAGGCGCCCTTCGATCTTGAACGAGGTGACGCCCGCTTCGATAAGCTGCGGAACCAGTTCGATAGCGGCCAAATCCTTGGGCGACAGCAGGTAAGCCACGTCCCCCATCGGCTTGGGCTCACCGTCGACGATCAGGTCATACGGCAGCCGGCAGGCCTGGGCGCATTCTCCGCGGTTGGCGGAGCGTCCGCCCCACATTTCGGATGTCAGGCATTGTCCCGAATAGGAAACGCACAGCGCACCGTGCACGAAAACTTCCATCGGTAGCTTCGCCTGGTCGCCGATCGTTTTGATCTGCTTCAAGTTGTTTTCGCGTCCGAGCACGACACGTTCGATATCGAACGGTTTTGTAAACTCCACCGCTTCCGGCGAAGTAATGGTCATCTGCGTCGATCCGTGGATCGGGAAATCCGGGGAGATGTCGCGGATCATTTTGACCAGGCCCAGATCCTGTACGATTACCGCGTCCACACCCGCATCCACGCAAGCCTCGATAAGTTCTTTCGCATCGCGAAGCTCGTCCTCAAACACGAGAATGTTGAACGTCAAAAAGCCTTTGACGCCATATAAATGTAGAAACGACATAATGTCGGACAGTTCATCCATCTTGAAATTGTGCGCGCGTGCGCGGGCATTGAATTTTTCAACCCCGAAAAAAATCGCATTGGCGCCGTTCGCTACGGCCGCCCGCAGACAATCCCAGTCGCCGGCAGGAGCCAAAAGCTCTATATCTTCTCTGCGTAAAGATCGCATGATTCATATCCTTTCATTGTGCAAATCAGGTAACATAACTAGTGTACCTTTGTGAATGTTCGCCCGCAACCCGCAAAAGCCCCCGCGGCGCCCTTTTTTTGTCATAATATTAAAAAAAGAGCGCCGTCGTAAGACAGCGCCCGCTTTTCTTCCTATAAGAATCTCCAAATGGATAAGTGCTTAGTGAGGCAGATCGTTGGAAACGACCGTTTGCAGCGTTTTGTTGCTGTCGGCTTCCAGCTCCCAGAACATGACGCCGCGCAGCCCTTTGGACTTCGCATATTCGTTCTTCGCGTGGATCGAAGCCTCGTCCTCGTAAGTGATGAAAATTTTGCTCGTCGGGTTGTACAGGTAAGGAGTCTTGGTCACGTCGTTCCAGTAACGCGTGAAGCCCAGGCCGCCCACTGTATATTTGCCGCTTGCGTCTTTCGTCAGGTAGCCTTTGTTCTGCAGGTACGAGAAGTTGAACGTGGAGCCGTCCGAACCCGTGTTGGAGGAGCCGGAGCAGCTTTGATACAAGCCGTCGCCTTTGGCTCCCGCGTTACAGCCGTTCCAGCCGTAGCCGTAGAACGGTTCGCCTACCGTGATTTTGCTGGCAGGAACGCCTTTGTTCAGGTAGATTTTGACGGCGGAATCCACATTGAACTGCGGAGTGCCCGACGGATCGCTCGGATCGTTGTAAAGCGGTGCTACGTGATTGCTGGAAGTATCCCAAGGACCGTGGAAATCGTAAGTCATGATGTTGATCCAGTCCAGATAGTTCGCAGCTTGGTTGATCCAGTTCGAAGTTCCGCCCGCATCCGCCACGAAAGTGGAATTAGCGCCGGAAGCGATCGTGATATAGTATTGCTTGCCGTCCTTCTGTCCGGCGGTGTCCAGTTGTTGGCGCAGGGTTTGCAGCAGCAGGATGTAGTTGGCTTTATCCGCCGCGCGCTGGCAGGTTTGACCGGAAGCGCACGGTACGCCGATGGCGTTCGGATATTCCCAGTCGATATCAATGCCGTCAAAATTGTACTGGCGGAGCAGGGAAACCGCCGAAGTCGCAAAGTTTTGGCGGGCTGTCGCATCCGCAGCCGTGTTGGAGAACTGGTTGGACCAAGTCCATCCGCCGACTGAGAAGAACAGCTTCAGCTTCGGATTTTTCGTTTTCAGCTGAGCCAGTTTTTTCAGGTTCTCGTAGCCGCCGCCTTCGCCGACATCATCGACATAAGGATCGCCCAGGACGATGGAACCGTTCGGTGCGTTATTGGCGGAGCCGTTGCCTCCCTGGCAAGGCCAAGTCTGCGCGTTCGGGTTTTCCGGATCGCTGGACGGATTGCCGTGTCTGCCGTTCCAGCAGATGTCCAGGAAAGCGTAGTTGATCACCGACACTTTAGTCGGATCAACATTGGCCGGTGTGAAAGAAGGCGTGTTATACGAAGTCCAGCTCGGGAAGTAGCCGATAATCTCGTTGCTTCCGGTCGGCTGAGTCGTCGTCGTTGCCGATACAGCCGCGCTCGCAGGGGACACGTTGCCCGCCGCATCTTTGGCTTTTACGGTAAACGTATACGCCGTGTTCGCCTGAAGGCCCGTCACCGTGTAGCTTGTCGAAGACGTGGAGCCCGCAAGCGCGGTGCCGTTGTACACGTCATAGCTTGCTACCCCGACGTTGTCGGTAGAAGCCGTCCAGCTGAGCGCCACACTGTTAGCGGTTACATTTCCGGCCTTCAAATTAGTCGGCGCGGTCGGCGCCTGCGTATCCGGGGCTGCCGTCGTAACCGTTACCGCCGCGCTGGCCGCAGATACGTTGCCGGCCGCGTCTTTTGCCTTCACGGTAAACGTGTAGGACGTGTTCGGCTGCAGGCCGGTTACCGTATAAGCGGTCGTCGTGGACGTACCGGCCAGAGTCGTGCCGTTATACACGTCGTAACCGCTTACACCAACATTATCGGTAGAAGCCGTCCAACTGAGTGCGACGGAATTCCCCGTTACGGTTCCCGCTTTCAAGCCCGTAGGCGCAGTTGGCGCCTGAGTGTCCGGAGCGGCCGTCGATTTCTTCCAAAGGGCTGGTACGTTCGGCGGTTCCCAGCCTTGCAGTGCCGTATGCGGCTGCACACATTCATAGAGCGTTCCGCTGTAGCTGACGATGTCACCCTTCTTGTAGGCCGTTCCCGGCGCCCAGTCCGACGCGCCCAAAGCGGTCAGCGGCAAGGATACGAGCAGCAGCAGGACGACAAGAGCGAACGCTAATCCTCTTTTTGCTTTTGCATTCATTCGTTAATTCTCTCCCTTCATATTTAGGAAACTTTCCAATCTCCGGACAGCCCGGGTACCCGCAAGGGGGCGCAGGCGGCCCTATACTTTCGTTCGTATCTCGCTCATCAGCCCGTTTTCTTTCGTTTATCTCCTCCTTCGAGTCGCCTGTAAAAGTTAAATGGCTTTAACTTACAGGCTGCAAAATGTGCATCTGCGGATGCATGCGTCCGGGTCAGTTTTATCGCCGCAGTTCTCTTAATACCTAAACAGTTCGACTCTCAACATTTATTTCCTTCCATTTCCAGAAAAATATTTTACCGCCCCGGCTGCGCATCTGCCGCATTGATTTTTTCACGCAACTTAGGTAAACTATTCCCAACTGCATACGATGCGGCCGTGAAGGACCAATAGTACCTGAATTTCCTTCGAATCAGCGATCCGGGAATGGTGGAAGCCCGGGCGAGGAATCAGCGAAACGGCAGTCCGGAGCCGCGTGCGGAAAGAAAGGGGATGCGCCAGCCAGGCGCCATTCGCCGCAATCCGATCCTTTGTCCGATGAGCAAGTGCCGGACGGGCACGGAATGACGGGGAACGGCGGATAGCCGGGCGGAGCATCAACTAGGGTGGAACCGCGGGTGCTCAAGCTCTCGTCCCTAGGCATATCGGATGCCTGTGGGATTGGGGGCTTTTTCGATTGGGCGGCGGAGGGCTCCGTACGGATCTGCGGAGTTTGCCCAGACGGAAATTCCCATGACCCGGGCAGCGATCAGGCGATTTGGCTTGCATCATGTTTTACCCATTCCCGAAATACGCAAAGGAGCGAACAAAAATGAGCGTCAACATGGATCAAATCGTAGCTCTGGCCAAGCACAGAGGTTTTATTTTCCCGGGTTCCGAAATTTACGGCGGCCTGGCCAACACGTGGGATTACGGCCCTCTCGGCGTAGAACTGAAAAACAACGTGAAGCGCGCCTGGTGGAAAAAATTCGTCCAGGAGTCTCCGTACAACGTCGGTCTGGACGCCGCTATCCTGATGAACCCGCAAGCTTGGGTCGCATCCGGCCACGTCGGCAACTTCAACGACCCGATGATCGACTGCAAACAGTGCAAAGCCCGCCACCGCGCGGATAAAATCATCGAAAACGCTTTGGATGCCAAAGGCATCGAGCTCGTGGTGGACGGCTTGTCCTTCGATCAGATGAAAGCTCTGATGGACGAACACGAGATCGCTTGTCCGGATTGCGGCAGCCGCGATTTCACGGACATCCGTCAGTTCAACCTGATGTTCAAGACGTTCCAGGGCGTAACGGAGTCCAGCTCCAACGTCGTTTACATGCGTCCGGAAACGGCGCAGGGTATTTTCGTGAATTTCAAGAACGTACAGCGCACCATGCGCAAAAAGCTTCCGTTCGGTATCGGCCAAATCGGCAAAAGCTTCCGGAACGAAATCACGCCGGGCAACTTCACCTTCCGTACGCGCGAGTTTGAACAGATGGAGCTTGAATTCTTCTGCAAACCGGGCGAGGACATGAAATGGTTCGAATACTGGCGCGCATACTGCCGCGACTGGCTCTTGAATCTCGGCGTGAAAGAAGCCAGCATCCGTCTGCGCGACCACTCCGATGATGAGCTGTCCCACTACAGCAACGCCACGACGGATATCGAGTACCGCTTCCCGTTCGGCTGGGGCGAGCTCTGGGGCATCGCCGACCGCACCGATTACGACCTGAAGCAGCATATGGAACACTCCGGCGAAGATTTCAACTATGTGGATCAGGAAGCGGGCAACGAGAAATACGTGCCGTACTGCATCGAGCCTTCGCTCGGCGCCGACCGCGTCACGCTGGCCTTCCTGATCGATGCCTTCGAAGAGCAGAAGCTGGAAGGCGACGACAGCCGTACCGTGCTTCACCTTCACCCGGCGCTTGCTCCTTTCAAAGCGGCGATCTTCCCGCTTTCCAAGAAGCTGTCCGAAGGCGCGCAGGCGATCTTCTCCGACCTGGCCAAAAGCTTCATGGTCGATTACGACGACACCGGCTCCATCGGCAAGCGTTACCGCCGTCACGATGAGATCGGCACGCCGTTCTGCATCACGTACGACTTCGAGTCCGAACAGGACGGCCAAGTTACCGTGCGCGACCGCGACACGATGGAGCAAACCCGGATGCCGATCAGCGAGCTGAAGGCGTTCATCGAAAGCAAAATTCAGTTCTAAGACAGCATGGAGCTGACTAAAAAGCCCCTTATGGAGCGGAATACAGCCTGAATCGAAAAAGGCTGCGCCCCGCCCCTCAAGGGGCTTCCTACATGAAAAGCCCGGCCATCGCAGGATGCTGCGTCGGCCGGGCTTTTTGCTATGCGGTTTACCAATCCGGTCCTACACCTTGAACTTCGTCAGCGATTCGCTCAACTGGCTGGAAACGTCCTCCAGCTTACCGGACAGGCGTACCAGCCCTTCGCTCACGCTCTGCTGCTCGCTGCTCAGAGAAGCGACTTCTTCGCTTGTCGCGGAAGATTGCTCCGCAACGGCACTCACGTTGGCCATCGCATCGGCAAGCGTCATCTGGGACTCGTTCAGATCATTGATGGAAGTCGAGACCTCATCCAACTGGATGAGCAGATTGTCCATCTCGTTTTTCACGGAAGAGAACATCTGGTTCGCCTCCTTCACCGACTCCGTCTGTTCGCGGAACAGCGGATAAGCGGCCGACAGCGCTTCTACCGTAGCGTCCATCTCGCGCTGAATTTCCTCGGTGATCTGGGCTACATTCACGATCGATTCTCTGGATTGGTCCGCCAGATTGCGGATCTCACCGGCAACAACCATGAACCCCTTGCCCGCCGCTCCGGCGCGCGCCGCTTCAATACTCGCGTTCAACGACAAAATATTCGTCTGCGCGGTGATTTTCGTAAGCACATCCAGAATTTTGCGGATGGAGCTGGTGCTCTGCTTGAGCGTATCGACCCGGTCTACGAGAGAGTGGGTCATCTGCTCGCTTTGCAGGGTTTTCTGCGTCAGCTCATCCATCTGCTCGATGCCCCGCTCGCTCATCTGCTGCACTTCGGAAGTGGCGATAGACATGCGGATGTTTTTCTCGATGACGTATTTCATCTGCTCGGAAATTTTCGAAGTCAGATCGTTTCCGTTCTCAGCCGCAACCGCCAGGCTTGTCGCCCCTCCGGCGATATCTTCCGTAGCCGTCGCGATTTCTCGCGCCGAAAGCGCGGTTTTCTTGGATGCGTCCGTAAGCTCCCGCGCCGTTTCGAGCACGCTGTCCGCCGAACGGTTCGACTGATTGACGAGATCCGTGATTTTGCTCATCATGCCGTTAAAGCTCTTGCCAACTTGGCCGATCTCATCCTGACGTTGCGTGAAGAGAGTGCGTACCGCCAGGTTGCCCTTCTCCCCTTCGTTCATCAGATGCCCCAGCTCGACCAGCGGTTTACCGATCATGCGGCTCATCAGCCAGCCGACCACGACGGCGAGCAAGGCGGAAATAATCGCCACCCAGACGGTCAGTACGAAAATACCGTTCGCCTTTTCCGTAATTTCATCGAGCGGCGCAAAGCCGTAGATGAGCCATCCCGTCTGTTTGCTTTTTGTATAAACGATCAGATTCTGTTCCCCGTTCACATCCGCCTTCGTGCGCCCCTGATCCTGCAGCTGGCCTTCCAGTTTAACCTGTACTTCCTTGCCGATCATGTCGGCTTTCTCGGTCACCATCAGCTGCTGTTTGGCATTCATCGCTTCGATCCTGCCCGTTTGTCCGACGTGGACGCTGGAAAGCTGGTTGTAGAGATAGTCCGTCTTAATCTCAAGCAGGACCATATAATTCCCTTGTCCGTAATCGTTCTTCATTACACGCGCGACACCGAATGTAGGGAAGGAAAGCTGTGTAAAATAGCCGTTGATTTTCGAATCGAACCAGACGGCCTTACCGTCTCCATCCTTCACGCTCTTAATGAGAGCGGCATTCTCCTGAATCAGCTTTTCCTGACCGTAACCGGTAGGAACCCCTTTTTCCGTGACCGGAATAATGTAAATGCCCGCCAGATTCTCATCCGTTTGCGAGTACTTTTTGAGGTTGCTGTCCAAGTTCATCCGGGCGATGGCGATATCTGAATCGGATATATTCGGACGAGCAAGCTGGTCCACCGAAGCCCCGACCGTTTTGTCGATCATGATATCCAGCGACATCTTCTCGTAAGTTCGGAAGAGAAAATCGAGTTTTTCCCCCGTCTGGATTACGGTTTGCTGAGCCGCTTTCGACACTTCTTCTTCCACGACGCTTCTGGAAGTCTGATAAGACAGCGTTCCCACAATCAGAACGGCGATCAGAATACTGAGAAAAAAGATGACGAACAGCTTCGTTCCTACGGCTTTAAGCACGGGAACCGAAGTGCCTGCTCTTCCCGGGCCGGAAGGGCCGCCCGCCGCAGACTTGTTAGGCGCAAGGTTCTGTATCTTTTTGACCGCGCTCCGCCAGCCTCCGGCTGCTTTCTCACTCCACTTGTTACTCATAGCAACTCCCCATTTGTCAGAATGATTTTGTATTGTAAATATTCACCTTTTGTATATATCGGCGCTTGGGGTTTTAATTATGAACCTATTTTTCGGCAAAATTTTTCGGATTCGACGAATGCGCGGAACCGCGGCGCAGCCGCCCCCAAAGTTAACAAACGGAGGGAGAAGTGCTATAATGGCAAGGATCATATACAAAAATCGAGGGATGAATTTGTCGAAAAAAAGAACCGCCATAGCGGTATTTTGCCTGGCCGCCCTTCTCCTGGCAGTCGGAGCGGCAGCCTTCCTCACAGGGAAGAAAGAGCAGGTCCGCCTGCTGTACGCAACCGGCGGCGATCGCTATGATACGGCGGCATTCGAACAGTTCCGGCAGTCGCTGGCGGCGAATCTGGAGCTTGAACGGAAGCCGATGGATGAAGTGTCGGCCCGCAAGCTGCAATCGTACGATGCGGTCGTGCCGGATCCGGAGCTCGCAAACATACCCGACAACGGATACATCCAGAAGCTCCAGGACTATGTGCAAAACGGAGGGCATTTGCTTCTCGACAATGCGTTCGCAAGCAAGTTTCCCGCCGATTTTCTGGGAGCCTATCAGACGCAGCTCATAGCGCCGCCGCAGGCCAAACCGCAGTTTCAATATCCGGCCGTGCCGGTGAACGCTCAAGGCATGCAGGAAGTCATCAAACTTTTCAGCGATAATTTCTTCAAACGGGAAACGATGGAAAATCTTCCGGGCTTCTATTGGGGCTACGGCCTTGATCCTTCAACGGCGCAGCCGCTGGTTACGCTGAACGGACAAGCGCTCGTCGCCGTCAATAAGGTCGGCAAAGGAACGGTACTCCTGAGCAGCACCTTCCTGCCTAACCGGTACTTTATTACGGGCTACGATCTTCAAAGCGGCATGGACCCCGCGCAGGGGTTCGGCAGCCTGGCCGCCAAGTACGATCAGCAGCGGAGCCTGAAACCGGGCACCGCCTATTTCGACAAGAAAGACCTGAAGCTGGAGCCCTACTTCAACTTCGCTTTCTCGGCGGCCAACGCCCAGTTCCGCACGGAATTTGTCACTTACGTGTCCAAGGAAACCTTCGGGTACAGCGTGACCAAAGTACTCGGGCCTTACGGGCGTCCGGCCATGTCCTACCAGAACCATTTCGAGGCCATGCCGGCGTTCAAGGACAAGGAAGCGATCCAATGGGCGGAGCTGACGAAGAAGTACAATCAGATCCCGTCCTTCTCGCTGGTCCGCTCCGCCTTCTATTGGGGACAGTGGAAAGAGAGCGTCTCCGTCCACCTGAACGGCGGATCCAACGAGAAGCCGCAGTTCAGCGGGGAATCGCCCGCTTCCTACTACAGCAGCGGCATGCATCTGCAGTCCGAGGAAGGCGCCATACGCTTGGCGGAGTATCCGGACTACAAATCGCTGGCCGATCCCGTAGAAGGCCCGTACCGGCTCGTACCGGCGTTCGCGGACATCAACGGGGACGGGAAGGAAGCCCTTCTCGCCGGCAGCAGCGACGGATACGTCTACGTGTATCCGAACCTCGGGCCGAAGCCGGAAGCTTACGAGCGCGATCCCGCACCGGGCGGCCTCAAGCTGCCGGATGTGTACGGCAAGCCGGAAAAGCTGCTGCTGACGAATGGCCAGCCGCTCAAAACCGGTCCGCATGCTTCCGTGCATGCGGTGGACTGGAACGCCGATGGGAAGATCGACCTTCTCGTCAGCGATGCCACCGGGGCCGTGCAGATCGCGCTCGGCCAAGGCGGCGGGCGGTTCGCAACGCCAACCGCCCTGCAGGACCCGTCCGGGCCTATCAAGGTGCCCGGACCGGCTCTCGCGGCCGCGGGAGATCTCCGCGGCCAAGGCTTTCCGGACCTGATCGTCGGAGACGCCGACGGCAAGGTCCGGGTGTACCGCGCGCCGCAGGCAGGCGCGCTGCGCCTCTCCGCCGGCGCCGTAGTCGCGGACGTCGGCGCCAAGTACGCCGCGCCGTCCGTCCGTGACATGGACGGCGACGGCCGGGCGGACCTCGTTGTCGGCAGCAACGAGGGGGATCTGCGCGTGTTCCGCCAGGAAAGCGGCGGAACCTTCACCGCCCAGGGAAGCGTAAACGGCGCCACGCTGAATCAGATGGGCACGAACGCCCTGGTCGGCGGGCACAACTCCGTGCCGGTCTGGCACGATGTGAATCACGACGGTGTCGTAGACCTGATCGTCGGACAGCTGGAGTTCGGCTCGCCCGTTCCGGTTGATTCGCCGGCCTTCCCTTACAAGGCGGAACTGCAGGAGTTCCTGCAGTATACGAAGCAGAATCATCTCGAATTGTATCCGCACATTTATGTGCACAATTTCGTCAGCGACGCCCAGGAGAAGCAGGAGATCGCTCTGCACAAACAGGCGTTCGAGAAGCTCGGCCTCCCTTGGACAATGACCGGAACGAACCAGCACACCTGGCGGATCAATTTCCCGGACCGGCTCCAGACGCTTCGTAACGAGAACGAGCAGGGAATCTGGTTCAACTTCGGCTTCACGCCGTCTCACACGCCTACGGAGCCCCGGCTCGGTACGGATTACATCTGGGGGCTTCCTTTCCTGCTGACGAAGGACAAGAGCGGCAGCGGTCAGCCTATGCTGATTTACACGCCGGCTCCGGTGCTTCGCAAAACGGGCGAAAGCTCTACGGTCGATATTTACGATTCTTATATCAAGCGCGATATGCCCATTGATTATTTCGAACACATCGAGTATCACTTCCCTGCTCGCGTAGGGGAGCTGGAGGAATTCGCTTCCTTCCTCGATGACATTCGGAATCAGTACGATTATAACTTTATGACGGAAACCCAAATGGCCCGTTCCTTCCTGACTACCTTGACAACACAGGTTACCGTGAAGCGCACCTGGGCCGACTATATCATGGATGAAGTGAAAGACCGCATTTCCGGCAAAGGCCTTCATCTGTCTCTCACGATCGGGGCGGATACGTCCGCCGTGCCGAAACAGGCGGCCGAGTACGCCAATACGCCTGGCGTGGTGGTGGAAAAAGGCGAGAAATACGCGCCTTACTCCCTTGCCGCCAAGTCCGACGTATACACCGAACGCGGCGGCAAGCTGTACCTTGGCCTTGCCCGCGAGGCGCAGCTTCATATCGGCAAGCCTGCCGGGGAAGCTCACATTGTCCGTGCCAATGTGCCGTTCGAGCTGGATACCCGCGAGAGCGGCGCCTGGAAGCTCAATTTGCAGGCGGCCGGTCTGCAGCAAATCAAGATCTACAGCCCGTCCGGGCTGACGATACCGGGAAATCCGGCAGATATCAAGCTTGAACAGGATGCGGCAACCGGCATGTATACACTTACGCGTTACGGAGATAAGACGACCATAAGCCTGTCTCTTAAAAAATAACCGGAGGGGCCGGTTAACGCCGTCCCGCTCCCGAGTACAGCCGGTGCCTGCCGTTCCTACGGCCCATCCGGCTGTACGCCTTCTTTACACCAATCTATTCCTGCCTGGGAGGCCCGACTGACTATGGAAGAAATCATAAAGCAGCTGGAAGAACACATCAGAAGCCGTTATGAGATTGAAGAAGACGACGACGATTTCGGCGTAGACGTTCATCTGTTCGATTACGGCTTTATCGACTCGATGGGCGCCACGGCGCTGATCGCTCATATCGAGCAAACGTACGGCATTCAAGTGACGAACCAGGATCTTATGCTGTACCCGATGAACACCGTTCGCGAGATCGCTCAATTCATTTCCACGAAAACCGGGAGGTAACACCATGGAATGCAAAATATCGCTGGAACGGCTTTCCGAAAGCCAGCACGGACAGGTTAAATACGCATCCGCTTTCGTGGATGAGCACATTCAGGAAATTTCCCTCGAAGACGGCTATCTCCGGATTGTTCATACGTCCCCGAACGGCGACGAGGCGATTCGCGAACGTGTTGAGCGTCTTATCGAACGCTTCTCCAAGGGCGACTTCGGCTTTAAAGAAAACGTCCTGTTCCGCAACGAAGTTTCCGTTCCATACAGCGGCGACATTATCCGCGAACTCGTGGAAAGCAAGAGCATTAAGGTGCTGGAGCCGGGCCTGTTTATTTTCCGCGAGCCGTTCTCCTCTCTCATGCGCTTTCTCGACTATTCGTTCGTTACGAAGATTGCGAACCGCTTCCAGGTGAAGGAAGAGTCTTACCCGGCCGTGATTCACTCCGAGACCTTGAACAAAACGAATCACTTCACTTCGTTTCCGGAGCACATCCATTTCCTCACGCACCTGCGCGAAGATTTGGATGTGATCGAATCCTTCTCCGACTCAATCCGTGCTACCGGCGGCTGGAAGGACGAGCTTCCGCTCGATCTGAACGCCACCATGCCGAAGCCGAAATTTACGATGAACCCGTCCACGTGCTACCACTGCTATGAAGGCCTGCAGGGTGAGACTCTCGAAGGAGACGGAATCGTAGTAACGGCTGTCGCGAAGTGTCACCGGTTCGAGTCTAAGAACCACACCGATTTCGGCCGCCTGCTCGATTTCTCGATGCGGGAAATTATTTTTGTGGGAAAACCGGATTTCGTGAAGGAAAATCGCCTGAAATCCATCGAATACATTAAAGAGCTTGCCGTAGAGTGGGAAGTGGACAGCTTGCTTGAAATTGCGAACGATCCGTTTTTCACCAACGATTTTCAGGTAAAAGCGTCCTTCCAGCGCAACCAGGAGATGAAATACGAGTTGCGTTTGACGATTCCTTATCTGGACAAGTCCATCGCCTGCAGTTCCGTAAACTTCCACAGCAACACTTTCGGCAACGCCTTCGACATCAAAGTAGGCAAACGTGCCGCCGTTACCGGCTGCGTAGGATTCGGCATCGAGCGCTGGGCGTTCGCATTCCTTGCTCAATACGGCATGGATGAAGCCGACTGGCCGGCGTCTTTCCGTGAGCAGTACCATGTTTGGCAACAAAAATCCCTATAAAGAGTGATCGTGTGAACATACTCGCTTTTTTCAAGAAGAACAGCTTCGTTCTGGGGCTGCTTCTTATTTTTGTGGTCGCTGAAGCTCTCGTCATGTGGTGGAATCCTCTGGAGACGAGCCGCCGGTTCGGCAAGGACGACTTTACGAAGACGCTCTACCATCACGGCTGGTCGCGCAGCGGAGCCGTATTTTACGGCAATTCCTCCGTTACGGGGGCTTATATCGAGGAGAAGTCGGCAGCCAAGCTGGTCGAAATGGGCTTATCCTACGGGAAGCTGACGGATTTGCAGCAGATTCTTCAGCGCGGCCTGTACACCGTGAAAGATGAGCTGGTAATCGGAATCGATGTGCATACGCTGCTGGACAAAATGGAAACCGACTACCGGTTTCCGTGGAACAAGCCTTGGTACAAACCGTACGTATACGCGTACCGGGCGGACTTTCTGGATGCGGGTAAGGAACTGGTCCGCAATCTGGCTTTTCGGGGGAGTCTCGCTTATGAGCCCCGCTGGATCGACAAGGAACTTTATCACGGTTACGCTACAGAAGAGGCGATGACCAAAAGCTGGGCCCGGTACGAGAAGGATTACAACTGGATGACGCTCAAGGACATGCGGGACAATCTGGACGCGCTCCAGTGGATACTGGGTTACAGCCGGGAGAAAGGGGTCCCGCTCCGCGTCGTTTGGATGCCGTTCCGCCAGGATCACGCAAAGCCTCCTTACACCGCTGCCATGAAACAGGAAGTGAATGCGCGTCTTAAAGCCGCGGACGTTCCCGTGCTTGATCTCATGGACCGCTACGAGCCCAAGTACTTTCACGACCTCGTACACCTTAACCGGGAGGAAGGGGCTCCCCTGTTTACGAAGGAGGTTGACGAATGGCTGCTTTCTTTAAGAAAACCTTCGAAATCCTGATTTATGTAGGAATGCTTTATTTGGTGCTCGTTTATTTTACCGGGCAAGGTTTGTTTATTTACGAAGGGTTTTAGCTCCAGCCTCTTGGGGCTTTACCTGTCCGCTTATGTATCGACCCACTCATTCTCCGTCCGTTGAAGGAGTCCTGTTATGTTTTATTTGAACATGAACGCGCTGCTCGCCATGTGCGGCATGGTGTTCGTGCTGATGGCGACGAGAAAGTGGCCGCAGAACAAACGCATCCTGATGCTGCTGTTCAACCTCGGCTTTCTTTTTCTGTGGAGCGGCAAACTGTTTGCGTTCTATATCGCCTATACGCTGCTTAATTATATATTCTTCGTCTATTTGTGCCGTACGCCCGTCTGGCAGAAATTCGCGTTCGCGCTGTTCATTCTCGCCAACATAGGCGCCGTAATCCTGTTTCACATGCTCGGCAAGCAGGGCTCGGTTTCACTCCTGGCAGACGGCGTGATGACTCTCGGCATCATGTTCAACGTTCTAAAAATTATCGATGCGCTGTATTTCGCTTATTTCTTCGGCAAAGACGGCCAAGCCAAGGTTATCGACTACGTGAACTATATTTTGTTCGTCCCCACTTTTACTTCGGGACCGATCTTAAAGTTCCGGGATTTCATGGCCGATGTGAAAGTGCCGTACAAAGTGGATGCCCCCCAGTTTGAGGCGGGCGTCAAGCGGATTATTTTGGGCCTTTTCAAAAAAGTCGTCGTGGTCGTCTGGATGACCGATCTGTTCAACAAAGTGATGGACCAGGAGCTTCATACCCATCAGAGCCTTTTCTTGATGATCTGGTTCTACCTGATGATTTACATGGACTTCTCGGGCTATTCGGATATCGCCGTCGGCTTCGGCCGTCTGATGGGCTTCACGATTCCCGAAAACTTCAAGAAACCGTTCCTCTCTCCCACTCTTACTCAGTTTTGGCGCAATTGGCATGCCACCTTGGGAGATTGGTTCCGCGATCATATCTTCATTTTCTTTTCCCGCAAAACGCCATCCAAGCTCATGACCGCCGGTCTTTCGATCTTCATTATGACGCTGATGGGACTGTGGCACGGCTTCTCGTGGCTGTTTCTGATTTACGGGGTTTATCACGGGGTCATTATCGCGATCGAGAACCTGCTTGGCAAGACGACCGTCATCCGCAGAAAGGTTTCCAAGCCTTACTTCTACATGCGATGCCTGCTGACCCAAGCTCTTGTCGTCGCTGCCATTATCATTAATTTGAATAACCCCGACGTGGTTATGCGCATTTACAAAGGTCTTTTCCATCTCCCCTTTTAATGGGAGGCAGATGGGAAGACCTTTTTATTTTTCGGAAATGAAGCAGGCCGGGTTTCCCTGGCGGAACTTGTTTCCGCGGCCCGCTTCATTTCCGGGCAAAGCGGTGATATAATGAGTGTACGCGCGTTCTTTTTATAATCCGTGGAGGTGTACAAAAATGAAACTAGGCGTGTTTGCCGTCCTTTTCGGACAAAAACCTCTAGAAGAAGCACTCGATTACATTGCAGAAAAAGGCCTTGAAGCCGTTGAAATCGGTACCGGCGGTTACCCGGGCAATGCTCACTGCAAGCCCGAAGAACTGCTTGCCGACGAAAGCAAGCTAAAGGCATTTAAACATGCGTTCGACTCCCGCGGCCTGACGATTTCCGCGCTCAGCTGCCACGGTAACCCGCTTCATCCTCAAAAGGCGGTAGCCAAACAGTTCCACGACGATTTTATCCGTACGCTAGAACTGGCTGAAAAGCTTGAAGTCCCTGTCGTAAACGGATTTTCCGGCTGCCCGGGCGATCACGAGGATGCCAAATATCCGAACTGGCCCGTAGCTCCCTGGCCGAACGATTTCCAGGAGATTCTCGACTGGCAGTGGACGAATAAAGTTATCCCTTACTGGACCGAAACCGGTAAATTCGCTTCGGACCGCGGCGTGAAAATCGCCCTTGAGCTGCACGGCGGTTTCTCCGTTCATACACCGGGCACCCTGCTCCGTCTGCGTGAAGCGGCCGGTGAAGTAATCGGCGCGAACCTGGATCCGAGCCACATGTGGTGGCAGGGGATCGACCCGGTTCAAGCCGTTCAAATTCTCGGCCGTGAAAATGCGATCCATCATTTCCATGCCAAGGATACTTCGATCGATCCGATCAACGTGAATAAGCACGGCATCACGGATATGCAGTCCTACTCGCTTATGCTGGATCGCGCTTGGCAGTTCCGTACCGTCGGCTACGGCCACGATATGAAGACATGGGCGGATATCATCAGCGCCCTGCGTCTGGTCGGTTACGACTACGTCGTGAGCATTGAGCACGAAGACGGGCTGATGTCGGTTAACGAAGGCTTCACGAAAGCCGTCGAGAACCTGCAGCAAATTCTTATCAAAGAACCGCTCGGCGACATGTGGTGGGTGTAACTAAACAAAAAGAAAAGCCTCTTATCGGAAGATAAGGGGCTTTTCTTCATGCGCTGCATATTTGTAAGCGGCAGCTTGTTACCAGCCTTTGATCATGACGACATCCATGAAAAGGAATACAACCAAGCTAACCAACGCAAATGCGATCGCGAAAACGTTTTTTCTTTTGGCCGCGAACAGACGGACCAGACCGATTGCGATCAGGATCGTAAAAATGATCACAAATGGATCGAATCCGGAAAAACTGGATGCTTGTGCTGCCTCTTCTGCAAATAACATTGTGAGAGACCTCCTTCATTTATCCAACCAGGTAACTTAACGAAATAGCCTTTTACTCTCTATGTTAGCTCTATCGGAGTGAAGATGCAAGGCCCTAGTCTTGATGTTAACAAGTTTGTCACGATTTATTCATTTCTATGAATAGGGAGGGTAATTATAAACAAAACCTGTCTCTTTCATAATAATTGTTTATACCAGCTTTTGCCCTGTACGGATTTACGCCCTGACCTAAATATGATACGATCAACCTATCCTATATCACACTTTTTCTATCGGAATTACGTATAAAAAGGGAGGTCCCACACATGGCTTATCAACCGATCTGGGCTCAAGACACGTCGAAGCTGAACAAGATGGAACTCGTCAAGCTTCAAAAAGACGGACTCGATGTGATTCGTACCATTATTGAAAAGTATGCTCTGGAAGGATACGATTCCATTCCTGAAGACGATATGAATTTGTTCAAATGGGCCGGTGTTTATCAGCAGAAGCCCAAGGACGGCCATTTTATGATGCGCGTCCGCATCAACTCCGGCGTATTGACCAGCGCTCAAGCTCGTGCTCTCGCCGGCATTGCGGAAGATTACGGACGGAATCTGGTTGACGTCACCACGCGTCAGGCGATCCAGTTCCACTGGTTGACCGTTGAGAACCTTCCCGATATCTTCAAAAGGCTGGAAGAAGTCGGCCTTTATTCTTATGAAGCTTGCGGCGACTGCCCACGTACGATTGTCGGCAATCCGCTGGCAGGTATCGATCCCGACGAGCTTATGGACACGACTGCCCTGGTAAATGAAGTAAACGATTTCTTCCTGATGAACAAGGATTTCTCCAATCTGCCGCGTAAATATAAAATGTCGATTTCCAGCAACGTCTATAACTCCGCACATGCCGAAATTAACTGCCTCGGTTTTACACCGGCCGTTAAAATCATTGACGGAGAAGAAGTACTCGGCTTCCACGCTTGGGTCGGCGGCGGTCTTTCCGCAAAGCCCCATCTGGCCAAGCAGCTTGACCTCTTCGTGCGTCCGGAAGAGGTGCTGAAAGTCGCTACCGCGGTCACGGTTATTTTCCGTGACTTCGGCTATCGCGAGAAGCGCCATCATGCGCGCCTGAAATTTCTCGTGGCCGATTGGGGCCCGGAGAAATTCCTGGCGAAGCTCATCGAGCTGACCGGACCTATGCCGACCCGCGGAGAGGAGAAAGTCGTCGGCTGGACAGCCGCATATTTTGACGGCGTTCACCCTCAAAAGCAGGATGGCTACAGCTACATCGGCTTGAACGTTCCGGTAGGCCGTCTCAATGCGGAAGAGCTGCGCGAGCTGGCCCGCATCTCGGACCAGTACGGCCAAGGCACGATCCGCACGACCATGTCCCAGAACATCATTCTATCCGATATCCCGAACGACCGGGTGGACGACGTTCTTCAGGAAACGGTGCTGCAGCGTCTGACGCCGTTCCCGAAACGCTTCATGAGCCGGACGGTATCGTGCACAGGCAACGAATTCTGCAACCTGGCGATCGTCGAAACCAAAGAACGCGCACGCCGCGTTGCCGAGTACCTGGACGCCAGTGTGGACCTGGACGAAGAAGTCCGCATCCATTTCATCGGCTGCCCGAACGCCTGCGGCCAGAAGCAAATCGCGGACATCGGCTTGCAGGGTACGCTCGTTAAAACGCCGGATGGCCCGGTAGATGCGTTCGATATCGCGGTCGGCGGTATCCTCGGCCCCGGCGCCCAGTTTAACACCGGACTGAAAGGCCGTGTTAAAGGAGACGATGTAGGCCCGGTGCTCGCCGAGCTTATCCGTTTCTACAAGGAAAATCGCAGCCCCGAGGAAACGTTCCATCAATTCTTCCTTCGCGTAGGTGCACCTGCATTCCAGGCGAAATTGACGGAAATCCTTACGGTAGCTTCTTAATTCGAAACGGGCAGGATCGTCCCAAAGTGATCCTGCCCGTTTTTCTTTATTTACTTGCCACCCAACGCAAAAGAAGCAGGAGCAAAGCGAATCGCCGCTTTGTTCCTGCTTCCTTTTTGCTTCGAGGCAAGGTGCCTAAGAGTACGCTTGCCTTAGCTGACCGCGTCCTCCAGCAGTTCCTTCGCGCGCTCGGCGTAGTCGTCCGAACGCTTGCGGTCACGGTCCAATACCGGCTTGAGGTATTGGCCGGTATAGGAGCCTTCGACCTTGACGACGGCTTCCGGAGTACCGGCTGCGACGATTTCACCGCCGCGGCTGCCTCCCTCTGGGCCCAGATCGATCAAATAGTCGGCTGTTTTGATTACGTCCAGGTTATGCTCGATAACCAGAACCGAATCGCCGTTCTCAACTAGACGGTGAAGCACTTTCAGCAGCCGGTCGATATCGTGAATATGCAGACCCGTTGTCGGCTCATCCAGGATATAGATCGTCTTGCCTGTACTGCGGCGGTAAAGCTCCGCCGCCAGCTTCACACGCTGGGCTTCCCCCCCGGACAAAGTCGTTCCGGGCTGTCCGAGCTTCATGTAACCCAAGCCTACATCGAGAAGGGTATAAAGCTTGCGGTGAATCCGCGGTATATTCTCAAAGAATCCGCAAGCATCTTCTATCGTCATATCCAGGATATCGGAGATGCTTTTGCCTTTATAGTTGACTTCAAGCGTTTCACGGTTATATCGTTTGCCTTTGCAGACTTCACACGGCACATAGACGTCCGGAAGGAAGTGCATCTCGATTTTGATAATCCCGTCGCCTCTGCATGCCTCGCAGCGTCCGCCCTTCACGTTAAAGCTGAAACGGCCCTTCTTATAACCACGGATTTTCGCTTCCGTCGTGGAAGCAAAGAGATCCCGGATATCATCGAAGACTCCCGTATACGTTGCCGGGTTGGAACGGGGCGTCCGTCCGATTGGCGATTGATCGATATCAATTACCTTGTCCACGTGCTCCAGACCCTTCATTTCACGGTACAGACCCGGACGCACTTTGGCTTTGTTAAGATCGCGTGCCAGTGTCTTATACAGGATCTCGTTAATCAAGGTACTTTTACCCGATCCCGATACGCCCGTTACGCACGTAAATACACCCAGCGGGAATTTCACGCTTACGTTGCGCAGGTTATTTTCCTTGGCTCCTTTAATCTCGAGCCATTTTCCGTTCGGCTTGCGCCGTTCCGCCGGAATCGGAATGAATTTTTTACCGCTCAAATACTGGCCCGTCAGGGAGTTGTCATTGTTCATGATCTCTTCCGGCGTACCTTGAGCGATGATTTGTCCGCCGTGAATACCCGCACCCGGACCGATATCGATGATATAATCGGAAGCCATCATAGTGTCTTCGTCATGTTCCACAACGATCAGCGTGTTGCCCAGATTTCTCATATGCTCCAGCGTCTGAATCAGGCGTGTATTATCACGCTGGTGGAGACCGATACTCGGCTCGTCCAGAATGTAGAGGACACCCATCAGCGATGACCCGATTTGGGTAGCAAGCCGGATACGCTGGGCCTCGCCCCCGGATAACGTTCCCGCTGCCCGGTGCAGAGTCAAGTAATCCAGTCCTACATTTACCAGAAATCCTAGGCGTGCTTTGATTTCTTTAAGAATCAGGTGGGCGATGGTCCGCTCTTTCTCGGACAGTCCTCCATCCAGATCCTCAAACCAGTTCTGAGCGCCTCCGATAGAGAGCTCTGTCGCATGGGCAATGTTGGTTCCCCCTACCGTTACGGCAAGGGTTTCCGGTTTAAGCCGCTGTCCTTTACATTTCGGACATGGCTTGGAGCTCATGTACGCCTCAATGTGTTCCCGGATTCCATCCGAGAAAGTGTCGCGATAACGGCGCTCCAAATTCCTTACGATGCCCTCAAACGGCACGTAAGCGTCCTTGACGGTTCCGAATTCATTCTGATAACGGAAGCGGACACGCTGTCCGTCTGTGCCATACAGAATGATTTTGAACTGCTCTTGGCTCAGTTCCGACACCGGAACATCCATCGGAATCTGGTAGTGGCTGCAAACGGCCGCCAGGAATTGAGGGTAGTAAGTGGATGTGCTTCCCGCCCAAGCTTCAAAAGCTCCCTGGTTGATCGTCTTGTTCGGATCAGACACCAGAAGATCCGGATCTACAATCATCTGGCTGCCGAGACCGTCACACTCCGGGCAGGCTCCGAACGGGCTGTTGAAGGAAAACATACGCGGAGACAATTCATCAATGCTGAACCCGCACTCCGGGCAGGCTAAATTCTGGCTGAAGAGCAGTTCTTCCTGGTCGATAATATCGACGATAATGCGGCCTTCGGACAGCTTCAGCGCCGTCTCTAGGGAATCCGCCAACCGGCTTTGAACATCGTCTTTAACGACGATACGGTCAACAACGACTTCAATGTTGTGCTTTTTGTTCTTCTCCAGCGTAATCTTGTCGGAGAGATCCATGATTTCTCCGTTAACACGCACGCGGACAAAGCCCTGCTTCTGAATATCGGCCAGCAGCTTGGTGTGCTCGCCTTTCCGTCCGGAAACAAGGGGAGCCAGGATTTGCAGCTTCGTCCGTTCCGGATATTCCATCACCCGGTCGACCATTTGTTCGACCGTCTGGGAAGTAATCTCAATGCCGTGTACGGGGCAGTGCGGTTTCCCGATACGCGCGAAGAGAAGACGCAGGTAATCGTAAATCTCCGTAACGGTTCCAACCGTAGAACGGGGATTCCGGCTGGTGGTCTTCTGGTCGATCGAGATCGCCGGTGAAAGCCCTTCGATGGAATCGACGTCCGGCTTGTCCATTTGTCCCAAAAATTGCCGCGCATAAGCAGACAGCGATTCAACGTAACGGCGCTGTCCTTCCGCATAAATGGTATCGAAGGCCAGGGACGACTTCCCGGAACCGCTGAGTCCCGTAAGCACGACGAACTTGTCGCGCGGAATGGTCACATCAATGTTTTTCAGATTGTGTGCCCGTGCCCCTTTAATGACTATGTTTTCTCTGGCCACCTTGTACGTACACCCTCTCTATTCGCAGGCCGTCCAGTCCTTTCCCCGGAACATCTGAAAGGTTCCTTCCCGGGTTCTAAGGCTGAGCTTCCTGTTAGTTAATCTCTTTGATACTCCACACACTTCAAAATCCAGTCTCTATGGTCTGTTCCGGCTTCTACATACCGACTCTTCGAATATAGCAGAACAGATTCACACCAAAAAGATATCTATGAGCAAAACCCTTCGTCCAGCTGTCGCTTGGACGCGGGTCCCATTAAATATTAGCCAAAAACGTATATACGTCAATATATACGATAATCTATCAGTTGTGCAACTGTCATCCACAACTATAAGGGTGCAGGTACTCTATTTACCATGCTTGCCTCGCTTAGTACCAGTTATGCCCGGATTGGGCCGGATATAAGCAGACAGACAGGCAGGATCCCTTTCTGTTCTCCTGCCTGTCTGTGCCGCATCGTCGCTATCCTAACCTTCCGCTTTCAGTTCAAGAAGAGCATCGCGCAATTCCGCAGCTCTCTCAAATTGCAAACTCTTCGCCGCATCTTTCATCTCTGCCTCGAGACGTTCGATTACCGCGGCGCGATCTTTCTTCGACATTTTGCCTGTCTTCACTTCTGCCAGGTATTCCGTCTTCTCTTCGGCGACCTTCGTCGCCTCGATTACGTCGCGAATCTTCTTGGCAATGGTTTGCGGGGTTATCCCGTGCTCTATGTTGTAGGCTTCCTGTATGGTCCGGCGGCGTTCGGTTTCCTTAATCGCCTTATCCATGGAATCCGTAATTTTATCGCCGTACATAATTACGCGTCCATCCGCATTCCGCGCCGCCCGGCCGATCGTCTGGATCAGCGAACGTTCCGCGCGGAGGAAGCCTTCTTTGTCGGCATCCAGAATAGCCACCAGCGAAACTTCCGGCAAATCAAGCCCCTCCCTGAGCAGGTTGATTCCCACAAGAACGTGGAAGGTACCGAGCCGCAGGTCGCGTAGGATCTGCATCCTCTCCAAAGTCTTAATATCGGAATGCAGATAACGCACCTTGATGCCGATTTCCTTGAAGTAATCCGTTAAATCCTCGGACATCTTCTTCGTGAGGGTCGTCACGAGAACACGCTCGTCCTTGGCGATCCGGTCTTGAATCTCGCCGATGAGGTCGTCGATCTGACCTTTGGTCGGCCTCACTTCAATGATCGGATCAAGCAGTCCGGTTGGGCGGATAATCTGCTGAACCATCTCCGGACAGTGTTCCAGCTCGTATGGCCCCGGCGTTGCCGAGATATAAACGATCTGATTCACTTTGCGCTCGAACTCCTCAAATTGCAGAGGACGGTTATCCAGCGCGGACGGTAGACGGAATCCGTGCTCGACCAGCACTTCCTTGCGCGCCCGGTCCCCGTTGTACATCGCACGGATCTGGGGCAGCGTCACGTGGGACTCGTCGACCATCACCAGCATGTCGTCCGGGAAATAATCGAGAAGCGTATAAGGCGTCGCCCCGCGTTCGCGGAACGTCAATGGCCCGGAATAGTTCTCGATCCCGGAGCAGAAGCCCATCTCCGCCATCATTTCGATGTCGTAGCGCGTTCTCTGTTCCAGTCTCTGCGCTTCGAGCAGCTTGCCCTTGCCGCGCAGTTCCTCAAGCCGCTCCTCCAGCTCGCGCTCGATGTTCACCAGCGCACGCTTCATCGTATCCTCTTTCGTTACGAAGTGAGACGCCGGAAAAATCGCGATATGATCGCGTTCACCCAGAATCTCGCCCGTAAGCACGTCGATTTCGGTGATCCGCTCGATCTCGTCTCCGAACAGTTCCACACGGACAGCCTGTTCACTTCGGGAGGCCGGGAAAATCTCAATGACATCCCCCCGGACACGGAATGTGCCGCGCACGAAGTTCATATCGTTGCGCTGGTACTGGATGTCCACAAGCCGGTGAAGAATCTCGTTGCGGGACTTCTCCATTCCGGTGCGCAGCGACAGCAGAAGCGATCCGTATTCCGCAGGTGAACCGAGGCCGTAAATACACGACACGCTCGCGATGATGATGACGTCTCTGCGTTCAAACAAAGAACTCGTCGCCGAATGGCGGAGCTTGTCGATTTCTTCATTAATGCTCGAGTCTTTCTCTATATACGTATCCGAAGAAGCTATATAAGCCTCCGGCTGATAGTAATCGTAGTAACTGACGAAATAAGATACGGCGTTGTTCGGAAAAAACTCCTGGAACTCGCTGCAAAGCTGAGCCGCCAGTGTTTTATTGTGCGCAATAATGAGGGTCGGACGGTTTAGCTGGGCAATGACCTGAGCCGCCGTAAACGTCTTTCCCGTACCCGTTGCACCCAAAAGTGTCTGGTGCCTCGTCCCGTTCTGTATGCTTTTGACGAGCTCTTGGATCGCAGCAGGCTGGTCTCCCTGAGGAGAAAAATCCGATACGAGTTCAAACTTGTTCGTGCTCTTGATTATTTCACTCAAAATTTATCACCCACCGTCAGGTAGTCAAATTTAAAAGCACGCGGCGGCTTGCACCCCGTATGCCCTGTCTTTATACCTATAAACTTTTACCCGTCTTGCTCCGATATAGAACATATATACTTACCTACAACGGAGATATTCGGGCTGCCGGAAATAAGAATATGTGTTCCCGTATAATTATACTCTTTTTATGATCCGGTTGCAAATATTCAGACTCATTTTCATTTCCTTATTTTAGGCGGCAGCCTGGTCTGCATCATGAACATATTTCGATTTTAGAGGTGGTCAATCGTGGATTTGGCAACATTGTTAGGGCTTATACTCGGCTTGGGGGCACTAATCGGGGGATACATGTGGGACGGCGGTCATCTGACCTCGCTCCTCGTTCCAAGTGCCATGCTGATCGTCTTCGGAGGCACCTTCGGTGCAGTGGCGGTGAGTTTCCCGGTAGCAACACTCAAAAAAATTCCGAAAGCGCTCGGAATCGCATTCAAGCAAACCCAGAGGGACACGACCGCCACCATCGACGAAATCGTCGACATGGCTTCCATCGCCCGCCGCGAAGGCGTGCTGGCCCTGGAACAGAGAGCCCAGGAGCATCCCAATCCTTTTCTGAGAGACGGTCTTATGATGGTCGTAGACGGAACGGATCCGGAGCTTACCCGGCAGATTCTGGAGCTTGAGATGGACTCCATCGAACACCGCAACGACGGCATGTCCAAAATGTTCGAAGCCGCTGGCGGCTACTCCCCGACCATGGGAATTATCGGAACGGTGCTCGGGCTTATTCACGTACTCGGCAACTTGTCCGACCCTTCCACACTCGGTCCGGCCATCGCCGTCGCTTTCTCCGCCACTCTATACGGCGTTATGTTCGCCAACGTAGTCTATCTGCCGATCGGCAACAAGATCAAGCTGCGCGGCAAAGAGCAAATTTCCGAAATGGAACTGATGCTGGAAGGCATTCTGGCACTCCAGGCCGGTGAGAATCCTCAGTTGATCCGCAAAAAGCTGGCTTCCTTCGTTCACGAGAAGAATGCCGATAAGCAAAGCAGCGGAGAGGCGGGTGCCGTTCTTGCGGAAGAGAGGTAAGAAACAAGAAGAACACGTGAACCATGAACGCTGGCTGATTACTTATTCCGACTTGATTACGCTGCTCCTGGTATTTTTTATCGTGATGTACGCGATGAGCAAAGTCGATATGAACAAATACGAGACTATGGCCAAGGCCCTGAATTCGCAATTTATGAAAAATGAATCCCTTCTGCCTCAAGGCAGCGGAATTTCCGGCACGATTATACCCACGGCGAGCGACGGAACCAAGCCTAAGAAGGATACCTCCGCGGAAGAAGCGGCCAAGAAAGAACAGCAGCTCAAGGACATGCTTCAAGCGATCCAGGCGTACATCAAAGATAACAACCTGGAAGCTAAGGTTTCCGCATCGGATACACCGAGGGGCATCGCCATTACGCTGAACGATCTGTTCCTGTTCGATCTGGGTAAAGCCGACCTCAAACCGGCCGCTTATCCCGTACTTGAAAAGCTCGCTACCCTTCTACCTACGTTGAGCAACCGGGTCAGCATCGAAGGGCATACCGATAATATTCCGATTTCATCCGGATCGGCTTACAAAGATAACTGGGGACTCTCGTTTGCGCGGTCGCTCTCCGTACTCCGCTATTTTACGAATACGGCTAAACTGAGCGATGATCATCTTATGGCGACGGCTTATGCGGATACCGTCCCTAAAATGCCTAACACAAGCGAGGAGAACCGCGCCAAGAACCGGCGTGTTGAGATCGTCGTGTTGAGGGAATTTCAAAATGACGAACAGCAGCCGCAGCAGAAAGAAGCGCCGCCGGCAGCCGTCGCGGAAGCCGCTCCAGCACAAGCTAACTAGTTCACGCTCCTGTTGCAAAGACTTGGGAAGCTGGGAAGCTCTCCTTCCCTCCCGCCTGCATCGCAACGCTAAAAAACCTCGACGGTCACCATACGGTGATGTCGAGGTTTTTATTTGGATGAAGAGCCCGCAAGCCCGTGTGCCGGTTCCTGCAGCGTCTGCTTCCGCCTGTCTCTAACCTGCTCGGCATCGAGCAGAATGCGGACATGCGCGTTTGAGAAACCGATTTCCCCGAGGAGCCCTCCGTTCGCCCCTACAAGGTTTCTTCCGAACGTTTCGTCAACAGCCCGGTCAACTTTCTCGTAAAATAAGTCAGCAGCGGCAGCTGCCGGATTTCAACGTAATACACGGCATCCTGATCCGGGCAGATGACGATGCCCAGCTGGTGATGCTCACCCGCGAAGACGGCCCGCTTGTGAAAACGGATCTCGCCTTCCATGTCGACGATCTCCAGCTTGCAGTACGCCGAGCTCACCTGGATCGCCTGGTGCAGCTCGGTTTTGCTGTGGACCCGGACGCCGTTTACCTTGTGTACAAGCTCTCCGGGTCGCAGCCCCAGCTCGGCGGCGGGGCTGCCGGGCACTACCGCCAGAATCTTCAGCCCGCGGGGCTGGTTGATAAAGCACGGGCTGCGCTGCGCTTCTTCCCATCGTCCGTACCAGATCACCGCTTCGTGCAGCACAATTCCAAGCACGGCAGCGATAACGGTGAACGGACTCCAGACCTGCGCAAGCAGCGCGGAGAGGAAGAGCACCGCTGCATAGACCAGCAGCATAGCGGAGCTTCGCCCCACCTTCTCCTTCGGAAGCCGGGTCATCGTCAGCTCCGTAAACCCGATCATGGCGGGGAATGCGAGCAAGCTCCAGCCCGCCATCAGAGCATCGCCGGTAAACAGCGGCGACCAGGGAAAATCAACCGCTCCCGTTCCCGCTTGAACCGGAACCGCGAGGAAAAGCGGCACCGGCCAGAATCCTTGGAGCTGGTAGCCTCCAACGATCTTGCCCCGCTTGCCCTCGTAGAACATGGGGCTCGCCATCCGAGCTCCCTGCGAGCGGATCAACAGGGCTTCCGCCGCATGTAGGATGGCCACCAAAGCAAGCAGGGACGGAACGTCCGCATTCCTTATCACGGCAGCCACGCCGCTCCAGAAACCGCCCCCGCCAGGGGTGGGCAGTCCGGCCAGCACAACCTGCAGAATACCGAGGAGTCCCACCGAATAAGCGAGGCACAGAAACCGGATGCGAATGAGAATCATCGCGACGGACAGGCCCCAGAGCAGCAGAATCGTATCGGCTTGCAGGGAGACGCCTACGAACAGCATAACGACCGATACGCCCAGTCCCGCGACCCAGCCCCATAAATAAGTCCGCCAGGTCTCCCCGATCAGGGAATGAAGGCGGGTGGCAAACAATTTTCGCTCAAATTGAATTTGTTTCCGGTACTGCAGAAGGACGAGAAGAAGTCCGATATACGTAAAAGGGTTCAGCCATAACCGGCCGAACGCCGTCAAGAAACGTCCGGCAATTTCCGCAATAATGTCCATAACTCACTCCCTCGAGGCTCGAAACACGCTTCTTTTTTGTAAAAATCCGACGGTCCGACTTAGTTATATACATTCGACCCGCCCCCTTCATTTCCTTCCGTCCCCATGCAATTGGCAAAAAGAAGAGGACGGCCGGACCCGCGCCGGAGCGCTCGTAGTCCTACCGTCCCTCTTTTATTTCGAAAGCTGGGTCTGCAGCTCTTTAACGGCCGCTTTCAGCTGGTTGTCGTTCTTCGGAAGCTTAACGGCTTCCAACACGGCGCTTTCCAGCTTCTTGGCCGTCGCCGCATCCACGTTACCGGTCACGGGCAGACCGCTGGTCTTCTGGAACGCCTTGACGGCATCCGCCGTTTTGCTGCTGTAGTAGCCGTCTGTCCGGCCCGGTTCATAGCCTACACCGGTCAGCATCAGCTGCAGGTTCTTCACATCGTCGCTGTTGCTGTCCGGCTTTAAAGTATCTTTCTTGGACAGAATCGATGCTTTAAAGAATGCCGGCTGCTCGACCGCGATATCCGGTTCGATCCCCTTCTTGTGGATCCAGTTCCCGTCCGGGGTCAGCCACTTGTAGACGGTCATTTTGATATTGCTGCCGTCTCCCATTTCCTTCACATACGTTTCCTGCACGGTGCCCTTGCCGAACGTGGTCTCGCCAACGGTCTTGCTGCCGACCGCTTCTTTAAACGCTCCCGCCAAAATCTCCGAAGCGCTGGCGCTTCCCTTATTCGTCAGCACGACAACAGGGTACTTCTTGCTGCCGTCCTTGGACGTAGTCGCTTCCCGTTTGCCTTCCCGGTTTTCGATCTGTACGATCGGTTTGCCCTTCGGCACGAACGGTTCGACAATATCTATCACAACGTTGAGAAGACCGCCGGGATCGTTTCGAACGTCGATTACGAGCCCCTTCATTCCCTGCGTCTCCAGCTTCTTCAGCTCCTGCTGGAAGTGTTCCGCGGTATTTGCCGAAAACTGGCGGATTTCGATTTTGCCGATGCCGCCCTCAAGCATTTCGCCGAAAACCGTCTCAATGTCGATTTCGTCACGCACTACAATCACTTGAACCGGCTCCGTCGAAGCCTGCCGCAAAATCTCCAGTTTGGCCTGAGTGCCTTTCTGGCCGCGGATTTTGACGACCGCCTGATTGACGGTCAGCCCGTCCAATTTTTCACCGTTGACCGATACGATTACATCGTTAGCCATGATTCCGGCTTTCTCGGCCGGCGATCCCTTGATCGGGGAAACGACTTTGATTTTGCCGTCTTCCGACGTAACCTCTGCCCCGATTCCTTCGAACGAAGAATTGATGCTCTCGCTGAACTGCTTCGCTTCATTGGAATCCATATACACGGTATACGGGTCTTCAAGCGACTCCAGCATTCCGTTGATGGCGCCGTTCATAATTTTGTCGTGATCGACCTTGTTCAAATACTTGCTCTCGATCAGCTGGTACGTCTTTGCAATTTTGCCGACGTCCTGACTGCTGAGTCCCGAACTTCCTGCGGTTGCCGAAGCTCCGACGGATTTGCTCCCGAGAGGCAGCAGATTCCTGCCCGTAAAGGTCAGCGTCAGAATGCTGCTTGCAAACATCCCCAGCAGAACGAATGCGATCACCGTACGCCCTTTGAATTGCACTGCCGTTCACCACCTTTGTACTTGCACCCTTATGAGCTGCTCTTGCTAGTGTATGACAAGCTCTTCCAATTTATGAGTGCCAGTCGCCGAAAACCTTAATAGCCGATATAGCTGGACGGATTGACCGGTTTCGAATTGATCCGGACCTCGAAATGCAGGTGATTCCCCGTTGATCTTCCGGTTGAACCTACCTCTGCGATTTTCTCGCCGCGTTTCACGGATTGACCTTTGGAAACCTTAATGCCGCCGTTACGTATATGTCCGTACAGGGTCCAAACGCCGCCCCCGTGATCGATAATGACACAGTTGCCGTAGCCGCTCCACTCGGAAGCAACCAGGACAGTGCCGGATTCCGCCGCATAAATATCGGTCCCTTGCGGAGAAGGCATGTCAATTCCCGTATGACCGGCATAGGAGCCGTTGATCGGGTCTACACGGCCTCCGTACCCGGATGACAGCGAGACTCTCTTCGGAAGCGGATAGCCCATGCTGCCGCCCGAACCCGCTGCCGGGCCGCCGCCGCTGGAGCCTCCGGAGAACGAAGAATTCTTCGATGCTGCCGCTGCAGCCGCCGCCGCTGCGGCTTTCGCATCCGCTGCTTTCTTGGCCTGAAGCTGGGATTCTTTCTTCGCATATTCCATAATCGCCTGTTCCTGGTCGCTGCTGATTTCTTCGAGATGCTGCTGCTCGGCTGACAAGGAAGCGATTTTCACTTCTTTTGCTTTTTCCTTGACGAGGAGATCCTGCTTAAGATCTTCCGTCTGCGCGTATAGATTTTTCACATAAGCCAGCTGTTTCTCGATCTGCTGTTTCTTCTCGGCCACAAGGGCGCGGTCTTTCTTGTTCGCTTCCAGAATCTCTTTATCCTGGCCCACGATAGATTTCAGCGCCGACATCCGGTCGATAAAATCCGAAAAGCTCGTGGAGTTCAGGACGACTTCCAGATAAGACACCGAACCGTTCTCATACATAATGCGCATGCGCTTCTTCAAAAGCTCGTCCCGGGTTTCAACCCGTTTCTCCGCTTCGTCCAGCTGCTTGGCATTCTCTTCGAGATCCTCGGTCGTGTTCTCGATTTGCACGTTCAAGCCGGAAAGCTTGGCCGTCGCGCTGTCGAGCTGGTCCATCAAGGTTTCGATGTCCTTGGCGGTTTCCTGTTTTTCCTGTTGAACCTGTGTAAGCTGATTTTGAACGTCTTTCGCCTTCTGTTCGGCTGCGGACTTCATTTTCTTCATATTCGAAATTTCCTGATCGATTTTGGCCGAGTTGGAAGCCCCGTTGGCCACCGCATACGGCAGCAATGTTGTCGAGATTCCGAGTGCAACCACTAAAGGCATGAGTCTTTTCTTCAAGTGTTGATCCTCCTCTTACACATTGTGCATGCGCCCATTCACGTCTACACTTTGAGAAACTTGCGCACGGAGATGATGCTGCCCCAAATTCCGATAAGGAAACCCAGGCATAACAGCAGTCCGGCAATGACATAACTGACTTCGGCAAAAGGCTTTAATTTGATAAAGACCATACTCAGGTCCGACTTGCTGGACTCCACCAACTTGTTGTACCCATACAGGAGCACGACCACCGGTATGGCGGAACCGCCGATTCCCAGCAGAGCCCCTTCGATGAAGAACGGCCAGCGGATAAAAGCGTTCGTCGCGCCGACCAGCTTCATGATCGAGATCTCTCTGCGTCTGGCGACAATGGTAAGCTTGATGGTATTGGCAATCAGAAATACGGATGTAAAAGCGAGAAGCGCTACAAGAACGAGTCCGACGTTGCGGACAATCTGCGTAATTTTGAACATGTTCTCAACCGTGCCTTGGCCGTACTTGACGCTGCCGATCGGCTTCGGTTCCTTGCCTTCGTTAAGCTGGTTGATTTTATCTGCAACTCCCGCCACTTGCCGGGGGTCTTTAACCTCCACTTTAAAAGCAGGCGGCAGCGGATTCTCGTCGCCTTCGAACCCTTCCAGGAACCCTTTTCCTTCTTCCCCGAGTCGGTTCCGGAGATCTTCAAGCCCTTGCTCCTTCGAGACGAAAGTGACCTTCTGGACTTCGGGCAGGGCATTCAGCTCCTGCTTCAACTGGTTGGTCTGATCTTCCGTAATGTTCAAATCCATGTACACGCGGATTTCGACTTGCTTCTCTATTTGATCTGCCACATAATTCACGTTCAATGACAGCAGCAGGAATAAGCCAAGTATAAAAAGCGAAATGGTGATGGAACTGATAGACGCGAAGGTCATCCATCCGTTGCGAATGATATTGCGAAAGCCTTCCCGCAGATGGCGGGCCATTGTCCTACTCTTCATAACCGTACTCACCTCGCAGCTCGTCACGGGCAATAATCCCGTTCTCGATAGCGATAACGCGCTTGCGCATCGTGTTGACGATTTCTTTGTTGTGGGTCGCCATCATGATCGTCGTTCCACGGAAATTGATTTCTTCCAGAAGCTTCATGATGCCCCATGAGGTTTCGGGGTCCAGGTTTCCTGTCGGCTCATCGGCTACAATCACGGCAGGGTTGTTCACTATTGCCCGGGCAATTGCGATCCTCTGCTGTTCACCGCCGGAGAGCTGTCCCGGGAAAGAATTGGCCTTATCCTTCAAGTGCACGAGGTCGAGTACTTCCATTGTGCGCTTTTTGATCAACTTCTTCGGTGCCTCGATAACTTCCATCGCAAAAGAAATATTTTCATAGACGGTCATCTTCGGCAGCAGCCGGTAATCCTGAAAAATGACGCCGATGTTGCGGCGAACATACGGGATTTTCCGCTGTTTAAGCTTCTCGATGTTAAACCCGTTCACGAATATTTGCCCTTTTGTAGGTCTTTCCTCCCGATAGATCATCTTCATAAAAGTAGATTTACCGGCGCCGGACGGGCCGACAATATAAACGAATTCGTTGCGGTCGACCTTGACGTCGATCCCCCGCAGCGCATGAGTTCCGTTAGGATACGTTTTCCAGACATCCTGCATTTCGATCAAAATCATCACTTCCTGTTAACGGCGGATTGATCCTAGCTCATACAAGTTCGACAGCCATCTTAAAAATCCTTTTAAAAAAGGGAATATTCAACATCTTTTCACAGCGGACGCGAATTTTGTTGGGGTTTGCCCTATTTTCGACTCAGGCATATTTGTCCGATGAATCCATAGACATGTAGAACAGGCATCCGTCTGAATGTTCAAGTTCAACTTGAGTCCAAAGTGTCAGTGCGCCAAATTCTTTGAAGGAGTTTACTTATGAAGCCAGTTAAGCGTGTGCTAACGACAATGGCCATCGTACTGCCGCTGGCGGCCGTTATAGGGCTGGGTTCCATAGCCTTTTACGGCTCGCGCCCGGCTTTTCCGGAGCAATTCACCGTATCGGGGTGGAAGGTGGGCGGAATGGCTTACGCCGATTTCCCCGGGCAGTTAAGCCGTCAGGTTGCGCTTCTGAATTCCGTCCCCGTACAGCTTGTGTCCGACCGGAAGGAAGTTCCTTCCCGCTCACAGAAGCTGCAGGATCTGGGATTGCGTGTAGACGATCGCGAGCTTCAGACCCTCCTTCATGACCTTACGGAAGGAAATTTGCTGGATCGTGCGCGCAACCGGTGGAAGCTCCGCCATTACCAAGCGAAAATCGGCTTGTTCATAGAAGCGGATCAGCTCGAAAAGAAGCTGCGGATTCTATGGCCGGATATCTATGCCGTACAACCGGTATCCGCCCAGCGCATCGTTACGCCCGATGACCGCGTGCAGTATAAAACGGGACAACCCGCCCTCCGCATTGACGCTTCCCGCTTGAAGGCGGACATAGAGCAGCAGATCAGGCAGATAGATCCGAAACGGGCGGAGAATCCGCTCTCCATACAAGTCCCATTCCGGCTGCAGGAACCCGAGGTGACGGAAAAAATGCTGCGCGACCAGCATGTGGACCGGCTTATCACGCAGTTCTCGACCCCGCTTAACCAATCGTCGCCGGGACGCAAGCATAACGTCCGCTCGACAGCAGCGACACTTCATGAAGTAATCCTAAAGCCGGGCGAAATTTTCGATTACGCCCCTATTATTGAACAGACCGGCGTTAAATTCGGCTTTCGGGAAGCTCCCGTTATCTTAAACGGCAAGCTTGTTCCCGGTGTAGGGGGCGGAATTTGCCAGGTTTCCACCACGCTCTATAACGCGGTTCTGCGCGCCGGTCTGGAAATTGTCGAACGAAGAAACCATTCGCTGCCGATCAGCTACGCCCCTTTGGGGCAAGATGCCACCTTTTCGACAGGTTTCATCAATTTTCGCTTCCGAAACGACACAAAAGCCCACCTCCTTATCCGAACGGAAATGTCGGATGCGGCGCTGACTATTAAACTATTCGGGAGTATTCCCTCGGATACGACGTATGAGATTATGTCGAATACCGTTGAGACCATTCAACCGCCCGTCAAATACGTGCACAATCCCGGATTGAGAGCCGGCGAACAGGTGGAGCTAAGTCCCGGCAAGCAAGGGTTTGTGGTCGATACCTACCGGATAAAAAAGCAAGGCGGCAAAGAAGTCTCCCGTGAAAAAATTTCCAGAGACCGCTATACTCCGCAAGCGAGAGTCGTCGCATCCCATACAGGCGTACTCAAGCCGCCGGCGGAATCCGCTCCTCCGCAAAAGAACGTCATTGAAGACGGAGTCACCCAGAACGGCAAGACACCTTAGCGCCTGCGAAACAACCCGTTCACCCGGCAAAAGAGGGACAGGGCGAAACAGGAAAGGCCCTGAATAACCCGTGCGCGGCACAACGGCCAAACGCATGAATTTCATGAGCCTTTCGGTTATTTCCCCATTATTTACTTTTATCAAGCTTGCTGTCAACCCAGCTTACAGTTATTCCCAGGACTTTCTCCGCACGCGAAATAGCACCCTGTACCTGGCTGCTGGCCGTGCCTCCGTACACGTTACGGGCATTAACCACCTGCTCCGGTTGAAGCACTTCGTAAATGTCGTCGCCGAACAGTTCGGAGAACTTGTTGAACTCTTCCATGGACAGATCGAGCAGGAATTTACCCTCTTGAATGCAGTAGAGGACCGTCTTGCCGATTACTTCGTGAGCCTGGCGGAACGGCAGTCCTTTGTTAACGAGATAGTCCGCAATGTCCGTGGCGTTGGAAAAATCCTGATTTACCGCCTGACGCATGCGGGCTTTGTTCACTTTCATGGTGGAGATCATCGGTGCGAAGAGCTGTAAGGCGCCTTGAAGGGTGCGGACCGTGTCCAGCATGCCTTCTTTGTCTTCCTGCATGTCCTTGTTATAGGCCAGCGGGAGCGCCTTGAGGACGGTCATGAGACCGAAGAGGTTGCCGTATACGCGGCCGGTTTTGCCGCGGACAAGCTCGGCCACATCCGGGTTTTTCTTCTGCGGCATGATAGAGCTGCCCGTACAGAACGCATCATCCAGTTCGACGAAATTAAATTCGGTGCTGGACCACATAACCAGCTCCTCGCAGAAACGGGACAGATGCATCATGATGAAGGATGCATTGGCGAGAAACTCCAGAATAAAGTCACGGTCGCTGACGGCATCCAGACTGTTCTCGTACACTCCCTCGAAGCCAAGCTGTTCCGCTACGAAATGACGGTCAATCGGGAACGTTGTGCCCGCAAGCGCGCCGGCGCCCAGCGGCAGAACGTTGATCCGCTTGTAGCTATCCTGAAGACGCTCGATATCACGCTGGAACATCGACACGTAGGCCATCAGATGGTGAGCGAACAGGATCGGCTGCGCACGCTGGAGATGCGTGTATCCCGGCACGATTGTATCCAAGTTAGCCTTGGCCTGCGTCAGTAGAGCCTCCTGAAGTTTCTGGAGCAGGCTGACGAATTCCACCACGCGTCCGCGCAGATACAAGTGCATGTCGGTCGCCACCTGGTCGTTACGGCTGCGGCCCGTGTGCAGCTTGCCGCCTACCGGCCCGATCTCATCGATCAGCGTCTTTTCGATATTCATATGAATGTCTTCGTTGGCGATCGTGTATTCCAGCTCGCCGCGGCGGATCATGCCCAGTACGCGATTAAGACCGTCCTTGATCGTTTCGACATCCTCTTGAGGCAGGATGCCGCATTTGCCGAGCATAGTCACGTGGGCAAGACTGCCCTGGATGTCTTCTTCCGCCAGTTCTTTATCGAACGTGATGGAAGCTGTGTATTCTTCTACCAATTGGTCGGTTTGCTTCGTAAACCGGCCGCCCCATAATTTCGACACGTTGCCGCCTCCTTCTATTTTAACGGAACAACGGGCCGCTTCCGGCCCGTTCCCCGTTTCCTGTTTCACAGGTATATAAACAAACGATTGGTTTCCCGCTTATTTCCCGGATTGCTGCTCTACGCCGGAGCTTACTTTCAGACGCAGCGCGTTAAGACGAATGAAACCTGCCGCATCGCCCTGGTCGTAAGCTTGGGTCGGGTCCGCTTCCATCGTCGCGATATTCGGGTTATACAAGCTCACCGGACTCTTCACGCCGGCTGCAATCACGTTGCCTTTGTACAGCTTCATACGAACCGTGCCCGTTACGTTTTTCTGGCTCTCGGTTACAAGCGCTTGAATAGCCAGACGTTCCGGAGCAAACCAGAACCCGTTGTATACGAGTGTGCTGTATTTGGAGATCAGAGAGTCGCGCAGATGCATGACTTCACGGTCCATGGTCAGGGATTCGATGCGGCGGTGAGCCGCAAACAGAATCGTGCCGCCCGGCGTCTCGTACACGCCGCGGCTCTTCATGCCCACGAAACGGTTCTCGACCATGTCGATACGGCCGATGCCGTGCTTGCCGCCAAGCTCATTGAGCGTCTCCATCATTTGCAGCGGGTTCAGCTTCTCGCCGTTGATAGCGACCGCATTGCCCTGCTCAAATTCAAGCTCGATGTATTCCGGCTGATCCGGCGCATCTTCCGGAGATACGCTGAGCACGTACATATCGCGGTTGGAATCGGCGCTTGCGTCGAACCAAGGGTCCTCGAGCATGCCGCTCTCGAAAGAGATGTGCAGCAGGTTGCGGTCCGTCGAATACGGTTTCGACGCGGTCGCCTGCACCTGGATGCCGTGTTTCTCGGCATACGCGATCATTTCGGCGCGGCCCGGGAACTGCTCCCGGAACGCTTCAAGGCGCCATGGGGCGATTACGCTGATTTCCGGCGCAAGCGCAGCGGCCGTCAGCTCAAAGCGCACCTGGTCGTTCCCTTTGCCGGTTGCGCCGTGCGCAATGGCCGTAGCGCCTTCGGCGCGGGCGATCTCGACCATGCGCTTGGCGATCAACGGGCGCGCGATGCTCGTGCCGAGCAGGTACTGCCCTTCGTACAGCGCGCCGGACTGGAACATCGGATAGATGAAGTCGCTCGCGAATTCTTCGCGGAGATCATCGATGTAGACCTTGCTCGCGCCGGTAGCCAGCGCCTTTTCTTCCAGGCCGTCGAGTTCGTCCTTCTGCCCGATATCCGCTGTAAATGCGATAATTTCAGCGTCATATGTTTCTTTAAGCCAAGCCAGAATAACGGACGTATCCAAACCGCCCGAATAGGCCAGCACGATTTTTTCTTTAGCCATGTTTTCCTCACCTTTGCTGCCATAATTTTAGTTACATAATCGAAGCCATAACGGCTTTCTGTGCGTGAAGGCGGTTTTCCGCCTGATCGAATACGAACGAATTCGGTCCGTCGATTACGCCTTCGCTGACCTCTTCTCCCCTGTGTGCGGGGAGGCAGTGCAGGAAGAGGTAATCCTTCTTCGCGTAGCGGGCAAGCTCCTCGTTCACCTGGTAGCCGCTGAAAGCACGCTCGCGCTCCTGCTGCTCCGCTTCGAAGCCCATGCTCGCCCATACGTCCGTATAAATCACGTCCGCATCCGCCACCGCTTCCTTCGGATCCTGAGTAACCAGCACGGAGCCGCCCGCTTGGGAGGCAAATTCCCTGCTGCTGCGGACAAGCTCTTCATCCGGCGTGTACCCTTCCGGAGAAGCGACCGTGATGTTGAGGCCGAGTTTGGCCGCTCCGACAAGCAGGGAGTGGACCATATTGTTGCCGTCGCCGACATAAGCGATTTTAAGCCCTTCCAGGCGGCCTTTATGCTCTTGAATCGTCATATAATCCGTCAGTGCCTGGCATGGATGAGAAAAGTCCGTCAACCCGTTAATAACCGGAATAGTCGCGGCACGCGCCAAATCGACCACATTGCGGTGGGCAAACGTACGGATCATGATGCCGTCCAGGTAGCGGGACAACGTCTGTGCCGTGTCGGAAACCGTTTCTCCGCGTCCGAGCTGGATGTCGTTTTTGCTGAGGAACAAGGCTTGGCCCCCGAGCTGAAACATCCCTACTTCAAAAGAAACACGCGTCCGCGTGGATGATTTCTCGAAAATCATGCCGAGCGTCTTGCCTTTGAGAATCTGATGCGCTTCGCCGGCCTTTTGTTTGGCCTTCAGATCGCGGGCCAGCGTGATCAGGTGATTAAGCTCCGCGGGTGTGTAATCGACCAGCCCCAGGAAATCTCTTCCCTTAAGCTGCTGCTGCAATTCTTCCTGTACCGTGCTGGACATGGGAATCCGTCCTTTCTTCCTGCAAAATGTCGGAGCGTCCGCAGAGCTGCGGGCGACCTTCTTGTCTATTGTACTAAAGCAGAGGCTTTTCTTGCCAGTACGTCGCAAACGACGTCCAGGCCCTTCTGCAAATCTTCTTTCGGAATAACGAGGCTTGGAAGCAGACGCACCACTTGCGGGCCGGCCGATACGACCAGAACGCCCGCTTCATGAATCTCGGCTATAAGCTCCGCTGCGGGATGCTTGCACACGATGCCGATCAAGAGGCCTTCGCCGCGCACTTCTTCGACGATCGGATTGCCCGCAAGCTTCTCACGAAGCGTCTTAACCGTCCATTCGCCAAGCTCCGCCGCACGCTGAGGAATCTTCTCGCTCAGCATATATTCAACCGTTGCTATAGCTGCAGCCGTAGCGATTGGAGTTCCCCCGAACGTGCTGCCGTGGGAACCTGCCGAGAAAGCCGGCGCCACTTTGGCATTCCCCAGCATAGCCCCGATAGGGAAACCGCTGCCGAGGCCTTTGGCCAGAGTAAAGATATCCGGCTCGATGCCGTAATGCTCATAGGCAAACAGCTTGCCGGTGCGGCCCATACCCGTCTGAATTTCATCGACGATGAGAAGCAGGCCGCGCTCCTTGCAAAGTTCGGCCAGAGCCTTCACGAAAGCGGGATCCGCCGGGATTACGCCGCCTTCGGCTTGAACCATTTCGAGCATAACAGCGCACGTACGCTCGCTGATCAGCTTTTCGACGGAAGCAAGGTCGTTATAATCGGCATAGACAAATCCTTCGGGAAGGGGGTGGAAGCCTTCCTGCACCTTCTCTTGTCCGGTTGCGGTCAGGGTAGCCAGCGTACGGCCGTGGAACGACTGATGGAACGTAATGATCTCGTAACGGTTTTCGCCCAGCACCTTCTGCGAATAACGCCGTGCGAGCTTGATAGCCGCCTCGTTGGCTTCGGCACCGGTCGAGCAGAAGAACACGGCGTCCGCACAGCTGTTATCGGTCAGCAGCTTCGCCAGCTTTTCCTGATTCGGGATATGGAACAGATTAGACACGTGCCAAAGCTGATCAAGCTGCGCCACAAGCTTCTCTTTAACAGCTTCCGGAGCATGCCCTAAATTCGTAACGGCAAGACCGGCCATCAAATCGATGTACTCCTTGCCTTGGTCGTCCCACAATCGGCTGCCTTCTCCCTTTACCAGTGTGATTGGAAACCGGGCATATGTCGGAAACAAACTGCTTGCCTGCTGAACCATGTTCTTCACTCCCATCGTTTAATTGTTCAAAATAGCTGCCGCTAGCGGACAATCCGGGTCCCGGCCTGCGCTCCGTCCAGAACGCTGCTGAGAATACCGGGGACGGAACCGTCCACGATCACAACTTCCCGCACGTCCCCTTGGATGCACTGGATCGCCGCCCGTACTTTAGGGATCATGCCCCCGTAGATATCTCCACTCTCGATCATCGCCTCGATATCCGCAATGGTGACGGTCGGAAGCACCCGCTTCACACCGTCCTCCATCTTCATAATACCGGGTACATCGGTCACAACGATGAGCCGGTCCGTACCGATCCGGGATGCGACCGCACCCGCTGCCGTATCGGCATTGATGTTGTAGCGCTGATTCCCGTCGCCGCCGAGACCGATCGGTGCAATAACGGGCATGTAGCCCATCCCGACGACGCCTTGAATCAGCTCCGCGTTCACATCGGTCACGTCGCCTACGAGTCCTACTTCGGAGGCGTTTTCCACCGGGCGAGCCGTAATCAGGCGTCCGTCTACACCGGACAATCCGAGGGCTCTGCCTCCGGACAGCTGGATGCGTCTGACGATTTCTTTATTGATCCGCCCGGCCAGCACCATTTCGACGACGTCGAGGACAGCCTCGCTTGTTTTGCGGAGCCCGCCCACGAACTCACTCGCGATACTGAGCTGATTCAGCGTCTCCGAAATGGCAGGCCCCCCGCCATGCACGATGACAGGGACAATGCCGCGGTCCTGAAGCTGCTTTAAATCCGTGAAAAAAGAATCCGGCAGTGCAGCCAGCGTACTCCCGCCGCACTTCATCACAAAACTTTCCATGTCTCCCCTTGCCTCCGTTCGTCTCCTCAAGCGGGTCCTGGCGGCCTAAGTCCGGTACGCCGCATTGATGCGGACGTAATCATAGGTCAAATCACAGCCCCAAGCAGTCGCTCCGCTCCCGCTCATATTCAAGTGCACGTCAATCTGCACGATATCTCCCTTTAAGTAAGCTTCCGCCCGGTCTTCGTCAAACGCAACCGGTTTGGACTGCTTAAGTACGGCAATGCCTCCAAGACTTACATCCACCGTCTCCGTATTCACCGGCTGGCCCGCGCGTCCGACGGCTGCAATGATCCGCCCCCAGTTGGCATCCGCTCCGAAGCACGCCGTCTTCACAAGACTGGAGCCTACGACGGTTTTGGCAATCGCGCGTGCAGCCTCCTGTGAAACGGCCCCGTGCACGTTGACTTCGATCAGCTTCGTCGCTCCTTCGCCGTCTCTGGCGATCGCTTTCGCCAGATGCTCCGAAACGTAGCGGAAGGCGGCCGCGAAGTCTTCCCAGTCCGCTTGGCCGGGCTGCAGCGCTTCCCCGCCGGCCAGTCCGCTAGCCATCACGACGACCATGTCGTTCGTGCTGGTGTCGCCGTCCACCGTAATCATGTTGAAGGTGGAGTCGGTCGCTTCGCCAAGCAGCTGCTGCAGATGCTTGCTCTCGATGTTCGCGTCGGTGGTGACAAAACCGAGCATCGTCGCCATGTTCGGGTGAATCATCCCCGAACCTTTGGCCGCTCCGGCGATGTGCACCTCGCGCCCGCCGATGTTAACACGCACGCAGATGACTTTCTTCACCAGGTCGGTCGTCAGAATCGCCTGGGAAAAGTCTTCTCCGCCTGCGGCGTGAATCTTCTCCGGCAGCGCTTCTATGCCGGCGAGCACTTTCGGCATCGGCAGCAGTTCGCCGATGACGCCTGTCGAGGTGACGCCGACCAGCTCTTCGGCGATCCCGAGGCGGCGTGCCATGGCATCGCGCATAGCGCGCGCATCCGCGAGTCCCTGCTCGCCCGTGCACGCGTTGGCGTTGCCGCTGTTGACGAGCATCGCCTGGAGCCTGCCGCCTGCGGCTATGCTTTCCTGCGTCACGCGAAGCGGCGCGGCCTGGAACGCGTTAAGCGTGTAAACGGCCGCAACGGCCGCCGGGACGTCGCATACGATCGCTCCGAGATCGTTGCGTTCGGTTTTCTTTAAACCGCAATGCAGGCCGCCAGCGCGGAAGCCTTGAGGTGTAGTCACCGTGCCATCCGGCACGACGGTAAAACGGCCTAGCAGCGTCATGGATGCTCACCTGTCCTTTTTGCCCATTATCCCTGGGATATCTACTATCTGTTAAATCTCTCGTAAGCCGGTAAAATATAACGGCTCCTCAATAGAGCCCCTCTCAATCTATGCAAAGCTGACTATCATTAAAACAGTCGGAACTATTACGGATAAACCGGCGTAAGTTGAAGACCCGTCGTTTCATCCCAGCCAAGCATCAGATTCAAATTCTGCACGGCTTGCCCGGCCGCGCCTTTCATCACGTTGTCGATAACCGAAACGACGGTGACCCGGTTCGTCCTCTCATCTACGGCAAAACCGATATCGCAGTAATTCGAGCCCCATACTTCTTTGGTAGCCGGCCACTTGCCTTCTTCGCGAATCCGTACAAAACGGCGTCCTTCGTAGAAATTACGGTACATTTCAATAAACTCGCGGGTGTCATGCTTTCCGTTCAACTGCGCATAACAGGTCGCCATAATTCCGCGCGTCATCGGCACAAGATGAGTCGAGAAAGTGATGATGACTTCACGTCCCGCGGCATCGCTCAGCACCTGCTCGATTTCGGGAATGTGCTGATGTCGGTTAAGTTTGTATGCCGAGAAATTCTCGTTGGCTTCCGCGTAATGAACGCCGAGGCCCAATCCTCTGCCCGCGCCGGAAATGCCGGATTTGGCATCCACGATAATCGTGGACGGATCGATCCATCCCGCTTTCACAGCCGGAACCAAACCAAGAAGTGTAGCGGTCGGGTAACAGCCTGGGTTGGAAATAAACTCTTTTCCCGGCACCTGCTCTCCGTAAATCTCGCACAAACCGAAAACCGCCTTATCCAAATCTTCCTGGGACGCGCCCTCGCGCTTGTACCACCGGGTATAGATCTCCGGGGTTTTCAAGCGGAAATCTCCGGACAGATCGATCACTTTGAGACCGGCCTCCAGCATTTGAGGCGCCAGCTTGGCAGCCACACCCGCTGGTGTCGCCAGAAAAACGACATCCGCTTTGGACGCGATAAGCGGTACGTCCACAGCATCCAGTGAATCGTGCATAATGCTGTTCAAATGAGGAAATCCGTCCGAAATAGGAGTTCCTGCACTCGAAGAGGAAATTACCGAAGTGATCGCTACAGCAGGATGTCCAAGCAGCAGCCTGATCAGCTCCACTCCTCCGTAACCGGTTGAACCTACAATTGCCGCTCTCACGTGATCCGTCATTGCTTTTTCCCCCAAACGTCCTAAAAATGATATGTATTATTATACAGACACAGGTATAATAATTCAATGACTTTTTTACCTGCCCGAGAGCCTCTCTTCCACAGCATTAAAGCACGCGCAAAAAAACGACTGTCTATAAAGACAGCCGTTCTCTGCTACAGGAGACATGTTTGGAGTTGAGTGTTATTGGAGCGGATCAGTCTCCAAGTCTTTGATCTTTTATGCAGAATGTTTTGTATATATGCAAAGTTATACCGCGCGTTTGAAACCTTCCCCCAGCACCTCGTTCGCATTGCTTAAAATGATAAACGCTTGAGGGTCGATCGACTGTACCAGCGCTTTGAGCTTGCTGACTTCGCTTTGGCTGACGACAACCATAAGCACAAGCCGCGCATCACCCGTGTATCCGCCGGCTCCGGTTAACTGGGTCAGACCACGGTCCAGATCATGAAGAATCGCTTCGCGAAGCTTCTCCGGATCATTAGAAATGATGTAAGCCACCTTCGACGTGTTAAGCCCGACTTGGACGATATCAATGGTTTTCGTGGTCACAAAGAGACCGATCAGCGCGTAAAGAGCTTTTTCGGGACCGAAAAAAAGACCGGCCAGCAAAATGACCATTCCGTCAAAAACGGCAACCGATACACCCAGGCTCAAGCCGGAATACTTATGTAAAATTTGCGAGGAAATGCTGAAGCCTCCGGTTGAACCGCGGCCGCGGAACACAATCCCGATACCAAGTCCCAGCACCATGCCGCCGTAAATCGTTGCAAGCAGAATGTTATGAGTCAGAGTGGGAAGATGACTGGTCAGCATCACGCAGAGCGGCAGAACGATCGAACCCACGACTGCCTTAAGACTGTATGAGCGGTCCAGAAGCCACAAGCCGAGGAGAAATAACGGAATATTCAAGCCCCACTGCGTTAAAGCGGGCTGCCAGCCCAACGTTTGCTGGATAATGGTCGACAGGCCCGATACCCCTCCGGAAGCAACCTGATTGGGATTGAGAAAGACGTTGAAACTGATGGAAATAATCAAACAGCCGATCAGCAGCATCGCATATTCGTACACTTTCTGCTGCGGACTGTTCAGGACAAGACGGGCTTTTCTCCGTTTGCCTTTGGCCATAGCCATGGGCTTTCCTCCTATCTTTTACCGGCTGTTCGCACCGGTTATCTCTAGTTTTGCCTGATGAAGGTCTATTGTTGTATGAGTAAGGTACTGGAATTATTATGGCATCAAAAGAAGAGTTTGCCTACCTCTAATTAACCGTTGGTCAAAAATAATTTCGGAAGCGCTGCAAAGGCTTCCGCAGGGCGCTTTTCGTCAACTGCTGAGGACATACCATATCCCCCGATATACAAAAAATGCGGGGCCGCAGGCACTCGGCCTCCTTCCCCGCACGCTTCTTATTCTTCTTTCTTCTGGATCTGCAGACGAAGATAAGCATCAATGAACGGATCGAGATCGCCGTCCATCACCGCTCCCACATTGCCTGTCTCTTCCGTAGTCCGGTGATCCTTGACCATGCTGTAAGGATGGAAGACGTAGGAACGGATCTGGCTGCCCCACGCAATGTCGGACTGTTCTCCGCGGATTTCCGCGAGATGCTTCTCCTGCTCCTCGATCTTCTTCTCGTAGAGCTTCGATCTCAAGTGCTTCATGGCCCGTTCCCGGTTCTTGATCTGGGAACGTTCCGTCTGGCACGTCACCACGACTCCTGTCGGCAAGTGCGTAATCCGCACGGCCGAATCCGTCGTGTTGATGTGCTGGCCGCCCGCTCCGCTCGCGCGGTACGTGTCGATCTTCAAATCCTCCGTGCGGATATCGACCTCGACGTCGTCTTCGATCTCCGGGACCACGTCGCACGACACGAATGACGTGTGGCGCCGGCCCGAGGCGTCGAACGGCGAGATGCGCACGAGGCGGTGTACGCCCTTCTCCGCTTTAAGGTACCCGTAGGCGTTATGTCCCTTGATGAGGAGCGTAACGCTCTTCACGCCGGCCTCGTCTCCGGGAAGATAATCGAGTACCTCGACCTTGAAGTCCCGTTTCTCGGCCCATCGGCGGTACATCCGCAGCAGCATCTCCGCCCAGTCCTGGGACTCCGTCCCGCCCGCGCCCGGATGCAGCTCGAGAATGGCATTCAGCCGGTCGTACGGCTGATTGAGCAGCAGCTGCAGCTGGAAGTCTTCCAGCTTGCGGAGAACGCCTTTCAGGCCGTCGGCCAGTTCGGCCGCCATGTCCTCATCGTTCTCCTCGTCAGCCAGCTGCGCCATAACTTCCAGGTCTTCATATTCGTTATTCAGCGCCTGGAACTGATCCACAACGCTCTTGATGGCGTTGAGTTCGCCGATAATTTTCTGGGCCTTCTCGTTATCGTCCCAGAAATCCGGCGCCGCCATTTTCACTTCATAATCTCCGATCTCTTCGAGCTTATGATCTAAGTCAAAGAGACCCCCTTAATTCCGTTAGTCGCTTTGCAATTTCGCGCAGGTCTTGTTTTACTTCCGGTTCCAGCATACCAACACCTCGGAGTCCTCATATTTGTTCTAGCAATTAGTTGTACCACCTGGTAGTAAAAAACTGGCCGGTCCCGGCTGCTCTAAGCTTATCATAACCGGACCTGTGCCAGGATATAAGCGAATATGCAAGGCTATGCATGAAAAATGCATGACCTTGCATAAGATACCGCTTATAAAGTCCGGATCGGGTGCGAATTACGCTCCGTGGCACTGCTTATATTTCTTGCCGCTTCCGCAAGGGCAAGGATCGTTGCGGCCGATTTGCTCTTCTTTTACGATCGGCTGTTTGCCTGCGGATTCCACTTTGGGGTCCACGGCTTGGCCTTCGGCCACGGCTTGACGCTCCAGATTGCTTTCGACATGGGCCTTCATGATATAAGTGGCCACTTCTTCCTGGATGCTGTCGACCATTTCGTGGAACATTTCGAAACCTTCGAATTGATACTCACGAAGCGGATCCGTGCCGCCGTATGCACGAAGGTGAATCCCTTGGCGAAGTTGGTCCATCGCGTCGATGTGATCCATCCATTTGGAATCGACCGCACGCAGAACGACGACTTTCTCAAACTCGCGCATAAATTCGGCGCCGATCTGTTCTTCGCGCTCGTTGTATTTTTGTTTGACTTTCTCATCAATAAATTCAATGATTTCGTTGATCTCTTTACCCCAGATATCTTTGCTGACCAGCGCATCTTCGGAAAGGAAGTTGTTATTCACGTAATCGACAACCGCCTGAAGATCCCACTCTTCCGGAATTTGAGATTCGCTGCAGTGGGCGTTCACGATACGCTCAATGCTGGAACGAAGCATCGTTTCGACGATCTCACGGATATTCTCGGACTCCAGCACCTCGCGGCGCTGTTTATAAATAATTTCACGCTGCTGGTTCATAACGTCGTCATATTGGAGGACGACTTTACGCATGTCGAAGTTGTTGCCCTCCACACGCTTCTGAGCGGACTCGATCGCACGCGTGATAAGCTTGCTTTCGATCGGCTGATCCTCTTCCATGCCAAGACGGTCCATCATAGCCATGATGTTCTCGGCGCCGAAACGCTTCATCAGTTCATCGCCAAGCGACAGATAGAACTGGGAGGAACCCGGGTCGCCCTGACGGCCTGCGCGACCGCGAAGCTGGTTATCGATCCGGCGGCTCTCATGGCGCTCCGTACCGATAATATGCAATCCGCCGACTTCGTGGACTTGATCGCCCAGCATAATATCGGTACCGCGGCCCGCCATGTTCGTTGCGATCGTTACCGCGCCGGCTTGTCCCGCGCGGGAGACGATTTCCGCCTCCTCGGCGTGGTACTTCGCGTTAAGCACCTTATGCTGAACGCCTTTTTTCTTCAGCATTTCGGACAGCAGCTCGGAATTCTCGATGGAAACGGTACCGACCAGCACTGGTTGTTTATTTTTATAGCGCTCGACGATTTCTTCCACGACCGCTTTGAATTTACCCATCTCCGTCTTATAAACAACGTCAGGCATATCTTTACGGATCATCGGACGGTTAGTCGGCACAATAATAACGTCCAGACCGTAAATCTTCTTGAACTCTTCTTCCTCCGTCTTCGCCGTACCGGTCATGCCGGCCAGCTTGCGGTACATACGGAAATAGTTCTGGAACGTGATCGTCGCCAGCGTCATGCTTTCGTTCTGCACCTGAAGCTGCTCTTTCGCTTCGATCGCCTGGTGGAGGCCTTCGCTGTAACGGCGGCCTGTCATCAGACGGCCCGTAAATTCGTCGACGATAAGAACTTCATCATCCTGAACGACGTAATCCACGTCACGGCGCATAATGACGCGGGCTTTCAAAGCCTGGGTAACGTGGTGGTTGAGGGTCACGTTCTGATGATCGAACAGGTTCTCGATCCCGAACGCTTTCTCTGCCTTCTCCACACCCTGCTCCGTCAACGATACGGAACGCACCTTGATATCAACGGTATAATCCTTCTCCGCTTCCAGCTTGCTCACAAAACGGTCCGCCGCATAATACAAATCCGTAGATTTGGCAGCTTGTCCCGAAATAATCAGCGGTGTTCTCGCTTCATCGACCAGGATGGAATCCACTTCGTCGATAACGGCAAAATAAAGCGGACGCTGAACCATCTGCTCTTTGTAAAGCACCATATTATCGCGCAAATAGTCAAATCCGTATTCATTGTTCGTGCCGTAGGTTACGTCGCAAGCATAGGCCGCCTGCTTCTGCTCATGCGAAAGATCATGAAGATTGACCCCGACGGTCATCCCCAGGAAATCGTAAATCTGGCCCATTTCGCCGCTGTCACGCTGCGCCAGATAGTCGTTGACGGTAACCACGTGCACGCCTTTGCCCGCCAGCGCATTCAGATAGACGGGAAGCGTACCGACGAGGGTTTTACCTTCACCGGTTCTCATCTCGGCGATTTTGCCTTCGTGGAGCACCATGCCGCCGATTAACTGCACGTCATAGTGACGTTTGCCCAGCACCCGCTTGGAAGCTTCACGCACAACGGCAAATGCTTCCGGCAGCAGGTCGTCCAGGTCTTCGCCCTTGTCCAGACGCTCGCGGAACTCAACTGTTTTGCCTTTTAATTGTTCGTCGGACAGAGCTGAAATTTCCGGCTCCTGCCCATTTATAGCATCGACTGCTTTCAAATATCGCTTGATTTCACGTTCGTTGGAATCACCAAACATTTTTTTGACCAGTCCTAGCATCGGTGAACCCCTTTCCCTTACACTCAGTATCCTTAAATTGTATCAGTTTGCTCGTCAAGCCGCAACAAAACAAGGCTTCAGAGCGGGAACATTTCAGTTTATCAGATGTGCTTCTCTGTAGCAAACCTACTCCTTTACATACGTAAAAGCTCGCGCTTTGTTGCAGTTGTTGTCGGCAAAGCCGCTGAAAAGCCGATTTTCCGTTTCCAAAGTTGGCGAAATTTTACCGGTCGGCTGTCGAACAGACGAGAGCCTTTAGAAGTGTTTTATTATTCGTAAACGAGCGCAAGATCTGTGAGCATCTTTCTACTATTAAAGTGAAGATAACGTAACGGTGGCTTCCACGTCAAACGTTAGCTGTTTTCACCCGATTTTTTGTGCTGGATATTAGCTGTAAACAATTAAAAAGCCTGACCCTGTCGGATCAAGCTTTTGGTTTCATATTTTCAGTTAAAAGTTCGTCTGGCATTTGCGCAATCAGTTGGGGTCAAATAGCCGGTTCGATCAGACCGTATCGGCCATCGTCCCTTTTATAGACCACGTTCACTTGCTCCGTGTCCATGTTGGAAAAAACGAAGAAATCATGACCAACCATGTTCATCTGCAGAATCGCTTCGTCGATATCCATCGGTTTCAGCGTAAACCGCTTCGTCCGGACCAGCTCGTAATCCTCCTCTTCCTCATCCATGGTGAGAACCGGGCTTTCCAGCTTGCTCAATTCGCGTTTGTTGCCTTCCAGGCGGATTTTACGATTCATTTTCGTTTTGTGTTTGCGGATTTGACGTTCCAGCTTGTCGACTACCAGGTCAATTGCCGCATACATGTCTTGATCTTTATTCTCGGCACGGAGCAGGACGCCCTGGAGCGGAATCGTCACTTCCACCGTGTGGATGTTTTTGACTACGCTAAGTGTCACAAATCCTTCCGAGTTGAGGGGGGCTTCAAAGTACTTCTCCAGTCTGCTCAGCTTCTTCTCCACATACTCCCTGAGGGCAGCTGTTATCTCGAGATGATCTCCTCGAACGGTGAATTTCATATAAAACTCCTCCCTTCTGTCTCCATTATACACCAACTATTTTGAATATTCAAAAAATCTTAATATACGTTTTGTGTCCGTTCTGCGGCTAAACCGTGAACTTAGGGCACATGCAAAAAAACACCCCGGATTGCAATCCAGGGTGCTGGTTCAAACATCTTTACCATGTTTTATGAACCGGCCAAAGGGCCGAATAATTACAGCTTGTTTACGTTAGCTGCTTGTGGTCCGCGAGCGCCTTCCACGATGTCAAACTCGACAGCCTGACCTTCTTCTAGTGTTTTGAAACCGTCCGTTTGGATTGCAGAGAAATGTACGAATACGTCTCCGCCGTCCTCGCGCTCAATGAAACCGTAGCCTTTTTCCGCATTGAACCATTTTACTTTACCTTGCATCGGACACATTCCCTTCGTCTTCAAATAAATGTAAGCCTTTGCTTACCTTTTGAATATATCACCACGGAAATAATTGTGTCAATCTGATGACAAGATAATCCTAAATATTTTGAAAATTTAGGTATTCACATTTTCGACAGCATAGGCTTTAAGCCCTAGATCCCTTGTCGAAAGCGGGATTTAAGCACTTATTCACAGAGTTATCAACAAAGTTATACACATTGTCCACAGGGAGAGATTTGTGTTAGTTTTGGAATTCTACCAGAACAAATGGATAAAATTCGAAGGCTGACAGATCCTTTAACGTTGTTTCTACAACTTCGCCTTCTTTGTCCAGCAGCGTGAGACGTGCTCCCCGATTTGTAATTAGATCATTGATCAGATCAAGGAATGGGCCTTCATCCGCTCCAAGCATCGCTTTATTCCATTCGAACGTGATTTTCTTAATCTTCCGGTCTTGTATCAATTTTTTCATCCCCAGAAAAGCATGATACTCTCCGCCCTCGATATCAATCTTAACCAGATCAATCGTATCCAGCTCTTGCAATTCGTTATCTAAGGACACAGCTTCGATGTCCCGGATTGTATAGTGATCGATTAAATTGTCGTCTTTAGGCTTCTCCTTCCACGAAGAATACCCATGAAATCTTTCCGAGCTCCGAAATTGCAGGATCTTATCTTCCGAATAAACCGCTTTGTTTATAACGGTTACGTTCTCCGTAAGCCAGTTCATTGCCAAGTTATCCTTTAAGACAGCAGCCGTGTTAGGGTCCGCTTCATATCCGATAACCTTTCCCGTATTTCCGACTACTTTGGCCGCCAGTACCGTAAAATAACCTATGTTGGCTCCCACATCTACGACCGTATACCCGGGCTTCAGCTGAGTAAGGAAATATTTCGTTAACGGAACTTCAAACATTCCAGTGGTAACTAATGTGGGCATAAGGCTTAGGTCATTAGACGGAATAGTTATTACAGCATTGTAAGCCAGTTTAACCATCATTTTATTGTTCCCTATATAGGTTCCGTGCATCTCATGATCGCTCCCAAAATAATATTATTATCTACCTATAAATTGTTTCTATCAAAAATCCGATGCTCTATATTAGTGAAAAATTCAGGGTATGCAACAGCATCGTCTAATAAAGATATAGCTGTTTGAATCTGAGTTAAATCCTCTTTAGATTTTCCGCTCATCACATTAAGTAAATAATACATATACAAAAGATCACTATTGTCGATACTTCTTTTAAACAAATCATTAAGAATATCTAATGCTTGGGGATCTCTTTGAAGCTCAATCAAGCATAGAACAATCCATTTGACATAAACGCTCTGTGTGCTAATAGAATCAGTTTCATGATAAAATTGAACAAACTGATTTAAAGCTTCCTCATATTGCTCTTCTAGAAAATAAATATAAGCTTGGTAATACGGAAGATGTTGAACACCTCTTCCCTTCACCTTGGTGTAGCATTTCACTTGCTTCAAACCAGAATCATCATTATTCTCATGATTTACACGCTCAGCAGCTATTTCCCACCTCGCAATTTCGTGTCCTTCAATTAGAGGATACAAAACTGGAACTAATATTTCATTTGCAGTTGAATATAAAAGTAGCTTTCGAAATTTTTCCCAATCATCTCTACCTGCAAATTGCTCTTCTCTAAATGAAATGTCCCAGTCAACAAATTCATTATTTGGATGTTGCTCTAGTTTAGCTATATCCTTATAGAACAATAAAAGTTCTGGAATTATTCTATTCCACTTGAAATTACACGCGGTTTCCAAACCATTTAATTTTAATTGCTGATACAAGTCAGGATTGTCTATAAGGCTCTTAATTTTCTGTGCTTGATCATCTGAATCCCCAATTCTCGAAAATAATGAATTCACACTATCAATTGCGTACTCCTTAACCCCCACATTATCAGTAGTTACAAGCGGACACCCACAGGCCATTGCCTCCAAGCCTGGTAAAGAGAAAGACTCATAATGAGAACCCGACACATAAACGAATGCCCCCCTATAAAGCTCAGCAATTTGAGTTTGAGAAGGACTCACGAAAATCCTAGTGATTTCCGGATAATTTCTTGCCGGTTCATAGGGCGTTATCCATATTAGATCTAATTCATAACCAGCATCCTTTAATGTACTATAGGCTTTGATGATATCATTAATTCCCTTGAATTCCTGCTGCTCCCCTCCCATCATTAACAAATACGGAGTATTTGTTTTATAGCTATTTCCATGTAAGGTGAAGATTTCGTCATCCAAAGCGTTGTGAAAAACAACGGAGTCCCGAGAATATACTTTCTTGATATAATCGGCGCTCCTTTCAGAAACGGTTGTTATATACGTGGGTAGCTTAAATAATTTACGTATAGTTTCCAGCTTATCTTCATCGATTTGTGTATGATCAAATAAGTGAAAATCTCCCTGCTCAAAATAAACTACTGGTGCTATTCCTGTATCCATACAGGCTTGAATATGATCCCAGTAAGTAGATACAATAACATCGCAATCAGGGATTCCTTGAGCAGCATCAATCCCGAATGGAACTTTTAAATATTCGGCTTCAATTGGGAACCAATCCGGTTTTACAAAGTGAGAAACGATAGTAACCCGGGCTCCCCATCTTTTTAAGTTATTTGCATGTTCAAAAACAATCTTGGTACCGCCGCACACGCTAACATGAGCCATCACATAAACAATATGAATATTGTCGCTTGGGGTTTGTTCTTTTTCTCTCAAAATCTCCGGAACGGCATATTTCAGATTTCTTATCCTATTTTGATATTCATTAGCGCGAAGTTGTTTAATCATCCCTCTACCCTCTAACTTAAGAAATCTTAATCTTTAACCATTAATGAAATATGAGCTAAGGAATAATAATTATTTCTTTTTAACTCTTCTATTATTGAAGTAATGTAAGTGGCATTATGTTCAATAATCTTAGCAAAAGATTGAATAGTTCTTAAAACAACATCATCATTTAGACCTTGATGTTTACCGGAAACCCCGACAAGATGAACTTTGAGCATAGCATAAATAGTCGAAATGATTGCATAGCCCAGGAACAAAGAGTCATTTTCCTCAGATAACACAGGGAATAATATATTAAATAGATAGTTAACTATATAGTTCTCCATAATATATTCCTTGGTATTCATATATGGAGAATAAAAATTTTTAAAATTTTCTTCATAATTAAATTTGAAAGAGTTTAGTGTGTATTTTTCTTGATCTATTTTCAAGCCTTCCATCATTTCGTTAAATGTTAATTGATATCTTTCACTCGAAATGCCCATTTCTATCCGTGATTTAATTAATTCAAATAATACTTGTAGCTGTAATTCTAAATTAACTTGGATTTTCTCGATAGACCTCAAATAGTCCGTATCTTGCATTTTTTCTTTATACGAATTAATTACATCTGGAATAGTGTCCCCTTTATTTTCATCAATATCTTTTTGTAAGGCGTTTATAAATAACCCCAATAACACCATTCTGTCACCCAGTGATATATGACGATTTTGAACTATTTCAATAGATAACATTCTTATCGGCCAAAAATATTGTGCCAACCCTCTTTCTGAGCTATTCCTTTTTAAAAGTGTCCACTGCTGTTCTATGTCAATCTCAATTTCTTCAAACTCAATTCCTTTGGCTTCAAATAATACTAATCTAGCAATTTCAGGACAAGATACTCTTCCAGATAGCTCATAAACTCCATCCAGTTTGTTCAAGTTTCGGGGATAGGTCGTACATGTTTTGGATAAGGCTTGCTCTCCTATTTCTTTTTGGATCATACACCACTTATCAACTGTAAGCATGGGACAACACAAATCATCTTTTAGAATAAACCTTGCGTAGTACTCCTCTGGGTCTGAATTATCTTTACTTTTAACTCTTTTCATTCCATCTTTTATTTTGTTTCTCAATGTGGGATCAGTGATTTTTTGATAACTTTTAAATGTCTTCTTATCCAATGATACTGTCCAACCTGCGCAACAAGTATCTTCACATTCTCCACCAATACATTTAAATTTCTTCATGTATTCTGGCATTAATGTTATTTGCTTCATCTTTATTACCTCCGCGGATAACCATTTTAAGCTGAAATTATTTTTTCAAGGCGGGCAGCAGCTAACTTGAAATTGTCTGATGCACTAAGACGATATTCAACCACAGCTTTACTTATTTGATGGGTCAACTCATAATATAAGCCCAAATTGTAACGAGCTTTAAAGGAACCTACGCCCTCTACAGTTTCATATTTATTTGAATCAGGTTCGCCCAGTTCAATACACGTCTGAAAGGTTTCTGGAATCAAATACACATATTCCGCTGATTTCATTTCAATGAGTGTACATCCAAATAAATAATACAAGTCCGTATAATCTGGATAAATTTCTATTCCTCTTTGTAGCAAATTAAATAATTCCGAATAATTTTTTTCTTTTAATAATGCCCATCCATAAATTTGAATAACTGTGCTGTAATAAGGCTGATTTAATGGCTCTTCAAGATAAACTTTTTTTAAATAATCAATAGCCTTTTTATTTTCCCCCATTACATAATAAGTTCGGCCAATTTGAAAATTAATATATGAACCATTCCTGGAATTTTTTAGTTCGTTAAATAGCAAAGATAGATTTCGTTCATATTTGTCTTTTGCTATTAAGTTTAAGTTGAGATATCCCTTGTGTTCTAAAGTAATATTCGATTGAAAATAGGTTGTATTGGAGCTTTCACTTTGTATTTGTTCATGAATAGCACCCGCGTAGGAAAAGCCACTACAATTTTTAAAAATTCTAGAGATACTTGATTTTACCGTTTCCTTATTTTCTTGTTCATTTAAAATAATTACCTTGCCAATTTTATCACTATCATCAAATAGCAAATTACATGTATCCCTAAAACACTCTTCTTGATTGGGTAGAACCCGTTCATCTGCATCTATCATCAAAATAATAGGTTGTGTAGCAATTTTAATCATTTCATTTCGTATTATTGAAAAATCATTTTTCCATTCCATGTGATGTACTCGAACATTTTTACTAATGGCTATTTTTACTGTGTCATCTTCAGAACCAGTATCAACTAATATTATTTCTTTCACATAAGGTTTAACCGAATCAATACAAGCACCGATGTTATCTTGTTCATTTTTAGTCATTATGCAAGCGGATATAGGCTGACTCAAGTTGATTCCCCCTGTGATCTAATAAAAAACAGGTGCCTATAAGGCATAGGCACCTGCTCTGACTTACTGATACGTGTACCCACCAGTAAGCGTAACTGTCTGGCCATCAGGATTGATTACTTTAACGTCTACGGGTCCTAGTTTGGCAGAAGAAGGAGCTCTGAATCGGACTTGATTAGCACTTAAAAAAGTAACATCAAATGGAGCTCCATTGTTGAAAGAAACCTTAGCGCCGCTGACAAAATTACTTCCGTTAATATAAGTGAAATCGCCACCTGATTTTGGTCCGCTATTAGGGCTAATCGAGGTTATAGTAGGTGCTGGCTTCATCGGTTTAGGATCAAAAGTAAACCCAGCCTGTAATAATGTCGCTTGTCCATCAGGATTAACTACCTTGATCGAAACAGTCTCAGCTTTACTCCAAACTGGTGCCCTCATTCTAAGTTGTTTGTCGCTTATAAAAGTGGCTACCACTTCCTTATCACCAAAGAAAACCTTAGATCCCGTTTGGAAGTTTGCACCGTCAATTACAACAAACTCATTTGCGTCGATTACCATGTGATTCGGTGTTAAACTCGAAATTATGGCTGGTGGTGGAAGAATATATTCCAGACCGCCTGTACGCGTTACAATTTGTCCATCAACATTCGTTACTGTGATGTCGACTCTTTCTGCTCTAGGCCAAACAGGAACCCGGATTCGAAGCTGCTTGTCTGAGACAAATGTTGTCACAACTTGCTGATTGCCGATTTTAACGACTGACTGAGCTGCAAAGTGTTCTCCGTTGATTGTTACAAAGGTACCGCCAGTTACTAAAACTTGCTCTGGGGTTACACTAGTAATTTCAGGAGCAGGTCCTAGAGCCGGGCGAACATAAGTAAAGGGGCTGCTGACTTCTTGTCCATCCGGATTCACAACTTTAAGATTAATAGTGGCTTCCACTTCCCATTGCGGAGCTCTGACACGCAATTGTGTGGCACCTAGGAAACTAACAGAAACTTCTTTACTTCCAAAAAACACTTTTGCACCATTCTTAAAAGACTGTCCATTAATCGTAACGAAGTACCCGCCTGGCATTTCTCCTGTATCCGGAGATAACGAAGCAATAACCGGGGCTGGGTCAGCAGGTGGATTTATGAAATGAAGGCCCGCTGTCAAGGTACCCGACTGATTATCCGGATTCACTACCTTAACATCGACAAACTCTTCTTTATCCCAACCAGGCGCTCTAAGACGTAATTGCTTGGAATTAATGAAGGAAATAGATGTTATTTTTCTGTCATTTAGCCAAAGAACAGCTCCATCTTGAAAATTGTCCCCGTTTATAAACATAAACTCGCCGCTCGTTCTTACCACTTCTGCTGGATCTACACTGGTGACAACAGGTGCGGGTGGTGGTGGTGGTGCAAGGTATTCATACGCTTCTTTTAACGTAGCCTCACGTTTATACATATCCACAATTTTGACATCGACTTTACCTGTTACCAGTCTTTTTGGTGCAACGATATTAATTTTCTCTGATGAAACCAAAGTAAAGGTAACTTTCGCACCGTCCAGATAAACAGATAGGTTATTATCAAAATTCTTACCTTGGATGCTTATTGTATTTCCTCCTGCAAGTAATCCGCTATTAGGTGCAACAGAAAGCAATTCAAATACTTCAGGGAGGGTATAAGAATAGGCTTCTTTAGCCGTAGCCGATTGGCCATCTGAATTCTTAACAGTAATATCTACTTTCTCTTCTTGCGTCCATTGCGGAGCCCTGACTCTTAAATGCTGCTTGTCTATAAAAGTGAAGGAAACAATTTTATCTTTAAATAGCACTTTGGAATCGGCAAAGAAATTTTCCCCTGTAATATTTACAAAGTCTCCCCCCGCAGCAGGACCCGCATTAGGAGTAACGCTTGTTATTATTGGTGCAGGGTAATTATAGGTGTAGCCTTTACTAAGGACGGCTTCCTGCTTATCTGTATTCATAACCACTACATCAACGTTCTCAGCTTTAGCCCAGGAAGGCGTAGTGATCCTCAGCTCAGTTGCCGACACAAATTCAGTCGGTACCACACTTTGATTAAATTTAACGATAACTCCTGATTTAAAATGTTCCCCTGTAATTGTCACGGTATCTCCACCGGTTGTTAGCCCTGCAGCAGGTTGGATACCAAGCACCACAGGTGCTTCAAGATACTCATAGGCATCCCTGCTGGTTACGCTTGTCCCATCTGGATTAAGAATTGTAACGTCAACAAACCCTGCTGCGGTTCCAGCTGGAGCGGTCACTTTAATTTGTTCATAAGTTGCAGCTTTAACAGTTGCATCGTGCTCACCAAATTTAACACGAGCCCCATTCATGAAGTATTTACCGGTAATCACCACTTCATTGCCGCCAGAAAGCTTGCCTTGTTTAGGGACTATTGAAATAATCTCAGGATTCGCATAGTAATTATAGGAATAATTGGCAAACTGACCATCTGTATTAGTCACCCTAACTTCCGCAATACCCTGTGGTCCAGGAGGAGCAATCACAATTAACTTAGTAGAGTCAATAAATTGCACCGAACTTACTGCAGTATTCCCGAAAGTTACCTTGGGATTAGCCCTAAAATTCGCTCCATGTATAGTTACTGTTTCTCCACCTTGAATCAGGCCCTTATCTTCTACTAGAGAAGTGATCTGGGGTGCTGGATATATCACGTCTATTGAAGGATTGGGTACTTTAGTTTGATGCGGAGTGCCCAAATAGTCTTTGAAGGTAACATCAATATCTGCACTTCCGACGGATAGATGTCCAACTCTCTCTCCAATTTTATGTCTTATCTTGTAATTGAAGGTAAGCGTTTCCTTTTTTAATTCATTAAAGGTCCATGTTAACGTATTTCCGACTACAGTTGGTTGTGGAATATTGTCTTTATAGGATCCCGGAACAATCTCGAATTCAGGGGCAACTGTATCCTTAACGGTAACGTCGTAGGCACTCGCCATCCCTATTTCTTCCACAATAGCCCGATAAATCTCTGCTAATCCTACTGAGCCGAGTACGAAGTGATGATGTTGAGCCGTAGTCGCCATGTCTTTCATTAGCAAATTCGGAGCGCTGGTATTGGGATTCTCGTTCTGTTTTAATAAGGCGATCGTATAAAAAACGATTCCTTCACTTTTTGCCCCATTTGCTTGGTCAAGAGCTAGTTTCCGTGCATTTTCAACTGGGGCCGGTTCAGTAGCTTCTCCGTCTGTAAGTAATAAAATGACCGGTTGTGCCTCGGTTCTATGTCCCCTTAATAATTCACGAGCCTTTTCAATTGCCAGCTTTGTATTGGTACCCCCAGATGCCTTTATCCCATTAATATAACTTTTAACATCTGCCGGGTTTGAGGATAGATCTTTAAATTTCACATCACTCGCAAAGTCTACAACACCCACGCGATGTTTAGTAAAATCCAGTAAATCTATAAATCCAGTAGCAGAATTTTTGGCGTTTGTCATTTTATCTTCGCCATTATTATTCTTAGGATCCATACTACCGGATCTATCAATAATCAAAATGATATCATTGGGCTTAACAACATTAACACTGTCTGATCCTTGTATATTAAGAGTAACCGTCGATTCTCCCCCTTCTAAAATTTGAGTCGGGTTAATTGTTTTCGTTACTCTCACAATCTCATCAGAACTTGCCATTGAACTATAACCAGGCAAAATAGCAAATACTAAGAGTAAAGATAAAAATAAATTGATGGTTCTTACCATCGTTTTTTTCATAGGGCAACCCCCTCGGATTTAGTTTTTAATATCCACAAAAAAAGCATCATTCATGTAAGATGCTTGTTTGATATAAACATTTGAAGCGTTTTTCTTTTTTTCTATCGCCACAATTTGTTTTTCCAGAGTTTTCTTTTCTGATTCTAAGGCTTGCGTAATTTCATCATGCATATTCTTAATTTCTTTCAACTTCAACTTATCTTCGTCCGTGATGCTCCTTTGTTCTAGCGAAGCATATAATTTATTAATTACTTCAGAATATTTTTCATAAACTTCAAAACATGGTGATTTAAGTATGCATGTATAGTTTGCTGAAATTTCCTCAAGTATCTGTCGAGTACTAAGCATTAACATGGCTCCCGCTGGCTTTTAGTGAAAGCATAGCCTGCTTCCATGTATCAACCATTCCTCTAGCGAAATCAAGAACCTCATTTAGCATATTCTCATCTTTTTTAATAATAAATTCAGCAATATACTGATTATAAAACATATACAAACTACTTAAATTTTTAGATATATCATATTTCATATCTAAGGTTACAATTAATTCCCCGAGTATAGTCTTAACCTTATACAAGGACTGGTTCATCTCTTCATACTGATTTTGAGAATACAACTGCTTCGCTTGAAGCAATAATTTGACCATTTCCTGATATAACAGCAAAGTCAATTCTCCCGGGCTTGCCGTCTCAACACGAACTTTCAAATATTGCTGTTGTTTAGCGTTTTGCATTTGTTAACCTCTCTCATCAGTTGTAGTTTGTAAACAATCATTTACCGTAGCTGCGAAGAAATCCACGAACCCTGACTATTTAATTTTTGAAGCGCCTTCTCCATCGCACCAAATTTCTTATAGTATCGATTTTCAACATCTAATAATTTACGTTCTAGATCCGATTCCCTTTTACTAAAATCTTTTAACTGTTTTCCTAGCACACTCTCATCTAATGCTTCGATAGATCCTGAACCAATCTTCTTAGTAAATTTAGTGAGCTGTGCACCTATAGTCTCATACAAACGATCAGCAAAACCTAATTCACTTGTTCGTTTTTTCATATTCTCAGGGGTATCATTGGGCGTATCAGAAGACTTAGTAAACAATACCTTAACTTCATCAAATCTAGTATTAATCGCCTCTTGAAGTTTCTTTTCATCAATCTCAAGCTTACCGTTCTCACGGAAATCATTTATCACATTAATACCAATTTGTGAAAGGAGTCTTAATTGACTATTGGGATCGGATGGGTCAGTAATTCCTTCTAAAGGTATGTTAAGAGCAGATCGCATAGAAGTTAATGTATCTTTGAGTAAACCATCGTTATATAGATCCCCTTCACGGGCCTTTTTCTCCCATAATGTAATCTGGGAATCCGTCATGGCCTCTTTTTCCTCGCTAGTCAACGGTTGATAGGCGCGGTTCTTCTTAGCCGTGGTTGCTTCGGAAAATTTATCAACTATTTCATTGTACTGTTTCACAAAATTTTTTAATTTATCTACTACTGATGAACGATCCGCCATAGCTCCGATAGAAGCCTCACCTTGGCCTCGAAGAGTAACCTGAACTCCATTAATGGTTACACTGTTTGAATTCGCTGTAATATTAGTGCCGTTGACACTATATGCTGAATCTTGCCCTTGTGCATTCAATGGTGTACCTGCTCCGAAAACATTTGCAAATGTACCATTGGCATCTGTGACTTTAACTTTTGAACCAGCGCCAGTTGCCGTAGAATTTAGATACAAAATACCACTGGACCGATCAAAACTAGCCTTTACTCCTGTATTCGCTGATGCATTATTGATATCCTTCACAATAGAATCAATAGTGGAGTCGGCAGTAACTGTAATTTCAACTGACTTAGCCGGATCTGACCCCTCAATAGTAAATGAACCACTAAGGTTTAATTTCTCTGTCGGCAGCTTATTTACTTTTTCGCTAATTATAGAAGCAGAGTTGGCCAGCTGAGTTACCTTAACATTGCTTACGCCGGGATTTGTACCGCTGGATGAAATATCCAGAACAGCTGTATTAGATGATGTTGATTTGACTGTTTCAAATTTACTCTCAAACCTGAGCTCATTCATCGTATTACGCAGAGCAAGCAAAGATGTGTTCATGGAACGATAATCTTCCCTCTGCCATAATGTCATCTGCTTCTTTTTTACCAGATTATTTAGTGGCACTTTCTCAGTATCCATTAATTTTTTGATTATGCCATCTGTATCCAGTTGCCCACTAAAACCTGTTAGCCTTGTTGGTCCGCTGATACCCGCCATTATACCCCTCCATCAAATTTTTCTATCTAAAAAAACTCCCACATTTACACATATGTTATACATCATATCCAACATTTTCTCCGAAGGAATTTCTCTTATAACTTCTTCGGTATCATCATTAACCACAACAACCATAATTGTGTTTGTCTTATCATGAACCTTCACTTTTATGTGTGTATCTGAGTCCGCTAAAACTGTATTTACCTTTTCAACAAGCTGAGGCAGAGTAACGCTTTCTTCTAGCTTGGGATTTGTAGTTGAATCGGCTTCTATCAAGCCGGAGACAGTCGAAGCAGAGATAACGTTTAACAACGGCGCAAGAGAAACAGGTATAGAGCTTTGATTAACCTTCATTTAATACTCTCCTGACGTAAGTATTAAAAAAACCGGCCGGAATCCCGGCCGGCCCTATGCTGGTCTTAACGAAGCAATTGCAGAACGCCTTGCGGCTGTTGGTTAGCCTGAGCAAGCATTGCAGTTGCAGCTTGTTGAAGAATACCATTCTTCGTGAATTCGCTCATTTCTTTAGCCATGTCTACATCACGAATACGGGATTCAGCAGCCTGCAGGTTTTCAGCAGTTGTGCCCAGGTTGTTAATCGTGTGCTCCAGACGGTTCTGAACAGCACCCAGGTTAGAGCGTGTTTCGGATACTTTGTTGATAGCATCTTGTACGGCAGTAACGTTCTTACCTGCGTTTGCGTTGGAATCAAGAGCTGCAAAATCACCCTTGGCTACTTTCAATGTTGCTGCGTCCATTTTCTCTAGAGTCAGAGCAATAGTCTCGCCTTCGTTAGCACCTACTTGGAAGTTTAACGTTGCAGTAGAACCATTCAGCAATTTTTTGGTGTTAAATTGAGTTTGGTCCGCGATGCTAGTAATTTGATCGGACAGAGCGTCTACTTCTGTTTTAATTTTTGCTGTGTCTGCTGTAGTTAAAACTTCGTTAGCTGCTTGTGTAAACAATTCACCCATACGTTGCAACATTGAATGAGTTTCATTCAAAGCGCCCTCAGCTGTTTGAATCAAGGAGATACCATCCAAAGCATTTTTGGAAGCTTGCTCCAGACCACGAATTTGGTTGCGCATTTTCTCAGAGATTGCAAGACCTGCAGCATCATCAGCAGCACGGTTGATACGGAAACCTGAAGACAGTTTCTCCAGAGATTTGCTTTGTGCCGAGTTGTTAGTCGACAGTTGACGTTGTGCATTGTAAGAAGAGATATTGTGGTTAATACGCATAATAAAATTCCTCCTTGAATGTAGGTAGTGATCGCATCCTTGCGTTCACCTAATTGTGGATTCAGCGAGTTTAGTCGGCCGCCAAAGCCCGCTTGCCTCCCATAATATATATATCGGATCACATGGATAGTTACTTTAGAGCTATTTTGATAAAAACGAAAAAAATTATTTGCCTTTAACGGCTTTTAACAAGGATGCCGCATTGAGATCCATTTTAACCGCCGCTTGGTTTTCCGCCTGGATAGCCTTGTAAATCTCTTCACGATGGATCGGAATATCCTTAGGTGCTTCTATTCCGATCCTTACCTGATCTCCGGCAACCTCCAAAACCGTGAGGACGATATCCTGACCGATTATAATTTTCTCACCTTTGAGGCGGGAGAGAATCAGCATATCAGGCTCCCCCCTTGATTAGAGAATATCGGATCGGATAATTCGTGCTTTCCAATATAATCTGGGCCGCTTTATTGCGTTTTTTATTTAAAATGATTGGTGCCTTCAGGTTCATCGTAACATTATCCTTGGCACGCACACTTACAATACCGAATACTTGCGTGTCCCCTTCGTTCTTTAATTCAAGCTGCTCACTGACAGCCTTGGGAAGCTCGAACTCATAGGCAGGCTCAAACAGAAAGGGTTCCGCGATAACAAAGGCCAAATCCGCATCACTCAATGACTGGAGCACGTGGAAAGTGGGATCTTCGTTATCTAATTGCAATAACGCATAGCGGCGGTTAGTCTCAAATCCAAAGATACCTGCTTCAAATGTAATCAACTGTTCATCCGAAACGTCAATTTCACCAAATCTTGTAGATTGTACGATCATTAAATTTTCCTCCTAATAAAAAGAAAGAATAGCTATAAAATTATAGCTATTGTCTCATATGCTTTAAATAGATGCATCCCAATTTCCCCCGACTACTGAAAAAGAAATTGCATTTTTTTGAGTAACATAGGCTTCTAATTTACCGGCTTCATACTGAATACGCGGAGAGTTCAGCTTGGGATCAAATGTAATCTTACCGTCTTGGACGGTTGTATGAATTACACTCGGAGCATAGTTGATATCTACATTATCATAAGAAGGTTCAGCCGTTACCTGCACAAGCCGGTCTTTAAACGCATTTTGACGAGCGATATCCGCAAAGGCGTTGGAATGATTAGTTATCTCCATCATCCGGTCACCGTTCTGGGCAATCTCCGCGATATTCTGCATAGAAATATCAAAAGCGCTTTGTGCGATTAGATCTCTCATTTCAATGAGTTTGGAAGAACCTAAAGCAGACCAAGCCCTTGTGGAGTCAATCTCTAGGTTAGACTTCTCCGTTTCCATGCTAACTTTGGGGTTGTCCTGTTGAAGGTTTAATTCCGCTTTAGGTTGTTCGATAGATAACTTTCCCTCTGTGGTAGAAAGTCCGATTTTGGTGTACTGCTGGCTGATCTGAATACGCGGAATTTGCATATGAGGCTCCTTTTATCTCAGGAAGTCGAGCAAGCTCGGACGAATAATCCGCCCCATCGTATCAAGAGAAGCCTGAAACACGCTCTCCGCAGTCTTTAAATCGGTAATTGTTTTGGGTACATTTACATCTTCGATTTTAGATTGCAGATCGGTGTAGTTTAAAGTTAGATCTTCCAAACGATCGGTTGTAAATTGAAGACGATTTTGGCGGGCACCAACATCTGCTTGTGCGAAGAGAACCTGATCCATAGACGTCTGAATCTCTTTTATACTCTTTTCAATGCCGGCTGTATTATCGCCGTTTAAAGCAGTTTTAAGGTTATCCAGTACTTTAAAAACATTTGCTGCCTTGGTCGGATCAGTCGGGTCTTGAAAAGGACCGAAAACATTCTTTCCCAGAGAATTTACATCGACATAAATTCCTGCACCTATCTGATAACGCATAACGCCTTCGTCAAGGCTGTATGAGGTGTTTGCCGGATCGTCCGAAAATGGCTTCTGATCCGTTGTTTGTCCGTTAAATATATATTTTCCCTTGAATTGAGAATTGCCGATGGCAACCATTTGCTTATAAAGCTCATCAATTTCTTGTCCAAGAATCTTTCTGGCCTCAGGGTTATTGGATTCTGTTGCCCCTTGTACCGCTTTTTCAGAAACCGTCTGTAGGATTTTTACAGCCTCGTTCATCACGGTATCCGAAAAATTCATCCAAGAGTCCGCATCCTTGGCATTTTCGGCAAATTGATCCGTCATGTCAATTTCGCCCCTATAACGAAGCGAGCTGGATATGCCTACGGGATCGTCGGAAGGCCGGTTAATTTTTTGCTGCGTTAACAGCTGTTCCTGATATTTATCCAATCTATTATAGTTCGTTTGGAGATTTTTCATCATCGACGAGCTCATCATATTCTGTGTGATCCGCATTTAGCTATCCCTCCTATCTGCCGACAACGCCGGTCCCGTTAATCAATTTGTCGAGCATTTCGTCTACCACTGTGATAACCCGAGCTGAAGCGTTGTAGGCGTGCTGGAATTTAATTAGGTTGGCTGTTTCCTCATCGGGCGACACGCCGCTGATGGACTGACGCAGGCTGTCTGCATGATCGGTGAGCAGTTCGCCGTTTTCGAGCATTTTCTTGGCATGATCGGTTTGAACGCCCAACTGGCTCATTACCGCTTCATAGTAACCGCCGTACGTAGAGGACGCTGTCAGGGCTGTACCGCCGAAATCAAACGTCTTCTCCGCCAAGCCGCCGATAAGAAGCGCCAGATCGCCGTTGCTTTGCACCACTTTGTTGGTAGGTGCCGCGGGCGGTTTGCTGACGGTTTCAATACGCAGGGAAGCTGCGATCTTCTTCAAATCTTTGGCGATGTCCGGGTTAACCCGGATGTTCTGCGCCGTAAATTTCCCCGATCCGTCGGAAGTAACGAAGAAGTCCTGCCCGTTGGTAGCCGGATCTTCGAGGGTGTATCCGAGCTTATGAAGCCCATTCAAGCCATCGACGGTAACCTTGGCGTCCGCAGCCAGCTTGCGTGGATTGGCCGGATCCATTTTGGCTCCTGCCGGAGGTGTCATGCCATTAGGCAGAATGCTTCCCGCCGGAAGGGTAACCTCGATTTTACCGGTAGCCAGCGTATTGGCCATGAGATCGATTTGTTTGGTATATTCGGCAATGAATGTGTCACGAGACTGTACATAGCCGAAGATCTCACCGGAAGTAACGCCCGCCACATCGGCCTGCACGATAGAATCCGAATTGAGATCGTCGATAACCTGCTTCGTTCCGAACGTGATCTGGTAGGTCTGCGATGTTTCCGTTACTTTCACGTTGCCGAGCTTGGACAATTGATCGACGAGGTAGTCACGTTTATCCCGGAGATCGTTGGCGTTATCTCCACCCGACTCAATGTGCTTAATCTGCTTCGTCAAGTCGGAGATCTCAGACACATAGCTGTTCGCCTCGGATACTTTGATGTTGATTCTTTCCGTGATGTTGTTACCCATCGTCGCAAACTGATTGGCCATGCTGTTAAAAGAATCGGCCATCGCCATCGCCTGCTGAACGACTGCGGAACGGGCGGCCAGATCCTCCGTGCTGGGGTTTTTGCTAAGCGTCTGCCAAGCTTTCCAGAATTCCGTGATGTTCTTAGCCAGACCGTTGTTCGACGGTTCGTTAACGACGCCCTCAATGTTGCCGAGCGTTTCCGAAATAACTTTCGACTCGTTCATCAATGAGTTCTGATTCCGGTATTCCACGTCGAAATAAATGTCCCGGATGCGCTGGATCGCATTGACTTCAACCCCCATGCCCAGCTGGCCGGGAGAGGTGGAGTTGGTCACTGAAGGATATTCGAGCGGACGGGCGGCAACCATTTGAGCTACCTGACGGGAATATCCCGGAGTGTTGGCGTTGGTAATGTTGTGGCCTGTAGTATTCAGCGCGACTTGCTGTGCGATAACACCGCGCTTGCCGAGCTCCAGTCCATGAAATGTAGAACGCATAAATTCACTTCCTTTGCTGTAAGGCCTTAAACGGCCGGAATAGGTGCCGGGCTAAGCCCGTGTATCGAAGTAAGCGTTCTTGCGTTTGGCCTGCCCCTGCTGGGTAGGGTTCGCATAGATCGCGTCCTGCTCGGGTGTTGCCGTTAAGAGATCGAGTGAAAGGTCGATAAATCCCAGTGACTGTTCCACCAGCTGCTGATTTAGAGCATTGAGTTCTTTTAGCTGTCTGATTTCTTTTAAAAGCCGCTCCTGACAATCCATCAGCTGCTGTTTTTCTTCCGCTTTGAACACCAGCTTAACCAATTCTCCGACGGTTATAAAAGGGTTCGTTTTATAGCAGCGTGTTACCATATATTCATTGATCTTGACTACACGGCGCTGATCCAGCTCCTGGATTTCTTTAACGGCCTTGGATTCTTTCTGGACAATAGCCGACAGCTCTTCTATGGAGTTCTGAAGAATCGCTTCTCTCTTCCTTGTCCCAAGTTCCCGAAGTTCCTGGTGGCATTCAATGATGCGATTCAAAACGTTGACGATTTCGGATACGGACACAGCTTTTCACCCGTTTCTGCCGGTCTTATTTAAGGTACGGAAGGAGCTTCTCGGCGATCTTGCCCGCTTCCACATGGTAGGTTCCCGATTTAACCTGCTGCTTCAACTCTTCTATTCTGCGCATTCTATTCTCATCCCCTGCGGCTCCAAGCAGCTCTTTAGCTTCCGTGGAAATTTGAACCTCGTCTTTGGGACGGTTACGTTTATCAGCGGCAGCCGTTTGAAACTGTTCTTTATGCTTGGCATACGGATTTACATTTCCGATACGATGGCTATCATTAATTTTCATAGTTATTCACCTCTTGTTATCTGATGGAGGATCCTCTACTTTCCAAGGCCGCTTTACGGCTCGATTCTACAAAAAAACCGATAATGGTTATTACTATTATCGGCAGAAGGATATGATCTTTTTAGTTAAATAAAGCTTTTCTGATTAGTGCCGGTCTTTTAGGCGGTCCGTAATGCGAAAATGATGAGCGTCTTTTTCCGCGTTTGCGCTGTTTTTGCCCTCATCCATCATCTGATTCACATCTCGTACAAGGCGCTGCCGACAGGAGTCACACATGGTATGTTCACGAATAGGGTTTCCGCAAACTTCGCAGGGATAGGTCAGATTCGGTGAATCCGCTATCGAAATGCGGCCTTCGCGGATAAAACGGATAATCTGGCGCATAGGGACTTCCGTCTCTTCATGCAGCTCCTGAAGATCGCATTTACGATTCTGCCGCAGGTAGTCCGCACATGCAACATACTGAGCCTCGATGTCTTTTACGCAGGCCGGGCAGGTTTCGGCAAATCCTTTCACAAAAAGCTTTCCGCAGCGCGGACAGTTTTGAACGTTCATACTCATTATGATCACCTTATCAAACTTCAAGTATAGTATACGACTAGTGTAACGTATTGGACTTGCGTTGAGAAGGGGCCTTCTGAAAGAGTTGGAAATATGTTTATTTCTCTTCATATCATGCACCTTGGCAGAATTAGCGCGCCCACATCAACCCGTAAACCTCTACCGGTAAAGATTGCGTTATAGTCTGGGCACATTGGTTTAGAGTACTCCCCGTTGTGTAGACATCGTCAAGCAGGAGGACGCGAACCGGCCAGCCTTGACCCGCAATCCCTTCCTGCAGCCGTACAATCGATCCTGCGGCTTCCTCAAGAAGCATGAAGGCTCCCTGCAGATCGTTGAGCCGCTCCCCCCTTGACTTAAAGCTCTGCTTAGCCGTATGCCTTGTCCGCTCGAGCAGGGGCATAACTGGCAGCGAGAGCCGTCTTCCCAGCTCTACGGCCATGGCCTCTGCCTGATTGAAGCCTCTTTCCGCCAGGCGGCTGACATGCATGGGTACGTAACTGATGCAGTGAAAGCCGGAACCTTCGTGCCCCGCCGCCGGCAGTTCTTTGACCAATTGATGATAGGCATGTACCAGCATTCCGGAGAAAAGAGAAAGCAGACGCTCATTGCCCCTGTATTTGTAAGAGGCCAGCCATTCTTTCATCAGGGGGTCATAGCGGACTGCACTTCGGCTGTACCGGAAAAAACACGTCGTTCGTCGGATACAGTCCGGACAATCATCCGGACGGCCGCAAACCGGACAACGTACAGCCATTATCCAAGGAATGGCGTTAAAGCAGGTCATGCAAAGCCCGAGCCCGAGACTCTCTTTGGCGGAGCTTCTGCGCCCGCCGCAGCAAACACAATTAGCCGTTTCTCTATCGCGTTCGTTTATCTCGGCTTCAGGAAGCTGGAACCATCGTTTCACCTTGCTCCACCAGAGCGCAGGCGGCTTGGGGTTGGACAGACCAATCATTCGTTTACCCTTCCTTTCACTAACTTAATTCAATAAATAACCTCTTTTTCGTGCTGTCCGGTTCATTTTTTTGATTTGCCGGATTGCCCCTGTTTGCGAGACGGTATTTTCCAAACCTGCAAAATAGACAAGTCCTCGGGGGTCATCCTTCGATCTTCCGGCGCGGCCTGCCATTTGAACCAAAGCCGCTTCGTTGAACAAACTGGAATCCGCATCGAGGATAAATACGTCCGTTTTAGGAACGGTCACGCCACGCTCCAAAATCGTTGTGGTGACCAGAATGTCCGTAACCTTCCCGCGGAAGTCGGTTACCTTCACCGACCTTTCGTGGTCTTTGGACGATGTGCCGGCGATAGCCTTGTCCGGCCAGAGGCCTTGAAGCAGCCGGACAAGCGGGTCCACCAGCTTGATCTCCGGCACGAACACGAACAGCTGCGCGCCGCGTTCGAGCGAGCCCTCCAGACGCGCACGCAGCGTCTGAGGCAGGGCACCGCTGCGGAGGATACGCCGCAGCGGCGGCACCGGCACCCGCTTGGGCACAGGCAGCGGGTGCCGGTGAAAGCGCACGGGCACGGTGACATGAGGCAGGCGTCCGGACGCCGCCTCGCGCTGCAGTGCCCGCGGGGGCGTCGCCGAGAGGAGGACGTAGCGTCCTCCCGGCGCTAGAGCTTTGCGCGCGGCGAATTCCAGCGCCGCGCTGTTCAGGTACGGGAAAGCGTCGATCTCGTCGATAATCACGGCATCAAAAGCATGCGCGAAGCGCATGAGCTGATGCGTGGTTGCGATCGTGATATCGCCGCTTTCCCAAGTCTGGCTGCCGCCGCCGTACAGCGTCACGATGCTGCAGCCCTCAAATGCGCGCATCAGGCGCGGCTGCAGCTCGAGTACGACGTCCCGGCGGGGTGTGGCAATCGCGATCTTGCGGCCGTGCGCAAGTTCATATTGGAGGAGCGGGAAGATCATTTCGGTCTTTCCCGCTCCCGTGACCGCCCAAATCAGGAAGCTGGGCGCCGTTTTGCCGCCTTTCTCTCCCGCATCCGGGTCTCCGCCGCTTCGCGGCAGCGTAACTTTTCCTGCTGCACCTTTGCTGCCGGGCGAAGTACCGCTTAAAAACGCAAGCGCCTCCTTTGAAGCTGCTGTTTGAGCCGGACTCAGACCCCAAGGGGTTAAATAAACCTCCAAAGTAGGATCGAATGCAGATTCCCTTATGCTATTTTTAGGACAACGGTTCTCCCCTGGGCTTTCTTTTACATCTCCAGGCCACCGGTAAACATCCTCATTGCCCTTGTAGTTTCCCTTAACTCCTTCAATGAGCAAAGTACAGGAGCGCACTCGCCCCATAGTCAGACATTCTTCACAGTAGGCGCAATCCATTCCGCAATGATAACAGGGAGTAAAATGAAGTTTGCCGCTTCCGCATCTTTTGCAGCTATAGGTGGTCTGCCGCCGCCAAAAGGCCGGAAACTTTCTGATCTGGCTGCTCTGTAATCCATTGGTCAAGGTAATATCCCCGTTTAAATAAGCCAATTGGATGTAAGTTTTCCAAACTCCATTTTCCAACAGCTCTGACATTCCAGAATCTTCCAGCAACCGGATGACTTCTTCACTCAAAAGGCTTCTGCCGTTTAGTGCTTCTATAATTCGATCATATGTGATGGAATTGTCAGGAAACGCAGATGGGCCGCAAATAAGCCAGCTGTCATAGTCTATCGAACGGGAAGTAAGCGATTGAACGATTTCCGAAGGAATCGGCGGGGACGTACGCATTAATTTTTCTGGGAGCGTGTTTTTTCTACCGTTAGACGGCGGAGAAGGGTTTAAATCTGCGGTTGATTCCGTTAAGGTTGCTGCTTGTAGGTAGTCATTAAAAGACGCTGATGAAGAAGGTGTAGGATGACTTACATTAGGGGGGTTGAACAGATCGGAATTGGTTTCGGAGGGACTTCTTTTACCTGTAGAATAAGAGTGGGTGATTAAAAAATCGGTCTTCAGCCAATCAGGGTCTTCGCTTGACGAAGAGGGTGTATAAACAGACGGATGAATTTCGGGGAAAACATGGGGGAATCGTTTCTTGCACGAGGGAAAGCTCAACACATCAATCAGGGCGAGAGCTTGTCCAACTGAGACAGGAGGCTCCAGCAGCACAATCCGGACGGAACGTCCGAGCCGCTCGAACCAGTACGCGAAGTCGACGGCCATTGCAAGGGAAATGTGCCATTGCCAACCATTATCGTCGGCAGCAGCGTAAACCTGAACTTTCATGACTCACCTACTTCAACGCTTATTCGATTGTAAACGATTACGTAAACCATGGACGGCACAAAGCCAATGAAGAATCCTAGGTGCTTACTCAAACAACGGAAGTTTAACCAACTGCTTCTGGTTGCTCACATGCATAACCACCAAGTTATCGCGTTCGGATGAAGAAGCCCATTCTTCCCAGGAAGATTCGGGCAAAACCGTTCTGATCTTAAGCTCGTAGGAACGTGAAAGCTTCTCGGCAATCCGCAGCGTATCGTCCGTAGAACCTTCGTCAATTACGGAGACGGACAGAGATTTTCCGCTGAACCTCGCCAGAAAAAACAAAGAACGGATATACCACTCGATATGCAATTGGTTATCCTTGGTCACTAAAAGCAGGTGGTACGAACGTGCCTCTTCATTGGGGCGTTTTAACGCATGGAGCATACATACACAGAAGATGTAGCTCCCTACAAATAACATCAATCCGGTCCACATGACGGCTCCCTCCCTTAGCATACTATATGCCTTGGCGGGAGGGTTGGTTCCTAGAGAGTCACCCAGCCGTTTTTGATGGCGATAATAACGGCCTGTGTACGGTCGTCTACTTCCATCTTTTGCAGAATGCTGCTCACATGGTTCTTTACAGTCTTCTCGCTGATATAAAGGAATTCTCCGATCAGCTTGTTGCTCTTGCCTTCAGCCATCAAACGCAAAACTTCCGCTTCACGCTTGGTCAGCGGGCTTGTCGGAACATGAATATATTTTAGTCCGGATTCTTGAACGCCGTTGCCGGAACCCATAACACCGTTATCATCCAGGTATGTCATACGACGAAGCTGGTTGATCAATTTACCGGTGACTTTCGGGTGAATATAGGCATGTCCGGCTACAACGGAGCGAATCGCATTGATCAGCGCCTCCGCCTCCATATCCTTCAGCAGATATCCGGAAGCACCTTTGCGAAGCGTCTCAAACACATAACTTTCATCGTCGTGAATCGAAAGGATGATCACCTTAACGTCGGGAAAAATAAGCTTTAGCCGCTCAGTAGCGACAACGCCGTTTTCAAGCGGCATATTAATATCCATCAGGACTACGTCCGGCTGCATTTCGTTGCAGAGCTCGATAACCTGGATACCGTCGCCGCACTCCCCGATGACTTCCATATCGTCTTCCATATTAATGATTCGTTTGAGGCCTTCGCGAAACAGCTGATGATCGTCCGCAAGAATGAGTCTTACGTTACGCTTGGGACTCCCCTGGTTGTCCATTACCAATTTCCTCCTTGTTCTCTGCGCGAATGGGAATCAACATCGTAATCTTCGTTCCCACGTCCTTTTCTGAGTAGATGGCCATGTCCCCTTCGAGTAGCTTCAACCGTTCCCGCATCCCGATGATGCCAAAATTGTTGCCCTTGGCTATCTTATGCTCCGTCAAGTCCACATTGAAACCGATTCCGTTGTCATTAATGGAGATACTCACCAAATCCTCCTGGAAAGACAGCTCAAGTGTAACGAACGTTGCGTGGGCATGCTTGAGAATATTGGAGAAGGTTTCCTGAATCAGGCGGAAAATAGCGACCTCCATACCCGATGGAAGTCTAGTTTCTTTGCCCGAAATTTCAAGTTTCGTATGTACCTGGGTTTTATCTTCAAAATCCTGTACGAATTTACGTACGGTCGGAATCAAGCCCAGATCGTCCAGCGCCATTGGCCTGAGATTGAAGATCATTTTGCGAACTTCCTCCAGCCCGCATCGCAGTTGGGACTTAAGATCTATGAGTTCTTCCTTTGCCGCCGCATATTCCTGCTTGGTCACCATTCGCTCCGCAATTTCCGTACGAAGTACGACGTTCGCCATAGTCTGCGCTACCCCGTCATGAATCTCACGGGCCATACGCTTGCGCTCGTCTTCCTGGGCCAAAATTATTTTCAGCCCGAGCAGCTGGCGGTTTTTGGCCGACTCCAGAATGCGGGTGACCTGATTAAGATCACCCGATAAATATTCGAGAACGACATTCATCTGGGAGACGATCATTTCCGCCCGCTCGAGCTGTTTGTCTACATTTTTGATTCTTTGTTGGATGTCGTTGCGTCGTTCTTTAAGGTGATTCTCTTTTTCTCTCGATACCGTAAGCTGCAGTTGGAGCGATATAGCCGCCTCGTAGGCGGTTTTGATGTCATTTTCCCGATATTTGGCAAAGTCACGGCTTACTTCCGTAAGACGGATACGCGCACGTTTGTAGTCACGTTCCAGGTTGTCCACCAGCTCGATCGTCTGGGTAACTTCATCCTTAACTTGACTTAATTCCCTAAGAAGCGACTCTCGTTCGCCCCGGGCACTTTCGCAAATTTCGAATACCTGGTACTTGCTGCTCTCCATGACTTCGATGGCGTTCTTGATGACACGGTCTAATGCATCCACCTGCAAATCGCTCCAAACCCCTTTTCAAAACAAATTGGTCTGCCTTCTATAGTACCATACTTTGTGCTGTTTGAGAGTAAACTAATAGAACTATTTATTGCAGGTTAACGATCTGTTCGGCCTGATTCCACGTGACTTTCCAGCCTAAAGTTTCAGTCAGCAGACGCAGCGGAACCATCGTTAAATTGTTCATGATACGCGGCGGAACTTCGGCGGTAACCCGCTTGCCGTTCGTGATTAAATCGAGCTCATTGTTCCACATATCGACGATATTCCCGTCTTTTACAACCGTTGCCCGGAGTGCCTCCTGATCCCATAGCACTTTCGCTCCCAGAGCTTCCGAAACAAAGCGTGTCGGAACGAGCGTGTTTCCGCGGTCGTTAATCGGAGCTTGCTCCAGCCAGTACGATTTTCCGTTAACGGTTGCCATCTGATTGCCGATTTGCAGCGTTACTTTGTTCAGGCTGCCGGACGGTGTATCATAATTCGGATAGCTGAAAGAGATATCGTCAAGCTCGATCTTGCCTTGCAGCGCACGCTCGTCCTGACCTTGCTCCGGATTAACCACATAGATGCTCCGCAAAGTCAGCGGGTATTTCAGGTTAAGGCCGGACAAGTTGGCCGAGATGGACTTCCAACCCTGCCAGTTGATGTTTTTGGCGAGCTCAACCAGTTCTTTTTTACCATCCGCATCGATCACTTCGGCACGGAGCCAGTTCTGGCTTTCGTCGCCTTTTACCTTGAGGTTGATCGTTTGCGGATAGCCGTACAGCTGCGCACCGGTATTGTTAAAGACCGCGTAAGACGCCTTGTTGCCGGTGCCTTTTGTAAAATCGTAAGCGAGCTGCAGGCTGTTGTTGCCGGACTCGTTCTTCACGATGCTCAGCTTCGTACTGACTTCAGCCGGGAAGCTTTCCGAAGTGGTCAGAATTGATTTGTCATCGAGGTTATACCACATGGACTCATTGCCGAGCGGGATGTTCAACATACTGCTGTATCCGTCATACCGGGCGATAACTTGGGCATTCTTGCTGCCCTCCAGGCTGTCTACTTTCAGGACGCCGTTCTTGACTTCGCCCTTCACACCGAGCACTTCCCACTCAAGCGATGCCGGGGAAATTTCCTTTGTTTTACCGCTCTTGGTCGTCGCGGTTACGCTCAAATTGTAGCTTCCGCCCGCAACAAGGCCTTGTCCGCTCGCTTTCGAAACCTTCATAGAGCTGATATCCGCACGGCGTATTACTTTTACGTCCAAGTTAGACGATCCCGCACCGGTTGTTGCCGTAATTTTACCGCTTCCGAAGCTCGTAGGAATAAAGGCATTTCCGTCGAATTTTCCAAGATTGTTGGAAACGCTCCAGGTCGGCTGAACGCTGTCCGAAACAATCGGGTTGTAATATTCGTCATAACCACTGAAGGTGAACGTCGCTTTCTCGTTCAGGAACAGTTCTGTGTCGCCTTTCATAGTGAAGCCCTTCGGCTGGCCTTTCGGTGCCGTTGAGAAGACTCCCAGGGCATTCACGACAGCCCTCTGCGTGCCATATTCCGTTACATGAGCCAGTTGGATATTGTTCGTGCCAAGCGGACGTTCGACCATTTGCGTGGAACCGCCGCCGTCCAGATTCATCGCTTTGTAAGCACCGATCTCAATCAGAAAACGCTGGAATTCCTGCAGGCTCATTCCTGCGCTGTTGTCGTTCTTATCGGCTGTAACCAGATAGGCCTTCTTCATATCTTGGGAGTATCCTACGCCGGTACGGGAACGGTAACCGCCCAGGGAAGAGACATCGCGGGAGAAGGAGGTGGCTTTAGCTCCGTCTACGAGAATAGAGTGGCCCCCGATCATCGTTTTAAAAGCATCGTTCGCATAGGCCGTTCCCGTACGCTGGTTAATAAACGCATAATCCGCCGTAAGAGGGTCTCCGACTTTTAAATGCTCTTTGACGAATTGAGCGGATTTGCCCGCGGCTCTTAAAATGTACCCGTTCTTAGGCGGCTCGACTTTAATAATCGTATCCGGTGCGATTTGTTTGATAACCCCGTCTTGTACCAAGACCTCGGTCGGTACGGATTTTCCGTCATTGGAACGGTCCACCTGTCCCCAAGCATCGGTATACATGAACAACCCGTCCGTATGGCTGTGAGTGCCGTCATCATACCAATAGTACGTTTTGTTGATGCCTCCGAGTTCGAAAGAAGTGCCGTCCTTGGCTTTTACCGCACCTTGGAAAGCAAACAGGTCAATCACCGGCTTGTTATCCTTTGTTATCCCAAAAGCGTAAAGACCGGACATATTATTGGATGGGGTCGCCATGATTTGACCGTTGGTGATTTGCGGGCCCAAGGGCACGCCCTCCGCCTGCGTATTAAAAAAGTCCCCGTTAACCGCCGCGACTGCACCGGCTGCTTTGGCCATCGTAGCAACCGTCTGTTTGTCGGTAAACTGATTATTTTTCCCCGCGATTACATCCAGTTTTACATATGGATTCGTCAAATCTACCTCTACTACGTTGGCAGTCGCCGAGACCTTTTTATTGCTTCTGGTAAAGTTCCAAACATACTTCTTCATAACGGCACCCGAAGTTAAAATGCTCTCCGACTTCAAAGTAACCGTAGGGTCAGCGGCAAATGTGGGAACAGGCAGGGATACGACTACCTGAAAAGCAACGACGAATGCGAGTGTCGATCTCCACAGCTTGTTGGTAAACCTCATTCTTCTTTCACTTTCCTCTCTCCTGAATAGGTAAAATCAACTAGGACACACAATAGTATAGACTCTTAAACTAGCTAAAAAGTTACGAAATTTATATGATTTTTCCTAGAGTAATTGTGAAAAGAGAGCAAAAGGCTCGGAATTTGGTCCAAACTGGAATATTCGGGTCTAAAATCGGTCTTTTTAAGCTTTTTTGAGGGCGTAAGAAAATTAGATGGGCTTAAGGAGGTAGTGATTCGGAGGCTATTGAGGTGAGCACGGTCGTTGTTCTGCTACGATTTTTTTCACAAATTCTATTCAACATATTTGCCGCTGTTCCCCTGAATATCGCGTCTTCTTGTCCAAATTGCTGTGAACAAACAGCTGCATAACTTAAACCATTCTTCTGCAAATTTTAGCGAACAAAAAAACACGACCCAGTCCCTTAGGACCAAGCCGTGTTCTTCACGTCTTGTCAGACAATTGTTGAAAAGCAAACCTTCTGTTCTACAGAGCTTCCGCTTTGAGCAGTTCAGCTTTGTCTGTACGTTCCCAAGGAACATCCAGATCGTTACGGCCAAAATGACCGTAAGCAGCCGTTTGCTTGTAGATTGGACGACGCAGGTCGAGCTGCTTAATGATACCGGCAGGACGAAGGTCAAAATGTTTGCGGATCAGCTCAACGAGCTTCTCTTCGCTTACTTTGCCTGTGCCGAACGTATCGATGCTGATGGAAACCGGCTTAGCAACGCCGATGGCGTAAGCAAGCTGTACTTCGCATTTTTCTGCGAGTCCTGCAGCAACGAGATTTTTAGCGACGTAACGAGCCGCGTAGGCGCCGGAACGGTCGACTTTTGTCGGATCCTTACCGGAGAACGCGCCGCCGCCGTGACGAGCGTAACCACCGTAAGTATCTACGATAATTTTACGGCCAGTCAGACCGGCATCCCCTTGAGGTCCGCCGATTACGAAACGGCCCGTCGGGTTGATGAAATAGTTCGTGTTCTCATCCAGGAACTGCTCCGGAACGATTGGCTTGATAACGTGTTCTTTGATGTCTCTTTGGATTTGCTCCAAAGTGACTTCTTCACTGTGCTGTGTAGATACAACGATCGCATCAACACGTACAGGCTTATCCCCATCGTACTCAACCGTTACTTGAGTTTTACCGTCCGGACGGAGGTAATCCAGGGTACCGTTCTTGCGGACTTCAGTCAGTCTGCGAGAAAGCTGGTGCGCCATCGAGATTGGCAGCGGCATCAGTTCCGGTGTTTCGTTCGTTGCGTATCCGAACATAAGACCTTGGTCGCCTGCACCGATCGCTTCGATTTCAGCGTCGCTCATTTGGCCTTCACGGGCTTCGAGAGCCTGGTCTACCCCTTGTGCAATGTCAGGGGATTGCTCGTTCAGGGATGTAAGCACAGCACACGTTTGGTAGTCGAAACCATACTTCGCGCGTGTGTAACCGATATCCTTAATTGTTTTTCTGGCAATGGCTTGAATGTCCACATATTCGGAACGGGACGTGATTTCGCCGATGACCAGAACCAAACCGGTAGCCACAGATACCTCGCAAGCTACACGTGCGTTCGGATCGTTCTCCAAAAATGCGTCTAACACCGCATCGGAAATCTGATCGCAAATTTTATCGGGATGACCTTCTGTCACGGACTCGGATGTAAACAAACGTCTGCCGCGTTCTAGTGCCAATGTCATCGACCTCCTACTTGATTTAGTATGTAGAAACAAGTGCGAACTTACACAAAAAATGAACCTTTTCCTCGGTGGAAAAGGTTGCTTCAGGACCTTCTTGAAGTTATGTTACTTCATTTGTCGATGAATGTCAACGAAACAGGTATGAATTATAAAGTGAAAAGAACCTCTTCCGCTTTACGGATTAAACGGCTTGTGATAGCCCCGCCAACCGCCCCGCTGTCCCGTGAACTGATATGCCCCCAGTAGTCCTCTTTTATCGAAGTGGCGGGTATAGAACCGAGCTCCGATGCAAACTCCGTACTTAAATCCAAGCTTCCCAAAGCTTGTTTCCCAACAGGCAGCCCCATCTCTGCAGCGATTTCGTATTTAAGTAGGTCTAAAGCTTTATGCGACTCCGGTACCACCTTATTGTTGTTCTTCGACATCTTTTTCACACTCCTTCACTGGTTGTGCGAATAGTATCACCTTCCGCCCGAGTTCAACCCGTATAAGTTGCTGTTAACTTGGTTAATTTATGGAGGAGACTGCGTTCGCGTTGATCGTTTTAGATGAAACAAAAAACATTTACAAAAACAAAAAATGACAAGGACTCCAGAACTGGAATCCATGCCATCGTTGATGTTATAAAAATGTTCCATTCTAGGATTTTCTTTATTGAGGAACCTTAGAACCATCCGCGTTCCGAACCACATATCCACCACGGACCATTACATACACGTCTGCTGTCTCCTTAAGATCCGGCTTAACTCCACGGCCGTCTCTCGGGAAAATGAGCAGGTGATTGTTTTGTATAACTGTACCAGCAGCTAAGTCTTTACCAGCCGTTACATCCGGAATGCCATTATCGTCATTGCTCACAGCCAGTGTCTTACCATTACGTACAATCAGCTCAGACCCTGCATCGGCCAGAATAGTTTGTCCGGCTTTAAGCGCAACAACTTTCATGGCATTGCCTTGACCTGTGGATGGCGTTCCGCCTCCACCGTTGTTCGTAGGCAGCTTTGCGATTTCTTGCGCAATGATTTCTTTAATTTTGCCCTCTGTTAAGCCATTGCTTCCCCCGTCAGTACCGACAGATCCGCCAAGCCCTTGAACGTATTGTTCCAGATAACTCTTGGTTACGACCGGATCATCTGCTGAGCCGGGTGTGGGAGCGGCAGCATGTGTAAGTGAAAAACCAGAAACCATTGTTACGACAACTAGTGTACTCACTATATACTTTTTCATCAGAACACCTCATTTTATTCAAAAAAAATAAGGGAGCCTAGGCCCCCTTATTTTTCTAGAAACAATTAGTTAGTTACAAGAGTGGATACGGAAGTTCCGTTTGGAGCTGTTGCTTTAACAGTGAACTCTTGAACGTTAGATCCGATGGAGATCGTACCGTTGCTGTTAAGAGTTACGTTGTTATCAGATCCAGTGGAAGACTTAAGTACGATTCCGTTGATGGAGTAACGAATACCCAGGAATGCATCGTACTTAGTGATTTCGTTTACGCCGCTATCATCGTAGGAATACTCGATACCGTAGTTGTCCTTAGCTTTCAGTTCCATCGTAGTGTATACGTTGGTCGTGTAAGCTTTAGACGATTTAGCTGTTAGAGAAGCTACAGATACAACATCGTTCTTAACTTTTACGGAAAGAGTTTGATCTTTAGTTTCGCCGGATGCAGTTTTGAAAGTAACCACTACGCTTGCAGTACCTGCTTTATTACCAACAAGCTTAGCTTTACCAGCATCGTTATAAACAGCTTTCACTACAGTTGCATCGGAAGAAGAAACGCCAGTAACGAAGTTGCTTGGAACTGCTACTGTTTTACCGGAAGCGTCTTTAGCTTCGATTGTAACACCGCGGCCCATGTTGCTTGCATAGATGTCTTGATCGCTACCTTTATCCGGGTTGTTGCTGGTGTTGTCAAGAATTGCATACAGGTCGCTTACAGAAGCAACGTTGTAAGTCAATTTCTCGTCAGCTTTAGCAATTACTACTTCTTTGGATACGGAGTCAACTTCTTTATCGCCAAAGTACAATTTCGCTGTAACTTTAAACGTTCCAGAAGCACCTGTTGCAGAACGGATAGTAAATCCGTCGTTGAACAGTTCAAATCCGTCGTTAGCATAGTTCAGTTGAACCGTTTCTTTATCTTTGTTTACAAGAGAGAAACCGGAACCGCCCTCAGTTGTAACAACAACTTTATACTTGCTGTCAGTTACAGTTTTAACTACTTCACCGTTTTGGTCTTTAACTTTCAGGACCAGATCAGTGTTAGCGCCAGCGATAGCTTTTTGCTTGGAATCAGTAGCAACATAGAGGGATTCTGCTTTACGAGCATCGCTGATTTTGATGTTCTTGTTAACGTAGCTGTTAACGCCTGGAGCTACGATGGATACGCCTACGTTCAGGTAACCGTTAGCAAGGCCAACCGGTACGCTAGCGATTTTGATTTGACCTTTGTGCTCGCCGGAAAGTTGGAGAGACACGCCAGCTACGCTGCTGTTTACTTTGATAACGTCAGCGTTGTCTACGATGTCGTCAGCGGAAAGAAGGTTGCCGGCTTCATCATAAACGTTGATTGGCAGATATTTATCAGTATCGCCAGCTGCAAGTGTTCCGCTGAAATCGCCGAATTCTACTTTCTTAGCGAATTTCGTGGATTTCACAGACAATTTAGCTGTTGCTTGGGAAGCACCTGCATAAATCGTTGCAGTGTATTCACCACTTGCACTTGCTTTCTCAGTCAGGGAGAAAACAACTTTGTCAAATTTCTTCTCCGTTACTTGAAGAGCTTTCTCGTAAGGAGTGATGATTACGTTAGGAACGTTGGAAACATTACCAGTGTCTTCTTCAGCAATCAGGTTGCCGTATTGGTCGTACTGGTAAAGGTTAACTGTTGCAGTTTCGCCAACGGAAGAAAGAGTTTTGTTGGAGTTGGAGTATACGATCTCACCAAGTTCCAGTTTAGTTGCGTAAGGTGCAACGCCTACTTTGAACGTTTTATCGGCAGATACACGGGAATCATTGTTGAAAATGTTAACCGGAACTACACCGATACCAGGGTTAACGCCTGTAGCATTTGCTACATCCAAAGTGAGTACGAGCGTTCCATCTTCGTTCTTCTTCAGGCTGTTGCTCACGTTAGAAGTGAAGACCGTATAGTTACCAGCGGAGAAGGAAGCATTCTCACCGTATTGGTTGCTTGCTTTGAGTTTGATTCCTACTTTTTTACCGAAAGCGATTGTGTCGCCAGCGTTAAGGAATTCGATTTTCGTTACTTTCTCGTCAGTCGCTTTGAACTCAGCTGTAGATTTGTCTACAGTGGAAGCGTCCACGCCGGAAAGAGTAACCGTGTACGTACCGTCAATGACTTTAACGTCTTTCAGAGTAAGTACAGCAGATTTCTTGTCGTCTGCCCATTTAACGTCAGTAGCCAATGCAGCGTTGCCTCTTTTCAGAGCAAGTGTTGCTTTAGTTGTATCAACTTCGCGGTTGAATTTAACCGTTACGTTTTTAACGCCAGTTGCAGCAGCTTCTGTTACGGAAAGCTTCTTGCTAGCGTTATTGATTTGTTGTGCTTGGTATGCGGAAGTTACAAGCAGGTCGCGTGTAGCAGGCGCAGTACCGTTGAAAGGTTGGCCAGCTGGAGTTTCGAACAATTTCAGTTCTTGTGCCAGTTGAACGTAACCTTTAGCCCAAGTGGAAACGGTTTGATCGGAAACACCTGGTTTAGCAAGTGCTTCGTTCTCTTTGCCCAGACCACGGATCAGGAACGTAGCAAGTTCTTCTTTAGTTACGTCGCCAGCTGGAACGTATTTACCTTCTGCTTTACCGTTAGTAAGGCCGGCAACACGAAGAGCTTCGATGTAAGGAAGAGCGTAACCGTTAGCAGGATCGCTGGATTTAACGTCTTCGAAGCTGGAAGTAGTAGCGGAAGATTTCAGTTCGAAAATCAGGGCTGCTACTTTAGCGAATTGAGCGCGGTTCATTTTGTCGTTCAGACCAAAGCGGCCTTCTTCAACACCGTCAAAGATACCAGCTTGAATCATCGAATCGAACTTGGCTTTTGTAGCCGCGTCCAGGTTTTTCAGATCAGAGAAATCGTCAGCTTTAGCTGCGAACGCTACGGAAGAAAATACGGATAATGCCATAGCTGTGGAAAGAATTACGGATAAACTTTTTTTCATAACCTTTTTGTCTCCTCCTTGAATATCTTTCGGGTTTTGAGAGTGATTAGGAATTCTTGAGCTCATATTACTCATCGAATGATTCACCCCCTTTCCAGAGTGGTTGAGCTTAAATGTATAACTAATTCTTCTGCAGCGTTAAACTGCATCGAATCTAGTAACGAGAAATAATAGATATGTAGACATTTAACACCACTTTAAATATTATACATGGGCGCTAATGCTACGTAAAGAAGAATTTTGAGAAATGATTCCAGAAAACCTTGCTTTTTTGGAGCTCTCTTGCTCTTCCAATGTATTAAACGAGCGGTTTCGGAAAAAGTTGCGGATTCCACGATTTTTTTTATTATTTTTTGAAATCTTTTTGTAACTATTTTTATTTCCCTTATGTATTATAGCTTGGGATAAATAGGGATGTCCAATTTTGGAGACTTTGAAAAGAATTACTTTGATTTAATAAGAGAAGACACGACAGCAATCGGCTGCCGTGTCTTTTCTTATGATCAGCTTAGTTTACTTCAGTTTGCCTTGCTGCTTCATGACACGAATCGCAACAATAGCCGCCTCGGCTCTCGTGAAGGTTTCCAGCGGATCGAAACGGACCGTTTCTTTCTTCTGGCCTTCGATCAGAACGTTAGGCTTGCCTTCGATCAATTTAGCCTTTACAACGGCTTCAACAGCCGGTTGGGCATAATAATCGATCGTATTCGCATCGGTAAACGTTTTTTGAAGCCCTGCAAGAATCTTTTTGTTGTCGGTACCCAGTTTCAAATCTGCCGCACGGGCAATCATTACGGACGCATCCTGACGAGTAAGCGAGCTGTCCGGACTAAAGCGGTTGCCCGCAGTACCCCTGACGATACCTGCTCTTGCAGCTGTCTCGATGTACTTGAAGTCATACAACCCGTACAGATTTTCAACCTTAAATACGTCGATAAAGGTCGGCGTGCCGCTGTAATTTAAAGGAAGGTCGAAAATGCGAACGAGCATGGTAGCGAATTCCCCACGGGAAATCGGTTCGTTCGGGCTGAACGAATAGTTTGTTTTGCTGTTCATGATCCCTTTGGAGAACAAGGTTTCCAGTTCATTTCTTGCCCACGGATGGCCTGTTACATCATCGAAACCTTTATCCATGTACATCACTTGATAGTAACCGAATTTCTCGAACGGAACCGTGACTGTGTTGCTCTTCACATCTACAACGCCGCCAAGATTAACCCAACCGCGTCCTGTCAATGTGTTGTACTGCTCATACGTATCAAAGAAGAAGACGGAGATATACTTACCTGCGTCGTCACGGATAGCTTGGTCGAACTTAAGAGTCAGCGTACCGCGTTTGGTAGGAACTACAGTTTGATCAACGGAACGGGTATAGAAGTTGTTTTTAAGATCAAACGGTTCCATCCCTCTTCCCCGGAGAGCGTTTTGCAGATAGTCTTCCGTCGATTGTCCGCTTGCTTTCTCGGGAATCGTACCGGAATCGATGTAGAATAACTTGCTCGCTGCGCTAAAGTTATCGCCTTTACCTTTTCTGGCAAGCAAAGACTTGGCATAGTCGCTGCTGAACGGATTGCCGATCTTGTCTACACGGCCGTCAACGGTATCTGCAATACCGAAGTAAACTTTGCGGTCTGCAGTAATGTATTGATTGTTATCGAAAGTCGGTTTAAAGCGCATAAGTTTGGTGTCTTTATCGAACTTCAGTTTAACGTCACCGTTAAATACGTTGAAGTTGCTGGTCATGTCGTCCAGATATTCCGCTCCGACAACCGGCGTATTTGTGTTGTAAAGCACGATAGTACCGTTTGTTTTCGAGGTTCCACGGTTGACCGTGAACTTGATCGTGTTTTTGCCCGGCTTGAGATCTCTCACTTCATAAGAGAAACGATCGACATCGAGGCCGTTTTCGTTCAAGGTTTGCTTGCTTGCCGTCTCTTTACCGAAAGTAACGCTGTCCGCTTTCTCGGCATCGATCACAATCGTGTAGAAGTTGCTGTTGATGTTCGCTTGGTACTCATGCTTTTCGTTCTCGATAAGTACCGGCTTTTTCACGACATACGGAAGCGGTTCGCGTGCAATGGTAACCGTTTTGGAGACACTCATGTTAGCTTGGTTAGTAACCGTGAACTGGAACGTCATTTCGCCTTTTTCAGGAAGCTTAATGGCATTCGTTCTGAATTCAACGCCGGAGCTAGGCATACCGGTGAAGAATCCTCCGCTTACGTTCGTACTGGAACCCGAGACGCTGTTCCACACGTGATAGTCGGCGTGCGGATTGCCGTCTTTATCTTTGGAGTACACATTCAGGGAAACCGTAACGTTGCCTGCGTTAGTTGTGTTAAAGAATTTTCCGTTCAATTGAACGGTACGTTCATTCGTGGCATACATATCCGGCTTTTGAGCTTTCGGATACTTGCTCTTGCCGACCGAATCTTCATTCGGTACGAAAAGAACGATTTCCGGCGCTTCAGCCGTGATCAGGTTTACGTTATAAATCGCCTTGCTGATCAGAGAGTTGTTTACGTACATAAAGAATTTGATCTGGTTAGCGCCTTCGCTGAACAGTTGGGCAGGCGTAATGCCGTATTTCGTTCCCAGTCTGGCCAGATCAAACTTAAATTGACGGTTGGCGTCAAAGTCGCTCGCTTGGAGCTCAATCATTTTATCGTTAACATAAAGCTCAACTTTGTTACCGGCGCCCGTAGGCAGGTAGTTAACTGCTTTACCCGAAAGACAAGCGACAGTGGATCCGCAAGTCAATTCTTTAACATCACGGAGCGTGATGCCCGTGTTGCCCGGGCTTGCGATTTGATTCGCGATAATATACGGTGCGTTGTTAATTTGGATCGTATACTGGCGGCTTCCGTTCTCAACTAGCGTGCCAGAAGCATCAACCGGAACAAACTTGATGTTTTTTTGGCCGTCCGTGATGTTTTCCAGTTTGTAGATAAATTCATTATTGGACGGATTACCAACCTCTGCGATTTCTTTGCCATCCAGGAAAACTTTGATCTTAGTTGTGTGTCCGTTAGCTTTAATCTTCATTTCTACCGGCAGTTCGTTAACCTCGGTCGTTGCAGACTCGGTCAAAGAAGTGTAAATGTTCGTATTCGTAGCGGCATCTTTGCCCGTTACCATCGAAACATCGAGAATGCCGGCTTCGTTCGGGTTGGTGTAGTTAAAAGTATACGAAGACTCCCCTTGTCCAGCCGAACCTGTTGCATCCTTGAAAATAAATTGAATCGTTTGCGGATTCCGTGCCGCTGTCCAATCGGTCAGACCGGCAACGTTCAGATCCAGAACAAGATCATAAGCCGCATATTCATTGGCACGCGTGAACGTCGAGTTTGGAGTAAATTTCTTGACTGCGCCCCCTACGGAGCTGCTTGGCGTATTCAGGTCAAGGCCTGCGGCCACCTGCTGTCCGTTGATCAGAACGTCAACACGGTTCTGACGCAGAGCGCCGGTCGAATCATAGTCAACTTTAAGGCTTGTTTTAAGCGTCAGTTCTTTTACATCGAAGTTTGGCTTGTCCAGCAGAGACTGTGTAGTACCTGCGCTCGTAACGCCCATCTCTACCCCGAATGCAAACGGCTGGCCGTTATCGTACACGAACCGTTTTTCCGTCTGGTAGGAGTTCGAATCGTTGCTGGAATCGAAAACAATCCGGTTATCCCCGGCTTTCAAACAAATTTCACCCGTGGAACCGCAGCCTGCGGCGGCATCTCCCCCACGGAAATAAACCATGCCTTCGGTCCGGTTCAGGATACCGATTTTAGGAACCGTACTCCCGGTTTCATAAGCCTTTACTTCATTGGCGTTGGAAGATTTGGCTTTAATATCGACAGCCGTAACACCCAGCTTGATGTTGCCGCGGTCAACCGGATAAATTTTGCCGTCCACCAGACCGGCGTTATTTACCGTAAAATCGGTCAGGTTGGTCGTCGGGGTGTAGTAAATCCAGCCCGGTGCGGAAGACAGCGTGTTGGTGTCCCCCATTTTAACGATAATGCGGTTTAAGCCTTCGGACAGCGTGATGTTCGAGAATGTAATCTCGTTCGCGCCCGTTTGTGTAGGTTTGTGGGATTTCTCCACCGTAACCTGCTTTGTATTCACATTCATGATCTCATAGTAGATCGAGCTGATCTGCGAGTCGCTGATGTTGGAAATGCTCGCCTTCAGTGTGAACGGATTGCGTGTTACGCGTGTAACGTTGTTGTAATCCTGTGGAGCTTCCTTGTCCGTACCGAAGTTTACGGTCTGGTTGTACATGTTTGTGATGGAAATGGTGGAAGCCGCGTAAGCCGTAAGAGGCGGAAGCAGGCTAATCAGCATCGAAAAGAGCACGAGAACGCTGAACCATTTACGGGTATGCTTTTTCAAAACAAAACTCCTCCTTATATAAATGGATGAAATCTACAAATGGAAACGTACAATCTTGCTGCCTGCGGGCCCCCTTCCGATATTAGGCGAAGCTAATCATGGTGTCCTTTAAACAGTTGTATTTTAAATATCGGCCCGGATCGCCGAAATGTTTAGCCATTTCTCATTTTTTGGAATAAAAAAGGCACAAAAAAACCATTCCATGGATGGAATGGTTAGGTATTTATTTTATAAGTTCAGTAAAACTATTGTCGAAATACGTGCCGTTATTTGGGTAAACGGCTGTTCACGGAAGGTTTGAAGAGCAGCTTCTGGAGAAAACGGATAACCGGCTTCTGACTGCTGCTGATGATGCCGATCGCTTCAGCGCCGACTACAAGTACAAAGAGCAGAATGACAACGATCAATACCGTCAACCAGGCGGAATCCGTGTAGTTATTCAAAATGATAGCTACCGCGCCGAACATGGCCGCAATTCCGTAAATTATCAGCACCGTGGTGCGGTGGCTGAAACCCAGCTGAAGCAGGCAGTGATGCAGATGATTCTTATCCGCTTCCGAGATCGGTTTCTTATTGAGAAAACGTCTCATGATCGCAAAGAATGTATCGGACAACGGAACACCCAGAATCATGATAGGTGTCAGCAAGGAGAGAACGACGGATACTTTGAACCCGAGTATCGACAGTGTAGCCAAGGCAAAACCGAGGAACAAGGCTCCCGAATCTCCCATAAAAATCTTGGCCGGATGAAAGTTGTAGAACAGAAATCCGGAAATGCTTCCAAGAAGTATCGTACAAAGCAAGATTACGGTAAAAGCATCGCTGAACGGTGTCAGCAGCGCAAGAACCAGAATAGTACCCGTACCGATTCCGGATACACCGGCAGACAGACCATCCAAACCGTCGATCAGGTTCACCGCGTTGGAAACCCCGACGATCCAGAGAACGGTCAGAGGCATGCTCACGTAATCAGGCAGGGAGAAGTGTCCGCCGAACGGGACATTGAATTCATTGATCTTCAGTCCGCATGCCACTACGATACAGGCCGCAACGAATTGTCCGAGAAGCTTCCATCTGGGAGAAAGCTCGAAACGGTCATCCAAAGCGCCGGTGAGCACAATAACAAATCCTCCGAGCACCAACGCCAGCGCCGCGTTTCCGTTAACATCGGATAAGGCCGGTGAGATGACAAAGTATGCTCCGACAAAAGCCAAGAAAATCGCAACTCCACCCATACGCGCCATGATTCTCGTATGTACCTTGCGGTGATTCGGTTTATCGATGGCGCCTACCCAGAAGGCAAAACGTTTGACCAGCGGGGTCAACAACAGTGCAAACAGGCAGGATACAACAAAGCCCAGCACATATAATCCATACATAATCGGTTTTTCAACCCCTCTTGTCGCTAGTAACTTGTACCGCCGACAAAATTATACTGCTACTTTATAAACATTACCAGTCTTATTTTACACCCAAACAGACGGACAACGCCAATTTTCAATGGTTTTCATCGGTTTTTAACACATTTTCTTTGTCGCGAATCACTTTCCACGCAAATTTAGGCAGCGCCAGCATGCGTCCGAAGCGGGAAGGTTCCTGAAGCAAGCGGTAAAACCACTCCAGCTTAAGCTTTTGAAAAATCTTGGGTGCACGCTTCAGCTTACCGGCCAAAACGTCAAAGCTTCCGCCTACGCCCATTATAACAGGAACGTCCAGGTCCCGCTTGTATTTCGAAATCCAGGGTTCCTGCGTCGAGGATGAACGGCCGACGAGAAGGATGTCCGGCTGCAGCTGCCGAATGCTGTCCACAACCTGCCGGTCTTCCGCTTCTCCGAAATAACCGTCCCTGAAACCGACGATATCAATGAGAGGATAATCACGTGCCAGTTTAGCCGCAGCCGCCTGGATCGTATCCGCAGTCGTGCCTAACAGGTAAACTTTCCATCGGCGCGGCTCTCCCGCTCTCATCAGCTCATGAATGAGGTCGATACCCGGAACGCGTTCGGCGACAGGCTGTCCGACGTAGCCGGCGGCCCAAACCAGTCCGGCGCCATCCGGGACAATCAGCTCCACTCTGCGCATCATCTCCATATAGGCCGGGTCCTCGAGAGCCGACATGATCATAATCGGATTGGCGGTTATGATCTGATGCGGAATACGGGACTCGATCGCTCCCGTCAAGTACGTGACGGTATCCTTCATGTTCATTTTGGAAACGGGAACGCCGTAAATCCGGACAATCGGCACGCTTGCCTTTGCATTAGCAGTCATTGGTCTTCATCCCTCTTAACGGTAAAATTGCATGATTTGTTGCGCCGGCAGCTGCGCCTCTTTTTTAAGCCGGCCGATGGCGGCTTGCTTGTCGTCCGCCCACTCGCGGCGGCCGTCCAGCAGCCGCCCGATTTCGGCGGCTACCGCCGCGGCGTCGAAGCTCTGCGTCGATGCCGCGGCTTTCATTCCGAGCCGGGCGAGGAATTGGTCGATCTTCGGGTCGTAGGACACGCCGACCATGGGCACAAACTGCGAGGCGGCATAGATCAGCGAGTGCAGTCTCATGCCGACGAGCACATCGCAGGCGCTCACCTCGGCGAGCATGTCCTGCGGATGAGTGACGCCGCGCACGATGCGGACGTCGCCGCCTTCTCCCGAGGAAGAGAGACGCTCCGCCACATAGGCGGAAGCTTCCTCGTCCGAAGGGAGATGGAACGGCAGAAGCCGCACCTCAATGCGGCGTCTGTCCATCACGGCGCGCAGCGCCTCGGCGAGCGCGTCCAGCTCGGAGCGGTCCGCGTTCCAGAAGCGGACGGATACGCCCACGACGGGAACGCGGCCGGTTTCGCCGCTCTCATCGGCGGCGGTTCCGGCTTTGCCGGAGGCTGCCTCCCCGCGCAGCGGGAGCCCCATAACCGGGTCCGGCACCACGCTGACCGAAGAGGCCGGTACACCCATGCGCCCGATGAGATCCGCGGATTCCTGGTCGCGGACCGTGATCATGGCGCATTTTTTGAAAGTGGAACGGATCCAGGAAAAGAAGCGCGGATTGTTCACCGGACCGATTCCTTGCGAGTAAATAAAGGTCGGTTTGCGCATCCACTGGGCCAGTTTGAGGACCAGCAGATAATAAGGAATGGTGCGGGAGCTGGTCGCATCCTGCAGCAGACTTCCGCCCCCGCTGATCAGTCCGTCGGACGATTTGATCGCCCGGAACAAATCCGGCACCTTCATCCGGTGGCAGGCCTCCACTCCGTACATCTCCCGTGTACGCCGGGGATTCGCGGATAGAACGACAGGCTCGATGTGGATGCCTGCCGCCTCCCCCTGTTCTTTTAGCGCAAAAAGAATCGATTGCAGAACGGCCTCGTCCCCGCTGTTGTCAAAACCGTAATAGCCCGAAACAACTAACCGTTTGCTCTTGTGCGCGATTTCGCGGCCCATGCTTTCCAACTCCTTGATGCAATTTCCCAGACGGCGATCAGCACGAGTCCGATCATGGCGCCGAATACGATTCCGTACGTAATCCGGATGCCCGAGATCTCAAGCGGCGTGTGCAGATGCGCGAATGTATCCACGATGGACAACTGTCCGACCACACCGATCAGCAGCAAATAAACGGCATTCCGGTATTTGACCGACAGATAAGCTCCAAGCAGGAAGAGCGGGTGCGCCAACATAAATTCTTTATTCCGCGGTCGAACACCCAGCGTATTTTCCAAGAAGGAACGGAGATAACGTTCAATCGCTGAAGTTTGACCTTCATTGCCCGTACGCGACAGGTAGTAGTAGATCACTCCGGCCCCCGCGGCTGCAGCAATTATCCAAAGCACGCTGATGTTAGTGAAAAGAAGCTTCTTTACCCGGTCTCCGCGTTCCCGATAGTTTAAACTTTCCCGGAAGAACAGCAGGTAGAGACCGACGATGGCGATTGGCAGCAGGTGCAGAAGGCTGACGCCGCGGAACTGCTGAAGTACCAAGAAGTACGAAATATGATTGAGCAAACCGACGAGGTAAACGACTCCGATTAAAGAGATCAGTGTCGTTTTAATCAGCAGGCCCAAAGCATAAAGGACTGCCGATTTCGCCTTAGCCGCCCGCCCCGATTGAATGGAGCGGATCGCCTCGATGACTGCGATGCTCGGCGCCGATATCGCACAAGCGAGCGCAAGTCCCTGCGCGTACAGTTCCGGCGATTTAAAGTACAACCCCGCCCCTCCTAACAGGCCGATGATAAACAGCGCCAGTACGGCTTCGGGAATGAAGTAACCGACCAACAGAACAATGAGGCTCACTCCACCGATCAGCGTGAAGATCCGGGCGATATTCTGATAGTTGTTATACTTGTAGTCGAACTGCTTGGCAGGCTCCACTTTGAAACCGGCGTCTTCGATCCTTTTGATCGCCCCGTCCTTGCCGTTCAAGCTCTCGTACAGTCCATCCAGCGGAGTGAGGATCGCTGCCTTGTCCAGATTCTTGACGGCGCGTCCGTTAAGGAAGATCATCCGAATATTCCGGTCTTTAACCGCCAGCACAAACCGGTCCGCCGTTTGTTGAATACGGGCTTCCTGATCCTCTTTGGTCAGATTCTCCGTCAGTTTCTCGCCGTCTTTCTCCGTAAAGGAGTGCAGGCGGACGACGTTATAGTCGGTATCTTTGGCCAAAGAGCCGAAGCCTTTTTGCGGTTGTTTCAACATCTCGATATTGGCCAGGCCCATATCGTACTTTTTGAGCAGAATCCCCATCTTGTGAAGAGTGACCTGTTCAGGATCATCCGAGTATCCCGGGGCATAATCTCCGTCAATGATGATACGACGGGCACCCATTTTGTATAATTTAGCGAGCAGCGCATCCATCTCGTTCGTGACGAATTCACGTTTGTTGCCGAGACGAACCACGATACGGAAACCTTCATCCTTCATCATTTGAAGTGTAATAGGATCCGGGTCCATCGGCTTCATATTGGCTTCTTCCATGTTCATTTCGATAATCATACCCGACTGGTTCTTGAAGCTCCATGGGCTTGTCTTAACACCGAGCTTGCTAAAAGCCGTCTCGATCATCGGTTTAATCTGGGATTCCGATGCCGGGTCGGTGAACAGGATATACGTAAAATTTTCGTTCGGCGAGATCGGCTTTTGCGTAAGAGAAGTCGCATCCTTGGAGGAAAACACTTCAATACGACGGCTCAATCTCAATTCGGAAAGCGTCGATTCGTACACGGCAAGCGATCCGATGCCGGCTTTTTTCATCGCCTGAAGCTGTTCCGATACAAATCCTTGCGGATTCGGCCGCACGTCGGCCATCTCCAATAAGTCACGATAATCAAACACAAACTCCACTTGATTTGCGGACTTCTCCGTCTGTTCGCGGAAGAAGGCAAGCGGCAGGGAAGCCAGAAGGCCAATAATGACAAGCCACCATAAAAGCTTGCGCAGCATCCGGTTTGCCGCAGTATACCTGTGTACCAATCTGTTCAACTCCGTTTCTTGAATCATGCGTCATTTGTACCCGAAAACCTCTCGGCCCCGGCACCGTATGGATGCAGGGGCCTTGGAGAGGTTCGGCTGTTACTTCTCTACCCTGTCCAGAACGAAGCGAACGAGACTATCCAGCTGCTTCGCCGCCTCGTCGCCTGTCGTTCCTTTTACCGCAAAGTAGAATTTGATCTTCGGTTCCGTTCCGGAAGGACGGAGGCAGAACCAGGAGCCGTCTTTGAGCTTGAATTTCAATACATTTTCTTTGGGCAGCCCGTTAATGCCGCGGCTGTAATCTTCCACTTCCGCAACTTCCACGCCTTCAATGGAAGCCGGCGGGTTGTTTCTCCAGTCTTCCATCATCCGGCCGATCTGCTCCACACCGTCTTTGCCCTTTAGCGTCTTGGACTCCAGCTTCTCCAAGAAGAAGCCGTGCTGACGGTAAAGCTCCTGCAGAACGTCGTAAAGCGTCTTGCCCTGACTCTTGTAGTAAGCAGCCGCTTCGCAAATCAGCATGGCCGCTACGACTGCGTCTTTATCCCGGGCATAGGTTCCCGCCAGGTAGCCGTAGCTCTCCTCATACCCGAACAAGAATTGGTGCTCACCGGTCGACTCGAATTCGGTCATTTTCTCCCCGATGTACTTGAATCCCGTCAAGGTGTTCATGACTTTCGCCCCGTAGCTTTCGGCAATAACGGCTCCCATCTCGCTCGTTACGATGGTCTTGATCACAACGCCGTTAGAAGGCAGCTGTCCGCGTTCTTTTAACGAACCCAACAAATAATTGACGATTATAGCGCCCGATTGGTTTCCCGTGAGTACGAAATATTCGCCTTTATCGTCTTTCACAACTGCGCCCATCCGGTCGGCATCCGGGTCCGTTCCCACGATGATGTCGGCGCCCCACTCTTTGGCGTCTCTCAGAGCCAGCGTGAAAGCTTCCCGCTCTTCCGGGTTAGGCGATTTGACCGTAGTAAAATTGCTGTCCGGCTGCTCCTGTTCCTTCACGACGCGCACCTGCTCGAAACCGATGCGCTTCAGGGCTTCGCGGACCGGTTTGTTGCCCGTCCCGTGCAGCGGGGTATATACGATGCGGAAATCCCCGCTCGTTTGCTTAATAACATCGGGATGCTGACTCACGGATGTAACGGCCGCATAGTACTTCTCGTCCATCTCACCGCCCAGCCATTCCAGCAGTTCCTTCTCCTCGGCTTCGGTGCGGGAGATTTTGCGGACGCTGTCAAACCCTTCGATTTTCTGGATGTTCGCAAGCACCTGTTCGGCATCGTGCGGCACAAGTTGGCCACCGTCGGCCCCATATACCTTATACCCGTTATATTCCGGAGGGTTGTGGCTGGCCGTTACAACGATTCCGGCGGAAGCTTTCAGATCGCGAACGGCAAAAGAAAGCTCGGGTGTCGGTCGCAGTGACTCGAACACATAGGCCTTGACTCCGTTGCCCGCAAGGACAAGCGCGGCCTCCAAAGCAAACTCCGGCGACTGATGGCGCGAATCATACGCAATCACAACGGAAGGATGAGCTCCCCCGTTTTTCAAAGCGAATTCCGCAAGTGCCTGCGTAGCTTTTCCTACCGTATATAGGTTCATCCGGTTCGTACCCGCGCCGATTACGCCGCGAAGACCTCCGGTTCCGAATTCAAGATCCTTGTAGAAACGATCTTCGATCTCTTTGTCCTGTCCTGCAATGGATTGAAGCTCTTTTTTCGTTTCTTCGTCGATAGACGGGTCCTGCAACCATTTTTCATAAAGATTCTGTACACGAGTCATCGTTCATCGTCCCCTTATTAAAATGATAGGATCTTTTTTTATCCGGCTAGGCGTTTGCCAGCGCAAACATGATTTCACCTTCGGCTACCAGCTCTTCTCCGACTTTAGCGGTTGCCTGGCCTTTACCTATGGTACCCTTCAAGCGGGTGATTTTCACTTCCAGCGTCAGCGTGTCACCAGGAGTTACCTGTCTGCGGAATCTGAACCCATCCACACCGGCCAGCAGACCGATTTTCCCGCGGTTGGCTTCCACATTCAAAATCGCAAACGCTCCGACCTGTGCGAGTGCCTCCAAGATAAGAACGCCCGGCATAACCGGATAGCCCGGAAAATGTCCCTGGAAAAAAGGTTCGTTCGCCGTTACGTTTTTGAGGCCCACGGCACGGACGCCGTCCTCTACCTCCAAAATACGGTCTACCAGCAAAAAGGGGTAGCGGTGCGGGATAATCTCCTGAATCTGCTTGTTGTCCAACATTGCAATCTTGCTCCTTCCGACGCTTTCCGTTTGTATATTTTGGTTTGAAACAACCCACACTAACCCTATCCCTTCACCGCTGCAGAAGTGAAGGTTGATATAAGGGAGCGTATTTTGCGGCCACCGAAATGGTCGTGGAATATGCTCTTTTTTGCTTCCCTATCCTTTATAAACAATTTTTCAAGGTTCGAACAAGGTCTTTACGACCCTTTTTTTACCGGACTTGCCTCTTCCGTACTTAATCGCCTGGTTTTACGGTTGACCGTATTGAACTGGGCCACGTAAATAATAGAGGTGACGAAAGAAAACAAGATGACGGCCGCCAGATATTCCGTTGCATAAGGAACGTGAAAGAGGATAAGCAGGACAGCCAGGTAATACAGGACCGTCGTCAGCTTGCCCATGGCGTTGGCCGGTAGCGTTTGTTTGCCGCGGAAATGAAAAAAAGCCGACCCTGCGATCATGCCGATATCCCGGATGAAAAAAGCCACTGCGGCCAGCCAGGGAATCATCCCGGAACTGAGCAGGGAGATGATGACCGCGATCATCATCAATTTATCCGCAAGCGGATCGAGCATAATGCCCATCTGGGTAACCAGATTCCGTTTGCGGGCGATATATCCGTCTGCGATATCAGTTATGCCCGCTAGGACGACAACGAGAAAAGCCAGTTTCGTATAGCCTGCATAGAAAATGTACAGATAGACGGGAATTAGAAAAAAACGGCTTATGGTAAGCAGATTCGGTAAATTCAATCGTCTCTCCCTTTCTACGGCTAAAGCTGGAACAGGCGCGATTCCTCTCATTTTCATTGGTTTCCATTATACCGTTTCTCCGGGCAAAAAGAAAACTCCCTTGCGGGAGCCCACGCTCAGTCTGCAAACACCAAATCGAAGAGATGTTTCCAGGTGCTGATTCTGAATATGTCTAAAGTCGGCTGACCGCCGATTCCTGAATACCCGATCCAAAGCCCGACAATCAAGGCTCCCAAAAAAATGAGCGGAAGGCGCAGTTTCTTCAAGACGCGAAGCGCCCCGGCGGATTTTGAAATCCCTCCCGGTTTGCCCGTGTCCGGTTCTTTAGCCCGCGTAGATGATGCTGTTTCCGTCTCCTTGCTCTCTTCTTCCATGGACACGAGAATCGCCCCTCCTTCACGCATTAGCCGCGCAAGTTGTTAGCGAGCCCCATCATCGTATCCGCCGAGGAAATTGCTCTTGAATTCAATTGGAAAGCACGCTGGATCATGACAAGCTCGGACATTTCCTGCTGCAGATCCACGTTGGACTGCTCCAGGAATCCTTGCTTGACAGTCACGCCGTCCGTATTGGCCGCGAAAACGTTGTTCTGTGCCACGTTCGCCGGAAGGCGGAAGTAGTTGCCGTCGGCTTCGCCGAGCAGCTGCGGATTAATGACTTTGACAAGCTTAATCTGGCCGACTTGTCTGCCCGCACTCGCCGGGTTGGCTTCGTTGTAAACCACTACCCGCCCCTGCTCGTCCACGCGGACGCGGCTGTTCTGCAGGGTCGGATCGGCCGGATCGATCGCGATCTCAATCGGCTGATTGCTGGCCGTGTCCTTTACGAAGTAACCGTCTTTGGTGGCTAGCCCCATGGCTTTGGTCACATTGCCCGTAGCCGGGTCCACTTTGTTGTACGCGCTGAGTTTAAGAGCCCCGTCACGGGTCCAAGCCGGTGTGTTGGAACCGGGAATGGTCACCTCGAACAGACCGTCCCCTTCGATAGCCAGATCGTACGGCTCATCCGTCGGTTTCAGGCTTCCCTGCGTCATAATATTCTGCAGGCCGACCAGCTTGGCGCCCCAGCCTTGAGGAATCCCGAGAGAAGTCATCCGTCCGGTTTTCATAAAACCTTGCGGCTGATTCATGGTGTTCGTCAGTACATTCTCGAAGCTGGCTTCCTTCTTCTTGTATCCGACGGTATTGACGTTCGCCATGTTGTTCGCCAGTACATCCAACTTCTGCTGCAGGCCTTGCATCGTGACCGATGCGTTAATAATCGAGTTGTTCATTGTGATCTCCTCCAAGCTTTCCGGAGAAAGCCGCTTCGAAAGCATTCCCCGAGAGGGATTTTATCGTGCCCACTGCTTATACCCGGCCCACGTCATTTACTAGCTTGTCCATACTGCGGTCATAGAATTGGACCATCTTCTGGTTGGCTTCATAGGCACGGGCTGCCGTCGTCATATCGACCATCGCTTGAGTCGGATCCACGTTGGAGCGTTCCACGAAACCCTTGCGGACCTCAACTTGATCTCCTGCCGCCAGCGCCACAACTTGTCCTTCATCATTCGCGCCGACCGTGAAAAGCCCGTTGCCCTCCGGAAGAAGCACATTCGGATTCTGGACTTTCATCACGAGCGGAATCGGCGGATTGGCCGGATCGTAACGGACTGTCTGGCCGTTAGCCGCCACAAGACGATAACCGTCCGCATTGGCAACGAAGCCTTCCGCATCCACCGTGAACTTGCCGTTGCGCGTATAGTGGCGTTCGCCCGCAACTTGCGGATTCTCGACCACAAACAACGCTTCCGGCTGGTAAACGACCGTGCCGTCCGGGCCTACAGCCTTGCCGCCGTTGTCGAACTTCAAGCCGTTTACCTGAATATCGGAAACAAGCGCATAATCAAGCGGATTTCCCGTTTGCTGAAGCGGACCCTGCGCCATGAGTCTGGCGGTTTCCTCGGCAAATACGCCCGTATTCATTCTGCCCACATTCACCACGGTTCCGTCCCCGGCTTCTCCCCCGCGAATACGCGAGATAAGAACTTCCGGAAAGGAACGTGCCGATGTGGTTTCCTGTTTGAAGCCCGGTGTATTGAGATTGGCGATGTTGTTCGTTACGGTATCGTGTTTCCGCTGCTGCATGGTCAAGCCGGATGCCGCCGTGTATAATCCCCTAAGCATGAGTCACCTCTATACGAATTTTCGTTTGGTCACCTTGTCCAGGTTGTCGAGCATAATGCCCGTACCCTTGACGACGCAGTGCATCGGGTCTTCCGCAATCAGAACGGGAACCTTGAGCTCGTCCGCCAGAAGCTGATCCAGACCGTGAAGCATGGCACCGCCACCTGTCAAAATAACCCCTCTATCTATTATATCGGCAGAAAGTTCCGGAGGTGTACGTTCCAATACACTTTTTGCGGCAGTTACGATAGAAGAAATCGGATCCCACAGTGCTTCCTGCACTTCACTGGAACGAATCGTGATCGTCAAAGGAAGACCGGATACCATGTCCCGGCCGCGGATATCCATTTCATTCCGGGTACTGTCGGCTTGTACCGTACCGATTTTGACCTTGATGTCCTCGGAGGTGCGTTCGCCGATCAGCAATTTGTATTTGTTCTTGATGTACTTGGTAATCGCCGTATCAAATTTATCGCCGGCGATCTTAATGGAGGAAGAGGTGACGACATCACCCATGGATAAAACGGCCACGTCCGTCGTCCCTCCACCGATATCAACGACCATATTGCCGCTCGGCTGGTAAATATCCATTCCGGCGCCGATTGCAGCGGCTTTCGGTTCTTCTTCCATAAACACTTCGCGTGCGCCGCTGCGTTCAGCCGCTTCCCGAATTGCTTTTTGTTCCACAGAGGTAATGTTGGTAGGCGCACAGATGAGGATGCGAGGATGTGAGTACCAGCTTTTGCCCCCAACTTTGGAAATAAAATGTTTCAACATCGCTTCAGTAATTTCAAAATCGGCGATTACACCTTCGCGGAGCGGGCGAATAGCCACGATGTTACCGGGCGTACGCCCTACCATTCTCCTGGCTTCTTCACCGACCGCTAGAACGCGTTTTGTATCGCTTTCGATCGCCACAACCGAGGGCTCATCGAGCACTACGCCGCGTCCTTTCACATGAATCAAGACGTTCGCAGTGCCCAAATCGATTCCGATATCCTTACTTAACATGAAAAATAATCCTCCCTAAACTAACCGTCCATCCCCATAAACTGAAGCGGTGCTTCGAATAGTATACATATTTTTCATTATAAGCTAATTTCGCAGAAAAAAACAGAAATTCCTCTTTTTTCGGGACAATTTCGACAATTTTCCGGAAGGAAGGGCGGGCTTGGGAGTCAGGATTTAACCGTAACAAGCGGTTCAGCGGATTTGACAGGTTTAGTCTTGCGGTATTTGATTTTGGTCGCTTCCCCTCCCCTAAGATGGCGGATCGATTTGTGGTATTCGAGGATCGTTTTGACCTGATTGGCCAGCTCCGGGTTGATTTCCGGCAGTCTCTCCGTCAAATCCTTGTGCACCGTGCTTTTGGAAACGCCAAACTCCTTCGCTATGGTGCGAACCGTATTTCTCGTCTCAACGATGCAAGTTCCGATCTTAATGGTTCGCTCTTTGATGTAATCGTGCACTCCCCTCGCCTCCCTACTCGGATAGTTTGGTACATTATATGAGGGGTAGGGCCTAATATTCTTTGTTTCCGCCGCTGACAAGCTATTTCCGTCCAATTATTTTGACGGACAAGGCGAAAGCTCGTCCCCCGGACGTTGTCCATATGCAGGCAAAAAAAGACGGATAGGGTTTTCCCCATCCGCCGATATGGTAAAGATTTATTGCGGTTTGAATTCCGGAAGCAGCTGCTCCGGCAGCTCGGCCGTCCCGTCTTCCGCCTTGCGCACTTCAAAGTGAAGGTGGACGCCTTGGTCCTTCTCCAGCTCGTTGCGGCCGGCCTGTGCGATTACATCACCTTGTTTAACGGCGGCGCCTTTGGCTACTTTCACTTCCCCAAGGCTTTGATAAACCGTTACAAGCCCGTTGTCGTGCGTAATCTCGACCAGATTGCCTACGACCGGATTTTTGTCCACCGCGGTTACTTTACCGCTGAGGGCCGCGCTTACATCAAACGCCTGCTTGTCTGCACGGACAAGATCTACACCCACGTGAGGGGTGATCGTGTCTCCGTATTCGATCATCGCCGCTTGCTTAGCTTCATTGCTGCCTTTGCTGTCGTAGGACGGAAGCGAAATCGTTACTTGGCTGCGGTCTTTTACCGGCCATTGAATGCTTTCGGCTTTGGCACCTACGGGAACGGCATTGTCTTTGTTAGCCGTCTCACCAGCAGGTTTATCGGATTGAACGGAATCGGCCGGCGTATTCGTTGCGACCGGTTTCTTAACCGCATCCTGATATACCCACATTAAGGTTAAGATAATTGCCGCTGCCGCTACATAAGTTGCCGGGAAAACCCACTTTTTGGCCAAAAATCTCTTCCATGCGGAGTTAGGGACATTTCCTGCTCCCGTTACAGTTTGGGGAGCTTCTTCCTTGTTCTGAAACTCTTGTTTACCATCTCTCATATGGTTATCACCTCAATAACCATTGTTGACACGTTTGAGAGTTTTATACATTTGCCCTAAAGAAATTCTAGCAGGTCTTATTTTTGAATTTTCTTGTTCAGTAGAGTGGAAGCGGAAGTCAGCTTTGCGCCGGGATAGTAATAAGAGGCGATTTCCGCGGCTTTCTTCCCTTCTTGGGCCATTCCGTTCGCTCCCCACTGGCTCATTCCGACTCCATGTCCGTACCCTTTTACCGTAAACGTCCAATCCGTTCCGCTCAAAGCCGCTTCAAAATCGGTAGAGTTGAGACCCAGTTTCTCTCTTATTTCTTTTCCCGTAAATGCTTTGCCCGCTATCATGGCGGTCTTAACCCGTTTGGACTCCGTCCGTTCCAGCACTTTTATGCTGCCCGAATTCAAGGACGATGAAGCCGGAAGCCCCATTTTTTGAAGAATGTCTTTATAAGAAAGGGTTATGGTTTGTTTGAATTTGGGTGAAAGCTTCTCATCCCACGGGCTGCTCACCGATTTCAAATAAGGAACATCGGATCCCCATACATTGCGGACATCCTCTGTATACCCGTTGGAGGTGGAGAAAAATGTAGCCTGAATCGGCTTCCCCTCGTAGGTAAGAATGAGATCGGCCGTAGCCTTTACGGCGGCGTCGATCTTCTTGCTGTTCGACTCGTACGCCTTGCCTGTCCACTGTTTCTGAAGCTGGTCATCGGTCAGGTAGGCCTGATGCTGAATCGTGTCCGTGACCCATGCTTCCTTGACGGGGACGTTGCTGAAATCTCCCGTTAAAATCCGGCGTACGATATAAGTACGCGCCGCAATCGCCTGAACTTTAAGAGCCTCTTCCGAAAACTCCGCAGGCATCTCCGCCGCCACAACTCCTTTCACATACTGCTCCAGACTCACCGTCTGAATCTGCTTCTGCTTGGAAAGGTAGACCGGAACCATAACCATGCCGGCGGATGAAGAGACTGCTTCGGTGTCATGAGGATCCGCAAAAGTGCCGGTTTGCTGTTTGACGACCACGGCGGGAAGCAAAACGGTGACCAGCAGCAAACCCGAAACCGCCATGCCCGTCCAAAGCAGTGCCGGCATTTTGAGCTTTGAACGTCTCTTAAACTTCATAGATGGCCTCCGTAAATGTTCCGTTCCGTCTTTAGGATCAAGAAGGATAGCAGGGAGCGGCCCTTAAGGAATCGCTGCTCCAAATCCGCTGTCAGCAGATGCTTCAACCGTCCTCTCTCTGCGGAACGGGATTACTCTCATCTTATGAAGGTATTTACTAGATTAGAACGAAAAAACCGGCCCTCCGATAGGAGAGCCGGCTTTCCTTATATCTGATTGGATCCGTTAGCGGATCACGAAAGTACGGTGCTTAAGCCCAGGTAGGCTGAACGGCGAACAGTCCGATTTCTTGCGGTTTCTCCTGCTCTTCTTCCTGCGGGACGACCCGTTGAATATCGGCACCCACTGAACGGAGCGCGGAGGCAATATCCACGTATCCCCGGTCGATATGGTGAAGTCCGGTAATCTCGGTCTCTCCCTCGGCTACAAGAGCGGCCAGAATCAAAGCGGCACCCGCGCGGAGGTCGGTCGCACAAACTTTGGCGCCCTTAAGCTTATTGCTGCCGCTCACGACAGCCGTACGGCCGTCGACTTTAATCGAGGCATTCATGAGCATAAATTCGTCCACGTGCATGAACCGGTTCTCGAATACCGTCTCGGTAACCAGGCTCGTGCCGTCCGCAACCAGCTGGAGCGCCATCATCTGAGACTGCATATCCGTCGGGAAGCCGGGATACGGCAGTGTCTTGATGTCGGCCGCGCGCAAAGGTTTGTCGGCACGGACGAGAATTCCGTTCTCGTCCTCTTCCACGTGTACGCCCATTTCCTGCAGCTTCGAAATCACAGGGCGCAGGTGATCGCCGATGGCGCCCTCCACATACAGTTCACTGCGTGTAATCGCAGCGGCGATCATATAAGTACCCGCTTCGATACGGTCCGGTATGACGCTATGTACCGCGCCCTTCATTTTTTCCACGCCTTCAATGCGGATGACACCCGTTCCGGCACCCCGGACAACTGCGCCCATCGCATTCAAGTAGTTGGCCAGGTCGACGATTTCGGGCTCTTTCGCCGCGTTTTCAATAATCGTCGTGCCCTCGGCCAGAGTAGCGGCCATCATGATGTTCTCGGTCGCGCCCACACTGGCGACGTCGAGATAGATCTTCGCGCCTTTGAGACGTTTCTCTACCCTGGCTTCGATGTAGCCTTGACCCAGCTCGATCTCCGCTCCCATGGCTTCAAAGCCTTTCAGGTGCTGGTCGATCGGGCGCGTGCCGATAGCGCATCCCCCCGGAAGGGAGATACGGGCTTTGCCCAGGCGGGCCAAAAGTGGTCCCATCACGAGAAAAGAAGCCCGCATTTTACGAACGAGCTCGTAAGAAGCCTCGCACGTCTCGATCGCTTGAGCGTTTACTTTCACGCTGTGATTATGATAGCTGAGCTGCAGGCCCAGGCTTCTAAGTACTTTATTAATTACAAGTACATCGTCAAGCGGAGGAGCGTCATGTATGACACTTTCTCCTTCCGCAGCCAAAATTGATGCCGCAATGATAGGCAGTACAGCGTTTTTGGCGCCGTTAACTTTAATCTTGCCGGCTAATTTACGGCCACCGCGGACGATAATTTTGCTCATCTCGGTCCCTCCGCGTCTTAATTTATCGTTCTAAATCGGGTAAAACGTGACTGTCGGTCTATGTCGTCATGAACACACCATTCATACAGTTCGGAATGGGGTCTGGGTTTGGCACCGTTGTACTACCATTGTTTACAAGTCTAAGCGATGTTATTCGACAAAATGTCAAAAAATTCCGTTTAATCCTACAGACCATTCCAGATACTTCAAGAAAAAACTGGCTACCAGGTAACCGAGTCCGATGGACATAAACACTTGCAGCATCTTGGCTGCGGGACTTCGCGGCTGCTTCAGCAGCACGTCGAACCGGAACTGCTGGAGCGCCCACCACGACAGTCCCACGGCGACTAAATATACGACAATATTGATTAGGGGCATTTGCGGAACAACAGTTGTCAGTTCTTCCATATTCGACATGTTTCTACCTATTCCTCCCGAAAACATTCGAAAACCGGGACAAAAGGGCTGCAAATTCGGCCCGGGTCGCCTGATTGTCAGGGCGGTAAGTCCCATCCGGGAATCCCCGGATCCAGCCGTCCCCGGACATTTGCTTCAGAATGCCGACGCCCCAGTACCGGTCGTTAACGTCCAAGAAAGGAGAACGTCCGCGGTATTTGCCTGCCATATGCATCGTATTCGCAATCACTTGCGTCATTTCCATCCGGGTCAAAGGCTGATCCGGCCGGAAATGCCCATCCTCATATCCGTCCATGTAACCGGCCATTGTTGTCCTTGCAATGGAATCATAGGCCCAATGGCTGCTGCTGAGATCCGGATAATCGATCGGCCTGTTCTTATCCAGGCGGAATCCGTTTGCCAGCATTACAGCGGCCTGTGCGCGGGTGATCGGCAGGTCAGGGTAAAATTTGTAGCTCCCGTCTCCGTCGATAACATGCCTGCTGGCCAGGTCTGCGATAGCCTTCTCGGCCCAATGTCCGTGAATATCGGAAAATCCGGCAACAAGAGGCTGTGCGGCCGCATTCAGCTGATACATCTGCTGAGTCGCAGCCCTGTCGCTCTGCAGCTTGATATAATACAAGCCTGCCGGCAAGCGTCTGTCAAGAACGAGATTCTCGGCAGACCCTTCGCTGCTCTTGCTGTCGAGCTCCTTCAGGGTGTGATCGTACAGCGTGAACGCCATATCGCATCCCCGCTGGAGAGAGCCGAGCTTCAGCTGCGCCAGACTTTCCTGCTCCAGCCGGAATTGAAACCAATCCAAATCCGAAGCACTCTCTATAACGCCGGGATGATCTTCATGCAGTGTCAGTGTCGTAGCCTGGTAGGGCTTATTATTGGGTTCATTCGGGTCAATCAGCTTAGGTGTATAATCAACCGATAGCGTATACTCCCCCATCACCGGCTGCGTATTGTCCTTCACATTGCTGATCCGGATGTAATAGTCGCCTGGCGTGACATTCATAAGAGGGGTCGCTTCGGTCGCTCCTTCTCCAAACTGGTCAAAAGTTGTCGATTTTTCTCCCTTTTTCTGAAACAATACTACCGGGTCTATTCTAGCGGTATCCACGGAAGTTTTCAAGCGGAGAGTACCGGATTTCTTAAAAGAAATCATAAACCAATCCTGATCGTTCTCCTGATGAAAGGTGCCCCTCACAATCTGGCTTCTCGCAGGCAGGGAAGTCGCTTTATACTGATGGTCGTTATCCTCAAAAGCGTCTTGATAAATCTGGAAATCGGTCTGCAGCGTATACAGGACTGCCCCTGCTCTACCCGAATCGAGAAGACTTGCCGCGATTTTGCTCTTTCCCTTCTGAACAGGCAGAGTCACAACCGGATTCTGAGGGTCCGTGGTGAAAACCTCTTCTGCCTCTTTATTATCCCGAAAGTACCGAATAGAAACAGGACTAGCGTCACTTGTTTTTAAGACAAGCTTCACAAAACCGTCGTAGGGACTATCCAGTGTAAACCAATCGGTATCTTTGCCGGAGCTGAAATCCGCATGGATGAGAGTGTGTACGGGCAGCATGGGCGCATGGCCTGGATCGTCGTTCGGCTCGAAACGGTCGCTCAGAAGCGGCTCCTTCATCAGGCGGTCTACCCGCAGGAGTCCGAAGCCTGTTGTCGCGTCCCATCCGGGCGATTCCAGATCCTCCGCCGTCTGCTTGATGAGCTCCCTGAGCTGCCAGGGCTCCAGGTAAGGGGCGCGGCCCCATAACAGCGCCGCAGCGCCCGCCACCTGCGGAGCGGCCATCGACGTGCCCTCCTTGCTCTCGTAGCCTCCGCCTTTGGCGGTGGTGTACACCTGCCAAGGCGCCACGAGGTCAAGATCCGGTCCGTAGTTCGACCGGTCGTCCGCGAGGCGCGCGGAGGTCATGCCGCCTACCCCGAGCACCGTCGGGTACGCGGCGGGATACTTCACGCTGCCGCCTTCGTTGCCGGAGGCGGCGACGAGAAGCACGCCGCGCTCCTCGGCGTAGCGGACCGTGCCGGCCATGAAGCTTGAATATTTGTTCAAGCCCAGCGAGAGCACGACGATCTTGGCTCCGTGATCGACGGCATAACGGATGCCTTCGCCGAGCTTGGTCTCGCCGCCCGTTCCGTCCGCTTCCAATGCCTTGATCGGCATAATTTTCGCGTTGGGCGCGATGCCGGCGATGCCTTTGTCGTTGTTCATCTTGGCGGCGATAATCCCGGCCACGTTCGTACCGTGGCCGTTATCGTCCTGGGGCTTCTCCTGCGGATTAAGCAGGTTCGCTCCCGGGACGAGTCTGCCTTCCAGATCGGGATGCGTCAGATCGACGCCCGTATCCACGACCGCCACGATGACGGGTTCATCGCTATCGCCTGCCTGTGCCCAGCCTTCATCCATATGTATGACATCCAAATAGGTTTGTTTCACCCGCAAAGGATCGCTGGAAACCGGATATGCCTGCACATTCGATATACCGACGGTCCATACGAGCAGTACAATCCCGAGCCATCTATACATCCACTTATATCGAAATTTTCGGTTCATTTGGAGAGTCCTCTTTCGGTCATTTTAAAAAAATAATAAGCCCGGATAGTTTTACGCCGTCTAATCGAAGATAAAAACAATAAAAATAAGCCCCTCCACTGCCCAAACAGCGGAGAAGCTTATATTATATCAAATTTATGACAGGATTAGGAGGTCCCTAGTCAAACTGAATATCCGGTCGATATAAGCGAGCAGATATCCGGGCACGAGACCCAGCAATAACGTCAAGCCGGCACATATCCAAAGGGTGATTCCGAGGGGGAGCGGCACCCTTACGGGCCGGTCTTCAAGGTCGGCGCGCATGAACATTTGCCGGATAATGCCGAAGTAATAATAAAACGAAATGACGCTCGTGATCATCATAACGGCACCGAGCCAGTACAGATGCGCCTGCATGGTGCCAAACAGCAGATACAACTTTCCAAAAAAACCCGCAGAAACCGGAATGCCCGCAAGCGACAAAAGAAGAACGACAGCGGCCGCAGACGTCCAGGGAGCACGGTAATAAAGACCTGCAAACCCTTTAATCTCCTCGTCTCCGGTCGATTTTTCTATAATCAGAAGGACCGCGAAGGCGCCGATATTCATCAGAATGTAGGCGGTCAGATAAAAGAAAAATTTGGAGAAGTTATCCACCTGCACCAGATTGATGTGGACGGCCAAAGGAACGAGCAGATAACCGGCATTGGCAATTCCGGAATAAGCCAGCAGCCGTTTGACGTTTTTTTGCCGCAGCGCGACCGTGTTGCCCCAGATCATGGCGGTTGCCGCTACCACCGACAGGGCCAGGAAGATGTCTTTCTGGAGCCCTTCGTCCCCAAACTGTCCTAAGGCAAGAAGCACATAAAAGACTCTGAACAGGATGGCAAAAGCCGCCCCTTTGGATATAACGGCGAGAAAAGCAGTGACCGGTGTCGGGGCTCCCTGATAAACATCCGGTGCCCACGAGTGGAAAGGCGCGGCCGCGATTTTGAAACCGAACCCCGCCAAGAGCAGGAAGAAGGATACATACAGGAGCGGTTTATAGCTATCGTAGCCTGCAACGATGGCCGCCTGTATCGCCCCCAGGTTCGTAGTTCCCGCAATTCCGTAAAGGAATGACATTCCGTATAAAATAACGGCGGACGATATTCCGCCCAATATGACATACTTGAACGCACCCTCGTTGGACCGGGTATTTTTCTTTTTCATGGCGACAAGCACGTAAGAAGTAATGCTCAGAAGCTCCAATCCTACGAATAGCGTGATGAGATCGGCGGAGGAAGCCATCACCATGGCACCCAGCACAGCCGGCAGCAGGAAATAATAATATTCCCCGACATGCGGGATCTCCCCGTCTTCCACACTTCCCAGACTCATCAGAATAATCAATGCGGTTCCGCCGAGGAACGCCAGTTTCAGCAGGTTTCCGAAATCGTCTACGCGGTAGCTTTCGTTAAGGAGCACAATTGCCTGACCGGGATTAAGCTGGGCAATGACAAAGGCGATAGAGACCGCAATACCGGCGAGGGAAAGCCAGCCGATCCATTTCCGGTTGACCCCCTTCGGCAAAAACAGGTCGAGCACCGACAGCAGGATAGCCGTGATCACCAGCGTCATTTCCGGGAGCAGATGCGTTAAATCCTGTACATGAATTCGTATCGGTTCCACGTTCTATCCCCCTATCTTCCCAGCTAAGCTGTGAATCGTCTGGTGAAACCCGTTTACCGTCTGCTGCAGAGGCTCGCTCAGTATACCCGGATACACGCCTAGCAGAAGAATGAAAGCGACCAGCGCAATCATCGGCACAGCTTCTATCAACCGGGCATCCGGCAGTCCCTTGAACCGCTCCGGCAGAGGTCCGTACGTCATCTTCATGACCCCCCGCAGCACATAAGCGGCCGTCAAGATAATGCCGACTGCACCTACAACCGCCAGGACCCGGGCCGTACCGAACAAGCCGATAAACGCCAGCAGTTCGCTCACGAAGCCGGAGAGCCCCGGCAGACCGAGGGAAGCAAGCCCTCCCACAAGCAGAATAGCGCTAAGAAAAGGCATGGATTTCGCCAGCCCGCCCAGCTTGCCCAGTTCCGTCGTGGAGGTCCGTTCGTAAATACTGCCGACGAGCAGGAACATGAGAGCGGAAATCAGGCCGTGAGAAACGAGCTGGAAAATCGCTCCCTGCATGCCGATCGGATTAAAGGCCGCCAAGCCCAGCAGTACAATGCCCATGTGGCTGATACTGGAATATGCGAGCACTAGCCTGAACTCGTTCTGGACAAAAGCCAGCAGGGCTCCGTACAAAATGTTGATGACACCCAGCAGGGCGAGTACCCATGCCCAATCCTGCGCTTGCGCCGGAAACAACAGGATGCCGAAACGGATGAGTCCGTAAGCGCCCATTTTCAGCAAAATACCCGAGTGAATCATCACCACCGGAGGCGGAGCTTCCGTGTGCACCTTGAGCATCCAGGTGTGAAACGGAAAAATCGGCAGCTTGATGCCGAAAGCGATGAGCAGCATGACCAGGAGGGCCGTTTTCATGCCCCCGCTCAAGAAGAACGGATTTTCCGCTTGAGGATTAGGCGACACCTGATTCACCAGGGCGGCCGGGTCCTGCAACAGGTTATGTACAATCGTCTGGATATCGCCGCTGTAGAATACGGTCAGCTGATTGCCCGTGATCTGTTGGGAAATTCCCGCCGTCGTGACGAGAATAACGAACGCGACAAGCATGATGGCCGAGCCGAGTCCGTTGTAAATCAGAAAGCGGCCGGCTGCCTTTTCCCGGTCTACGCGGCCCCAGATTCCGATCAGGAAAAACATCGGAACGAGGGTGACTTCGAAAAAGAGGAAGAACAGAAACAGATCCTGGGACGTAAACACGCCGAAAACGCCGACTTCCAGCAGCAGCAGCCAGATCGAATAAGCCTTCCATCTTTTTTTGATGTAGATCGAGGCCAAGGCGGCCATGGCAAACACTAACGCGGTGAGGAAAACGAGCGGCATCGACAAACCGTCAACGGCCAGATGGTATTGAACGGTCCAGTAGAAGCTGGTGAGACCTTCGATCCCTTCTTTGTTGAGGGGGATGCGGATCCAGTCCAGCTGCTCCTGGAACTGCATCCCTGACGCTCCGTTGGAATAAGCCGCATACAGCCATACGCCGAGCAGAAGCGGGATTCCGGTCGCCGCCATGCATACGGCCTGGAGCGCTTTCTTGTTCTCCTTCGGCAGAAAAAGGAGGACGAGCACGCCGAGCAGCGGAGAAAACACGATCAAACTAAGCAGGTTAGCCGACATGGATAAACCTCCTTCCGGCTACAGCAAGGATGAGAACAAGCAGGCCGAGCAGGGTGATCAGACCGTAGGTCTGGACCTGGCCGTTCTGCAGGCGCGAGCCCGTTCGGCCTAGTCCGACGGCGGCTGCGGCCACGAGCCGGACGGCACCGTCCACGATAAACGTGTCTACGGCCTGCAAGAGATAGCCGATTCCCCGCAGGGGGAGGACAATGACCGTCTGGTAAATTTCGTCGATATAATATTTACGACGCACGAGATTGTACAGCCACGGAAACTTGGCGGAGAACACAAAGCTCCCCGGCTTCCTTGCGTACAGCAGGTAGCCCAGAACGAGGCCCAGAACGCCCGCTGCCGTAGAGAGAAGCATCACGCCCGCGTGAACGGCCTCTTCTTCGGTCCTGCCTGTCAGCCAGTCGCCGAACCACCCGCTCCACGGGGTGTACAGAAAGCCGGCAAGAGCGGCGGGAACCGCCAGCAGAAGGAGCGGGAGCGTCATAGAGGCCGGAGATTCGCGAACCTCTTGACCGCTGCGCGATTTGCCCCAGAATACCAGGAAAAAGAGCCGGGCCATATACAAGGCCGTAAAGAAAGCAGCGACGATGCCGACCCAGAACAGCAACGTATTCGTCTCGTAAGCTTGGGACAGAATCACGTCCTTGGACCAGAAACCGGAGAACGGAGGTATTCCGGACAAAGCCAGCGTGCCGATCGCGAAGGTCCAAGCCGTTATCTTCATCCTTCCGCCGATTCCGCCCATTTTGGTAATATCCTGCGTATGCACGGCATGAATAACGCTTCCCGCACCCAGAAACAGGAGAGCTTTAAAGAACGCGTGCGTAAACAAATGGAATATCCCCGTCGTATACGTAGCGCTCACTCCAAGCGCCATCATCATATACCCCAGCTGGGATACGGTCGAATAGGCGAGAATCCGTTTGATATCGTTCTGCGCCGTTCCGATTGTCGCTGCGAAAATCGCCGTAAAACCGCCTACATAAGCGACGACCTGCATGGCCGTATCCGACGCGAGGAAAACATCGTACGTACGGGCGACCAGATAAACCCCTGCCACCACCATAGTCGCGGCATGAATAAGCGCACTGATCGGAGTAGGACCTTCCATCGCATCGGGCAGCCAGGTATGCAGAGGGAATTGCCCCGATTTCCCCATGGCTCCCAAAAAGAAGAGAAGCGCGATCCAAGTTGCTGCGGAGCTTTCCACCTGACCGCTTGTAAAGGCATTTTGTACCGAATTAAAATCCAGCGCATGACCCGGCATGCTCCAGAACAGAAGAAGAATTCCGATAAACAATCCGAAGTCGCCGATTCTTGTCACGATAAAAGCTTTTTTGGCGGCAGCCTTAGCCTCGGGTTTCGTATACCAGAATCCGATCAGCAGGAACGAACAGACTCCGACAAGTTCCCAAAATAGATAAAACTCCACCAGGTTGACCGAAATAACCAGTCCCAGCATCGCAAACGAAAACAGCGCTATGTAGCTGAAAAACACATGGACCCGCTCGTCGTCCTTCATATACCCGATCGAATAGATGTGGACCAGCAATGATACGAGAGTGACAACAATGAGCATGATCGCGTTTAAATTATTGACCTCGAAGCCCAGGCTCACCGCAAAATCGCCCACCCGCAGCCATTGGAAACCGTTCCAGGTGTAATCTTGAACGCCTTTCCCAAGTCTCTCGATAAGAATGAGAAGGGCCACAACAAACGAAGCGAAGATGGCGGCCGTGCTCAGATAAAGACCTGTTCTTCTTGCCGACCTGCCCGAAGCGGTTATCAGAATATAGGCCAGGAGCGGAAACAGCGGGATGAGCCAGGCATATTGCGAATAAACGGAAATCATATTTTTCCTTTCCTCCTTCAAGGCCATGACGTTAGACAGCTCTGCCAATCAAAGATGAGGATAAGAGCCGCACCGTTCGCCGCTAATGCTTCATGGAGTTCATTTCATCCACGTTGCCCGTTCCCTTATTGCGGTAGAGAGCAATCAGGATAGCGACGCCAACAGCCGCTTCCGCTGCCGCTACCGTGATGGTGAACAAGGAAAAAACTTGCCCGGTCAGCGCGGGTTGCGCGCCCATTTTGGCGAATGCGACCAGATTCAGGTTCACGGCGTTGAGCATCAGTTCGATGGAGAGGAGAACGATGACACCGTTCCTCTTGGACAAAGCCCCGTACAAACCGATACAGAACAAGATGGCCGCCAGAGTCAGATAAGGAGTCACGACACTTGTCACGTTAATCCTCCTCTCTTTTGGCAACGACAATCGCTCCGATAAAGGCGACCGTCAGCAGCACGGACATAATTTCGAACGGAATGACGTATTCGTTGTACAGCAGTTTTCCGATCTCAAGCGTATTATCCTGCCCGGTTTGAAGAGAGCCTGAGGCCGACGGAAAGGTCGTATTTTGAATCGCATAGAACAGGATGCCGAAGAGTCCCAACGACCCGATACCGAGTAGAATCTTCTGAACCGGCCCGCTCATGGCCTTCTCTTCAGCACGGTGGTTGGTCATCATAATGCCGAAAATCATCAGGATCGAGATGGCTCCCGCATAGATCAGAATCTGGACAAAACCGACAAACTCCGCTTCCAGCAGCACGTAGAGCCCGGCCAGACTCACGAACGTAAAAGCAACGGACAGCACCATATGAACGACTTTCGTGAAGGTGATCATATAGATGGCGCCTCCTATCGCACAGATGGCAAACAGAAGAAACCACCAGTTCTCCCCCTGCGACAAAAAGCTTCCTAAACCGCTAAACATCCTTCTTCGCGCCTCCTTTGGGAAGAGCGGAGTTGTTTTCTTTACGCACCAGCGTGTTGTTGTCCGTGAGCCACTTCATATCTTTAAACAGCTCGTCACGGCTGTAGGCGCTCAATTCAAAGTGGTTGGTCATCACAATCGCTTCGGTCGGACAAACTTCCGTGCACAGATCGCAAAGGATGCAGATTTCAAAATTGATATCGTAGGTGTCGATAATTTTGCCCTTTTTATCGGGATCGGGATTGGGCTTCCCTGTCAAGGTAATACACTCCGTAGGACACACTTTCGCGCACATATTGCAGACAATACATTTGTCCGGTTCGAAATGCTGGATTCCCCGGAACCGGTCCGGCATTTGCAGGGGCACATCGGGATAAGCGTAGGTCACTTTTTTCTGGGTCATCGTTTTGAGTGTAACGCCTAATCCTTTGATAAGACCTTTCACTGGCCCTCTCCTCCTTTTACGACTTCATAGAACGGCAGCGGCCGCGTTATCCGGTAAGACCCATGTAGAGAGCCGTTATAAAAATATTGAGCAGCGCCAGAGGCAAAAGAACCTTCCAGCCGAGTCCCATCAGCTGATCAATCCGGATTCGGGGCAAAGTCGCCCTGATCCAGAAAAAGAAGAAGACAATAAACGAGAATTTAAGCAGAAACCAGACAAGGCCGGGAATAAAAGTGAGAAAAGCAAAAGGAGCGTGCCAGCCGCCCAGGAAAAGGACCGTCGTTAAAGAAGCGATCGCAAAGACGTACACATATTCCGCAAGCATGAAGAAAGCGAAACGGAATCCGCTGTATTCGACATGGTACCCGGCTACAAGTTCCGATTCGGCTTCAGGCAGGTCAAACGGGGTGCGGTTCAGCTCGGACACGCCCGCAATGACGAAGACGATAAAACCGACGATCTGGGGGAGGAAATTCCAGTTCCAGAAGTTATCGCCTTGGGCTTCCACGATTTTATGAAGGTTCAAGGTGCCGGTCATCATGATGACCCCGATCACGGAAATGACGAGAGGAACCTCGTAGCTGATCATTTGGGCGGCTGACCGCATGCCGCCGAGCAGGGCATATTTGTTGTTGGAAGCCCAACCGCCGAGAATCATTCCCAGGGTGGAAATACCGGACAGCGCCACGTAATAAAGAAGGCCGACATCAAGATCGGCATGAATGAGATTCGCCGTGAACGGAATCGTCGCCACAACGACGAACGCCGGGATAAACGTAAGCACAGGCGCGAGAATGAACAGCTCCCGGTCCGCTTTGCGCGGAATGGTATCTTCCTTGATAAGGAGCTTAAACACGTCAGCGACCGTTTGCAGCAGTCCCAGCGGACCTACACGGTTGGGGCCGTATCTCCCCTGCATCCAGCCGATGACTTTTCGCTCGAAGTAGATGGCATATGTTACGAATCCCAGGATGATAAGAAGCAGCACGACACCGTAGGCCGCGAAAATAAGCCCCGTCGTCCATGTCAGCGGTTGTCCGACCAGATCCAGCATCAGCCGTCCACCTCCCCTACAACGATATCAATCCCGCCGAGAATGGTAATCAGGTTCGTCATGGTTTCCCCGACCAGCAGCTTCGGTAAAATTTGAAGATTCACGAAGGAGGGGCGGCGGAACTTCAGCCGGAACGGTTCAGGCCGCCCTTTGGACATAATAAAACAGCCGATTTCCCCCCTCGGTGATTCGATCGGCGCATAAATATCGCCTTCCGGCGGCTTGATGACCCGGGGAGCTTTTCCCATCGTATCGCCTTCGGGAATCTGATCCAGCGCCTGCTCGATGATATGCAGGGATTGAACGATCTCTTCCAGTCTAATGAGATAACGGTCGTAGCAGTCGCCATTGGTTCCCACCGGTACGTCAAAATCGAAACGGTCATAAATGCAGTAGGGCTGATCCTTACGCAAGTCCCATTTCACGCCGGTACAACGCAGGTTCGCCCCGCTTAATCCGTAAGCGATAGCCGTATCGGCATCGTAACGGCCTACGCCTTTGATCCGAGCGAGAAAAATTTCATTGCCGCTGACAAGACGGTCATACTCTTCCAGCTTACTCTTCATGTAAGGGATAAATGCCCGGATTTTGTCCAGCCAGCCTTCCGGGGCATCCCATTTGACCCCGCCGACACGCATATAATTGTAGGTAAGTCTGGCGCCGCACAGCTCATTGAAAAAGTCGATAATCATCTCCCGGTCGCGGAACGCATAAAGAAACGGGCTCATCGCTCCGATATCGAGCAAATAAGTTCCCCACCAGACCAGATGACTGGCAATCCGCTGAAGCTCCATAACCAGAATACGCAAATATTCGGCTCTTTCCGGTATTTGCAGGCCAAGCATCCGTTCGACCGCATTGACCAGTACATAATTGTTTGTCATGGCTGAAACGTAATCCATCCGGTCCGTATAAGGAATAATTTGTGTGTAATTGAGATTCTCCGCCAGCTTCTCGGTACCGCGGTGCAGGTAACCCATTACCGGGATCGCCTCGCGGATAATCTCCCCGTCCAGCTTGACGATAATCCGGAATACCCCATGGGTACTCGGATGCTGAGGCCCTACGTTAAGCAGCAGTTCTTCTGTCCGTAACAAAACGCTACACCTCCGGGTCGTACGCTTCGTAATCTTTGCGCAGCGGGTGGCCGACCCACTCGTCCGGCATCATGATGCGCGTCAGGTTGGGGTGGCCGGGAAAATCAATGCCCAGCAGGTCATAGATTTCCCGCTCGTTCCAGTCCGCGGTCGGCCATACGGAAACGACGGAGGGAACGGACGGAGCCTCCCGCTCTGTGCGCACGCGGACTCCGTATTCTTTGCGCAGCGGGATAGAGAGCAGATGGTAAACCACTTCCAGCTGGCTGCCGAGGTCTACGCCGCTCACGCTGCGCAGGTAGCCGCACTGCAGCTCCTCGTGCTGCAGGAAGACCTCCGCGGCACGCACCCAGTGCTCGCCGCGGATAACCACGAAGGGACGGTGGCCGTCGATCTCGTTGATGAACGCTTCATCAACGGCGTTGTCGGCCACCTCTCCCTTCAAGATCTCGACCAGCCGGTCCAGCAGCGGCTGGTTCGGGGACGGCGGCTTCGGCGGGGCATCCTCCGCCGGAGCCGCGGTTTTGGCGGCGCGGGCCGCCGCACGGGCTGCGCGAGCTTCGGCGGCGGCTTTCGCTTTGTCGCCGCCGTCCTCGGCCGCTGCCCCCTCAGTCGGGGCAGCGCCGTTGGCCGCGGCCGGAGCGGTGCCGCCGGCTCCGGCGGCAGCGGCGCTTCGCGCGGCCGCACGGGCTGCGTCCGGGCGCTGTGCAGCACCGGACGCCGGGATCTCCGGCGCCGATTCGCCGCTGCCGGACGCCGAGGCGCTCTGCCCGGACGAACTGGCCGGAGGCGTCGCGCCGTCCCCCGCTAATCCCGTGCTCTCTGAACTTGTATGTAACTCGTCATTTTCTTCTTTCGACAAAATGCCTTGTTTTTCCTTATATTCAATTGTATTCGCTTCCAATTTTTCGTCTGATTTTGTCGGTTTTGATCGAATATCGGTTTCCTGCGGATTTTCCTTTTCCTTATCAGTCACAGGTTCGTCACCTGCTTTCCGGTTTTCGCCTCGTAACGGATTTTCTCCTGAAGTTTATTGATTCCATAAATCAATGCCGCCGGATTCGGGGGACAGCCCGGAATATATACATCAACCGGAACCACCTGATCGACGCCTTTTACAACCGCATAAGATTTTACGTACGGACCGCCCGCCGTAGCGCAGGACCCCATCGCAATGACCCACTTCGGTTCCGGCATTTGATCGTACAGACGGCGCAGCAGCGGAGCCATTTTCTTCGTCACCGTACCTGCTACAATCATCACATCGGATTGGCGGGGAGATGTCCTGAAAATAACGCCAAAACGGTCCAGATCATAATGCGATGCGCCCGTACCCATCATTTCAATGGCACAGCAGGCAAGACCGAAAGTGAGCGGCCACAAAGAATTGCTTCTTGCCCAGGCTTTAACCTGCTCCAGGGTTGTCATAAACACGTTACGATCCAGTTCGGCACGATCCTCCGGAGTTATCGACTCTAAATTGAAGTCCATTGCAGCACCTTCTTCTTCCAAGCATAGAGTAGCCCGACACCGAGAAGCAGGACAAAAATACACATTTCTACCAGTGCAAACAGCCCCAGCTTGTTATACGCCACGGCCCACGGATACAAAAATACGGTTTCTACATCGAAAATGACAAACATTAAGGCGAAAAGATAATACCGGATATTGAACCTGACCTGACCTTCTCCTACCGGCTCATTTCCGCTTTCGTAAGTGGTCGCCTTGTCTTCGTTCGGCTTGTTGGGTCTAAGCCATCTGCCGATCGTAAGAGCTGCAACCGGAAGCAAAATGCCGAGTGCGACGAAAATGGCTACGATCACATACTTTACCGCGTACATCTGCTTGAAATCGCCTCCATTTTCATAAGAAATCTTGAATCATCTCATAAAATTTGGTAATGTAACACCTTTCCAATTATAGCATACGCTCAAAAAATGTGTCTAATGAAAATGATTTCAGCTGTAAGCGTATTCTTTCTTGGAAAATAAAAAAAACAGAAGACGCATGAACGTCCTCTGTTCTTCTTGCTTATTTATGCTCGTAAACCCCGATCCGGTTCAACGCCCGTTTAAGAGAAAGCTCGGCGCGCTGGAAATCAGCTTCGTCCTTCTTACCCGTTAAACGTTTCTCGGCGCGTTCCTTCGCAGACTTCGCACGTTCGATGTCAATGTCGCCAGGCAGCTCCGCACTTTCCGCCAAGATGACAACCTTATCTTTGCGCACTTCCATGAAGCCGCCGTTCAAAGCGACGGTTTCTTGTTTGCCATTCTCAAGCTTGATCGTGGCGGGTGCGATTTTCAAAGGTGTCACAAACGGAATGTGGTTCGGAAGAATGCCAAGTTGGCCTTCGATGCCGTCGACACTTACCATGTGAACATTCTGGGTATATACGATGCGCTCCGGAGTTACGATTTCCAAAAGGAAAGTACTCACGCTCATTCCTCCCCAGAACTTTCGCTAGAAAGTTCGTTCGCTTCGTAAGCTTTTCACCTTGTCAGAGAGAAGGGTTCTGCGAGAGATCTCCTCCCCGACTCGGATCAAACCCGGGAAAGCGGGCAGATGCCCGCATGACCCGATTGCTTATACCATCGTTCTTGCCTTTTCAACGGCCTCATCAATCGAACCTACGTTAACGAAAGCTGCTTCCGGCAGGTCGTCATGCTTGCCGTCAAGCAGTTCTCTAAAGCTGCGTACGGTTTCTTTAACCGGGCAGTAGAGACCTGGCATACCGTTAAACGCTTCGGCAACGTGGAGCGGCTGGGACAGGAAGCGTTCTACGCGTCTTGCGCGGTTAACGGCAATCTTGTCTTCTTCGCTCAACTCGTCCATACCGAGGATCGCAATAATATCTTGAAGTTCTTTGTAACGCTGAAGCAGACGCTTAACGCCTTGCGCCACTTCATAATGCTCTTCGCCTACTACCTGAGGAGTCAGGATACGGGAAGAAGAAGCAAGCGGGTCAACGGCCGGGAAGATACCTTTCGCGGCAATGGAACGCTCGAGGTTAGTCGTTGCGTCCAAGTGGGCAAACGCAGTTGCCGGAGCCGGGTCAGTATAGTCATCCGCCGGTACGTAGATCGCTTGAATCGACGTTACGGAACCTTTGGTTGTGGAAGTAATACGCTCTTGAAGTTGACCCATTTCGGTTGCCAGCGTAGGCTGGTAACCTACCGCGGACGGCATACGTCCGAGGAGGGCGGAAACTTCGGAACCCGCTTGTGTGAAACGGAAGATGTTGTCGATGAACAGAAGTACGTCACGGCCTTCCTCATCACGGAAATACTCGGCCATAGTCAGACCGGAAAGAGCAACACGCAGACGCGCGCCTGGAGGTTCGTTCATTTGACCGAACACCATTGCGGTCTTGGCGATAACGCCGGAATCACTCATCTCGTGATAGAGGTCGTTACCTTCACGTGTTCTTTCACCTACGCCGGCAAATACGGAGATACCGCCATGCTCTTGCGCGATGTTATGAATAAGCTCTTGCATGGTTACGGTTTTACCTACACCCGCACCACCGAAGAGACCGATCTTTCCGCCCTTCATGTAAGGAGCAAGAAGGTCGATAACCTTGATACCCGTTTCCAGCATCTCGGCTTGAGTCGTCAGGTTGACATACTCGGGAGCTTGCTTGTGAATCGGGGATGTCAGGGTCCGGTCCGCAGGACCTTTACCGTCGATCGGATCGCCCAGTACGTTGTATACACGACCCAGTGTAGCAGGACCGACCGGTACGGAGATAGCGGCACCCGTATCGATAGCTGCCATTCCGCGCACGAGACCGTCCGTGGAAGACATAGCTACACAGCGTACTTGGTTGTCGCCAAGGTGTACGGCAACTTCAACTGTCACTTCGCTGTTTTCTTGATCAGCGGATTGAGCAGTTTTTTGAATTTTAATGGCATTCAGAATCTCGGGAAGATGTCCACGTTCGAACTCGATGTCGACAACCGGTCCCAAGACCTGAACAACACGTCCTTTGCTCATTGTATTTCCCTCCTGTACTCAAATGCTTAGTTCCGCACTGCGCATTAGTTCAATGCGTTTGCACCGGCAACAATCTCCGAGATTTCCTGGGTAATTGCCGCCTGACGTGCACGGTTGTAGGAAAGTGTAAGCTCTGCAATCATCTTCGTCGCATTCTTCGTCGCGCTACCCATAGCGGTCATACGCGCGCCGAATTCGCTCGCTTTGCTTTCCAGCACGGCGCTGAAAATGACCGTTTCCGCATACTTCGGAAGCAGCACTTCCAGAACGCCTTCGGCGGAGGGCTCATATTCGTAGGAAGAGACAGCGCTGCTGCCGGACTCCGGCTGCTCGAGCGGCAGCAGTTTTTTCTCAACCGGCGTTTGCGTAATTGCGTTATGGAACTGGTTGTAATAGACGTACAGCTCGTCGTAATTGCCGTCGATGAAGTTCTGCACAGCGGACGAAGCGAGCTGCTTGATATCGGCGAACGTCGGAGAATCGCTAAGGCCTGTGACTTCGTCAAAGACCGGGATGTTTCTCCGCTTGAAGAAATCCTTGCCTTTGCGGCCGACAACGAAAACCGCATATTCATCCGTAGATTTATGCCGCTCACGAATAGCATTTAACGCCTTCCGAAGCACGTTGGCGTTAAAACCGCCAGCGAGTCCGCGGTCTGAAGTCAAGACCAGATATCCCGTGCGTTTGACTTCACGAACCTGGAGCATCGGATGCTGAACGCCCTTCGAGCCGGCAGCCACACTAAACACCACTTCGCGGATCTTATCCGCATAAGGACGGGAAGCCTCCGCATTGGTTTGAGCGCGCTTCAGCTTGGAAGCCGCGACCATCTCCATTGCTTTAGTGATCTGCCTTGTGTTCTGTTTGCTCTTAATCTGACGCTTAATCTCGCGTATACCCTTAGCCATACCGTTTCACCCCCTGCAGCTTGATTATGGAATCGCAAATTCTCATAATTATTCGGATACCGAGAATCCTTTACGGAATGTCTCGATAGCTGCAACCAGCGCTTTTTCCGTGTCGGAAGTAAGATCCTTCGTGTCGCGGATGGAGCTGGCGATTTCCGGTTTGTTGGCATCGAGGTATGCAAGGAATTCTTTTTCGAAACGGGTAATGTCTTTAACCGGCAGTTCGTCCAGGAAACCTTTAGTAGCGGCATAGATGCTGATAACCTGTTGTTCGAAAGGCATCGGTTCGTTAATACCCTGCTTCAGGATTTCCAGTGTACGCTCACCACGGTTCAAACGGGAAAGCGTTGCTTTATCAAGGTCGGAACCGAACTGCGAGAAAGCAGCCAATTCGCGATATTGGGCAAGGTCAGTCTTCAGGGTACCGGCAACTTTCTTCATGGCTTTCACTTGAGCGGAGCTACCTACACGGGATACGGAGATACCCACGTTGATGGCCGGACGCTGACCGGAATAGAACAAGTCGGATTCCAGGAAGATTTGACCGTCCGTAATGGAAATTACGTTGGTCGGAATGTACGCCGATACGTCACTCGCTTGAGTTTCGATGAATGGAAGCGCCGTGATGGAGCCTCCGCCCAGCTCGTCGTTCAGCTTAGCTGCACGCTCAAGCAAACGGGAGTGAAGGTAGAATACGTCACCCGGATAAGCCTCACGGCCCGGTGGACGACGGAGGAGCAGGGAAAGCTCACGATAAGCGGCGGCTTGTTTGGACAGATCGTCATAAACGATCAGGACATGCTCGCCTTTGTACATGAAGTATTCGCCCATTGCGCAGCCGGAATAAGGAGCCAGGAAGAGCAATGGAGCCGGTTCGGATGCACTCGCGGTTACGACGATCGTGTAATCGAGAGCACCGTTGCGGCGAAGTGTATCCACTACGTTGGAAACGGTGGATTGCTTTTGACCGATAGCCACGTAGATACATTTCACGCCGTTGCCTTTTTGGTTGATGATCGTATCGATGGCAATCGCCGTTTTACCGGTTTGACGGTCACCGATGATCAGCTCACGCTGGCCGCGGCCGATCGGTACAAGCGCGTCAATCGCCTTGATACCGGTCTGCATAGGCTCATGTACGGATTTACGCGCCATAACGCCAGGAGCCGCGGATTCAACCGGACGGTATCCGGAAGCTTCGATCGGTCCTTTGCCGTCAATCGGCATACCCAGGGCGTTAACAACGCGTCCGAGCAGCGCTTCGCCTACAGGCACCTGCATGATGCGGCCTGTACGCTTAACTTGGTCACCTTCGCGGATGTCGGAATACGGTCCGAGAATGATGATACCTACATTGTTTTCTTCCAGGTTCTGCGCCATGCCCACAACGCCGTTGGCGAACTCGAGAAGCTCACCGGCCATGACGTTCTCCAAGCCGTGCACACGAGCGATACCGTCACCGATAGTGATAACCGTACCGACTTCAACGACTTGCAGATCTGCTGTATAATTTTCGATTTGCTGCTTAATCAGCGTGCTGATTTCATCAGGTCTGATACTCAACGAACCTCACCCCTATCTACATTGCTTGAGCTTGTTTCAGCGATTTTTCCAAACGTTCGAGTTTGCCAGCCAAACTGCCGTCGTATAGACGGTCACCGATCCGAACAGTAATGCCGCCAAGCAAGCTCGGGTCGACTACCGTCTGTACACGAATTTGTTTGCCGGTCATACGGCTAAAGTTGTCTGCAATTTCCTTGACTTGTACTTCAGACAGCGGCAGGGCTGTGTAAATTGTAGCGTCTGCCTGGCCAAGCGACTCGTTGGAAATCTGAACAAAGTCGGACAGTACAATAGGAAGCAGGGATTGCCGTCTTCTATCGATCAGGAGTTTAATCGTATTCATAACGAGCGGAGAAATCCGATCCGCAAAGATGTTCGACAAAAGCTGACGTTTCGCAGGCACGTCGATATTCGGATGATCCAGAACGCTGCGCAGTTCCGCATGATCCTGGATCGTCTGAACAATCTCGGTCAGTTCAGTTTCAACTTGAGCGACCGTGTTCTGCTCCTTCGCAGCTTCAAAAAGTGCTTTCGCATATCTTTTCGCTACCACGATGTCACTCATTTAGATCCCCCTACCTCATTCAGGTAATGGTTCACCAATTCTTCCTGTGACTTTTCGTCAACTTGCTTTTCAATAATTTTAGAAGCGATCATAACGGACATAGCGCTAACTTGACCGCGCAGTGCTGCAACCGCTTTGTTTTTCTCGCTTTCGATCTCGCGTACCGCTTCTTCCTTCACGCGGTCCGCTTCGCTTTTCGCTTTATCGACGATTTCTTCGGCTTGCTTGGAGCTCGTCAATTTAGCTTGCTCGATCATTTGGTAAGCTTCTTTACGTGCCTCTTGAATTACCTGCTTCTGTTCTTCGAGCATTTGCTCGGCTTGAACACGACTTGCGTCAGCAGAGTTCATCTGGTCGGCAATCAGCTTTCTGCGCTCTTCCATCGTTGCGAGCAACGGACCGAAGGCGTATTTGCTGAGCAGCCAGTATAGAATTCCGAACGCGACAAGCGCGAATACGAACGATTCCCAATTCCAAGACATTCGAGTCACTCCTTTCCGTAACTGTGTACTGGGGCGATTCTTCAAGAACCTAATTCATAGCGAAGGCGCGGATGGCTCAGGCCTTCCCCGCCCAACCGAGGCTATGCGAATTAGCTGAAGAAAATCAGGAAGCCCAGAACGACACCGATAATCGGAACAACCTCGACGATACCAACACCGATAAACATGGTTGTTTGCAGAGTACCACGAAGCTCAGGTTGACGAGCGATACCTTCTACTGTCTTGCTTACGATCAGACCGTTACCAATACCAGCGCCAAGTGCGCCCAAACCGATTGCTAATGCTGCTGCCAGGAATTCCATGAAAAATTTCCTCCTCAGAAAATAGGTTTTGTACCTGTAATGTGTATATGGATCCCACGCCTTGCGGAAGCCGCGCAGAGCTGCTAATCGCAGCCGAGCCGATCATTTAGTGATCTTCATGATGAACGGTAGCTTGGGAAATGTAAACCATGGTAAGGATGGTGAACAAGAATGCCTGGATGGCACCTACGAAGATACTGAAGCCCTGCCAAACGGCGAGCAGCGGTATCCCTACAACACCCAGCATCATAATGGTGGAGATCAGAACCTCACCCGCAAAGATGTTCGCGAACAGACGAAGAGCAAGCGTCAACGGCTTGGAAAGCTCTTTAATGATGTTCAGCGGCAGGAAGAACCAGAACGGCTCAAAGTAATGCTTCAAATAATGTTTCGTGTTCTGTGTTAAACCGAGTGTATTCGTCATAACAAACACCATCAGGGCGAGTGCGGACGTTACGGAAAGGTCGGCTGTCGGTGATTTCCACCAAGCCACAGAAGCATGCTTGCCTGCTGCCTCCAGCTCATGAATACGGGCATCCGTCAAGACCTGCTGACCGAATAGCGTAAATCCATGATGATGGTCGGTTACGATACCGAACGGAAGACCGAGAAGGTTGGAGACAAAGATAAACATAATTAATGTCAATCCTAACGAAATGTAGGACTTTGCCTTGCTGAGCGGCATCGTACTCGCAATCGTGTTATGAACGAACTCAACGACCCATTCCATAAAGTTTTGCAATTTGGAAGGTTTGTCGACGGACAGGTTCCGCACGGACAGAAGAGCCAGGACTAACACAACCACGCAGGATACGATAATCGCCAAAAAGGTTGAAATGTCAATATCGATACCATTTTCGAAGTGTAGCACGGGAAACTCATGCATTTTCCAATTTCACCCCTTTCCATGCATTACGGTTTGTGTGGACGACTCAAAATGCCGACTAGCAAAAGTATAAATGGAACCAAAAAGCAACCAATAATGGTTGAGGCGATATCAAGGTGTTGTGGAAATTTAAGCGCAATCATAACGGCAAGGAGCACTGTAGCCAGACGGCTTAAAAATCCGAGACTCATACGCTGTGCGCCCCGCTCTGCAACGGTTTTGCCGATCAAATCGACTCTGCGCTGAAGGAGCAAAGCATTGATGCCGCTTGCAACCGCACCTACTGATAATCCTGCAGCTACCGTGCGTACGGAAGGGACTAGCGCCCAGACCAGTAAACATGCGGCGAGAAGCAGAAGTGCGATACGCATAGCTTTCTTGAGCAGGTCATTCATCGGGTTCCTCCAGAAACTTCTTAAGCAGCATGATAACCGAAGCGATCCCCGCGAAGAGACCAAGCATCACGCCTGCTACTATCCAGCTTCTCGGACCGCCAAAACGCTGGACTGCGAAGTTCGCGGCGAAGTAGCCGAGCAGGGTACAGATAGCGATATCAAGCCCGAGTGCGCCTACAAGGCCGGCCGCCCTCCAAGGATTATCGCGGTTTCCTTTGTTTTTCATGGCTTTGACCCCTATCAATCCTCATATATTGTATCGGAGCAAAGTCTACTTTGTCAATTCGTATAAAATCAAACATTTCGTGAACAGTACTGCCCAAATCCCTTGTATATCAAGGGATTTCAGCATTTAAAACCAAACAGTGGAACTGTACAGTGTGACCTTTGTCATTGCATCGTCACAATGTCGAAAGAGTTGCGTTAAAAAGAGTCCGGTTTTTCCGTTTTATAGCCGAAATGGTGAAGGATTCCCTGCACGATTCTGCGGGAAGCTTGTCCGTCCCCGTAAGGGTTCGCAGCACCCTTCATACGATCATACGTTTGCGGATCGGTGAGTAAAGCGCGCGCCCGCTCGTAAACTTTCTGTCCGTCCGTACCTACAAGCTCCAAAGTACCGGCTTCCACGCCCTCCGGACGTTCCGTAGTGTCACGAAGCACCAGAACAGGTACACCGAACGACGGAGCTTCTTCTTGAAGACCGCCGGAATCCGTCAGGATCATGTAAGCGTGTGGATAGAAGTTATGGAACTCGAACACGTCGAGCGGATCGATCAGTTTAATTCTCGGGTGGTTGCCCAGAATTTCGTAAGCCGGTTCCTTAACGGCCGGGCTCGGATGAACCGGATACACGATCGCGACATCCTCGAATTCGTCCGCAATGCGCTTGACCGCGTTGAAGATCTGGCGGTGCGGCTCGCCCTGCGCTTCTCTGCGGTGGGCCGTCATCAGGATGAGACGCTTGCCTTCCGCCCAGTCCAGAACCGGATGATGGAAGTCCTTCTTCACGGTGTACTGGAACACGTCCGTTACGGTGTTGCCGGTAACATAAATCGAATTGTCCGATTTATTCTCTTTGCGCAGATTGCCCGCCGACCAGTTGGTCGGAGCAAAATGCAGATCCGCTAGGACGCCCGTCAGCTGACGGTTCATCTCTTCCGGATACGGCGACATCTTGTTCCAGGTCCGCAGGCCCGCTTCCACATGGCCGACTTTGATCTGCTGCAGGAAGGCCGCATAGCTGGCAAGGAAGGTGGTCAGCGTATCGCCGTGCACCAGAATCAGGTCCGGCTTCGCTTCGCGGAAAACGGGCTCCAGGCCTTGAAGAACCCGGATGGTGACTTCGTTGAGTGTTTGACGGTCCTTCATGACGTTGAGGTCGAAATCTGGCTGGATATTGAACAACTCAAGCACCTGATCCAGCATTTGACGATGCTGGGCCGTTACGGCCACGAGTGATTCAATCTGTTCCGGATGCTTCTGAAGCTCCAAAATAAGCGGAGCCATCTTGATGGCTTCCGGTCTTGTACCGAAAATCGTAATGACTTTCAACCTTTTCATGAACGTACGTCCCCCCAAAAATACTTTATTTCGTACCGAATAAACGGTCGCCCGCGTCTCCCAGACCGGGAATGATGTAACCATGGTCGTTCAGGTAATCGTCGATAGCGGCCACATAGATGTCAATGTCCGGATGTTCTTTCTGGACGGCTTCGATCCCTTCAGGCGCGGCGATCAGGCACATCAGCTTGATTTGCACGCATCCGCGGTTTTTCAAAGCGGTGATAGCCAGGTTAGCGGAACCGCCCGTCGCCAGCATAGGGTCCACGACGATCAATTCTCTTTCCTGTACATCTGTGGGTAATTTCACATAATACTCGACAGGTTGAAGCGTCTCGGGGTCGCGATACAGCCCGATATGGCCCACTTTCGCAGCCGGAATCAGATTCAGAATCCCGTCCACCATGCCGAGTCCTGCGCGGAGAATCGGGATAATCCCGAGCATGCGTCCGGAAATAATCCGGCAGTCCGCAGTCGCTACAGGCGTTTTGACCTGGATGTTCTCCAACTGGATATTACGCGTAATCTCGTACGCCATCAAAGTGGCGACTTCATCCACCAATTCACGGAAATCTTTGGTTTTCGTATTTACGTCTCTTATGTATGTGAGTTTGTGCTGAATCAAGGGGTGGTCGCAAATGAACACCTTACTCATAGTATTTCCTCCCGAATATCGATCTGGCTGATCTGGATGTCTTTCCAACTTTCCACAAACCTCGTCCATTATATCATATGTCTGTTTAGATATCCTCCCCAAAAAGCACACTCTCTTATGACAAGAATCCGCTTTTGTAGAAACAATCCGCCAACTTTTTTTCATAAAAAAAGGAACCCTTTGCGGGTTCCCGAATTCACTAGCCGCCCGCCGGTATAGCAGGCTATTTATAAGGAAGAATTAATATTCCAAGCCCGTGTAAAGCGGGAATTTGGAAGTAACTTCTTTGACGAGTCCGCGGGCTTGGTCGTGAACGGCGGAATCGGTCGGATTTTTAAGCGTAAGGGCGATAATCTTGGCGATTTGCTTCATGGCTTCCGTATCCATTCCACGGGAAGTCGCGGCAGGCGTACCGATACGGATACCGCTGGTTACGAAAGGACTCGTCGGATCGAACGGAATCGCGTTCTTGTTGACGGTCACACCCACTTCGTCAAGAAGATGCTCGGCGTCTTTACCCGTGATGTTCAGGCTGCGCAGGTCGATCAAGACCAGGTGATTGTCCGTACCGCCGGAAACGAGGTTGATGCCTTCGGCCGTCAAACCTTCAGCCAGCGCTTTGGCATTATCAATAACGTTCTTTCCGTATGTTTTGAAGTCGGCTTGCAGGGCTTCTCCCAGCGCAACGGCTTTAGCGGCGATGATGTGCATCAGAGGTCCGCCTTGGGAACCCGGGAATACGGCTTTGTCGATTGCGGCAGCCCATGGCTTGCGGCACAGAATCAAACCGCCGCGCGGTCCGCGAAGCGTTTTGTGAGTCGTTGTCGTGACAAAATGGGCATGCGGAACCGGGTTCGGATGCAGACCTGCCGCAACAAGACCTGCGATGTGAGCCATGTCCACCATAAACAGAGCGCCCACTTCGTTCGCGATTTGGCCCAGCTTCTCGAAATCGATGATGCGCGGGTAAGCACTTGCTCCTGCAACGATCAGACGGGGTCTGTGTTTGAACGCGGCTTTGCGGACATCGTCGTAATCGATGCGGGAATCCTGTTCGCTAACGCCGTAAGCTACGAAATTATAGAGGATACCGGACGCGTTGACGGGGCTGCCGTGTGTCAAGTGTCCGCCATGCGCCAGGTTCATACCCAGGACTGTATCGCCCGGTTTCAGCGCGGCCAGATAAACGGCCATATTCGCTTGAGCGCCGGAGTGAGGCTGTACATTGGCATGCTCGGCCCCGAAAAGTTCCTTCGCACGGTCGCGCGCGATATCTTCGACGATATCCACGTACTCGCAGCCGCCGTAATAACGCTTGGACGGGTAGCCTTCCGCGTATTTGTTCGTCAGCACAGTGCCCATAGCTTCAAGAACCGCCTGGCTTACAAAGTTTTCGGAAGCGATCAGCTCGATTTTGTCGCGTTGACGTCCAAGCTCCAGGTTCATAGCCTCAACGATTTTCGGGTCCTGTTTACGCAAAAATTCTACCATCTATAACAACCTCCCATGGATTTTAAAATCACAATCAGTGTTACTTTTGTACGAGCCGGATAAGCCGAAAAAAAGATCCCCGCTTATCACGGCTCCAGGCGCTTTATTCGCAGGTTCCGCTGTCTGCCGCGCTTCCCGGACTTGTCCGGGCAGGAGCAGCAGCGCCGGCGAATACGGGAATGCCCGGGCTCTCCGGGACAGCCTCGTACACCGCCCGTTGTCCGCCGATCAACTTCGGACGCGTATACGCCATCGTCACGTGCGCCTCACCCACCCGTTTCACGGGCGGGCGCACAGGGACGGCCACCCGGCGGAGGTGCATGCCGATCAGCGTGTCGCCGATGTCGATGCCCGCATGGGCGGCGATCTCTTCCACGACGCATGCGCGCTCCAGGTGCCGGTAAGCATGGGCGGCCATCGAGCCGCCCGCCTTGGGCACCGGCACCACATTCACCGGCTCCAGCCGGGAGTCTTGCTCCAGCAGCGCTTCTTCGACGACAAGCGCGCGGTTTAAATGCTCGCAGCACTGGAAGGCGAGCCGCAGCCCGTGTTCTTCCGCCACCCGGACAGCGGCGGCGAAAATGCGCTCGGCCGCTTCCGGCGTACCGGACGTGCCGATTCTCTGGCCACGGACCTCACTCGTCGAGGTGCCGAAAACGACGATCTGGCCGCGCCTTAAGCCGCCAGCTTCAATCAGTGCCCGGAAATTGGCCTCGACCGCAGGCCCTATTCCGTCCAGCCAGGCTTTCTCACCGTCATTCATACGATCACCTCCATCTAAAATAGAGCTCCTTACGGATGAATCGTATTCTTCTCTTCCAGAAGCTTCACTTTGTTCAGGCGGTTCTCATGACGTTCGCCGTGCGAAAACTCGGTCTCAATCCAGATCTTGACGATTTCCTGCGCCACACCGGGTCCGATTACGCGTTCTCCCATAGCAAGCACATTCGTGTCGTTGTGCTCCCGGGTTGCTTTCGCGGAGAACATATCGTGCACAAGCGCGCAGCGGATGCCCGGCATCTTGTTCGCGGCAATGGTCATGCCGATGCCTGTACCGCAAATCAGAATACCTTTGTCCGCCTGCCCGTTAAGCACCATATCGCAAACCGGCACGGCGTAGTCCGGATAGTCGACCGATTGTTCACAGTTGCAGCCGACATCCTTCACTTCATGACCTAACGATTCCAGATAAGGAACGATAACATCTTTAAGCCGGTATCCGGCGTGATCGGCGCCAATTGCAATTTTCATTGAAAAGCCCTCCTCGGGGTGGGAATAAACTGCGTTTGGCTCTATTATAACCCAAACCGATCAGCCGGAGAAAAAAACCGGCAAATTCCGACTTTACCTGCGCCTGCTGCAATCGTTAAGAGACAATGAAAAAAAGAGCATGACACGCGTGTGAATACGCATGTACTGCTCTTTTGCCCAGGCGACCGGCCGTATATCCCGATGCTCCACTGTGGTTACACCCACTCGTCGCCAGTTACACCGGGTCTTCTTTTATGCCCCTATCTTACCGTATTCCCGCCAAACTGTAAAGCCGCTATAAAATGAAGTTTTTGTTAGGCCGGGCAGAAAGATACTGCGACCGTTTGACGCTTATCGGCTTTCCTTTAGCTTCTGAACCAGTTTAACGAGCGCTTCTTCGATTTCTTCCGCCGTACGGCGGTAAAGCTCCAACGAACCGCCGTACGGATCGGAAATATCGTAATCCGGGAGTTGTTTTTCCAAGTGGATAAGCCGCGTCCGCTCTTCTATAGTGATTTCTTCGGAAAGGGCACGCTTAACCTGCACTTCGGCAATCAGCTTCTCCCATTCCGCGGCAGCCGTGACAACCTCGGGGTCGTCTTCAACAAATTCTTTAAGTGTATGTGTTTTATCCGCCGCCTGCGGGAACCGCTGAATAACGGCGCGTTTATGATCTTGTGTCATCGTTAAGATGAGACCGGCCCAATCCACGTCTGCGGATCTGAGAAGACTGGAACTGATGGAAGCTTCACAGCCTTTTTCACGCAAAACGGAGGAAGATTGCCGGGAAATCGGACTGCCGTCGGAAGCAAAAACCCCTGCAGAACGGATATGGACTTCCAGGTTATCCTGCTGGGCCATGTGGCGCAGAATCCCTTCAGCCAGCGGGCTGCGGCATGTATTTCCGGTACAGACAAAAAGGATCTGTTTCATATTTCGTCTACCTCCTTACAGAGTATTCCAACGGATTATTCCGCTCTCTATATATTGTACCGTTTTTTTTGAAATCAGGAACACTTTACAGCAGAAATTTCAGACCGAACAGCAGCAAAATCAAACCGCCCAGCGCTTCTCCGTATTCACCGATCCAGCTTCCCACATGACGCCCGAGCATAAGCCCCAGAATCGACATGCCTCCGCCCAACAATCCGAAAAGCAGCACCGTCAAAACCACATCCGTTGCGAAAATCCCCAGCGAAACGCCGACAGAAAAGGAATCCACGCTCACGCTTAACGCAAACAGGACCATTCCCCAGAAGGTGCGATGATCGAATGCATTGGAATCTTCTCCCCGGAACGAGCTGTAGATCATATGGGATCCTAACAAAATGAGCAGACCGCCCCCGGCCGCCACGGCAACTTGTCCGAGTAAAGAGCCGAGATAATGTCCCGCATACATGCCGAGCAGCGGCATGAGGATATGAAAGAGACCGATCACGATGCTGATTTTAAGAATATGCAGCAGGCGTATACCTCTCATTCCGATTCCAATCCCTAAAGAAAACGCGTCAAAACCAAGCGCAATGGCCATGATGAAGATCGTCACCAGTTGGCCCCATACGAAAGGTGACACGCCCGCCAGTGCCGCCATTGGCATTTCCCCCTGTCCACTTTTTCTCTCTCAAGATATGCGGACATACCGGGAAACATGCTATGGACTTGTACCTGTCCGCATTTCCGGTACAGGCGGCTGCTTTTCGGAACGGAAAAGAATAAAGACGTTCCGGGGGATCTGCAACTGCCCGAAGCTTAGCCGCTGACGGCAGTTACCTTATACGAGCCGGAGAGCTTAAGAGGTTGTATGTTTAAACCCGGACGACTTCCTGACCCGCCGCTTTCAGCAGACGGTTCATGACGGCACGGCCTATCCCCGTATCCGGGCAGCCTTCCGCGAGAATATACGTCGCTCCCTCGCGGTCGAACTGCCGGAGCGCGGCATACAGCCCGCGCGCGATCGTCTCCGGCTCGGCCAGACGGCCGGAGGAGATTACGGCGTCCGCGTGATGCAGACCGCGGCGCTCGTCATAGGTGAGCACGCCCGTGCGCTCACCGCGGGCCTTGGCGGCGTCCAGGTCACGCCGCATCCACTCGGCGACGGCCTCCGGATCGTCGCCCAGCACCACGCGCATGCTCCCCTTCGGGGCGTAATGCGCGTACTTCATGCCGGGAGCCCGCGGCGTCCCGGCCGGTTCCCCGGTGCGCACGGGCTCGCGCACCGGCACGTCCGGCAGCGCCTCACGCAGCTGCTCGGCCGTCACCCCGCCGGGGCGGAGGATATAGACCGCCCCGGACGCCCACTCCACGACGGTCGACTCTACGCCGACGCCCGTCGGGCCCCCGTCGACGATGCCGCCGATTCGTCCGCCGAGATCATCGGCGACGTGTTCCGCCATCGTCGGGCTGGGACGCCCCGAGCTGTTCGCGCTCGGGGCAGCAACCGGGCAGCCTGCGGCGCGCAGCAGCGCCAAGGCGACGGGATGGTCGGGGATGCGGACCCCGACGGTCGACAGCCCCGCCGTGACCAGCGGAGAAACCGCGCCCGCGCGGACCGGCACGATGACCGTCAGGGGCCCGGGCCAGAAGGCATCCATGAGCCTGCGCAGGGGCTCGGCCGGCGTTCCCTCCGCGAACGTATCCATTTGGGAACGGTCCGCGATGTGGACGATCAGCGGGTTGTCCGACGGACGGCCCTTGGCCCGGTAGATGCCTTCGACCGCAGCGGAATTCGTCGCATCGGCTCCTAAGCCGTATACCGTTTCGGTCGGAAACGCCACGGTCTCTCCTTGGACGAGAAGTCCGGCAGCTTCGGCAATCGCTTTATCCGCCGTTTCTCTTGTTCCCATTTCCGTTCCGGCTTCATCGTGAATCTGCCATAGTTTAGTCGTTGTCAATGCTGTTCACCCTTACTGGTTTCCGAAATTTATCTGAACAAATTCAGGAAGAATCCGATGATACCTTGAAGCAGTTCCCACAGAAAAAATTTCACTTCCGTATCTCCGCCGGCAGCTGCCGCCGCCGCAGAGCCTTCGGCGGGAGCGTCGGCCGTTTTTTTCTGCACGCCAGCGGTTTTGGCTTCACCGGGTCCTTCCCCGCCGTCTTCAGCAGGAGCCGCCTGAGCCACCGCTTCGCCCGACACGCCGTCTACAAAACAAAGAGGAGGAAAAAGCACGCACCACCAGTTCTGGCCCTTCCCTTCGCCCAGAGATACACGAAGAGCTTCATAATCTCCGGCCGGATAAACGCGGCTGCCGTACATTTTGGTCGGGAACGGTACCTGCCCGAGCTCCACCGTGTAAGGAAGTCCTCCCAGACCGCGGGATGTCAGTGTATCGCGGACGACTTTTTCCAGAACCGGAAGGTTTTTCTTCACGATTTGCCTCGCTTCGTCAATAGAATGCGGTCCGGTGACCCACTCGTTCATCTGAGCGACAATGGCGTCCCGCACCAGCCGCTTGATGGCCTGGTCCTCCGGCTTATCGGAGTTCGCCAGTATACGAAGACGGATCGACTGGTCCGGAATAGCTCCTTCCGCCAGAGCTGCATTCGAGCGTGTACCTTCCCAGCTCATCATCATGATGGCAAGAGCGAAAAACGTATAAAACAAGTGCTTGTATGATTTACGGATGACCATAATAATTCCCTCCCGTTTCCCGGAAAAACAGCGCCAGCTTCGAAGCCGTTCTCTGTTTCTTCCTCTGTAACGGTTAGTATGGTCAAAAGGCAATTCTTTTAAACTAGCAATCTATGATTTTTTCACGTGGAACAATTTCCGGGTGTGAAACATATAAACCTTTTGGAAAAGAACCGTCAATCGCAGCAACCTTTTCGAAGCGCAGGACATTGTTATAGTGGGCGTGTCTGGCCTGGCGAACGTGCCGATAGATCATAAAAAAATTGATCCTCGCTAGATACGAGGTTTATAGATTTCCCGTTAAGGGAAGGGTAATAACAAAGCCTTCATCGTCTTTTTGTTACGAAAAGCTATTCTTTCGTTATAGCTCTGTCAAAAATGGGTTCGCCATCCTTTACCCGCGTTGCGCTCAGTCGGTTTCCTAAGCTATGGGATTGCTCGCAGTCTTACGCTATTTGCGGACGACGATACGGGTTATCGACCAGACTAGCGTTTGCCGATACAAGACGCGGCCCAAAGTCCTTTGTTAACCCGGACAGTCATGAAATCGAGATCAGCTCTCTGAATATCTCCGACAAGACGTGGTCGTCTATGACTTTGGGCTTTGCCGTTCCGATCAAGGATATCCAGCCTGTGACCGGTCTCTGACTGCTTTGTGCGGGTCCTCTCACAGTCAGGCTTCTGAGGGGTCCTGTATCGCTATGACATGCCGGTCGATCCCAGCCAGATCCTTCACGAAGCGGATCTCGCTCCACTCCCCCGCTGCGCGCAGCAGGTCCGCAACCGCCTCCGCCTGATGGATGCCGACTTCCAGCCCGACCAGCCTCGGCTGCTTCGGCAGCAGCGGAATCTGTCCGGCCAGCCGCCGGTACAGATCCAACCCGTCCTCGCCTCCGAACAGCGCGAGATGCGGCTCATAGTCGCGCACCTCCGGCTGCAGCGACGGAGAGTCCCCCGCCGGAATGTACGGCGGGTTCGAAACCAAGATGTCGACGGGCAACCCCCGTTCGACGCAGGGCAGGAGCAGATCGCCCTCGTAGAAGGCGATCCGCTCCCCTACGCCGCATCGTCCGGCGTTGCCCTTAGCGACCTCCAGCGCCTCCGGCGAGAGGTCGCAAGCCGCCGCACGCCAATCGGGGCGCGCGTGCAGCAGGCTCACCGGGATAGCTCCGCTCCCGGTGCCGATATCCGCAAGGAGCGGAGCGCCTTGCGGGAACAAGCGCGAGCCCTCGCGGAGGATTTCCTCCACGAGGAGCTCGGTTTCGGGCCGCGGGATCAAGACCGCGTCCGTGACCCGGAGCGTCAGGCCGTAGAACTCCTGCTCGCCGGTAATGTACTGCACCGGCTCCCCCGCGGCCTTACGCTCCACGACCTCGCCCCACTGCTCCGCATGCGCAGCGGGAAAAGGCTCTTCCATCCGGAAGAAGAACTCCGTCCGGCTAAGACCCAGCACGTGCTGAAGCAGAATCTCCGCACAGATAGGCGCGTCCTGGATTTGCCGCTCCTTGAAAAAAGAAGAAGCCTGGGTATAGGCTTCTCGGATTGACATGCCGGCTTGATAAATAAGCCTGTTCATGATGGTTTTATTGCTCCCCTTTTTCAAGAAGCTCGGCTTGCGCCGTCATAGTCAGAGCATTGACGATTTCGTCCATATCTCCGTTCAAGATGGTATCCAGCTTGTGAAGCGTAAGACCGATGCGGTGGTCCGTTACGCGGCTTTGCGGGAAGTTGTAGGTCCGGATGCGTTCGCTTCGGTCACCGGTACCGACCTTGCTTTTACGCTCGCCGGCGTACTTCGCTTCTTCTTCCTGACGTTTAACATCGTAAATGCGCGCGCGCAGAACCTGCAGCGCTTTCGCCTTGTTATCGTTCTGGGACTTCCCGTCTTGGCAGGTCGCCATAATGCCTGTCGGCACGTGGAGAACCCGGACCGCGGACTTCGTCGTATTAACGGACTGGCCGCCCGCTCCGCTGGAGCAGAACGTATCAACCCGAATATCGCTGTCCTTGATCTCGATATCGATCTCTTCCATTTCTGGCATTACGCCGACCGTGGAAGTGGATGTATGAATACGGCCGCCCGATTCCGTAACGGGAATCCGCTGAACGCGGTGCGCGCCGCTTTCGTATTTCATTTTGCTGTATGCGCCCTTGCCGTTAATCATGAAAATAATCTCTTTAAATCCGCCAAGGTCGTTCAGGTTCGCTTCCAGCACTTCGGTTTTCCAGCCTTGGGCGTCTGCGTACTTGGAGTACATGCGGTACAGATCTCCGGCAAACAGGGCTGCCTCATCACCGCCGGCCGCGCCGCGGATTTCCACGATCACGTTCTTGTCATCGTTAGGATCCTTAGGCAGCATGAGCACCGTCAGACGCTCTTCCAGCTCGTCTTTGCGCCCGGACAGTTCCTCGATCTCCATTTTCACGAGGTCCCGCATTTCGTCATCAAGCTTCTCAGCCTGCATCGCTTTCGCCGCATCCAGCTGTTCCAGCACGTCTTTGTATTCCACATAAGCATCGTAGGCTTCTTGTAGGTCGGATTGTTCTTTTGAGAATTCCCGGAGCTTCTTCGTGTCGCTCGTTACATCCGGGTCACAGAGCAGCTCGCTCAGTTTCTCATAGCGATCCGCCAGAGCCTGCAAACGATCCAGCATTTGGACCACTCCTTACCATAATGTCAAAATAATCAGGCCTTGCGCTGTTTTTGCAAACAGCTTAACCCTCGAACGTTTCCCTCGGGCAGTCGTCAGGATAGTTTACGTAGGTGACCGGTTAACCGTTCGAGGGCTTTTGTACCGCCAAGCGTTCGTACATCCTTATTTTCTATATAACACCGTATCAAGCCAAGGACACAGCTGTATCTGCACCCTAAACGTTGAAACGGAAGTGCATCACGTCGCCGTCCTGCACGATATATTCTTTGCCTTCCAGACGAAGCTGGCCTTTTTCTTTGGCTGCATTCATCGAACCGGTTGCGGTCAAGTCTTCATAAGATACCACTTCCGCCCGGATAAAACCGCGCTCGAAGTCCGTATGAATGACGGCAGCCGCCTGCGGAGCTTTCGTTCCTTTGCGGATGGTCCACGCTCTCACTTCCTGGACACCGGCTGTAAAGTAGGTGTAGAGACCGAGCAGCTTGTAAGCCGCTTTGATCAGACGGTCAAGACCGGATTCCTGCAAACCGAGCTCTTCCAGGAACATTTCTTTGTCTTCGCCTTCGAGCTCGGCGATCTCGGATTCAACCTTCGCGCTGATGGCCACAACCTCCGCGCCTTCTTGAGCCGCAAACTCGCGGACCTTCTGCACGTAAGGGTTGTTATCGCCGTCCGCCACTTCCGCTTCGCTCACGTTAGCGGCATAAAGCACGGGCTTCATGGTCAGCAGATGAAGGTCGCGCACGAGCACGCGCTCCTCGTCCGTCAGCTCTACGCTGCGGGCCGGCTGGTCGTTATACAAAGCTTCCTTGATCTTCTCGAAGCATTCCACTTCAGCGGCATACTGCTTGTTGCCGCCTTTCATATTTTTGCGCGAACGGTCGATGCGCTTCTCCACGGAATCCAGGTCCGCCAGGATCAGCTCCAGGTTAATCGTCTCGATATCGGAGATCGGATCGACTTTACCGGACACGTGGGTAATGTTCTCGTCCACAAAACAGCGGACGACATGCACAATCGCATCCACTTCGCGAATGTTTGCCAAAAATTTATTCCCAAGGCCTTCGCCTTTGCTCGCGCCTTTGACCAGACCTGCAATATCGACGAATTCAAAAGCAGTCGGCACGATCCGGTTCGGATTCACAATATCGGCCAGTTTCTGCAATCTTTCGTCAGGCACCTCAACCACACCGACGTTCGGATCAATCGTGCAGAAAGGATAGTTTGCGGATTCGGCACCCGCTTGTGTAATCGCGTTAAATAGCGTCGATTTTCCTACGTTCGGCAACCCGACGATTCCTGCTTTCAAAGCCATGTATGTGACACTCCTTGGTTCTCAAATTAAAAAAATGCACCATATTTTATTATAAACCATTCGTCAAGGGGTTACAATTTGCTTGTTTGGGCGGGATTAAACCGTTCGGGGGGAATTGCACAGTATTGAGTTCCAAACACATCTTCAATTACCTGTTATTTAACTCTTGAATTGCTTCTAATTCTTTAAAGTCATTGGTTAATTGCTCAATCGATTTCTTTCCTTCTTTAAAGTTAAGCTCAATCTCAGCTAGAGTCTTTTTCTTTTGCTGCAGGATTACTGCAGCCTTTGCGTATTCATTTCCATGTTTAGGATCGTTCTTTAGCGTCTCGTAGTAACTTTTTGTCTCCATAACTCCTTTCAACGATTTTATATTTTCTTCTAGCTTAGCCCTTGGATCCGGTGGATAAATTTCATTCTGTAAAGTTCCTGCCTCTATGCCAACTTTTTTTAATTTTATCTCATCCTGCTCTCGCTCTGACTTTTCATACGTCGACTCTGACTGGAGCGAGTGTTGATTTGACTCTAGTTTAGCTTTTAATCGTTGCTCTTCTTTTTTCAAATTTTCCAGTTGTTCCTTTTTGTTGGCTCCATCAGCTTGGCTAGAATTGCTCAATCCAAGTCCAATGGTTCCAATGATTACAGTAGAGCAAATACCGACTAAAAATATTCTATTTTTTATCATTTCATTTCCCCCTTTTCCATTCTTTATCCCTACGCTCAATGTTTTGATTAAAGTGAGAATTTATTCATTTATGTTTAATTCACGAACTGCCCTTAAAACCTCAAATTCTTTTGTTAAAACCTCCACCGACTTACTCCCTTCTATGAAATCCTGTTCGATCTCTGCCAACTTCTTTTTCTTTTGTTTCAGGATTTCGGCTGCTTTTTTATACGCCTCCCCATAAATAGGATCATTTGTTTTTGTTTCATAATATCCGTTAATCTCAAGTATATTTTTTAATGATTTTATATTTTCTGCAAGTTTTACTTTAGGATCTGGAGGATATAATTCATCCTGTAAAGTTCCTGCTTCAATGCCAATTTTTTTGATCTGAACTTCAGCTTTCTCTCTTTCCGCTTTCTCTTGAGTTGTTTCAGCCGAGAATGATTTTTTTTCTTCTATTTTAGCTTTTAAACGTTGCTCTTCTTTTTTTAAGTTTTCCAACTTTTCCTTTTTATCAATGCCATCCGCTTGACTGGAACTATTTAATCCAATGCCAATTGTACATGCAATTACTGTCGAACAAATCCCTACCATCATTAATTTTTTATTTTTAAACATTTTAAAACCTCCTCGATCTAACTGCCTGATTTTTTAATTTTCAGAAGAACAGCATGCCCTCCCTGATCTTGTCTATTTTCAAGTTCTGTACGCAATCCTAAGTCTAATCCCCAATAACGATCATTCGTTGAATGCTGTGCTACATTATATTTATTTTTTGTACGATAACAAAAACAACTATAAAGAGATCAAAAAAATGATTCTTCATAGTTCTTTTGGTATTTTAAATCTCCTAGTTTAATACGCTGGAATATCTAATTCTTTACGTAATTCTTTCACTGTTTTTCCTTCTTTTTTTAGATAAGCTTGTTGTTCTTTTTCATACCTAGCAATTTTTTTCTCAAGCTCTTCGGCTTTCTTCAGATACTTACTATCTTTTGTCTCTTCCGCCATGTGTTTTAGTTCACTTACCGAATCTTTCATACCAGCGATATAACTTCTAAGTTGATTTGCAAATTTATCTTCACCATCGGGATCAGCAATTTGCTCTTTTTTTGCTACTTCCTTACCTAAATTCTTCAGTTCTTTACCAGCTTTAACGGTAGCCTCAATTTCTTCAAGTGTTTGATTCGGCATCTCGTTTAATTTCTTTTTATTTGATTCAAATGCTGACTTTAAGTCATTCAGATTTTTGATGGGGTCTACGTCCCCGAAAGCTACTCCGGCGGTTAAAAGACTGCTTCCGCTAATTCCTACAGTGATCGCGATAACAGTTAATTTTTTTTTCATTTTTGCTCCCTCCCCCGTGTAGCATAGTTTGTATTCCTATTAGCATTTGTTGCATGTGCTTTTGTGTAATCTGCTGCGCTTTTTCGGCTGAAACTACTGTTAACATTAGAATCTGAGTTTGTAAACATTATGGTACGAGCGGCTGCATAAACATCAGTGCCAAGTGAACCGATTGCTATGCTTGATAATAAAGCACAGCAGTATTGTTATTTACTTTTCAAGCTTTTGAGCAGACCCGCCGCGCACAATCCGACAAACAGAGCCGTTCCGTGCAGTAAGATCGGGAGCCAGGCAGCGGCATCTACCGGAAGCACCATCCCCCACAGAAAAACGGGCGGAAGCTGGATCAGCACAAGAACGACCGCTATTCCGGCCAGGACGATACAGCTGAGCCCGCAAGCTTTTCCGGGCCGGATCAATCCGACCAAACCGGCCAGCAAGATGGCCCCCAGACCGATGGAAAGATAAGCCCAGAGCTTTAACCCCCGGGGTTCGGCCACGATTTCGTGTGCAATAAACTGAATGGAGAATGCCGTTTCTCCTCCCCATATCGGGGTATATAAAATACCCAGCAGCAAGCTGAGCAGACAAGTTCCAAGGATGAACAGGAAATGACCTTTGGCGAATTGCTTTTGTCCCATTGCTTCACGGTTGGCTGACAACCTGACCCCCTCCTGAAAATGCTCTTAGTTTTATAACGACCGGGAGTCCCTAAAAGTTCCAGAACCGGCTTCCAAAAATAAGAGTTTTTCATAAATTTTACTGGAAATAAAAAAAGGCAAGTCCGGACTCCGTTTAGGAATCCGCTCTTACCTTTTTAAACGTTTCATTCATTCAAGAACCGGATTTACAGTTCAGACTGAGGATTAATGCTGATTCCGGCGCTATCGGAGTTCTTTTCAGGAAGCGCGTTCTTCCGGTGATATCCCTTGCTGTAGTAAACGACAACGAGAGCGATCAGCCAGATCGGTCCGACAATCAGCGCGACGCGAGTGTCCTCGGAGAAGCCGAGAAGGACAATGACGAGCACGAGGAATGCCAGGGAGATATAGGAAGTATAAGGCGCCAGCGGCATCTTGTACTTAAGATTACGGACTTGATCCGGGCTTAGTTTCTTACGGTATCTCATTTGGGAGATGAGAATCATCGCCCATGTCCATACGGCTCCGAAAGTGGCGATACTTGTTACCCAGGCAAACACTTTTTCCGGAACGATGTAGTTCAGAATGACGCCGACAAGAAGCGCGATGGCCGATACGACGATGGCCTTGCCCGGAACGCCGCTTTTGGAAACCTTACGGAAGGAATCCGGCGCCTCGCCCTGTTGAGCCAGGTTGAAGAGCATACGGCCCGTACTGAAAATACCGGAGTTGCAGGAAGACAAAGCTGCCGTCAGGACAACGAAGTTGATAATGCCTGCGGCTCCCGGAATTCCGATTTTCTCGAACGTCATCACGAACGGGCTGCCGGCTTTGCCGATTTCATCCCACGGATAGATGGACATGATAACAACAAGTGCGCCGATGTAGAAAATAAGAATACGCCAGAAGACAGTGTCGATGGCTTTTGCCAGGGTTTTCTCAGGGTTCTGGGCTTCGCCCGCCGTTACCCCGATCATCTCAACGCCCAGATAAGCGAACATAACCATCTGAAAAGAAAGCAGGAGACCCGTTACCCCGTTAGGGAGGAACCCTCCGTGGCTCCAAAGGTTGCTGAATCCGACCGCGATGCCGTCGTTGCCGAGTCCGAAGAAGATCATTCCGGCTCCGATAACAATCATGCCGATAATCGTGACAATTTTAATCAAAGCGAACCAGAACTCGAATTCCCCGTAAGCTTTTACGGCGATCAGGTTAATGGCGCTCATGAGGACAAGCGCACCAAGGGCCCAGAGCCAGCGCGGAGTTCCCGGGAACCAGTACTCCATATAGATGCCGACTGCCGTAATTTCGGCCATACAGGTGATTATCCATAGGAACCAATAGTTCCATCCGGTCAAATATCCGAAAAGAGGTGAAATATGATTTCTCGCATACCGGCTGAACGAACCGGCTACGGGATTTTCAATGGCCATTTCCCCGAGAGCTCTCATAATGAAGAAAATAATGAGGCCTCCGAGCGCGTAAGCCAGCAAGATGCCGGGTCCGGCAAGTTTGATCGCGGATGCGGAGCCGAGAAACAGGCCTACACCAATGGCGGCACCAAGCGACATCAAGGTGATATGTCGTTGTTCCAATCCTCTTTGCAGTTCATTGGGCTGAGTTTTTTTGGACATAGGTACCTCCTGAAAATTCGTCTTAAACGTGTACTGATTATACCCTCTCTAAGGCCGTGAAGTCTGTCCAACAAAAGTAGCTAATTTCTGTAAAAGTAAGCGTTATCATTTGTTTTATGTTTATTGAAAGCGCTTCATTTACAAAAAGAAGTCTAGCATATTTGTGTAGGATCTGTTTTTGTGTGATTATGAGAATGTTTCTCCCGCAATTTGTGCAAATACACAAACCGACGCATTCTGTCTATGGCTTTTCGCATAATCGTTTTATAATAAAAGTACCGACATTGAATGAACCTTACTTATATAAAAGAAACCGCTTCGCAAGCCAAAGGAAATGGAGTCAAGACCCGCATGAGCAACGAAATAAATCCGTTCGACCGAAGTTTTGAAAGTTTGGAAGCACTGGCGGATACCATCAGCGAGGTGCTCGGCTGCGCCATCACCATAGAAGACGCCAACCATCGGCTGATCGCGTACAGCACGCACGAAGCTCAGACCGACCCCGTACGGATCGCCACGATCGTCGGCCGCCGCGTGCCCGAGAAGGTTATCGCCAGTCTCTGGCGCGAGGGGTTTATTCAGCAGTTGATGAAAAGCGAAGACCCTGTGCCCATCAAAGCGCTGGATGACGTCAAACTCGGCCGCCGCATCGCCATTTCCATCCGCAACAACCGCGAGGTGCTAGGCTACATTTGGGTGCTGGAAGACGCCCGGCAGTTGGAAGAGGCGGATTTCCTTCAGCTCAAGCACGCCTCCCGTGCGGCCAAAACCAAACTGCTGCAGCTGCAGCTGCAGAAACGCAAGGAGCAGGAAGGATTCGAGGACTTCTTCTGGCAGCTGCTCACCGGCCATATATCCTCGGGCGACGCCGTCCGGCAAAAGTCCGATAAGCTCGGCATTCCTCTCATGGACTGCTTCCAAGTCATGGTCGTCGAATTCGATTCGGATATCAGCGAGCAGAGGGCTCAGCAGATCCGGTACCTTATCAGTACGACCCAGCGGATCCGGATCGCTCTTCATATTGTCGACCGCACCCAGCTTGTTCTGCTCGGGACCTCTTCATCCCGTAATCAGTTTGCGGCGGATTCCTCGGAGTTCCTGCGGCTCTTTGCCCAGCAGATGAAAGACCGGTTCGGCGTCTCGCCCGGACAAACCGCTATCGGCAACATCTATGAAGACTACGGCCTTGTCGAAAAAAGCTACCGGGAAGCTCTCTCCGTTCTTCAGGTGAAGCGGCAGTTTCCCCAGGAAACGAAACGGTTTGTCCATTACCGGGATCTCGGTTTCTATCGCTTTCTTCCTCTTATGGCCGAGGAAAACCGAATTCACGCCCACACCAATCCGTCCTTGCTTAAACTGCGGCAGTACGACAGGGAACATAACGGCAATCTCCTGCATACACTGGAAATATTTCTTCTGCAGGACAGCAACGTCAAAGACGCCGCCGACGCTCTCCACGTTCATACCAACACGCTAAATTATCGGCTGAAACGAATTTCCGAGATCGGGAACATCGATCTGAAAGATATGGACCAGAAAGTCAGCCTATATCTCGATTTGAAAAGCGAAAAACTTTAGCGCCATTCGGCATTCTGTGGCAAGCTTTGTGGATTTACACAAAAAGCGGGCGCTTTTTTCTCGAAAGTACACGAAGCAAAAAAGCGTTTTCAAAACTATACTAGCCTTAGATTTCCTAATCTAAGGAGGCAGTTCTTATGCGGATAGGTGTTCCTAAAGAAATCAAAAACAACGAAAATCGTGTCGCCGTAACTCCTTCGGGCGTTGTGGCTTTTGTTAAAGCAGGTCATGAAGTTCTCGTGGAGAAAAATGCCGGTATCGGAAGCGGCTTTACGAACGAAGAATACTTAACAGCAGGAGCTTCCCTGATCGATCAGGCGGCGGATGTATGGGCCGGTGCGGACATGGTTATGAAGGTTAAAGAACCTCTTGCTTCCGAGTACGAGTACTTCCGCGAAGGTCTCATTCTCTTCACTTACCTTCATCTTGCGGCAGAGCCTGAGCTGGCTAAAGCACTCACGGCTAAAGGCGTAACGGCTATCGCTTACGAAACGGTCGAAGTGAACCGTACGCTTCCGCTGCTGACTCCGATGAGCGAAGTGGCCGGACGCATGTCCGCTCAAATCGGCGCTCAGTTCCTGGAGAAGCCGCACGGCGGCAAAGGGATCCTTCTTGCGGGCGTACCGGGCGTACAACGCGGCAAAGTAACCGTAATCGGCGGCGGTGTCGTAGGCACGAACGCGGCGAAGCTCGCTGTCGGTCTGGGCGCGGACGTAACGATCATCGACCTTAGCCCTGAGCGCCTTCGTCAACTGGACGACCTGTTCGGCAATCAGGTAAACACGCTGATGTCCAACCCGCTGAACATCGCGGAAGCGGTTGCGGCTTCGGACCTCGTGATCGGCGCCGTTCTCATTCCGGGTGCCAAAGCGCCTAAGCTGGTTTCCGAAGCGATGATCGCTTCCATGAAACCGGGCTCCGTAGTCGTTGACGTGGCCGTCGACCAAGGCGGTATCATTGAAACCGTCGACAAAATCACGACGCACGACAACCCGACTTACGTCAAGCATGGAGTCGTTCACTATGCGGTCGCCAACATGCCGGGCGCGGTTCCGCGCACGTCTACTCTGGCGCTGACCAACGTCACCCTCCCTTATGCCCTGCAAATCGCAGGCAAAGGTGTACTGCAGGCCGTGAAAGACAACGCCGCTCTTCAGCTTGGCGTCAACGTTGCCGGCGGCTCCATTACGTATGAAGCGGTTGCACGGGATCTCGGCTACGAATACGTGCCGGTCGGCAAGGCTCTGGACAAAATCTCGGTTTCTTCCTAAACCGGTCCTTTTCTTAAAGCCGGCCAGCCGCATCAGTCACTTTAACGAAAATATACCGCGGTTTCCGCGGCTTTCATCCCCTCGAAGCTGCTTCGGGGGGATTTACCTCTTTTCGGGTTAGTTCTCGTCAAAATGTTTTTGGAGGCGAATTCTGCATGCATCCTGCCAGTTACCGCGATACTTGGGCGGAAATTTCGCTAGACGCGATCGAACACAATGCCCGTACGTTCAAAAAAAATCTGCAGAGCGGCTGCAAGCTGATGGCTGTCGTCAAAGCCGACGGATACGGCCACGGGGCATACGAAACCGCACGTGCCGCTCTTCGCGCGGGCGCGGAATACCTCGCCGTAGCTCTGCTGGACGAGGCGCTGGAGCTGCGTGCGGCGGGCATCACGGAGCCGGTGCTTGTACTGGGCTACACGCCGCCCCGTTCCGTCAAGAAAGCCGTCCGCTCCGGCGTGACGCTCACGGTGTTTACGACCGACGTACTGGAGGCGGTCGGAGCCGCCGCGGCGGTTTCGTCCCGGACGCCTGCACGCATCCATCTCAAAGTAGATACCGGCATGACCCGGATCGGCGTAAGAACAGCGGAGGAAGCCCTCAGCTTCGCCCGCCAAGCCATTCAGACGCCGGGAGTAGCGCTGGAAGGGATCTTTACGCACTTCGCAACCGCCGACAGTGCAGACGATACCTTTACCCGCGAGCAGTTCCGGCGGTTTATGAACATCGTCGATCACCTCTCCGACGACGGCATCGACATCCCGCTGCGCCACTGCTGCAACAGCGCCGCTACGATGCAGTATCCCGACATGCACCTGGACATGGTCCGTGTCGGGATCAGCTTGTACGGCCTGCTGCCCTCCGCAGCCTCCGAGCGGGACACTCACCCTCTGCAGCCGGCGATGCAGTTCAAGACCCGGCTCGTCCAGGTGAAGGACGTCGAGATCGGTACGCCGGTCAGCTACGGCAGCACCTTCATCGCCGAACGGCCTACCCGGATCGGCACTATCCCTGCCGGATATGCGGACGGCCTCTCCAGGTCCCTCTCCAACCGCGGAGATATGCTCCTGCACGGGAGCCGCGTCAGAATCGCCGGCAGAGTGTGCATGGATCAGACGATGCTGGATATCACGGACGTGGAGAATACCGAGGAAGGCGATCTGGTGACGATCTTCGGCAAATCCGGAGACGCGTTTCTTCATGTGGATGAAATCGCGGAACTAATGGACACCATCAATTACGAAGTCGTTTGCCTGATCGGAAAACGGGTCCCCAGAGTGTACCTCCATAAAGGGAAACCCGCAGCCTCGGTAAACAATCTGATCGGTGAAATACCTGCTCAGGATTTTCCGTCCTGATAGGTTTGAAAACAGGAGAGCCGGTTCCTCCTCGTTTTTCGGAGCCTGGTTATAAAACAGTACGAACCCGTTCCTTCTTTAAGGATCGGGTTTTTTTTTTTCGTGGTCAAGCCATGGTATATTCAATAAGTTAGTCACACAATATCCACAGATTTATCACTTGTTAACATCGTTATCCACAAGTTGTTAACAAATATTCACCGAAAAACGTTATCCACTTGTGGGTAACGTTTGATAATTCTCGGTTTTCCCGATTAGTAGAATTTCGTTCTTTTTCACGGTATTTCAATTTTCTGAATTTTACGACTAAACTGAATTTTCCTCAGTATTCATGCGGGTTTACGCTTCACGCTTTTCTTTTCTTTTATACCTATCCTTAAACAGGTTGAGTTAATTTATGCTTTTCTCCAATTAGCTTTGTTTGCTTGCGTCGCTCAATTTGGATAGACTAATGTACGATTCACAGGTACAATGAATAAAGTTGTCCACATTTTTATCCACAACATGTTAACAAAGGGAATGAACGTTCGGGGCATAACTTCATTTTCTTCCCTCATAACTGCTGTAACAGGCCGGACAAGGAGCAGAAACAACTTTATGGAAACCGTACAATTTGACCATGATCCTCATGATCCTATACAAGCCGAGCACGAAAAATGGATGCGGGAAGCCATGCTCGAAGCGGACAAAGCAAAAGCGCTGATGGAAGTTCCCATTGGGGCCGTGATCGTCCGCGGCGGCGAGATCATCGGGCGCGGCCACAACCTGCGCGAAACCTCGCTAGATCCTACCGCTCATGCGGAGATTATCGCGATACGCGAAGCCAGCGAGAAGCTGGGAGCCTGGCGGCTGCTGGACTGCAGGCTCTACGTCACGCTGGAGCCGTGTCCGATGTGCGCGGGCGCCATCGTCCAGTCACGCGTTCCCCAGGTGATTTACGGCACGCCGGATCCCAAAGCGGGCTGTGCCGGAACGCTGATGAACCTGCTGCAGGAAGAGCGCTTCAACCACTGCGTTGACGTGATCAGCGGGGTACTGCAGCCCGAGTGCGCTTCCCAGTTGACTGATTTCTTCCGGGATCTGCGCCGCCGGGCCAAGGAAACCAAGAAGGCGCTTCCAGCGGAGGAGTAACTTCTCTCCTCCAAGGTTTTGCCTCGGAGATTCTTCCTCCCTCAAACCATTCTGTGGTATACTAAATAACGGAATTTATTTGCGCCCGTAGCTCAGCAGGATAGAGCGACAGTTTCCTAAACTGCAGGTCGGAGGTTCGAATCCTCTCGGGCGCGTTCTATATTCGCTCGAAAACCCTTGATACATAAGGGTTTTTTCTTTTTTACAGCATAAATTAGACTCGGCATAGATTGCGCTTTTTTCTTGTAGGGTCAATTTGGGCGGCATTTCTCTTTTGTAGAGCCGATTTTCTTTTCTTCCTCCAAACGACAAATTATTTTTACAATTTATTACAAATTTTAACACAGATTAGAAATATATTCCCCTGCCGTTTCGCTCCCCTCCGCTTCTTATATAGCGAAATTGATCCTGGATTACCGTTTTCTCCCCTTCGTCCCCCTACTCCAATCAGGGTTTCCGAATTCATATATCATCCGCGTCATTTCTTTTCGCCATTTAAAAACAGCCAGGCCAAAATTAAATACTAAAACTTAATTTATAGATTTTTGAGCAATTTAACGAAATTTTAATTTACTTTTTTTGTCTAAAAAAGTAAAATCATAGTTGAAGAGATGGTTATGGATGTTTATGTATCTATTTACATTTCATCCATTTCGAATCTATTGGCCTACTTCCTCTTTTCACCCCTATCTTCCGGATTATTCGTACTGTGACGAAAGAACGATTTTTTGAGATCCTCACTTCAAGACCATCCATAACATCCAGCAACCATCTTTTAGCTTGCGCTTCTCAGCCTGTCCGGTATCACTTCCATTTTCGTGCAGTTCGGAAAATGGGGTTCTTTCTTATTTTGCATGTTCATCGGAAAGGAGATCTATGTATGAGTAAATTGCTGCGTCTTTCAAAGATTTTTCATCCGAAATCCGGCCGCGCTTTCATGCTTCCGGTTGATCACGGCACCACCTACGGACCTCTTAACGGAATCTCCTCCATGCCGGCTTTACTTCGTATGGCCAACCGCTTCCGACTGCAGGCTATCATTGCTCATAAGGGAGCCATCCGCCGGGCCCTCGAAAGCAGTGAATCGCCGTGGGGAACCGAATTTATTCTCCATCTCTCGGCTTCCACTCAAATGTCACCGGATATGTCCAATAAGCAAATCGTATCGACTGTCCGTCACGGCCTGCAAATCGGGGCTATCGGCCTTTCCGTACATATTAACCTGGGCGTCCCCCAGGAACATGCGATGCTGCGCGACCTCGGTCTTATCTGTGATGAGGCTTATGCTTGGGGCCTTCCGGTCCTGGCAATGATGAACGTTCCTGAGGAAGATCTTTCGGGGGGAGCGGCGGCTACCAATAAAATAGCTCACGCGGTTCGTATTGCCGGAGAATTGGGCGCGGATCTTGTCAAAGTTCAGACGCCGGTTACTCCGCAGAGAGCGGCTGAAGCCGTAGCCGCTTTTAACATCCCCGTGCTGATGGCCGGAGGAAGCTCGGTCGGCGACAAGCTGGCTTTTTTCCGTGGAGTCAGGGAAATGCTCGATGCCGGGGGCAAAGGTCTGTGCATAGGCCGGAATCTGTTCGAGGATTCTCGTCCCGATGATATGTGCCGTGCTCTCGGAGATCTTGTTCATAAGGACTGCAGCGCGGAGGAAGCTTACGAGACCTATTTAGCCGCCTCCTCCCGCATGCCGCTTATCACGAAGCAGACCGACCCCGGAATTGCCGCCGCACAATTTGACCCTTGGGAGGAATACGCATGATCATTGATGGGCACGCCCACATATCGAGACAGGATTACAGCAGCCCCGAACGGCTGCTGGACGATATGAAATCGGCGGGTATAGACAAAGCCGTCCTGGTGCCGGGCGGCATGCTGGACGTTAGGCGCATGACCCGGTACATCACCGGAGTGGAAAAGCCGATCCTGACGGATCCGCCCAACGATACCGTGCTGGATATTATCCGTGAATACCCGGACAAATTTTACGGAATCTGCTGCATTAATCCTAACGACGGGGCTCCGGCGGCTCTGGCTTCCCTGGAGAAGGCTTATCGAAACGGCTTCAAAGGCCTCAAGATGTCACCTCTTGTCCATCAGGTTTCTCTTATGGGAGACGTCGTTAAAGAGCTTGCCGCCCTGTGCGGGGACTATGGAATTCCCTTCTATACGCACCTAGTTATTCAAGCAACCGCAAACACGGCCGCACTGGGTTCCCTCGCCGAAGCTTTTCCCGGTACTAACTTCGTTGTCGGCCATATGGGATTCGGCCCGCTCGATATAGATGCCATAGAATTAGCGGCACGAAGGGAAAATGTTTACCTGGAAACGTCTACGGGCAACCCCTTGGCGATTCAGACCGCCGTTAAACTGGCGGGACCGGATAAACTTATGTTCGGTTCCGAGTTTCCCTTGTCGGACCCATTCGTAGAGAAGGTCAAAATCGACCGTCTCTCTATCTCCGATGCGGATAAGGAAACGATTTTGCATCATACGATTTCACGTTTGCTCGGACTATAACATTCGCCGTATAAGGAGGGAAAGCACGTGGCCGTAACAGCCAGAAGCCAAATGGAATTGATGTCCGGACAAAAAGCGGCGGACAGGTTCGAGCCGCACGTCCGGTGGCTTAACAGCCTGACCGAACGCGGAATGTCGGTAGAAAACCTGAGTCAGCCGGAAGTGGACGCTTATCACCGGAGAGCCTTACGCAGTTTACTTCAATTTGTGTATGAAACCAACGAGTTTTACAAACAGCGTATGGATATCACGGGTCTGACTCCCGAAGAAGCATCCAATCCGGCTTTATTTGCCCAGCTGCCTTTCCTGACAAAGGATGACTTGCGCAATGATCCGCGCTCCATCATTTGCTCGCCTGATCTGGCTCATATCCATACTTCGACCGGCACAACCGGAGGCAAGCCGATCTTTATCGGCCATACTTTGAATGATCTTTATCGGCTGGATACGGCCCCCCGCTACCCATCCCTTATGCAGAACACGCGAAATACCGTAGTCGGAAACGCCTTACCTTACGAAATGAGCTCGTCCGGGCTTTCATTTCACCGGGTGTTCCAATATATGCAGGACTGCTGCGTACTGCCTGTCGGCAAAGGGGGAGCTTATTCTCACCCCGATAAGGCTCTTGAATGCATGCTGGCCTGGGATATGCAAACCTTGATTATTGCTCCTTCCTACGCCGTGACCCTGGCTGAACATGCGCAGAAACTAGGAATCGACCTTCATCGTGATTTCAACTTGCAGCATTTGTTTTTGACCGGTGAAGGCGCTTCACCCGCTCTTCGCGAACGGATCGAACGGATCTGGAATACATCGGTGACAACCTGGTACGGGTCGCTTGAGGTAGGTCTGATCGGGATCGAATGCTTGGAGCACCAAGGTTACCATTTGGCAGAAGGCCATACCTATACCGAAATCGTTCATCCTGTTACGGGGGAGCCCCAATCTCCCGGCATCGTCGGCGAAGTCGTTCTCACTACCCTGATGCGCGACGGCATGCCCATAATCCGGTACAAAACCGGAGATCTCGGCTGCATTGAGGAAGGTCCCTGCCCTTGCGGCTGCCGTCTTCGCCGTTTGCAGCTGAGAGGACGTATGGGCGATCAGCTCGCCCTTAACAGCGGGAATTTTTCTCCCCTGTATCTGGAACAGCAGCTCCTGCAAATCGGCGGAACAGGAAACTGGTACCAATTTATCGTTGAAAACGGGGAGCTTTCCATACTCGTCGAAGCTTCCGATTCAAGCGTAGACCGGTCGGAGCTTTTAACGGAGATAAAACTGCGTATCGAAGCGAGCATCCGGCAATCTTGCGACGTTCAAGTCGTGGATTACGTGGAGCGAGACGCGGGAAAAGCCCGCCGGGTTATTCGACTATAACAAGAGGAGATCTGCGAAATGAGTAAAGCGCTGAAAGAAACGCCTGATATTAATCCGAAGGCACCTAATGATTCCACCGCCCAGCCAACCGAAAAACCGGCCGAAGCGAAAACAAGCGGTACAGCCGCTCCGGGTCCCAGCCTCAATCAGGCCAAAAATAAACCTATCGCGCCCGTGCGCGGCAAATACGCGTGGTTCGATATCAGTTCTTTACCCGCACCGGAGCAATGGGGCGCTATCGTACAAGCTCTGCCTCATCAGAAATTCACCGGCGTCATAGCCAACGAGCAGCAGGTGAAGCAGCTTCCCCCGAATTTGGATAAAATCACCTATGTCGAAGGCACCCCTTCTCCCGATAAGCTGGCGGCTTTAAATGAAGCCTACGACATCGTTATTTTGGAATCGGCAGTGATCGGCGGCAGCTGGTTCAGACGCAACCGTGAAGCCATTACCTGTAAAATCGGCACGAGCGTGAATGTAACGGACCCTGATTCTTTGCAGCTCGCGGTAGCCATGACCCACGAGGTGTCCTTGCTAATTGTCGAATTCCGCGACGATACAAAAATTCCGCTTGAAATCGTTCTGGCGGACGCCCAAAATTTCGGTACCGAAGTGGTCATGAAAGTACGCGACGATGTCGAAGCGAAAGTCGTCTTCGGCGTACTCGAATGCGGGGCGGATGGTGTCCTGATCGAGTCCGGCGATCTCGGCCAAGTATATGCGGTCGGCGAAGTAATTACTTCAACGGGCCAAAAAGGCGGTCAGCCGCTTCAGAAGCTGACCATTACACGGACGGAGCATGTCGGCATGGGCGATCGCGCCTGTATCGACCTGACGAGCTATCTCGGCCTCGACGAAGGCGTGCTGCTCGGTTCCTTTTCCTGCGGGGGCATTCTTGCCTGCAGCGAGACACACCCGCTTCCGTATATGCCGACGAGACCTTTCCGCATCAATGCGGGCAGCCTGCACACCTATGTGCTGGCACCGGATAACCGGACCTGGTACTTGTCCGACCTGCGATCGGGAATGGAAGTCCTCGTCGTCAGCACATCCGGCAAAGCGAGACGTGTTTCGGTCGGCCGCGTGAAAATCGAGCGGCGCCCTCTGCTTTATATCGAAGCCCGGGCGGAAGACGGAACGACTCTTAATGTCATTATGCAAGAGGACTGGCACGTACGCGTATTCGGCACGGAAGGCCAGCCGATCAACATTACGACATTAAAGCCGGGCGACCAGGTGCTGGGCTATACGATGGACCCCGGCAGACATGTCGGCGTGAAAGTCGACGAGCTGATTATCGAACAGTAAGCGATCGTCTCTACAACCAGATCCTTTTGGATCTGCAAGCCCATACCCATTTAAGGGGGAACATCCTGTGTCCGTGAAATTTACCGCCCTTATGGAGCGATTGGAACAATCACCTTTCTATAGAAAACACCTTTCGGCAGAGGAACGGGAAATAAGAGATATTTCCCGCATCGGTGAGCTGCCGCTTACGACCAAAGACCACCTCCGTGAAGCGGGCCCCTGGAATCTGCTGGCGGTGCCGCCGGAGGAAGTCTGCCAGTACTTCGAAACGTTCGGAACGACCGGCCTGCCCGCTTCGGCCTGGTACACAGTCCGGGACCTGGAGGCGGGAGGCCGTCAGATCGGCGATTCCGGCCTGCGCCTTAGACCCGGGGACCGGCTGCTTAACCGGTTCCCTTACGCCCTGTCCCTGCCGGCTCACCTGGTTCAACAGGCCGCGCGGCAGGCGGGCGCATGCGTCCTTCCGGCCAGCAGCCGGAATACGATGACGCCCTATCCGCGCATCATTGAACTGCTGCGCAAGTTGAATGTAACGGTGATGACGGGCCTTCCCCGCGAGATGGAAATACTGGCGGAAACCGCACGGCTGCACGGTCTCGGCTGCCGGGAGGATTTCCCCCACCTCCGGGCCATCGGCGTCGCGGGAGAACTTCTGGCCGAGTCGCGCCGCAAGAAGATTGAAGAACTTTGGGGCGTGCCGGTTTACAACTTGTACGGCTCTACGGAGACGGCCAACATAGCCGCGATGTGCGAGCACGGCATTCTTCATGTGGCCGAAGACGATTTCTTCGTGGAAGTGCTGCACGAAGACCTGTCAGCGGCGGTTGAGCCCGGCGGGGGCAAAGGTCTTGCCGTGATTACAACGCTGACTCACGAGGGATCCCCCCTTCTCCGTTATTTGAACGGAGACGTGATCTCCCTCGAAGAAGTCAACTGTCCGTGCGGGAGAAGCGGGCGCAGGCTGACCCATTACGGACGGCAGCTGGACAGGCTGGAGGTGGCCGGCCGGATACTGGAACCGGCGGACATTCACGACGCCGTGTATTCGCTGCCGGATCTGCCGGATGCCTGGAAAGTAACACCTGCGCAGGACGGGCTTCACTTTACGTTCGAATGGCAGGGCAAAGACGCCGGAGTGCTCACGCGTTTTGCGTCCATTCTCGCCGAACAGCTTCAGCTTCCGGTTGTTGTGGAACCAGGCGAGCCGGGGGCCCTGTTCGACCGCCGCCTGCTTGTTGAGCGCCAGGTCAGCACCAAGCCGCTTTACATCGTAAAGCCGGCAGAGGTTATGCTTTAAACCGTCGTAACGTTCGGCGTCTACTCCCGATAGAATCGAATACAGCAAAATCCCCCGCGCCTTACTTGGCCGGGGGATTTTATTGATCTGTCGGCGAAAAGCCATCAGACTTGAACGAATGGCTGTTTCCTGCTTAAAAGCTCTCCAGCCTTCTCACTGGATAACGGAGGGCTGATGAAAAAGCCTTGTCCGATCGTGCATTGATGCTCCTGGAGGAAATGAATCTGCCTCTCATGTTCGATGCCTTCCCCGATAAGCTGGAATTTTAAATGCCGGCCCATATCGATGATGGTTCGGACAATAGCTTCCGTGTTGGCATTGAACGTGATTTCTTCTATGAAGGTGCGGTCGATTTTAATATGGTCGATAGGCAGTTTATCCAATAAGAAGAGGGAGGAATAGCCCGTTCCGAAATCATCGATCGAAAGCTTGACTCCAATCTTCTTCAATGCGGTCAAAATCACGAGAGACTGATCCAGATTCTGCATGATGCTTTCGGTAATCTCAAGCTCGAGATGACCCGGGTTCATGTCGAATTCTTCGAGGACACTTTGGATGGTTGAGACGAGCTGTTTATCCTGGAATTGTCTTACGGAGATATTGACAGCCAGACGGATTTCCGGCAGCCCCGCTTCCCTCCACTGCTTGTACTGGTGACAGGCTGTGTGAAGCACCCATTTGCCGATAGGCACGATAAGCCCCGTTTCCTCGGCGATCGGAATGAACTCCCCTGGCGTGACAACCCCGAGTTCCGGGTCCATCCAGCGAATCAGGGCCTCCATCCCTACGATCTCTCCGCTGGCCAGATTAATTTGCGGCTGGTAGTGAAGGGTAAACAGCTGCTTCTCCAGGGCTCTGCGCAGTCCGTTCTCCAGCTTAAGCTTCCGGGCGAGCCGGTTGTTGTGCACCCGGTAAAACTGGTAATTGTTTTTCCCGTTTTCTTTGGACAGATACATGGCCATGTCCGCATGTTTGATCAGTACATCACGGTCCATGCCGTCCTGCGGGTAAATACTGATGCCGATGCTTGTCGTCGTATAGACCTCGTGTCCGTGCAGCTGAAACGGCTGCTTGAACTGATCCAGCACCGTCTGGGCCTGGACACGGACGCCGTCTTCCGTCACCCCTTCAAGCAAAATGACAAATTCGTCCCCGCTGTGCCTGAATACGGTATCGGACGGACCGAGACACGCCTGCAGCCGTTCGGCAACCTGTCTCAGCAGAAGATCGCCGTATATATGACCGACGGTATCGTTAATATTTTTAAACCGGTCCAGATCCAGAAAAAGCACCGCCAATTGCGATCCCGTCTGCCCTGCCCTCTCGATCGCCATATACAGACACTCGTTGAGGTAGCTGCGGTTAGGCAGCCCCGTTAAGGTGTCATGGTAAGCCATATGATTAATCTTTTCTTCGGCCTTCTTGCGTTCCGTAATGTCCTTGCCGATACTCATGCACGCGGGCTTGCCCCCATAATTAGTTGCAACGAGTACCAGTTCGCAGCTCCTTACCTGACCGTCCAGACGGACATACCTTTGCTCCATGCGGGCGGAAGCCCCTTTTTCCAAAACTTCGTTCACATGCTCCAGGGCATTCTTACGTGATTCCGGATGGAGAAACCTCAGGGCCGACCTCCCTAAAAGTTTGTTCACGTCTTCCGCACCCAGTGATTGGACGGCAGCCGGATTGGCATAGACGAGCTTGCCCTTCTGCTGGACCACAATCGGCTCCGGACATATTTCGATCAAGCTCCGGTAACGGTTCTCGCTTTCTTTAAGCCGGTCGCGTTCTATGATCATTTGCCTGAAGAAATAGCTTAATGCGGCATAAACGACCGTGTTAAACACGACACCGACCAGATTGGCCCGGAGATAGTCGAACTGGACCGTACTTGAATAGGTGAGCAGAAAAAGCAGAAAGCCCGCTCCGACAATCGTCGGCACCCACAAACCGGGAAGCAGGAAAGCATACAGCAGCAGAAGAGTGTACATGATGGAAGGAAGTTTGAAATAGTCGATGTTGTGAAGCAGAGTAAACAAGGTAATATAGGCTATCGAAGCGAGGATATGTTGCAGCACAACTGATTTTCTCAGGAATACGGCGGATAGAATGGTCGTCAGGAATACAAACACTTTAATCATGTGGTCCTGTCCGACCGAGAACAAGTTGTTCACGATAGTGAGTACAAGAAGCGTTAATAAATAAGCCTTGCCATTTCGGATAATGTGCCGATATACGGGACTAGACCTCAGCTGCCTCATTCAAGTGCTCACTTTCTTATGGAATTATAACGTTTATAGATTTACCATTTATTATCATTATAGCAGATATCTACTAGCCTAAAGGGATACATTTCTCTTGTTTTAGTATAAATTTATTTTTGTAAAAGAAATAAAACCGGCCGCACATGACGACCGGTTCCGAATAAGACTCATTTCGTTTTCGCTGCACTTCTATTACCGGTAAACGACCCCGGCTTGGGCTTTAAGCACATCGCGCAGCAGCATATAAGCTTCTCCGTTGGTCAGCTTCGACTTGTTCTCGATCGCTTCGAAAGTCGCCGGTTCGACCAGCTTCTGTTCCAGCACATAAGCGGCCGATTCGCTCCGTCTTACTTTAGCTCCCACCGCCTGGGATATGGTCCAGGCCGCCTGATCCCACGTCAATGCAATGTCTCCGGGTTTGGTCAATCCCTTGACCGCCGCATCCGCGCTGCCGCTTACGGCTTTGGGGTAGGTCCGGCCAAGCACCGTCTTCATCGTGTTAAAATGGTTGGCAAACCGCCGCGGGTTGGACGGTTCGTCCAGCTGAAACTCGTTCTTCTCGCCTCCCGCAGCGATACCGAGACTTACGGCAGCTTTCAAGCCTTCGTAAGCTTTATGTTTCGTATACGCCGGCGCGGCGAATTTGTAAGGCTCCAGGCGCACGCCCTGCTTCACCAGGGTTTCCTGCAGCTCGGTAACCAGCGGCTTCGACAAGGACAGTTCCCGGAAGCTGACCTTGTTTTTGGCCGCCACCGCGGCCGCGGCACCCGCCGCTTGGCCCGACGCCATTCCGATTGGGACGGTCCGTGCAGATCCGTGGGGCAGCGAATCAAAGCTCGCCGAACGTCCGACCACCAGCAGCCCGTTTATTTTCTGCGGGACCAAGGCCCGGAACGGGACAGCGTACTGGCTCGGCTTCAGAACGATATCCCCGCGATACTTGGCGTCCGTACTCTGGATATCGAGGTTGTAGGAGCCGTAGGCTATCTTGTCCCACTGATCGCGGTTATCGAGCGCGTCTACCATAGTAAGCCGGTATTCACCGATCATATGGCGCGTTTCCCGGACATACAGCTCGGGAGCCGAGCCGTCCAGTTCGAGCGGCGCAAGCTCCGGGAATTCTTTCTTCATATAATCGAGCACATGCGGGAGCTCGGCACGGCCGATTTCCATTCCTTCCTTCACAGAAGCGGGGTCTAACGGATTAACCCCGAAGATCTGCAGCGCATTGATCAGTATCGAGCCGTCGTTCTGGCGGCCGATGTTCAAGCCGCGCATGCGAACCCGTTCGGGGTTCGTCGATTTGTAATCCCACATGGCCGAGTATCCCCAGCCGCTCATGGCATCGGCGCCCATGCCTCTGAGCAGATGCGGATCGTTCTCGCCGTTCTTTTTCATCTGCTGCCAGGTTTCTTCGGTCATTCCTTTTAAACGGAATACAAGCGTAACGGCCATGAGCGATTTGTCATCCCCGAGATCCTGACGTCCGATTGTAAAAGGCACGCCGGCGGCCGCAGCCACGTCTCCGTCCTGTGTGGCGTCAATGACGGCCCGGGCGCTCACTTTGTGTTCTTTGCCGTCCGCCGTCGTGATATTCAATCCCGTTACGGTCTGCGATCCGTTCACCATCGGCGTAAAGCTCTTGGCATGCATCAGCAGGTCGATTTTCTTCTCCTTCCGCACCAATTCGTAGAACGCGTTGGCTGCGGTTGACACGTCAAACGAAGTGCCTTCAATCTCCTTGCGCCATTCCAGGAAAATTCCCTCGTTCAGAAACTTGCCGGGGTCGGATTTCCCTTCTTCGTTGGGCGCGAAGCTGTTGTCCAGGCTGTTAAGCCAGCCCTCGGTGAATAAGCCGCCCAGCACATCCCGGCCGCGGTTCTCCACGAGAAGCGTCTTCTGGCCGTTGCGGGCCGCGGATACGGCCGCAGCAATGCCTTCCGGGTCCGTACCCGCGACAATCACGTCGTATTCGCTTTCCGGCGCTTTAATCGAGGCCACTTTCTTAACGGATTGGGAGTGACCGGGTTTAGCCATATCCGTCCCTTTCCAGGCCGACCAGGCCCACCAGCTTAAACTGATCAGCAGCAGAAAAGAAAAAGCGCTTATTAATCCCATTCCCTTACGGGGATAAGTGCGTGATTGACTCTCTTTTTTTCTCGAATCCGTCGTTTGCGTCATCTTCAACCTCATCCTTCTGCGAAATAGGTTCCCTTCTGTCCCCTGGTGAATAAGCCGTCGATAAATCTCTTATTTAGACGAAGCTTGGCGGGGATAGGTTTCATCTTGACTGTCCGCAAGCGAACCCACGGGGAGAGAGCCCGCCCGTTCCTTTCCTTAACCGGAAAAAAAGGGTTCCTTCTCAGGAACCCGTCGCTCCACGGGTCTTCCCGCAGGAGATGAGATGCACATTACGTTATCTCGGTGTATAAAAGTTTTGTGTGTAATATACGTTCATGGTGCCGCCGAAGTAAACTCCGACGCCCAAGCGGGTTGTATCGCCCATTATGTTTTTGCGGTGTCCGGAGGAATTCATCCAGCCGTTCACCACTTCAATCGGTCCCGAGTAACCGGCCGCGATGTTCTCCGCCGCACTCCAGAACTTCAGTCCGTCCTTCTCCATCCGGTCGAAGGGAGAAAGTCCCTGCTTGTTTGTATGATCGAAATATCCGTTCAAGGCCATATCCTCGCTGTGCTTGCGGGCCGTCGAGGCAATGGGCTCGTCCCATTCGAACGGCGCCTTGCCGTGACGGACGCGAATGGCATTCGTCAGATCGAACGTCTGCTTCTCGTAGGCGATCCGCTGATCCGCACTGCGCGAAGCTAAGGTGCCTGAGCTGCTGTTTGCGGCGGACATGGACGTATCCTGGACGAGCATGCCAATCAGTTTCCCGTTGTCGTTCGTGTCAAAATAAAAGCTGACATTCAGCCCGCCCGTCTCGAACGAAACCTCGTTTTTGGCCGTACCGCCGACAGCTTTGGCGCCCGTCATTTTCATCCGGACCGCCGCCTCGTTCATAAGCGTCGTTACTCCGTTCGCTTCCGACCAATTTCCTGTGACCGTATACAGCGCGGCAACTTGGCCGTTCTTGATTCCCGCCTGCAGATAATGCTTGTAGTCCGAGGTGTTGTAAATGTACCAGGTCAGCCCGCCGCCTCCCATATCTTTGCGGGCGGGTTGGCCCAGCCGCTTGGTCAGGTCCGCTTCCGTATCGCCTACGGCCGCGCCCTCAATCACAAAATGCCGGGCTTCCGGGCTTTCCGTCTTAGGGCTGCCGTTACTATCCGACTTGTCCAGCACGGCGACCGTTCCACCGGACGCGGCCCCGCCGGCGCTGCCGGAATTATTCGGGCTTTCCGAATAAGCGACAGCGACGAGATCGCTCTGTACGCCGAGCAGATTTTGCAGGAACTTCAGCGCTTCCGCGCGGGTTAAAGCGTCATCGGGGCGGAACCCGTTCTCGCTCCCGTCCGTTTTGCCTTGAGACAAGCCTTGATCCAGCAAACGCTGCACCGCTTCCTTCGTCGAAAGCAGATTGCCCTGCGTAGCCGCAATCAGTCTGGCCGCATCTCCCCGTAAATAAGGGGAGGTTGTATTTTTAAGCAACGGCCAGGAATAAATAGCCGCTTTGGTATAATAGGGATCGAACCATTGGGAGCCTGCCGCCGTTCCGGACCCCACTTTGTTATAGGCGCGCAGCAGCAAGGCCAGAAACTCCGGTTCGGTAACGGCCTTATCCGGCCGGAACGTGCCGTCCGCATAACCGTCCGTCATCTTGTGCTCATACGCCCAGCGGATCGTTTCTTCAGCCCAGTGGCCCTTGGTGTCCTTAAACGCAGGTTTATAGGAAGGGGACGTCTGGGACGCCGCAGCGGCCTTATAGCCATTCCCGCCCAGTCCTGAAGCCAGCAGAGCTGCCGTTAAAAAACCGCCGATCAACATTTTGCCTGTTCTAGTTCTCATACCCTCACTCCTTGATCGGAATTATGATGCCGCTCTTCTATTCTAGCGAATGATGGGGACGGGGTAAATTGATAATTTGATAGATTTTGGCGATTGAAGAAGTTTTTTCTTCGTCAGGCGGGTCGGAACGCTCTTTCCCGGCATACTAAAAAGACCGCCTGACGGCGGTCTGTTATGTACATCCATTGGAGAATAAGCCTGTTCACACGGAAAATGATGGTCGAGACGACAGGATTTGAACCTGCGACCTCTTGCTCCCGAAGCAAGCGCTCTACCAAGCTGAGCCACGTCTCGATTACTCGGAAATAGATCAATTCGATACTAAATATTATAGCACAGCGGCAAAAGAGTTCAATACTTCTCTTCCGCAAAATGATCCGTAAAAAGCTGGCAATCACCCGGCCGTCCAAACTATTTTACATCTTCTATCGTTGAAAGAGTACATACGCGTAAAGTAAACCTTCACAAAGGAAGATCCTCATGATTGAGATCCGCAATTTATCTAAACAATATAAAAGTCACCCGGCTCTCACCGGATTGAACCTGGAGATCGGACCAGAGATGTTCGGCCTGCTAGGGCCGAACGGCGCCGGCAAAACAACGCTCATGCGCATTTTGTCCACTCTGCTTGAGCCTACGGAAGGCACCGTTCGCGTGGAAGGCTTGAACCTGCTTTCGGATGCGGAGCATATCCGCAAAATAACGGGCTACCTCCCCCAGTATTTTCATCTCTACCCGCAGCTCACAGCCTACGAATTTCTGGACTACGTGGCCGTCATGAAGGGCATCAAAAGCGCCCGTGAGCGCAAATCTCAGATCGGTGAGATTCTGCATCAGGTCAATCTGACCGACAAGGCGCGCGCCAAGATCAAAACCTTCTCCGGCGGCATGAAACAGCGTCTGGGGATTGCGCAGGCTCTCCTCGGGGACCCCCGGGTGCTCATCGTGGATGAGCCCACGGCGGGGCTGGATCCCGAGGAGAGAGTCCGCTTCCGCAATCTCCTGAACCGCTCCAGCCTGAGCCGGACGGTGCTGCTGTCCACGCACATCGTCGCGGACATCGAGAGCAGCTGCAGCCGGTTAGCGGTGCTGCACCGCGGACGCGTCGCCTTCGCGGGAAGTCTCGCCGGCCTGCAGGAGTGCGCCGAGGGTCTGGTCTGGGAAGCGGAGCTCAGCGAGCGGGAATTTGCGGCTTATGAGCCGCATGAGGTCGTAACCGCCCGCCGGACCGACCACGGCATGCTCTGCCGCATCGTGTCGGCGACCCCGCCCGCGGGGAATGCCGCAGCCGTGAAGCCCACGTTGGAGGACGGCTACCTCGCGCTGATCGGAGGTGACCGGCGTGCATAGATGGCTGCGCGCTTTTTCGCTGGAACTGCGGCTGCTGCGCAGCAATCCCGTTCTTCTGGTCCTCCCGGTTCTGTTCGGAGCCTGGATGGTATACTCTCTCGCAGGAATCGCTCCTCCCGTATCGCAGGACCTTTATTTGTACGTGTATGACTTTCATAAAGTGAAGCACACGCTTACTTTGGGTGCGGCCATGCTGCTGGGCATCCTGCTTATCCGCAGGGATACCGCCAAAACGGCCTACGAATGGACGGCGGGCCTTCCCGTCTCTCCTGCGGTCCTTTTCAGCGTTAAATATGCGGCCGGGCTCTTGTATCTTTCCTTGTTTACGGCGGCCATGGCAGTCGTGTATGTGTACTTTGCGCTTCACTACGGCATCGGCAAGCCTATCATGCTTCGGGAGCTTTCCTTTTTTGCGATCCAGTACGAATGGTCCTATATGGTTACTCTGGCCCTGGCTATGCTTCTGGCCATCGCCATCCGCAACCGGATCGTGTATCTGATCGGCTTTTGCGCGTGGGTTTTCGGCACGTTTTTTATCGATCAATTCATTATCGAACGTCTCGGCATTCTGGAGCTGCGGGTACTGAAGCCCTTCCACCTCAGCGGGATGACGCTCGATTCCTTCTACGCCAATGAAGCATGGGGACCGTGGATAAAAGAACAGGAAACTTGGCTCGCCAGATGGTTTGTACTCAGTTTTACCCTGGTCCTGCTTACCGTTTGCGTTACGATTCTGAAATGGGCCCGTCCGAGCGGGACACGAGCCAGATGGGCGGGCGCCCTGATTCTTTTTACCGTCTTGTCTGCGGGCTCTTATTACACCTATGTGGGATTCTGGACGCCGCATTTTGCGGCATACCGGGAACAACTCCGGAATGCACCGACAGAATCGGTCTATAATCAGCGCACGATTACTCAGTTTACCGTCTTTTCTTACAAAATGGAGCTGGCCCCTACTTCTTCGGATGGACTCAAGGCCTCTGTAGAAGTGTCGCTCCGGCCTGCGGATTTGCCTCAGGGCGACGTTTCGTTTACCCTGCATGATTATTTTCACGTGGAACAATTGCTGCTCGATAATCAGCCTGTATCGTTTACGCGCCGCGGCAATTTGATTTCCGTCGAGAGTCGTCATTTTGACTCCTCCAAAAGCAGCCAGACGCTTACCTTCAACTATGAAAGCAAAGGAATCAACTGGACATACGGACCGCAGCAGGGTGAGCAGATTATTTCTTTCGTCATGGACCCTTATCTTTACCTGCCCAATTCGGCAGCATGGTATCCTTTACCTAACAACGGACCGCTCTACCTTACCGATGAGCGCAAAAAAGAGCTGTTTTACGGCGGACCGCAGCCCCTGGCTCAGCCGGCCGATTTCGATGTCACTTTTAAAGGGTTTTCCAACTACATCTACGGTTCTATTACGGAAAAACAAGGTGCCGCTGGCAACCAGCATTTTGAGCAGAAGGGTGTAAAGCATCTGACCTTCATAGCGGGAAACCTTATCCAGTTCAATGACGCCAAGGGCAGCATCAAACTGCAAACAACTCCGGGCAACCGGTTGGAAGCCGACCTTTTCTGGAAAGATATCTTGAGGATGAAAGCTTATTATGAAGCTCTTCTGCAGACAAATCTAAGCGCCGTGCATAACATCGTGTACCTGTCTTACGGGAATCTGATTTCTCCGGACAGCCGTCAATCGGCGGTTGCGGGAAGCAGCTACTATATCAACGAATCCAGAAATCACAACCTGGACGATTATCAGCGTATTCGGACCACCTATGCTCTCCTGTTCGGAGATGACTCCTACCAGAGCAGTTACGCCGAGGTTTCCAAAGATGCGAACGGTAACACGGACGAGACCGTCAAGCCTTCCATTTTTATGGAAATCCGTGCCGCGTTTTTATATTTGTATTACCGGGACGGACTTCAGCTTACGGAGGAGCAAATCAGGAGCGTTCAATTCTCGGACCAGTTTCTTCCGAAGGATCGAATGACCGGCGACCGGGGTCTCGGCCAACAGATCAAGAACCATATTCTTCTTCAAGTCCGTGAAGCGTTGGATGCGGGAAAAACGGAGGAAGTGAAAAGAGTGCTGGCCTCTTTTTATAAAAAAGGTCTTAGCGCTCCCGACGCCCCTTTCCGCTATCCGGTAGTCACCCTCGATGATTGGAACCGGGAATGGGCAAAGGTGTTCGGATCGTGAGCCTATGGCTGCAGGACCTCAGAGGATTTAAAAGCGTGTGGAGCCTGCCCCCGCTTCTTTATGTACTTATGCTCGGGGGAGCTATGTGGAGCTCGGATCCGGAACAGCCGGGTAATGCATTGTTTTACGGGGAACTTGCCTTCTACCCGCTCGTTGTCATGCTTTGTGCCGCGCTCTTTCACCGGGAGCTCGGAGGGCCTATGGAAATTTACGCGACCTTTCCCCAATCCCTGACAGGGATGGCCGCCCGTAAAGGACTTATCCTGCTTGCCGTCTGCACGGGCTATCAGGCTGCCTGGTTTACGGCCTACCAAGCGAAATTCGGTGCCGTAACAGCGCTGGTGTATTCTTACGGTCCTGCCGGTCCGTCTTCTATGCGTACCTTACACAGCTTTACGCCACTTCTGCTGCAAATGCTGCCGGCTCTGCTGTTTATCGCCGTTCTTACCATTACAGTTATGCTTGCGGTCAAGAAGCTCTACGCCGGAATTTTTGCAGGGCTGGCCCTGTGGATGCTCGATATTCTTTCACACGGGAGCTGGCTTCCTTACTTCACCCTTTATACGGTCCATATTCAGGAGCAGTCTAAGAAGATCCCGGATCTTTTTCTTCCGAACCGCCTTGTTCTGCTGTCTGCAGCAGTCGTTTTAACCGCAATCTTAAACTATACGGTTCATGACCGCAGCCGTTGGATAGTCTCCGAAGAAGAATAATACAGCCGGCTTCATAAACGTGACCGGAGAAAGGAGAAGACAGATGCTTACGGATGAAGAGCTGGTCCAAGCCATGGCCCGCGGCGATCAGGCCGCTTTTGAGGCCTTCGTGCACCGCTACCACGCGCCGCTTCAGCATTATCTCGAGCGGACCCTGCACGATCCCCGCAAGGCGGAGGATCTGGTCCAGGAAGTATTTGTGCGTCTGCTCAAGCAGCTGCAGCAACAGAAAATCCCCGATCACATCCGACCCTGGATGTACCGGGTAGCCTTAAATCTATGCCGGGATTACTGGAAGAGCCTAGCTTACAGAAACGAGCAGCAATTGACGGCCGAACCGCCCGAGGCTCAGGATATCCAGCCTTCGGTTGTTGAAATTTACGAGAGGCAGGAGGCACGCAAAGAAATTATCGGAGCCCTCCGCTCTCTCCCTGAAGTTCAGAAGGAAATTGTCATTCTTCGTTTCTTTCATGATCTGAAGCTTCAAGAAATTACGGAAGTTCTGCAAATCCCGCTCAGCACGACGAAGACCCACCTTTACAGCGGCCTTCGTAAACTCAAAGCTCTCCTCGGCCCCAAAGCCGGGAGCTTAACCGATACCGGCGGCGGACGGAAAGAAAATCGCGGCAAACCGACCAAGGAGGGGACCCCTTATGTATGAACCTGACGATAAAGAGCTGGACCAACTGGAGAAAGATACGGCTGTCCTGCTGAACGGATACCTGGTTAAAACGCCTGATCGCATAGATACTGCAAACCTGCTAGGCAGGCTTCAAAGCCACTTCGATGCCATACGCGAGAACAGTCCGGGTACAACCCGGTCTGAACATTCGGCGGACCTGCGGCCGTCCCTGTGGAAGCTTTGCCGCCACCAGCTTTTTATGTACAACAAGTGGTTCTGGCTGCTTAGCCTGCTGCTCTTTGCCATGCTGCTGCTGCTGAACTCGCCTTACACCATAGCCGGCTCCTTGCCAGGCCGCTCGTCTTATTCGCTGGCTTTCCCGCTGCTGCTCGTTTGCGGCTTTCTGTACCAGTACCGCAGCTGGAATGAAGGGATGCGCATGATCGAAAGCGTCACGCCTTATCCCCCGGCGCTTCTCATGTTCAGCCGCTTAATCGTTCTGCTCGTTACGAATGCGGTGCTCGGCCTCGTCGGCTCTCTCTACACGTTTGCAACCATGAGCTATTCACGATCCTGGATGACGCTTCCTTTTCTTTTCGACTGGATTGCTCCGCTTCTGCTCGTCACGGGGTTAACCGCTTATTTTATGATGAAGCGCGGCATGCTCTCCGCCATAATGGCCGCTCTGACAGGCTGGGGTGTAGAACTGTTCATGGAGGAGTGGCTTCGCCGGGAACTAACCGGACCGGTCTGGAACTGGGCACTGATTCTTCAGGCGGTGCTTATCGCCGCGGGTATTCTTTTTCTACTGTCGGCCTATCGGAAAAGCCTGCGGCTGACAAGCGTGCAAGGATGGCGGTCGGCATGATCCGGCTTAATCAGCTCGTCCGTCTCTACGAGGGCCATATCCGGCTGCATGTAGATCAACTGACGCTGGCTCCCGGCCTGATTCTGCTCGTCGGAAAGAACGGAGCAGGCAAGTCCACTCTGCTCCGCCTGCTGGCTACCGCTGATTTCCCCGACGGAGGGGAAATCAGCTATCTGGAAGGAACGGTCAAAGAGCAGCTTCCTCAGATCCGAAGCCGGATCGGGTATGTGCCGACCGATGTGGAGCTGCACGAGGATATGACGCCCATCCGGCTGATGAACTACATGTGTCTCCTCAAAGGGGCCGATCCTTCGCAAGGGGAAGAGCTGCTGCGCGAACTGCATCTGGAGGATGTCAAACGGAAGCGGATCGGATCGCTTTCCCAGGGAATGAAGCAGCGGCTGGCAATCGGGCAGGCTCTGCTCGGCTCTCCCCGTTATCTGCTGCTGGATGAGCCTCTCAACTACCTGGATTCCATCGAGCGCAAAACGATTATCCGTCTCTTGTACCGGCATGCCCGCGGCAGTATCGTGCTTATCGCGGCTCATGAGCTGAACGAGTGGCAGGAAGCCGATCAGCTCCTATGGCTGAATGCCGGCAAGCCGGAATTTTACGGAACGCCGGGAGCATGGAGGCAAGTTCCTCTCGGTGTTTGGCAGGGGATTCTTCCCTATGCTGACGCCTGCCCTTTCGACGAGGCTTGCGTAATGATCCGCAAGCTGGTTGGAGACCATATCGAGTGGCGGGTGTTCAGCCGAGAATGCCCCGCACCGGGGTTTGTCCAAGTCCCGCTGACAAGCGAGGACGCTTACTTTATTCGCTCCCGGCGCTTATTGTAAATTTTTATAAAATTCCGCCCTTGGTTCGACCGGATGGCGGTTTTTTTGTACCCGGAAAAATATTTTTGCCGGAAGTGCAGAACTCGAATCAAATCGTTTCGTCTATAGTGATGGAGAGGGGAGGGAGAAAGACATTTTAACGCAGCAAGAGGAACTGCTTGTCCAAGGCATGCTTGCCGGAGATGAGGAAGCCTTTCGTGAGGTTGTCCGGACTTACCGGAATTACGTGTTTCAAATTGTGTTTTCGGTCGTCCGGCATCCCAAAGATGCGGAAGACGTCATGCAGGAAGTCTTTCTCAAGATGTATACCTCCCTCCCCCAGACCGAGGTAAAAGGCTTGAAAGCTTGGATCTCCCGCGTGGCCGTCAACAAAGCGATCGATTACAAACGCAAAGCCTACCGCCAGCGGGAAACAGCGACCGACGGTATGGAAGAAGCAATGCCCCCTCCCTCCCTGAGTGGGTCCGATACCGAAGATCCGCTGTTAAGCAAAGAGCTTCAGGCGCTTGTTATGCGCAAATTGGAGGAGCTTCCCGAAAACTATAGAGATGTCATTATAGCCTTCTATTACGAGGATAAATCGTACCAGCAAATTGCCGACGAACAGGAAGTCACCGTGCAGACCATCAAATCCAAACTATACCGGGCAAAACAGTGGATTAAGCAGCACTGGAAGGAGGAAGAGTTCGAATGAGTCATAGAAGCCGGGATGAATGGAAGCTTTACATTGCCGGAGAAATTACGGATGATCGTCAGAGAGGCCTTTGGGAGGATCACTTGTATGAATGTGATCTTTGCCTGGAGTTATATACGGAATGCCTGGAATTCTTGTCACCGACTCTTCCCCTTCCGGATGAGGCCGATACTGAACGCATGATCGATCACATTCTAGCTCGAAGCGGCAGCCTGCCGGTTGTACAGGAAGCCGCTCCGGTGGCTGCACAGAAACAGGAAGACCCCGAAGAAAGCCTTGACCGGGCGGAAGCGAAAAAACACCGGAAAGCCCGCTCCCCGAGACGGACGGCCCTGACCCATTACGCTATAGCAGCCGCGGCGACGTTCCTGCTTATGACTACCGGCGTGTTCGGACGCATGACGGACCAGTTCTCCCTGGTCCACACCGAACAGAAAAAACCGCTCGCTACGCCGGTGTCCGATAAGCTTATGGAACAGACCTTCGCTTTCTTCGATTCTCTGCATGCCCAGAAACCAAAAGGAGGACATCCCCTTGAACCCTAGATCCAACACAGTCGCGCTGCTGCTCTCGTTTATACCGGGACTCGGGCATTTGTACTTAAAACGCATTTTCAGGGCCTTCCTGTACGGAGCCGGTTTCTTCGGTCCGGTCGCCTTGGCCTTTCTCATTGTGGTATCGGGAAGTCACAGAGATAAGGAGTTCGCTCTGCTCCTTCTGTTTATTGCCGCCGCTTGTTGGGTCGTTAACATGGCCGACATGTTTATTACACTCGGCAGCAGGCCTTCGTATCCGCCTCCCGGTTACCATGAATATGGAGCCCCCGGACACGATCTCGGCCATGGTCATGGTCCCGGCTCTGGCGCCGTTCCGGAATTCAATCCGGCCCTCTACGAATGGCAGCGCAAGGAGGAACGCCGGAAGATTATCCTGGCTTCCTTTATTCCAGGCCTGGGCCATTACATGCTGGGCATGATGTACCGCGGGCTGTCCGCCATGACGTTCTTTATCGGAGGAGCCATCTTGATCTTCTTCGCGGCATCGCTCACCCATACCGGAGAATTCCTCTTCTTTCTGCTCGCGCTGCCCGTGCTTTGGATCTACATTCTTTTTGATGCCATCCAACAGCTCGAAAAGAAACAGGCCGGTATGGAGCTGACGGACCGGACGTTCTTCGACGACTTCAGCGAAAGCCGTCAGGAAGGCAGACGCAGCAAGACGATCGCCACTGTTCTGGCCGTATTCCCCGGTGCCGCTCACTTGTATCTCGGGCTTCAAATGAGAGGGCTTCAGATCATGGCAGGCTTCCTGTTTTCCATCTATATTATGGATGTCCTCCGCCTCTCGCTCTTTTTGTTCCTGATTCCGATCTTCTGGTTTTACAGCTTTTTCGATGCCCTGCAGCTGATTTCCCGGCAAGAATTCGGATATGTCGAAGACAAACCGATTTTTAGAGGAATCAAACGCCATCAGCGCAAGATCGGCTTTCTCATCATTCTGGTCGGCCTGTACTATCTGACGAATGAAGTGCTGCTCGACGTATTGCGGAGATATTATCCGGATTGGCACTGGCCGTATTCGATCTCCTCGTACTTCCAAACGTTTATCGTTGCCTTGGTTCTGATCGGAGGCGGATTAACCCTGCTCTTCAATTCCCCGAACCGGAAATCTTAAAAATTCCAACGCCAAGCTCCGCAGAGCATATTGCCCTGCGGATTTTCTTTAATTTGGACAGGAAAAGCGCACCTATCCCCTTCGGTTAGCCATTCAAACCAAGTCGCAGGCTTCCTCCGGCATCCAGTGCTTGTCACGGCCCTCCCATTTGACATTGCAGCCAATCGGGTTAGTGATAGGGGTAGGAACAGGTTTACCTGCCGAGATCGCTTCCAGGGCCTCCTGGAGGTTGTTTACGGTCATGTTAGCGGTTTCCCTCGGGTTATCGACTCCGCGCCCTGTGTAGACCAGCTTACGCCTGTCGTTAAACACAAAGAAATGAGGTGTACGGAGAGCGCCGTAAGCAAGGGCAACTTCCTGACCCTTGTCGTGAAGATATACCCAGGGGAATTTCTTCTCCTCCATGCGTTCTACCATGTTCTCAAAAGAATCCTCCGGGTTAGTCTGGGAGCTGTTGCTGTTAATCGCAACGAAAGCGACGCCTTGTTCGGTAAATTGCTCCGCCGTGCGCCGCGTGATCTCCTCTGAACCCAGGACATACGGACAGTGATTGCACGTAAAGAAAACAACCAATGCCTTGGCATGCCGGAAACTGTCTAATGTGTAAATATTGCCGTCCGTACCCTGTAAACGAAAATCCCTAGCCCCGTCTCCAATTCCTAACGTAAATCCCATGATTCATCCCTCCTTGACTATAAACTATACCTTATCAGTACCTCTTATGACGAAGTTAGAATCGGTTGTTACCAAATTGTAAGAAATTTCATGCATATTAAAATGAAAAAGGAACCCCTAAGGGTTCCTTTCCGTCGGTGATTACTTGGATGATCTTCTACATCTTGCTGTTCACAAACCTTCACAGTGAAACGGCTTTTAGAACACGTCCCGGTGTCTTTGGCACATCTCCTCCAGTTTGGCTTTACAAGCTCGAATGACCTTCAGATGATTGTTCTGCTGACTTTTCCAACGGAACCACACCTCTCTGCGTTCACCGACAATCCTAGTATGTCCCGCTTCTAAATTGCTATGCGCTTCGGGCGAAGTTTTTCGTTTATCGTTAACTTCCTTCTCCCTGATTTTGACGGGAATGATTCCGTTTCTTCACTTTCTTCGATCCCGACAGAGGCTCATTGGCAGGAGTGTTGTATCTCTCCCGTTCCTCCTGCGTCACGTTGTCCCCCACGGGTTGCGCCTTCGGCTTGGACATCTTTTTCACCCCAGACAGTCCGATTTCGGAATTTTTTGCTTCTATTCTTCGTGATTCAAAGCATCCTGATGACGGCGGTCATTGGTCTGCTGCTGAATTTGCTGGGCATCATGACTGTTTACAGCCAATTTATTCAAATCCTTGGCCACATTTTGCAGATTCTTATCCCGCGTTCTTTGTCGGGTCATATCAGTCCACCCCCCATTTCGGCTACAAGCAGTTACGCATGCGTGAGCTCTTGCAACACTTGAGCACACTCGTGAATATGCCGGACATAATCCTTAACCAGGCCCTGAATAATTTCGCTGGTTTCATCCACGTGCACGTCATCACGCTCCACATCCACCAGTTCGACCTTCACTTCCCGCGAGTCCACGTAAGTACATTTAAAATCGAACGTGTAATGCGTCCTGCCCGCGTTCGTGATATGAATCCGGATTGCCTGCGGGTCAGCCTCATCGGGCCATACGCGCGCATGATCGGACTCGGGAAGCGTATTGGGCAGTTCCTCCATCCAAGCTTTGGCGAGCCGATCTCTTTCCACAGACGGCTTTTCCGTCTTGATCATCATCCTACACCACCCCCTACCGTTAACATGCGTCAAGGCGTGGTCCGCTTATTCTTTTCCCGTTGCGACAAAAGCTGGATGAATTCCGGCCCTGAGCACCGCGCGCTTGTAGCTTCGCGCGGTGTTGCAACCTTCCTTCAAAGCAACCAAAGCACTCCCAATGATTTAAAAGAAATATACATAAACGCAAAAAAACTGCGGCGCTTAAGCCCGCAGTTCTAAGGTCATCTTTTATAAAAGTTGAATGGCGGAGAGGGTGGGATTCGAACCCACGGTGCCCTCACAGACACGGCGGTTTTCAAGACCGCTGCCTTAAACCACTCGACCACCTCTCCAGAAAGCTACCGACTTCCGATCACAGAAGACAGTAACTGTAACAGAGAAATTTTATCACACTCAAAGTTCTATTTACAAGTGTTAATTTTTACGCAGCACCGTAACGCCATTCATGTAAGGAACCAGCACTTCCGGGACCGTAACCGAACCGTCTTCCTGCTGGTAATTTTCAAGGATGGCCGCTACCGTCCGTCCGATGGCAAGCCCCGAGCCGTTCAGCGTATGTACGAATTCCGGCTTCGCTTTGGCATCTTTGCGGAAACGGATATTGGCGCGGCGCGCCTGGAAGTCCTCGAAGTTGCTGCACGAGGAGATCTCCCGGTAGGCTTCCGAGCTTGGCAGCCATACCTCAAGATCGTACGTCTTAGCCGATGTGAAGCCGATATCGCCTGTACAGAGCGTCAGAACGCGATAAGGCAGCTTTAGAAGCTGAAGCACGCGCTCCGCGTTCTGAGTGAGCTCCTCGAGCTCCTCGTACGATTCCTCGGGCTTGACCAGCTTGACCAGCTCCACTTTGTTAAACTGGTGCTGGCGGATCAGGCCGCGGGTATCTCTTCCGGCAGCTCCCGCTTCGGAACGGAAGCATGCGCTGAACGCGACGAATTTACGCGGAAGCTGCTCCGCGGCAAGAATGTCATCCCGGTGGTAATTGGTCACCGGCACTTCCGCCGTCGGAATCAGGAAGTATTCCGAATTCTCGATATGGAACACGTCTTCCTCGAACTTCGGAAGCTGCCCGGTTCCCGTCAGGCTGTCCCGGTTTACGATATACGGAGGAAGCATTTCTTCATACCCGTGCTCCGTACTGTGCAGATCCATCATAAAATTCATCAGAGCGCGCTCCAGACGAGCGCCCAGCCCCTTATAGAACACGAAGCGTGAGCCCGTTACTTTACCGGCCGCTTCAAAATCCAGAATTCCCAAATCCGTGGCCAGATCCCAGTGAGCTTTAGCTTCGAATCCGAATTCCGGAACGTTCCCATTACGGCGGATTTCAATGTTATCTTCTTCCGACGCCCCCACCGGGACGCTTTCATGAGGAACATTCGGTATGGAAAGAAGCAGGTGATTCAGCTCGACTTCCAGTGTTCTGAGCTCCTCATCCAGTTCTTTAATGCGGTCACCTACACCTTTCATTTCGGCGATCAGATCGTCCGCATCCTCTTTCGCCTTCTTACGCATCGCCACTTCCTGCGATACCGTGTTCCGGCGGTTCTTCAGCTGCTCCACTTCCTGCAGCAGCTCTCTGCGTTTCACATCAAGTTCTGCTATACGCGTAACTTCTTCGAGCTGCTTGCCTCCGCGGTTTTTCATAGCGGTTTGAACCGTTTCTATGTCGGTACGGATTAATTTAATATCAAACAAGGAGACTCCTCCTCCTAAAGTTGTAAAAATGGAACAAAAGCACCCTTCTCTCGTATGGAGCAAAAGAGGTGCTTCTGCTTTTGGATCGATTAACGGGTTTCCCGGATCATATCCAGAAAATATGCGTGCATGCTTGAATCATCCGTCAGTTCGGGATGGAACGAAGCCGCAAGCAGATGACCCTGTCTGGCCGCCACGATTTGCCCGTTGTACTCGCTTAACACGTCCACGCCGTTTCCAACCTCATCGATAAGCGGCGCACGGATGAAAACGGCCCTTACAGGCCGGTCAATGCCCTTAACAGGCAGATCGGTTTCAAAGCTTTCCCGCTGCCGGCCAAACGCATTGCGCTGCACGGTCATATCCATCAGTCCCAGATGGGCTTCTTCCTGACCCGTAATCTTATCCGCGATTACAATCAGTCCGGCACACGTGCCGAAGACCGCTTTTCCCTGATTGGAAAAATCCCGAATCGCTTCGATAAAACCGTAGCGTCTCATCAATTTGCCAATGGTGGTACTCTCGCCTCCGGGAATGATCAGACCGTCCAGTTCGGCAAGCTGCTCCGCACGCTTTACAACGACGCCTTCTCCGCCAACCGCCTCGATCAGGCGGATATGTTCCGCTACGGCTCCCTGCAGAGCCAATACGCCAACTTTCATCGTTCTTCCCCGCTTCCTGCCTCGGCCGATTACCAGCCGCGATCCTGCATCCGCTCGGAAGCATGCAGCTTGGAGATTTCGATGCCTTTCATCGGTGCTCCCAAGTTTTTGGAAACCTCCGCAATCAGCTTGTAGTCTTTGTAATGCGTAGTCGCCTCTACGATCGCACGCGCGAACTTCTCAGGGTTGTCCGATTTGAAAATACCGGAGCCTACGAAAACACCGTCCGCGCCAAGCTCCATCATAAGAGCCGCATCGGAAGGAGTCGCTACACCGCCTGCGGCGAAGTTAACGACCGGCAACTTGCCGTTCTCGTGAATATATAGAACCAGATCGTATGGAGCACCCAGGTTTTTGGCTTCGGCATACAGCTCGTCCTTCGCCAGGCTTTGGATTTTCCGGATTTGAGATTGAATAAGACGCATATGACGAACCGCTTCCACAATATTGCCTGTTCCCGGTTCACCTTTCGTACGAAGCATGGAAGCTCCTTCGTTGATACGGCGCAAAGCTTCGCCGATATCTTTCGCTCCGCATACGAACGGAACGGTGAAGTCCTTCTTGTCGATATGGAACACTTCGTCAGCCGGTGTCAGCACTTCGCTCTCGTCAATATAGTCCGCACCCAGCGCTTCCAGCACGCGTGCTTCTACAATATGACCGATACGCGCTTTAGCCATTACCGGAATGGATACAACCTTCATAACCTCTTCCAGAACAGTCGGATCCGCCATGCGGGCTACGCCGCCTGCCGCACGGATATCGGATGGTACCCGTTCCAGTGCCATAACCGCGGAAGCACCCGCAGCTTCTGCAACCTTAGCTTGTTCCGCATTCATGACGTCCATGATGACGCCGCCTTTTTGCATTTCAGCCATGCCTCTTTTTACGCGCGAAGTACCCGTCTCCATATTAAATCCTCCTGGAATTTATATCCCTAGCTAGATTTTTCGTTCATGAACTTCTAAGCTAACATTTTACATGAACCTGTTCGTGAAAACAATAACTTTTCCTGAGAGAACCCGCTTAGAATAAGCCTTTAACCCCGTTGAACAGATCTGCGAACAAGTTTTTGATCGCCCGCATCATCATCCGGAACCAGCTTGCTTTTTCCATATCGTTTTCGGCCACCAGATCAACCGTTTCGGAGTTTTTACCGAAGGACAAAGTAGCCGTACCCAGCTTGTCTCCCTTTTTGAGAGGGGCAACCAGTTTATCCGCTGCCAGCAGATCCACCTTCGTTTCCAGTTTCGTATCCGCGGTTCCCTTCTTCACGGCAAAAGCTACATCGTTTTTCAGGACAGCAGGCGCTTCCAGTTCTACGCCTTTTGTAATCGGCACGGTTTTCTGTGCGTCGAGAGCGGTTCCGGCTTTAGCCAACGTTTTGAATTCAAAGTTGGTAAATCCGTAGTCCAGCACTTTGCGTGTCTGGTTAAAACGTTCCGGCTCCGTCTTCGCGCCCATCACAACGCTGATTAAGCGCATGCCATTGCGTTCGGCTGTACCAGTAAAGCAATACAGAGCTTCATCGGTGTGACCCGTCTTAAGACCGTCCAGACCCTGATAAGCATATTTCTTGAAATTCACATTGCTGCTGTTGCCTTCAAGCATCCAGTTATAATTAATCATCGGAGTTTTATCCGATTCGCGTAATTTTTTTGAAGGAACCTTTGTAAACTCCAGCACTTCTTTATGCTCCGTAACCAGATGTCTTGCGAGAATGGCTACATCCTTTGCTGACATCACCGTCTCCCCTTGAATACTTTTTGGGGCATTCTCTTTAATATCCGCTCTGGATAGACCCGTCGCATTAATGAATTGGGCTTTATCCGACATGCCGAGCTCTCTTGCTTTGTCGTTCATCAACTTGGCGAAGCCTTCTTCCGACCCGCCGAGCTTTTCGGCAAGAACAATAGAAGCATCGTTAGAAGAATAAATCGACATGGCATAAAACAAATCTTTAATCGTCAGGGTTTCGCCTTCCGCGATCAACTGGCCGGATCCGATTGCGCTGGCCGCATACTTGCTTGCCGTGGCGGTATCTTCCCATTTGAGCTTACCATTGTGAATCGCTTCCATAACGAGGTATTCCGTCATCATTTTGGACATACTTGCCGGAGGCAGGACTTCATCGGCATTTTTCTCGAATAAAATTTGACCTGTGCTCGCTTCCATCAAAATCGCCGATCTAACATCCAATTCGGGTTCGCCGTCAGCCGCCAGCGCGGTAACCGCAAATATGTGAAGGAAGGATACTTGTAGCATTGCAAAAACGAGGGCCAAAGATACTTTTCTTTTCCAGAAACCAAATTTTTTCAACTCACACACTCCTATTTGTAAATTCATGATGTGTCTTATTGTACCATTCCCCGGGCATAAAAAAAAGGAGACCCCGGTCCTGAAACCGGGGTCCCTTATAGGGCTCGAAACATTTAGTTATAAAGAGTAGTTGGGGGCTTCTTTCGTAATTTGCACATCATGCGGATGGCTTTCACGTAGACCCGCACCCGAGATACGAACAAACGTCGTATCGTTGATCAAAGTGTCGATGTCGGGAGCACCGCAGTACCCCATACCGGAACGAAGACCACCGACGATCTGATAGATGGTATCGGCCAGCGGCCCTTTGTAGGCTACACGTCCTTCAATACCTTCAGGCACCAGCTTGGTTTCGTTCTCTTGGAAATAACGATCCTTGCTGCCTTCTTTCATTGCTCCGAGCGAACCCATACCACGGTAAACCTTGAAGCGTCTGCCTTGATAGATCTCCGACTCTCCTGGGCTTTCCTCAGTACCTGCAAAAAGGCTTCCCAGCATAACGGCGCTTGCGCCCGCGGCGATCGCTTTAACTACGTCACCGGAGTACTTGATCCCGCCGTCTGCAATGATCGGTACGTTGTACTCACGCGCAACGGACGCACAATCGTAGATTGCGGTGATTTGTGGGACACCGATACCGGCGATAACACGGGTTGTACAAATTGACCCAGGGCCAATTCCAACTTTGACGATAGAAGCGCCTGCTTCGATCAGATCACGCGTTCCGTCTCCGGTAGCCACGTTACCGGCGATAAGCGGCAGCTCCGGATATTGGTTGCGAAGCTTTCTGACCGTCTCCAGGATGTTGATGTGATGACCGTGAGCCGAATCAACAACCAGCACGTCCACTCCGGCTTCTACAAGTGCCGCGGTGCGTTCCATCACGTCTTTGGAAACTCCTACTGCGGCTCCGCACAGCAGACGACCGAATTCGTCTTTGCCTGCATTGGGGAACTGAATAGCTTTTTCGATATCCTTAATCGTGATGAGACCTTTCAGAACAAAAGAGTCATCCACCAGCGGCAGCTTTTCGATCTTGTGCTGTTGGAGAATTCCTTCCGCCTGCTCCAGGGTTGTCCCAACCGGAGCCGTCACCAGATTTTCTTTTGTCATGACTTCCTCGATTTTAATGGAGTAATCATGAACAAAACGCAAATCACGGTTGGTCAAAATCCCAACCAGCTTCTTATTCTCATCGACGATCGGCACGCCGGAGATTCTGAACTTCGCCATGAGTGCTTCCGCATCGTATACATGATGCTGTGGTGTAAGGTGGAAAGGGTTCGTAATAACACCGGACTCCGAACGCTTAACCCGGTCTACCTCGCCGGCTTGCTGCTCAATGGACATATTCTTATGAATGATTCCGATTCCGCCTTCACGTGCGATTGCAATTGCCAGAGCGGCCTCTGTCACCGTATCCATCGCTGAACTGAGGAGAGGAATATTTAATTTCACTTTCGGGGCAAGCTTGGTGGAAACATCAATCTGTTTACCGAACACATTTGATTTACGAGGCACCAGAAGTACATCGTCAAACGTCAATCCTTCTTTTGCGAATTTAGCATCCCACACAGGGTTTGCCCTCCTCTTCTGTCTTTAGATATTATTGCAATCATACATAAGGCGTTTTTTCATGTCAAGAAGCAGAGCATGACAATCTTGGATCTCCCTGCTAGCATGTCTCTTTTCTATAACAAAAAACCTTTTCGAACTCTCATTCGAAAAGGTTTTATTTGTGCTTGGCAACGTCCTACTCTCCCAGGACCCTTCGGTCCAAGTACCATCGGCGCTGGAAGGCTTAACGGTCGTGTTCGGGATGGGTACGCGTGGTTCCCTTCCGCCATCGTCACCAAACAGGTGTCTGTTCAGACACACCAGGGTTGCTCCCTGAAAACTAGCAGCGAAACAAGCAGTCGATCCATCCAAAGATCTTGTGGTGCCTACGCTTAGCGCGTACGCCTTTCGATGCGGCATTTTCCTGTCGGAAAAGCCTAGTGGTCAAGCCCTCGACCGATTAGTATTGGTCAGCTCCACACATTGCTGTGCTTCCACCTCCAACCTATCTACCTCGTCGTCTTCAAGGGGTCTTACATACTGGGAAATCTCATCTTGAGGGGGGCTTCACGCTTAGATGCTTTCAGCGCTTATCCCTTCCGTACATAGCTACCCAGCTATGCCTCTGGCGAGACAACTGGTACACCAGCGGTACGTCCATCCCGGTCCTCTCGTACTAAGGACAGCTCCTCTCAAATTTCCTGCGCCCGCGACAGATAGGGACCGAACTGTCTCACGACGTTCTGAACCCAGCTCGCGTACCGCTTTAATGGGCGAACAGCCCAACCCTTGGGACCTACTTCAGCCCCAGGATGCGATGAGCCGACATCGAGGTGCCAAACCTCCCCGTCGATGTGGACTCTTGGGGGAGATAAGCCTGTTATCCCCAGGGTAGCTTTTATCCGTTGAGCGATGGCCCTTCCATGCGGTACCACCGGATCACTAAGCCCGACTTTCGTCCCTGCTCGACCTGTATGTCTCGCAGTCAAGCTCCCTTATGCCTTTGCACTCTTCGAATGATTTCCAACCATTCTGAGGGAACCTTGGGGCGCCTCCGTTACTCTTTAGGAGGCGACCGCCCCAGTCAAACTGCCCACCTGACACGGTCCCTCTACCGGTTCACGGTAGTAGGTTAGAACTCCGATACGATCAGGGTGGTATCCCAACGGCGCCTCCACCCAAGCTGGCGCTCAGGCTTCAAAGGCTCCCACCTATCCTGTACAGATCGTACCAAAGTCCAATATCAAGCTGCAGTAAAGCTCCATGGGGTCTTTCCGTCTTGTCGCGGGTAACCTGCATCTTCACAGGTATTAAAATTTCACCGGATCTCTCGTTGAGACAGCGCCCAAGTCGTTACGCCATTCGTGCGGGTCAGAATTTACCTGACAAGGAATTTCGCTACCTTAGGACCGTTATAGTTACGGCCGCCGTTTACTGGGGCTTCGGTTCACAGCTTCGGGTTACCCCTAACCGCTCCCCTTAACCTTCCAGCACCGGGCAGGCGTCAGCCCATATACTTCGCCTTGCGGCTTCGCATAGACCTGTGTTTTTGCTAAACAGTCGCTTGGGCCTTTTCACTGCGGCCCCCTCGTGCTATTCACACTACCGGGGCACCCCTTCTCCCGAAGTTACGGGGTCATTTTGCCGAGTTCCTTAACGAGAGTTCTTCCGCGCGCCTTAGAATTCTCTTCTCGCCCACCTGTGTCGGTTTGCGGTACGGGCACCTTCGCCTGGCTAGAAGCTTTTCTCGGCAGTGTGAGATCAAGACCTTCGCTACTGTAATTTTCGCTCCCCATCACAGCCCAGCCTTACGATGTGCGGATTTGCCTACACATCAGCCTCACTGCTTGGACGGACATCCATCAGTCCGCGTCCCTACCCTGCTGCGTCACTCCATTGCTCGTAACGGCTTACGGTGGTACAGGAATTTCAACCTGTTGTCCTTCGACTACGCCTTTCGGCCTCGCCTTAGGTCCCGACTTACCCTGAGCGGACGAACCTTCCTCAGGAACCCTTAGGCTTTCGGCGGATCAGATTCTCACTGATCTTTTCGTTACTCATACCGGCATTCTCACTTCTGTACAGTCCAGCAGTCCTCACGATCTACCTTCACTCCGTACAGAACGCTCCCCTACCCCAAGACATCTTTAGATATCTAAGTCATAGCTTCGGTGGTGTGTTTAGCCCCGTTACATTTTCGGCGCAGAGTCACTCGACCAGTGAGCTATTACGCACTCTTTAAATGGTGGCTGCTTCTAAGCCAACATCCTGGTTGTCTGTGCAACTCCACATCCTTTCCCACTTAACACACACTTGGGGACCTTAGCTGATGATCTGGGCTGTTTCCCTCTTGACAATGGATCTTAGCACTCACTGTCTGACTCCCGGGGTAATGTCTGTGGCATTCAGAGTTTGACTGGACTTGGTAACCCTTGGCGGGCCCCGCACCCAATCAGTGCTTTACCTCCACGACACATCCCCCGAGGCTAGCCCTAAAGCTATTTCGGGGAGAACCAGCTATCTCCGAGTTCGATTGGAATTTCTCCGCTACCCCCACCTCATCCCCGAATTTTTCAACATTCGTGGGTTCGGGCCTCCAGTGCGTGTTACCGCACCTTCACCCTGGACAGGGGTAGATCACACGGTTTCGGGTCTACGCCTGCATACTATAGCCGCCCTATTCAGACTCGCTTTCGCTGCGGCTCCGCCTTTTCAGCTTAACCTCGCATGCAAACGTAACTCGCCGGTTCATTCTACAAAAGGCACGCCATCACCCATTAACGGGCTCTGACTTCTTGTAGGCACACGGTTTCAGGTTCTTTTTCACTCCCCTCCCGGGGTGCTTTTCACCTTTCCCTCACGGTACTGCTTCACTATCGGTCGCTAGGGAGTATTTAGCCTTGGCAGATGGTCCTGCCGGATTCCGACGGGGTTTCACGTGTCCCGCCGTACTCAGGATCCGTCTAGGCATACGTTCACTTTCGGCTACAGGGCTGTTACCTCTTCCAGCGGACCTTTCCAGATCGCTTCACCTAATGAACTTTTGCCACATTGACGTCCTACAACCCCAAGGAGCAAGCTCCTTGGTTTGGGCTAATCCGCGTTCGCTCGCCGCTACTGACGGAATCACTATTGTTTTCTTTTCCTCCAGGTACTTAGATGTTTCAGTTCCCTGGGTGTGCCTCCAATGCAGCTATGTATTCACTGCATGGTAACTGCGCATTACCACAGCTGGGTTCCCCCATTCGGACATCCCCGGATCAAAGCCTGCTTACGGCTCCCCGAGGCATTTCGTCGTTCGCCACGTCCTTCTTCGGCTCCTAGCGCCTAGGCATCCTCCGTGTGCCCTTATTAGCTTGACCAATGCTTGTTATATACCGATTCGCGCTAGCAAGCAAGCTTGCCAAATCGCTCATACGCCATATAACTTCGCTTTACATCAAACCATCAAGGTTTTGGATGATTCTAGTTACATGTTTCGCTATCTAGTTTTCAAGGATCAACGTTTGAAAAGAGAAGGAAATTCTCCTTTCAAAACTGACAACGAGTGATTGAAGGTTGAAGGCGATGCCTTCTTGACTGGGTCCGTTTCAGGACCCGAGTCTCCATAGAAAGGAGGTGATCCAGCCGCACCTTCCGATACGGCTACCTTGTTACGACTTCACCCCAATCATCTACCCCACCTTCGGCGGCTGGCCCCTTGCGGTTACCTCACCGACTTCGGGTGTTGTAAACTCTCGTGGTGTGACGGGCGGTGTGTACAAGACCCGGGAACGTATTCACCGCGGCATGCTGATCCGCGATTACTAGCAATTCCGACTTCATGCAGGCGAGTTGCAGCCTGCAATCCGAACTGAGACCGGCTTTTCTAGGATTGGCTCCGGATCGCTCCTTCGCTTCCCGTTGTACCGGCCATTGTAGTACGTGTGTAGCCCAGGTCATAAGGGGCATGATGATTTGACGTCATCCCCGCCTTCCTCCGGTTTGTCACCGGCAGTCAACTTAGAGTGCCCAGCCTTACCTGCTGGCAACTAAGTTCAAGGGTTGCGCTCGTTGCGGGACTTAACCCAACATCTCACGACACGAGCTGACGACAACCATGCACCACCTGTCTCCTCTGTCCCGAAGGAAAGGCCTATCTCTAAGCCGGTCAGAGGGATGTCAAGACCTGGTAAGGTTCTTCGCGTTGCTTCGAATTAAACCACATACTCCACTGCTTGTGCGGGTCCCCGTCAATTCCTTTGAGTTTCACTCTTGCGAGCGTACTCCCCAGGCGGCATGCTTACTGTGTTAACTTCGGCACCAAGGGTATCGAAACCCCTAACACCTAGCATGCATCGTTTACGGCGTGGACTACCAGGGTATCTAATCCTGTTTGCTCCCCACGCTTTCGCGCCTCAGCGTCAGTTACAGGCCAGAAAGTCGCCTTCGCCACTGGTGTTCCTCCACATCTCTACGCATTTCACCGCTACACGTGGAATTCCACTTTCCTCTCCTGCACTCCAGTCTCCCAGTTTCCGGTGCGAACCGAGGTTGAGCCTCGGGATTAAACACCAGACTTAAAAAACCGCCTGCGCGCGCTTTACGCCCAATAATTCCGGACAACGCTTGCCCCCTACGTATTACCGCGGCTGCTGGCACGTAGTTAGCCGGGGCTTTCTTCTCAGGTACCGTCACCCAAAGAGCAGTTACTCTCCTTGGCGTTCTTCCCTGGCAACAGAGCTTTACGATCCGAAAACCTTCATCACTCACGCGGCGTTGCTCCGTCAGACTTGCGTCCATTGCGGAAGATTCCCTACTGCTGCCTCCCGTAGGAGTCTGGGCCGTGTCTCAGTCCCAGTGTGGCCGTTCACCCTCTCAGGTCGGCTACGCATCGTCGCCTTGGTGAGCCGTTACCTCACCAACTAGCTAATGCGCCGCAGGCCCATCCGTAAGCCACAGATTGCTCCGTGTTTCACGGTCTCCCCATGCGGAGAAACCGATTATCCGGTCTTAGCTACCGTTTCCGGTAGTTATCCCGATCTTACAGGCAGGTTGCCTACGTGTTACTCACCCGTCCGCCGCTAACTATCGGAGAAGCAAGCTTCTCTTCAAGTCCGCTCGACTTGCATGTATTAGGCACGCCGCCAGCGTTCGTCCTGAGCCAGGATCAAACTCTCCGATAAAGTTGTGCCGGCCAAATGGCCAGCGGTTTATCTCAAGCTGATTAAGCTCAAACATTCGTTGCTGACGAGAATTTCTTCTCATTTAATGTCTCGATTTCTCAAGACGCTTCAATCACTCGTTGTTCAGTTTTCAAAGGACAATCTCAGCTTTATCAACCTCATCGTTACCCGCTTTGTTTCAGCGGCGACTTAATTAATATACCACATTCACCTAATTGATTGCAAGCTTTTTTTTCGATGAATTTTTTCAGGTTTTTAATTTGTCGCTTCTTTCGGAAGGCGGAATATTAATATACCATTCACTAGATGCCATGTCAACAAAAAATATCTTCCCTAGGGAAGATATTTTTCATCGAACCTATTTGACGTTAACGCGCTTCAATGACCTCTTGAATGTACAGATTTCTTTCCAAGGTAAGGTTAACGATGGTTCCGTTAATGTTGACCCAAGGACGAGTCGGATACGACCGATCCGAGAAAACAATTTCGCCCACACGGTTATCGTTCAATTTTACAACGGTCCCGATATGAAACGAAGTCACTTTGTTGATGAACGTATTGACGATCGCCGGATCGACTTTGCCGAAAGCATCTTTGCTCAGCTGCTCCAGAACCAGATAAGGGGACGTGGCTTCCTGATGATAACGAACGCTTGTCATGGCATGAAAGATATCGGCTACAGCAACAACTTTAGAATAGCTGTGAATCTGATCGCTTTTAAGACCAAGCGGATAGCCGGAGGCGTCCTCCCGCTCATGATGCTGAAGAGAACAAAGCTTAACTCCCTCGTTAAGGGCTGCTATCGGTTTTAGCACATTGTAACCGTATAGGGTATGCTTGCGCATTTCCTCAACCTCTATAGGTGTTAACTTGGTCGGTTTAACGAGAAGAGCCTGATCGATTTTGGCATTGCCGATATCATGCAGGAGTCCGGCGAGGGCTATCTGCATCCAATCTTTCTGAGGGAGTCCGTGCCATTTAGCCAGAAGATAGGATGTCAGAGAAACCATGATGCTGTTGTGATAGACGAAATCCTGCAGCTGAAACTGCCGCGGTGTAAACGTAAGGACCTGGTATCCTTCTATTTGCTCGATCAGCTTATGAAGCTCATTACGCATCTCCAGCACCGGCAGGGCAGAATTGCCCAGCACAAGACCAAACGCTTTCTTTAGCAGCTGCAGCATTTTGTCGTAAGAAAGATCAAAGGACGAGATTTGTTTCGTATCTATATCCAATGAAGCAACCGCACCGGCCGATTCTTGACCCGAATTGCTTGTCCGGTTATCAATGGTTACGGTAGAGATCAGGAATGCCTTCAGAATCTCCGCATCTCGCTCTGTCAGGATTCTGCCCTTATGAAATAATGCATTGCCGAAACGGCTGTTTACAGCCTCCAGAAGCTTATCGCCGGCTTTAATTTGTGAGACAGAGACTGTCCGCAAGGTGTTTCCCTCCGTTTTACCTAAGTTTGTCAATTTTATTGTAAAACAAAAAAGATGGGGATGTAAGTCCCCACCTCCGAATGTATTTATTAAATTTCAGTATCCTCTTCGGGATTTTCCACCTGTGCGTCTGTTTGTTCAGACGCTATTTGTTCCTGATCTTCCTCGTTGAACTCATCATCCTGGCTTTCCTCGCTCTTGGCCACATGAGTCACAGTCGCCACCTCATCATCCTCGCGGATGTTGATTAGACGAACCCCCTGAGTATTACGGCCCATTTCAGAGATGCCCGAGATGCTTGTCCGGATAAGTGTTCCGCTCGCGGTAATGATCATCAGATCTTCTTCGTTGTTCACGACTTTAAGACCCACTACCGCACCGTTCTTGGTGGTAACGTTGAGCGTTTTGATCCCCTTGCCCCCCCGTGATTGCACGCGGTATTCCGCTATCGGCGTCCGTTTGCCGAAGCCTTTGGAGGTTACAATGAGGACGCTCGCGTCTTCGTCAACCACGTCCATATCGATCACCGTATCTTCCGATCCGATTTGAATGCCTTTGACACCCGTGGCCGAACGGCCCATGGATCTGACATCGTCTTCCGGGAATCGGATGGACATGCCGTCACGCGTACCCATGATAATATGGCGCTTGCCATCCGTCAGTTTAACGCCGACAAGCGAGTCATCGTCACGGAGGTTGATTGCGATCAGACCGCCTTTGCGGATATTGATGTAATCATCCAACGGAGTTTTTTTCACGATTCCCTGCTTTGTGGCAAAGAACAAGTAATTGTCCGCACTAAATTCCTGAACCGGGATAACGGCACTTACGGTTTCGCCCTGTTCAATCTGAATCAGATTGATGATCGGGGTTCCCCTCGCAGTCCGGCTAAGATCCGGAATCTCGTAGGCCTTAAGCTTGTACACTTTGCCTCTGTCCGTAAAGAAGAGAAGATAGTGATGCGTGTTGGTTACGAACAGATGGTTTACAAAGTCATCCGTCTTCGTATCCATACCGACGATTCCGCGGCCTCCGCGTTTCTGGCTGCGGTACGTGTTTACCGGAAGGCGTTTAATATAGCCCGTGTGGGTAATAGTAATGACAACATCCTCTTGAGGAATCAAGTCTTCATCTTCGATGCTGTCTTCGCCTTTGGTAATTTCACTGCGTCTTTCATCACCGTAGCTTTGTTTAATTTCATTGAGTTCATCACTGATGATAGCAAGAATAAGCTGCTCATCTGCAAGAATAGCTTTTAATTCCGCGATCTTTTGAAGAAGCTCAGCATACTCTTGTTCAATCTTCTCCCGCTCCAGACCTGTAAGACGCTGCAGACGCATATCCAAAATGGCTTGCGCCTGATCTTGAGAAAGGTTGAAGGTTGTCATCAAGCCTTCACGCGCAGCTTCGGTTGTACGCGAAGAACGGATCAGGGCAATGACTTCATCCAGATTGTCGAGCGCGATACGCAGACCCTCGAGAATATGAGCACGGGCTTCGGCTTTACGCAGATCGTATTCGGTACGTCTGCGGATGATAACTTTCTGGTGCTCCAGGTAATAATAAATCATCTCCCTCAGGTTCAGAACCCGAGGTTCCCCATTTACGAGGGCCAGCATGATGATACCGAAATTGGACTGCAAAGCTGTATGCTTATATAGATTGTTGAGAACGACATTCGGATTCACATCGCGGCGCAGTTCCATAACAATGCGCATACCGTTACGGTCCGATTCGTCACGTAAATCTGTAATGCCGTCGATTTTCTTGTCGCGGACGAGTTCGGCGATTTTCTCAATCAAACGGGCTTTGTTTACTTGATAAGGAATTTCATGCACGATAATCCGCGCTTTATTATTCACTTCTTCAATGTCGGCTTTCGCTCTCATGGTAACGGAGCCTCTGCCAGTGGCATAAGCCTGCCGAATTCCTTCGCGGCCGAGTATATACGCACCCGTCGGGAAATCCGGGCCTTTGATTGACTGCATCAATTCCAGCGGAGTTACATCCGGGTTCTCGATCATTTGCTGAATTCCGTCGATAACCTCTCCAAGATTATGCGGCGGAATATTGGTGGCCATACCTACGGCAATCCCGGAAGATCCGTTAACAAGGAGGTTGGGGAACCGTGCCGGCAGTACGACCGGCTCCTGCTCTTCTCCGTCATAGTTCGGAATGTAGTCAATAGTCTCTTTATTGATATCACGCAGCATCTCCATAGCGATCTTGGAGAGTCGTGCCTCCGTGTAACGCATAGCTGCCGCCATGTCGCCATCGACGGAACCGAAGTTTCCGTGCCCGTCTATGAGCATGTAACGCAGCGAGAAATCCTGTGCCATCCGGACCATCGTTTCATACACGGGAGAATCCCCGTGAGGATGGTACTTGCCGATTACTTCGCCGACGATTCTGGCTGACTTTTTGTGCGGTTTATCTGAATACATGCCCAGCTCGGACATCGCGTACAAAATACGCCGGTGAACCGGTTTGAGGCCGTCCCGGACGTCAGGAAGCGCACGGCTGACGATGATACTCATGGCGTAATCTAAAAATGAGGTGCGCATTTCCGAACTAATATCAACCTCAACGACTTGCGAACGCATTTCTTCGGTCATGATTTATCCTCCTGAAACGTGCATCCTAGACTGGAATGGATCCAGCCTTCTATCTCTTGAAGCCTTAAATATCCAAGTTCTTGACATACTTAGCGTGCTGATGAATGAAGTTACGTCTAGGTTCCACGTTGTCTCCCATCAGCGTATCGAAAATAGAGTCGGCATCCATTGCATCCTGGATAGTGACTTGCAGCAAGGTGCGAGTCTCCGGATCCATGGTTGTATCCCACAATTGTTCCGCATCCATCTCCCCGAGACCTTTGTAACGTTGAACGTTGACTTTGGCTCCGTCGCCAAATTCTTTCATGATCTCATCCCGCTGCTTGTCGCTGTATGCATAGCGGGCTACTTTGCCCCGCTCCAATTTATAAAGCGGCGGCTGCGCAATATACACATACCCCACTTCAATCAGCTTGCGCATATAACGATAGAAATACGTAAGCAGCAAGGTACGGATATGGGCTCCGTCGACGTCCGCGTCCGTCATAATGATCAGCTTGTGATAACGGGCTTTGGCAATATCGAAATCATCGCTGATTCCGGTACCCATCGCCGTAATAATGGCACGGATTTCGAGGTTCGATAAAATTTTGTCCAGACGCGCTTTCTCCACGTTCAAAATTTTACCCCGGATCGGCAGAATGGCCTGGAAGTGACGGTCACGGCCCTGTTTGGCCGATCCGCCGGCGGAGTCCCCTTCCACGATGTACAGCTCGCTGATGGACGCATCCTTGGACGAGCAGTCTGCCAGCTTACCCGGAAGGGAGCTTACTTCCAGCACGCTCTTGCGGCGGGTCAGTTCTCTCGCCTTACGGGCCGCTTCGCGCGCACGGGAGGCCTGGAGGCCCTTCTCCACGATCTTCTTCGCGATCGCCGGGTTTTCATCCAGGAACTCGAGAAGCTTCTCGGCAAACAGAGAATCGACGATCCCGCGCACTTCGCTGTTGCCGAGCTTCGTCTTGGTCTGCCCTTCAAACTGAGGCTCGGGTATCTTAACCGAGATAATGGCGGCCAAGCCCTCACGAACGTCGTCACCGGACAGGTTAGAGCCGCTTTCTTTGATCGCATTCGTTTTGCGCGCGTAGTCATTCAGAATCCGCGTCAATGCGCTTTTGAAGCCGGACTCGTGGGTACCGCCTTCGTGGGTATTGATATTGTTGGCAAACGAGTAGATGTTCTCCGTATAGCTGTCGTTGTACTGAATAGCCACTTCAACCTGGATGTTCTCCTTGCTGCCCTCCACATAGATCGGAGGTTGATGAAGGGCTTCTTTATTGCGGTTTAAGTGCTCGACGAAGGATTTAATTCCTCCCTCGTACATGAAGCTGTCGGAAGTATCCGTACGTTCGTCGGTCAGATTAATCTCGATTCCTTTATTCAAAAACGCCAGCTCACGGAGTCTGGATTGCAGAATCTCGTAATCGTATTCGGTTGTCTCCGTAAAAATCTCCGGATCGGGCGTAAACGTAACCGTTGTTCCGGTCTCTTCCGTTTCGCCTATAATCCGAAGATCGTATTGCGGTTTACCCTGGCGATATTCTTGTTCGTGGATTTTACCGTGCAGCTTGACTCGTACGAGAAGATGCGAGGACAGTGCGTTAACAACGGAAATACCTACCCCGTGAAGTCCGCCGGAAACTTTATAACCCGAATCGTCTCCGCCGAATTTGCCGCCTGCATGGAGTACGGTGAGAACCACTTCAAGCGCGGGACGTTTCATTTTGGCATGTTCCCCGACGGGAATTCCGCGACCGTTGTCAATAACGGTGATCCGGTTGTCTTTATGAACGATGACGTCGATACGGGTACAATAACCGGCCAGCGCTTCGTCGATGGAGTTATCGACAACTTCCCACACGAGATGGTGGAGGCCGCGGCTGCTGGTCGAGCCGATATACATGCCCGGTCTTTTACGAACGGCTTCCAGCCCTTCCAGTACCTGAATCTGATTCTCATCGTACGAATTTTGGTTCAAAGTCATACACCCTTCACCTGCTTTTACATAGTCAAATCGCTCAGTTCGTCAACAGCTGATTTGCGCGTTTCTTCAAAGTCATCGAGGAGATTGGGGAATAATACACTTTGCCTTGCGTAACGACAAGCGATTTGCATTCCTCTTCGCCAATGATCTCGATCTTCTTGCTGCGAGCAGCCTCCGCAATAAACTGCTTGGATATCTTCGAAGACTTCTCGATCGACAGATCGAAAATCGCGATGAGTTCCGAGGAACGAATAATCTTTTCGCCGCCTAAATGGATAAACACAATCTCTCAACTCCTGTCGATGACGCTGCCGCTCGAAACATGAAAAACGGCCGCATGGTCTAACTGGTCCAAATGGACACTTTCGAGTCCGGTCGTTGTGATAAACGTTTGTACTTTCTTTTGGAACGTCTGGATGAGTTGGGTCTGTCTATATTCGTCAAGTTCGGAAAGAACATCGTCGAGGAGTAAAACAGGGTACTCGCCGACCTCCTCCCGGATGAGTTCGATTTCGGCTAACTTTAAAGAAAGAGCAGTCGTTCTCTGCTGCCCCTGGGATCCGTACGTTTGTACGTCTTTGTCGTTAATGCAGAAAAGAAGGTCGTCCCGGTGCGGACCGATCAATGAGACGCCTCTTCGCATTTCCTGTTCTTTTATCTGTGATAACTTTATCATAAATCGGTCCAATAAAACAGATTCATCTTCAAAGTGCCCGTCCGCAAAGGAAGGAGCATACTCTATCCGGAGCATTTCCTTGCCGTTGGTGATTCCCTGATGAATCTGCTCCGCCCAGCTTTGGAGTTTCTTTATAAAGCTTTGACGCTTTTTCATAATTTTAACACCGAAGGCCGCAAGCTGTTCGTTCCATACATCGAGCATAGAGCTATTGGCCGCGGAAGGGGGGTAGGACTGTTTGAGCAAATTATTGCGCTGCACAAGCACCTTCTGGTATTGAGTGAGGTCGTAAAGGTAGCTGGGGTAAACCTGCCCGATCTCCATATCGAGAAACCTCCGGCGGATGCCGGGGCTTCCCTTGACGATCTCCAGGTCTTCGGGAGCGAACATGACCACATTAAGCGCCCCGACGTACTGGCTCAGCTTTTTTTGCTCAAGCCCGTTTACTTTCGCTTTCTTGCCTTTGCCCGATATCGAAAGCTCGAGCGTACTCGTACCGTACTTTCGTTCCACCTCGCCGAAAAGTCTGGCATGGTCTTCCTGCCATTGAATCAATTCCTTCTCCTGATGGGTACGGTGAGACTTGGTCAGTGCAAGCACATAGATGGATTCCAGCAAGTTGGTCTTCCCCTGCGCATTGGGACCTACAAAGATGTTAACATTCCGATCCGTCGAGATTTCCACATGTGGATAATTTCGATAATGATCCAACAACAGCCGTTTGACAAACAATGGCGTTCCTCCTGTGCTTCCTCCGGCCTATTCCCGGGACACGACGAATTCCCCGCAGCCTTCTACGGCAACTTTGTCTCCGGAGTACAGCTTCCGCCCGCGGCGGTTTTCGATTTCTCCGTTTACTTCGATATGGGCTTCCTGAAGAAAGGATTTGGCCTGTCCCCCGGTTTGAATGCAGTCCGCCAATTTCAAAAATTGTCCCAACGTTATATATTCCGTACGAATGGTGACCTCTTTCATCGAGTCTCCTCCGTTTGTTTGATTTAATTGTCAGTCGGCTTAGCTTGTTGTGCGGTACGGGAGAATAAGCTGCAAAATATTTTGCTGTTCTTCCGGACGGATAATAATCGGCTGCATAGCGCCGGTGAATCCGATGTGAATGTTGTCGCTATCCATAACTTTAAGCGCATCGAGCATATATTTGGAGTTAAAGGAGATCCGCAGCAGCTCGCCGTTGATTTTCTGAAGCTGCAGTTGTTCCGTTACTTTGCCCAATTCGGACGAACTTGAAGAAACCTCGATGGTTTCATCTTCTTTCATCACGAGTTTAACGATATTGGTCTTATCTTCTCTGGAAAGAAGGTAGGCACGGTCGATCGCATCGGCCAGTTCTTTGGTGCCCACTACGAGTTCTGTCTGGAACGACTGCGGAATAAGCTTGGATGTATCCGGGTAAGTTCCGTCCAGGATGCGCGTATAGAACAAAATCGAGTTCATTTTGAACAACACCTGGTTATCCGCAATAACGATATCGATCAAGGAATTCTGATCCGGCAAGATTTTGCTCAGCTCGTTAAGCGTACGTCCGGAAATAACGATCGGATGGAATTTTTGTCCCGGCTCCAGATCGAGGTTAATCTCACGGGAAGCCAGTCTGTGGCGGTCGCAAGCGATAAATTTCAGTTTATTGTCCGAAATCTGCCAGAGTACACCGGTCAGAATAGGCGTAGTTTCATTCGTCGAAACGGAAAAAGACGTCTGCTTGATCATCGTTTTGAGCAGATCGCTTGGAATCCGGATCGTACGGCTTTCTTCGATTTGGGGCAGAAGCGGATATTCTTCAGGGTCGAGACCCATAATTTGTACTTCGGAAGATCCCGAACGAATCGTGGTTTGGAAATGGTCCTTGACTTCGATCTCGATCGTTTGGGAAGGGAGCTTACGGATCATTTCCATGAAAAATTTAGCGGGGAGCACAACGCTTCCCGGTTGAAAGAGCTCAATTACTTTCAGCTCAGCAGTTTCGGTCGGCATAAAGCTTTGGATGGAAATGTCGGTGTCACTGGCAGTCAGTGTTACACCCTCTGAAGTGGCGTCTATTTTGATTCCGGTCAAAATCGGAATAGTCGTTTTACTGGAGATTGCCTTGGAGACGTGCTGAATGGATTCATTAAGATAATCTTTCAATATCGTTAATTTCATGTTTTCACTCCTGTGGTTCTAAATTCTAGCCGGACTGCATACCCTTATATAATACCTTTTTTTTATTAGTAATAGTAGTAGAGGCACTGGATATGTGGATATGTGGACGAAAGTCACAAAAAACAAGCCTATCCACATGTGCATAGTTTGTGCATAGGCTTGTAGTTATTAAGAGGACGGATTTTTGATTTTTTCCGTCAGGCTATGAATGATTTTGAAAAGTTCCTGATCTGTCTTCAGGGCCTCGCTAATTTTTTCGTGCGCATGGATAACGGTCGTGTGATCGCGTCCGCCGAACGCCTCGCCAATCTTGGGAAGAGAGAAATCGGTCATTTCCCGCGATAAATACATGGCAACCTGCCTCGGAAAAGCAACGGCTTTGGTCCGTTTCCTCGCTTTGAAGTCCTCCATTTTCAACCCGTAAAATTCTCCGACTTTCTGCTGGATATCCTGCATCGTAATGACCCGCGGCCGGCTTGAAGGGATAATATCTTTCAGCGCTTCCGCAGCCAGATGAGTCGTAATATCCTGGTTGCTCAAGGAGGAATAGGCGACAACCCTAATCAATGCACCCTCGAGTTCCCGAATGTTCGTATCGATCTGATTGGCGATATACACCATCGCTTCATTCGGAATTTCAAGATTCTCGGCCTTGGCTTTCTTGCGGAGAATGGCAATACGCGTCTCCAGATCCGGCGGCTGGATATCCGTAATGAGTCCCCATTCAAAGCGCGAGCGCAGACGGTCTTCGAGCGTCGGGATCTCTTTGGGAGGCCGGTCGCTGGAAATGATAATCTGCTTGCCTTCTTCATGAAGGGCGTTGAATGTGTGGAAAAATTCTTCCTGCGTCTGTTCTTTACCCGCAAGAAATTGAATATCGTCTATAAGAAGCACATCGATGCTTCTGTATTTGTTGCGGAATCCTTCGCCGCGGTTGTCCCGGATCGCATTGATGAATTCGTTCGTAAATTTCTCGGAAGAGATGTAGAGAACGCGCGCCCGCGGATTATGTTCGAGCACATAATGCCCGATTGCGTGCATCAAGTGGGTTTTCCCGAGTCCTACGCCTCCGTAGAGAAAAAGCGGATTGTATGCTTTGGCCGGGGCCTCCGCAACGGCAAGAGAAGCCGCATGGGCGAACCGGTTGCCGGCGCCGATAACGAACGTATCGAACGTGTACCGCGAGTTCATCATATGATGAAAAGTTTCTTCTTGAACGGGAGCGGCAGGCTCCTTCGGAATTTCCGGGGGCGGGGTTTGTACCGCGACGGGTGATTTCTCGTCGGACTCGTTTATGAATTTGACCTCGACTTGTTTGCCGAGAAATTCATAGATCGTGGTCCCGATCATTTTCGCGTAGCGGCTTTCCAGCCATTCTTTCGCAAAATTGTTCGGTGCGCTGATGACGACAGTCGTATCCGTAAAGACGGTAGCTCTTGTGGATTTAAGCCAAGTATCGAAGCTCGGCTTGCTTAATTTTTTTTGTATGATAGACAGGACTTGCTGCCATGAGTCGGTCGTATGGCTATCCACAACAGTTCACTCCTTTAAACATAAAAAAGACTTGCGGAAAACGCCATGTCGCCTTGCTTCATGTCAATTACCACAAAATCTTGTCGATTCTTATCCACACGAGTCAGGTTATGCAGAAGAGACTTGCTCGAATAGAGGGAAAATTGTTCACAATGTTATCCACAGGCTGTTGATAAACGAAGGGTGTCAGGAGAATATCCACAACAGAAACAATACTATATTAGCAAATGAGAGAGGGATTATCAACGCAATGTTTTAATTTATCCACATATTCAACCCCTTGTGTAAAGTTAATATTAACACCACTAGATATTGTTGATAATTTGTTTGCTTTCGACAAGTTCTGCACAGAGGCCTGAAAAATTTGTACACAGGTTGTTCCGACCGAGCTTCCACCTTGACTTATAGCCTCTCTTTGTGCTTTAATTGAAAAAGACATTTTTGGGATTAGATAGATCCTCAGGGAGGTGCAAATAGATGCGTCCTACGTTTAACCCGAACACAAGAACACGGAAGAAGAACCACGGTTTCCGTAAAAGAATGAGCACGAAAAACGGCCGTAAAGTGCTGCAAGCACGCCGTCAAAAAGGTAGAAAAGTACTGAGTGCTTAATTGCCAGGCCACTTGATGTGGTCTTTTTTTCTGGATTTTTATAGGCTTGTGAGGGTTTCGACCGATTAAACCGCCCGCTACCGGTGAAAACTAAGGTATGGGCGGTCAAAGAAGCGGTTTTGTTTGGAGTGCTTGCTTGTGGAAAAAAAGCTTAGGCTTGCAAAAAGAGAAGATTTTCAAAAGGTGTACCGCTACGGAAAGTCGGCAGCGAACCACCAGTTTGTTCTATATTATATGCCCCGCCGTGAGAACGAACATTTCCGGCTTGGGATTTCGGCCAGCAAAAAGATTGGAAACGCCGTCATCCGCAACAGGCTGCGCCGCGTTCTAAAGGAAATTATCCGGCTGAACGAGGAGCGGTTTCCCGGTGGCTATGATTATATTGTCATCGTGAGAAAGCCGGCCGTCGAAATGGATTTCCACGAGATGGAGAAGAGCATCTACCATGTTTTCAAACGGGCGGGGCTGCTGCGAAAAAACAGCTGATCCCGGCTCGGTTTAAACATGCTTTAATTTCCAAGCAATTATTTCCTTGCCGGATTAAACTATGGTATAGTTTATGGTGGAATAGAAAACTGGGAGGACCTCAATTGATTCGTCGAACCTACAAATATGCACCGCTTCTTTTGCTGTTGTTCGTGCTAACGGGTTGCGGCACTTCGCCTACCTCGTATCCTCCATTGGATCCCGCGACAGCAGGATTTTTCACCAAATACTTCATTATCCCTCTGTCTGATCTGCTCGATTTCTTTGCCACTTCGATTGGCAATTCGTACGGTATCTCTATCCTGATCGTAACCATCATTATCCGCCTGATCGTTCTGCCGCTGACGCTCAAGCAGTACAAGAGCTCCAAGCGTATGCAGGAAGTCCAGCCGGAAATGGCCAAAATCCGCGAAAAGTTTAAAGATAACCCGCAAAAACAGCAGGAAGAGACAATGAAGCTTTTCCAGAAGCATGGTGTCAATCCGCTTGCCGGATGTTTCCCGATTTTGATTCAGATGCCGATCCTGTTGGCGCTTTATCAAGCGATCGTGCGGAATCCGCACATTTTTTCACACCAATTTCTGTGGATGGAACTCGGTAAGCCCGATCCGTTCTATGTACTGCCGATCTTAGCGGCGGCTACAACGTTCATTCAGCAGAAAGTAATGTCGGCTCAGAACCCGATGAACAAACAGATGCAGAGCATCATGTTTATTTTCCCGGTGATGATCTTCGTGATGTCGATGAGCTTCGCATCCGCTTTGCCGCTGTACTGGATTTACAGCAACATCTTCACCATCGTTCAGACCTATTTCTTGTACGGTCGATCTCCTAAAACAAAAGGTGGACAGGCTGCATGAAAAAAGTGATTGCGACGGGAAAAACGATTGATGATGCAATAAAGGCCGGTCTTGCGCAGTTAAGCACTACGCAAGACCGGGTGCATGTCACCGTCCTGGAACAGCCGTCCAAAGGTTTTCTCGGATTGATCGGCACGAAGGAAGCGAAGGTGGAACTCGAGAAGATCCCGGATCCGATCGAGGAAGCCGTTGCTTTTCTGAAAGAGCTGTTCGATACGATGGGGCTGGCTATCTCCATTGACCAGAAGCAAACGAAAGAAGGCCATTTGTTTAACTTAAGCGGATCCGAACTCGGAATATTGATCGGTAAAAGAGGACAAACTTTGGACGCGCTTCAATATTTGGTCAATATCGTCGCAAATCGGTTCTCAAACGCGCATGTCCGCATTCTGCTCGATGCCGAGCAGTTTAGAGACAGACGGAAGCAGACGCTGCAGGAACTGGCACACCGGCTTGCGGGCCGCGTCGTCCGTTCCCGGAAGGAATTGATTTTGGAGCCGATGAACGCTCAGGAGCGCAAAATCATTCATGCCGAGCTGCAATCGCATCCGTCGGTGAAAACATACAGCAAAGGCGACGAGCCGAATCGTCGCGTTGTAATTACGTTAAGATAACTGTCTGCAATGACCCTGTATTTTCTAGGCGTCATTGCTTTTTTCATAATTTGAGCGGTTACCGCTCCGCTTACGGGGTGTTTATTTTATGATTTCAGATACAATTGCCGCCATTGCCACTCCACTTGGGGAGGGCGGTATAGCGGTTGTAAGAGTCAGCGGCGACGAAGCCGTCAAGCTGGTGGAGCCGTTATTCCGGTCCAAAGTAAAATTGTCCGAGGCTCCGACACATACCATTCATTATGGGCATATCATTCACCCTGCATCGGGTGATAAAATAGAGGAAGTTCTTATCAGCGTCATGCGTGCACCGCGTTCTTTTACGACGGAAGATGTCGTTGAAATCAACTGTCACGGGGGAATTGTCTCCGTAAAACGGGTGATGGACCTCCTGCTGGAGCAGGGGATACGTGTTGCCGAGCCGGGTGAGTTCACCAAGCGCGCTTTTCTGAACGGACGGATCGACCTGACCCAGGCGGAAGCGGTCATTGACCTGATCCGGTCCAAATCGGACCGTGCTTTTCAAATTGCGTTGAAACAGGTGGACGGCAATTTATCCAAAGCGATAGGCGAGCTGCGCTACCAGCTGGTTGAGCTGATGGCTCATATTGAAGTGAACATTGATTATCCGGAGCATGACGTAGAGGAAATGACCAATACGTTTATCCGCGAACGCTGCATTCAAGTGAGTTCCCGTATCGACGAGCTGTTAAGAACGGCCGAACACGGGAAGATTTTGCGTGAGGGCATTGTGACGGCGATTATCGGCAAGCCGAACGTCGGAAAGTCCTCGCTGCTCAATACGCTGGCGCAGGAGAACCGCGCTATCGTCACGGATATTCCGGGGACAACCCGGGATGTGATCGAGGAATACGTCAATGTGGGCGGCATTCCGCTCAAGCTTCTTGATACGGCCGGTATCCGGGAAACGTCGGACCTTGTTGAGCAAATCGGGGTAGAGCGTTCCAGGACGGCCTTGTCCGAAGCGGATTTGATTCTCCTGGTGTTAAACAGCAGCGAACCGCTGCTGCCTGAAGAACTCGCCATGATAGAAGAACTGCGACAGCGTCAAACTATCGTCATTTTGAATAAAACGGATCTTCCCTTACAAATAGATAAAGATGAGATCGAAGCCAAATTCCCGCAAGGGCGAGTGGTTTCACTATCTCTCCTGGAAGGAAGCGGCCTCACGGAGCTTGAAAAGGCGATCTCGGCTATTTTCTTTGAAGGCAATTTGGAATCCACGGACTTGACCTATGTCAGCAATGTCCGTCACATCGGACTTCTGAAGCAGGCTAAGGGCTCGCTGCGCGAAGCAATGGATGCCAATGACGCTTATGTGCCAATCGATATGATTCAGATTGATATCCGGGCTGCTTGGGAGCATCTCGGTGAAATTATAGGAGATTCGGTTGCCGAATCGTTGATTGATCAAATTTTTTCACAGTTCTGTCTTGGGAAATAAGACGGTATAGGAGGTAGAAAAGATGGGCTACTCAGCCGGGAACTACGAAGTTATCGTCATCGGAGCGGGCCATGCGGGTGTCGAGTCGGCGCTGGCCGCAGCCAGAATGGGCTGTGAAACGCTTCTGCTCACCATCAACCTGGATATGGTTGCTTTCATGCCTTGCAATCCATCTATCGGGGGACCTGCCAAAGGGCACGTTGTCCGTGAAATCGACGCGCTTGGCGGAGAAATGGGACGCAATATCGACAAAACGTACATTCAAATGCGGATGTTGAACACAGGAAAAGGGCCGGCCGTTCATGCCCTGCGTGCTCAGGCGGACAAATTTCTGTATCAGCACATGATGAAAGAAACGATCGAAAGCACTCCAAACCTGACGTTACGTCAGGGAATGGTGGAAGAACTGCTTGTGGAGGATGGCGTCTGCAAAGGCGTAGTAACGAAGACCGGGGCGGAATATTACGGCAAAGCGGTCGTTCTGACAACAGGCACTTATCTGCGCGGGAAAGTAATTATGGGCGAACTTATGTACGAAAGCGGCCCTAACAACCAGCAGCCTTCTGTCCGGTTGTCGCAATCTCTGCGTGACTTGGGTCTGGAACTTGTCCGTTTCAAAACGGGAACTCCGCCGCGTGTGCATAAGGACTCCATTGATTTTTCCAAAACGGAAATTCAGCCCGGGGACGAAAATCCAAGATTTTTCTCCTACGAAACGAAAGAGGGCACGCAAGATCAGCTGCCGTGCTGGCTGACTTATACGACCGAGAATACTCACGAAATTATTAACGATAATCTGCATCGTGCGCCGATGTTTTCGGGAGCCATTGAAGGAACGGGTCCCCGTTATTGTCCTTCTATCGAGGATAAAATCGTACGTTTTGCCGATAAACCGAAGCATCAGATTTTCCTTGAGCCGGAAGGACGCAATACGTCCGAGTATTATGTACAAGGATTGTCGACAAGCATGCCGGAAGATGTGCAGCTCAAAATCTTGCGCTCGATTACAGGCTTGGAGAAGGTTGAAATGATGCGTACCGGTTACGCGATCGAATACGATGCGGTTGTTCCGACGCAGCTGAAACCGACTCTTGAAACCAAGTTGGTTGAGGGGTTGTTTACGGCAGGGCAGATCAACGGAACCTCGGGTTATGAAGAAGCTGCCGGTCAAGGCATCATGGCCGGTATTAATGCGGCCTGCAAGGTGCAGGGGAAGGACCCGGTCATTCTCGACCGTTCCGAAGGCTACATCGGCGTGCTGATCGATGACCTGGTAACCAAGGGAACGTCGGAGCCTTACCGCTTGCTCACTTCGCGTGCGGAATACCGCCTGCTGCTTCGCCACGATAACGCCGATCTCCGGCTTACTCCGATCGGACATAAAATCGGGCTGATTCCGGAAGAACGTTACCAGCGTTTTCTGGAGAAGAAGGAACAGATCGAACAGGAACTGCACCGTCTTAAAACCACCAAGGTCCGTCCGGAACCTCACGTCCAGGCTATTCTCGAGGAAGCGGGCACTGTCCTGTTGAATAATGCCGTGGATCTTCTTACCCTTCTAAAACGACCGGAAATCAATTACTCTCACATTGAGGGTATGCTTCCTCTGCCGGTAGAGCTTTCCGATGAGGTAAAAGAGCAGGCCGAAATTCAAGTGAAATATGCGGGCTATATCGAAAAACAGCTGGCGCAGGTGGAACGGCTTAAAAAGATGGAGAAGAAAAAGATTCCGGACGATATCATCTATGAAGATATTCACGGAATTGCAACGGAAGCTAAGCAGAAGCTCGCAAAAATTCGTCCCGTATCCATCGGACAGGCGAGCCGGATCTCTGGTGTAACACCGGCGGACATCTCCATCCTACTCGTGTACCTGGAGCATTACAACCAAGTTATCGCTGCAAGGGGATAGAGGAATTTATGACCGATTTCATACAAGAGCAGTTTATTAGTCATTTGCAGCCCCACCAGCTGTCTTTCTCCGATGAACAGCTTCAACAGTTCGAGACGTATTACCGCTTGCTTGTGGAGTGGAACGAGAAAATCAATCTAACCGCGATCACAGAGCGCGACCAGGTTTATTTGAAACACTTCTATGATTCGCTATCGCTTGCCTTTTATTTGGATATGGAAAAAGTAGAGACTCTGGCGGATATCGGTTCTGGTGCCGGTTTCCCCAGCATCCCTTTGAAAATCGCTTTCCCGCATCTGAAGGTTACGATTGTGGATTCATTGAACAAACGGATTGTTTTTCTGAATGAGCTCGTAAAAGAGCTCGGGCTGACGGATGTAACGTGTGTCCATGCCCGTGCGGAAGATGCGGCCCGGCTGCAGCAGCACCGTGACCGGTATGATTTGGTTACGGCGCGGGCAGTCGCTAGGCTTAGCGTGCTGAATGAATTTTGCCTGCCTTTTGTGAAGGTAGGGGGATTGTTTGTTGCGATGAAGGCCGCGGATGCGGAAGAAGAGATGAAAGAGGCAGCCTTTAGCATAGGCTTGCTCAAAGGTCGGCTTAAACAGGTAGATCGTTTGGAATTGCCAGTCGAGAAGTCCATACGACATTTTATCCAAATCCAGAAAACAGCACCTACACCCGGTAAATATCCTCGTAAAGCTGGATTACCTTTAAAGCAGCCTTTAGTGAAATAGGATGTTTCACGTGGAACATCCTTACCAGGAATTTCATGAATTCTTACCGTTATTGGCAGGAAAAAGATGGGCGGCTGACGAATATCTTATATAGGGGATTTTTACGCAATTAAAGATCTATGGATAGAATTGTCGTGATAGGGGAGTCTGCGACCCTTCTTTAATTCTTTGGTTTCAGATAAACGGGTTGGTAGAATGCCGAGGCTTTGCTTTCTCCTTCCTGTAAAATATCGGGGAAGAGTTGGGTGGTATTATATTCATGAAAGAGCAGCTATCAAAACTTTTTGGTTTTACGGAGCGAAGCAATATGGATGAAGTTAAAAACATTCCCGTACAAAACATCAATCCGAGTCCGTACCAGCCAAGAACGATTTTTGATGATGATCGCATTGATGAACTTTGCCAAACGATTCGTACACATGGCGTTATTCAGCCTATCGTTGTAAGGGTGCGTAATAATACTTTTGAGTTAATAGCAGGGGAACGCCGCTTAAGAGCGGTCAAAAAGCTCGGTCTGGAAACCATTCCTGCCATCGTGCGGGAATTCAACGATTCTCAAGCGGCGTCTATTGCTCTAATCGAAAATCTGCAGCGTGAAGGTTTGACGGCGATCGAAGAAGCGGCCGCGTATCAGCAGCTTATAGAGATGCATGATCTCACCCAAGAAAGTCTGGCACAGCGTCTGGGCAAAAGCCAATCGACTATCGCCAACAAGATTCGTCTGTTGAATTTGAGCGAGCCTGTTAAAATGGCACTTATTGAGCGGAAGATCACGGAGAGACATGCGCGTGCTCTGCTTTCTTTGGATCAAGAAGAGCTTCAGGTTAAAATTCTTGAAGAGGTTATCGCTAAAGAGCTTAATGTGAAGCAGACGGAAACACGCATTCAATTTTTGAAAGAAGCTACCCAGATTAAAAAAAGCAAACGTGTTTCTTATTCGAAAGATGTACGTCTGGCGCTAAATACCATCAGACAGTCCGTTGAGATGGTGGCCAGCTCGGGTCTCAATATTAATACGGCTGAGCAGGATCATGAAGATCACTACGAAATCATCATTAAAATTCCTAAGCAGCATTCGGCAAAATAATCAAGGGATTAAAGCATAATCCTCCTGTATGACAAAGGTAGTTTCCCGTAAAGGAAGCTGGATTTGTAACAGGAGGTTTTTTTGTTTAGAAAGATTAGATTATGGAGTTAATTGAGTGGGGGGACATCAGAAAGGATTTTTAAAATTCAACTGCAAAATATCAGGAAAAGTGCAAACTTTTTAGGTGCGGGATACGTCATAGGTTTGTTCGTTATTTACTGTATGGATCTAAGTGAGAAAGAGCCATATGTGTATAGCTTGATGGACGCTTGGAAACCGGTTTGAAACTACTGTCGAGCAATCTGCCAAATTTCTTCATTTTGTTGTCGGAACCTGCATTTTTATTAGTTTCGTTCTCTTGATTATGGTAATATAGTAGTATTCTCTTTGTTAAGTTTTTAATGAGAGGTTTTAAGGTAGTGGGGTGAATGAATTGTCCAAGACAATCGCGATAACGAATCAAAAAGGCGGCGTAGGGAAGACAACGACATCTGTCAATCTGGGTGCTTGTTTGGCTTCGCTCGGCAAAAAGGTACTGCTGGTGGACATCGACCCTCAAGGTAATACGACGAGTGGGATTGGGGTCAATAAAGCAGATGTAGAATACTGTATTTATGACGTCCTCATTAATGATATTCACCCGAAAGACGCTACAGTTGCTACTAAAATTCCGAATTTGAACATTATTCCGGCTACTATCCAACTGGCGGGCGCCGAAATTGAATTGGTTCCAACGATATCGCGTGAGGTTCGATTGAAGAAATCGCTTCAGCTTGTCGAGCATATGTACGATTATATTCTCATCGATTGTCCTCCGTCGTTAGGGATTTTGACCATTAACTCACTGACGGCTTCCGACTCCGTGATTATCCCGATCCAGTGCGAGTATTATGCGCTTGAAGGATTAAGCCAGCTGTTGAATACAGTCAGACTTGTGCAGAAGCATTTAAACACATCCCTGCAAATTGAAGGCGTTCTCCTAACGATGTTTGACGCCCGTACAAACCTAGGTATCCAGGTCATTGAAGAAGTGAAGAAATATTTTCAGCAAAAAGTGTATCAAACGATTATACCGCGTAATGTCCGACTTAGCGAAGCGCCGAGCCATGGACAGTCCATTATTACTTATGACCCGCGGTCTAAAGGTGCGGAAGTATACTTAGAGCTTGCAAAGGAAGTGATTAGTCTTGAGCAAACGACTAGGTAAAGGTCTCGGAGCGCTTATTCCGGAGCTGGAGATCGGGGAAGAGGACAAGGTCATTGAAATCCCTTTGAATCAGCTGCGGGCGAATCCATACCAGCCTCGTAAACATTTTAACGAAGACGGTATTCAAGAACTGGCTTCTTCCATCAAGGAACATGGCGTTATTCAGCCGATCATTGTTCGCACGGTTTTAAAAGGATACGAGATTATTGCCGGGGAGAGAAGATTCCGCGCTTCTCAGGCAAGCGGTTTAGCAACCATTCCAGCGGTTGTGAAAAAGCTTAGCGATCAACAGGTTATGGAAATCGCATTGATCGAAAACGTTCAGCGTGAAGATTTGAATGCGATGGAGATTGCAATCGCTTATCAAGCCATCATAGATCAGTTTTCATTAACGCAAGAAGAGTTGTCTGTAAAAGTAGGCAAGAGCCGTTCTCATATCGCGAACTTCCTGCGTCTTCTTCATTTGCCTGAATCCATCAAGCAATATGTTTCACGTGGAACACTTTCCATGGGACATGCACGCGCAATCGTAGGGGTTAAGGATGACAAGGTGAAGAAAGAACTGACGGATGCTTGTATTAACGGTCAATGGAGCGTTCGCCAGTTGGAGGAAGAGATTAAACGGCGTGAAGAGCTCGCTTCCGAAGACAAGGAAAAACCGAAGGTGAAAGACAAAAAGAAAGATCCTTATCTTCATCAGGCGGAAGAGCAGCTTCAGGATCATTATCGTACGACGGTCCGGATCAAGCATCAAAATTATAAAGGACGGATCGAACTGATGTATTACTCCAAAGATGATTTGGAAAGATTGCTGGAAATGCTTCAAGGGCAGATTTCCTGATTGTTTATCTAACTAAACCATACATAGCATACAAATCTCTGGCTTTCTGTCCGTAAAGAAAGTGAGAGAAGGTATGCTATCTTTGTGAGGAGGGGCCGGCAGTGACGAAGCCGTTTTTATATTTCGATAATGCCGCTTCCTCGTGGCCAAAACCGCCGCAGGTCGGAGAGGCTGTGCTGCGCTGCATCAACGAGTATGCGGCTAATCCCGGCAGAGGCAGTCACGCGATGGCTGTACAGGCAAGCCGGGGTGTGTTCGAAGCACGCAAGCACGCAGCGAAGCTGTTTGGTTTTAAAAATCCCAATGATCTCGCTTTCGGTTCCAGCACAACAGAAGCCATCAATTTGGCTATCAAAGGCCATGTGAAAGAGGGAGAGCATGTTATCTGTACAGCAGTAGAGCATAACTCCGTCCGAAGACCCCTTGAATATTTAAGGCGCACGAAAAACGTGCAAGTCACCTATCTGGAAACCGATGAATTCGGGAGAATAAACATTGACGCCTTAAAGGAAAATATTCAAAGCCACACTTCGCTTGTCGTTATCAACCATAGCTCCAACCTGCTCGGAAGCATCCTGCCTGTCGCCGATATTGGGCAGCTCTGCAGAGAGAAGGGGATATGCTTGCTCGTAGATGCCGCTCAGACGGCCGGAATCCTTCCTATTCACGTGGAGCAGATGGGGATCGACATGTTGGCGTTTCCGGGCCATAAAGGTCTCCTGGGACCTCAAGGGACGGGAGGCCTGTATATCCATCCCCGGCTCGATCTGGAGCCTCTTATGCACGGCGGAACAGGGAGCCAGTCGGAAGCGATCGACCAGCCTTCCGTAAGACCGGACAGGTACGAAGCGGGCACGCCGAATACCCCGGGATTAGCCGGGTTAAGCGAAGGCCTGAAGTTTGTCCTCCGGACGGGTGTGGAAAACATCCACGCGAAGGAGTGGGAGCAGACTCAGCGGATCATGGAAGCACTTCGGGATGTGCCGCATCTCCGGCTTCTCGGTCCCGGAATCGGCGAAGAACGGACGGGCATCGTGTCCTTCGTCCTGGAGCATATGGATGCGTCCGAGGTGGCGTTCATCCTGGACCAGCATTACGGCATCGCGGTCAGAGCCGGATATCACTGCACCCCGCTTGCGCATGAAACCGCAGGCACAGGTAAAACCGGCGCCGTCCGGGCAAGCGTCAGCTATTTTACGACAGATGAAGAAGCGGATACTCTAATTGAAGCGGTCAAAGAAATAGCGGACACCGTTATTTTATAAGCAGGAACGCAGCCGACTGGAAGGAACAAGAACAGCGAGACAAGATAGCAGAGGGGAAGAAGGACATGGGTGAGAACAACATCGGGCTGCCGGTTGAACCGATTTTAGCGGTTCTTTGTTTGCTTGTCTTGTTGCTGTTAATCGGAATGCTTGCGTTGTGGATTAAACTGGGCAAGCTTCGCAAACAATATAAGAAAGTCATGAATGGAGCCGGAGAGGTTAATATCGAACAGCTGCTTGTTCACATGCAGCAGCAGATAGAGGACCAGATCATCCTGCAGGGAGATACGACGGACCGGCTGAACCGGATCAGCCAATCCATGAAGCGGATGAAATCCAGGGTCGGCATTCACCGCTATAACGCCTTCTCGGACACGGGAAGTCTTATGAGCTTCACGGTGGCTATTCTGGACGAGTATGAAGATGGGATTCTCATCACCGGCATTCACAGCAGGGAAGATACATACATCTATGCCAAACCGGTTGAGAAGGGCGGCTCTCCGTACTCGCTTTCTCCCGAGGAGAAAGAAGCGATCAATCTGACGTTAGCGCAGAAGTAGGGGAAGACCGCCGGACGGAGCAAAGCGCGTGATGCAGGGAGCCGGCGATAACGTCGGCCATATTCATCACCAGATTGAGGCGGGTATTTTGAAGCACGAAATACTCCATAAAACCGCCGACGTTTACGATACCGGTAACATGGATATCGCCTACCGACGGAAGCTCCTTATTTACGCCTGCTCCAGGCTTAAGCGGGCCATGCCCGACTTGTATAGAGCCGACACTGGAAACCTGACCGAGACAAGCGTCAATCGCCACGATGAAGGGATAGCGGTGGGCTGTCTCGACAGCCGTAATCGTATCCGACAAATTCATGGCGTGTACCGGCTCATCCAAGGTTCCGTACAGGGAGTAGGAAGCGCCGCTTCGTCTCTTTAAATTGCTGCCAACCAGGGGGCCTAGTGAATCGCCTGTGGAACGGTCCGTACCGACACAAACGATCACAATAGGTTGATAGGAGGGCAGCTTTTTTAGAATCTCGGAAAAGTATGCGGATAGAGCTGCAGGCGTGCTGCTGTCCGAATGAGAAAGTTTAATAGGAGCGGGCTGCTCGGCAGCCGGTTTCGCGGAAAAGCCGAATGGTTTCATTGAGGATCCCTCCGGGTTTGTCTTCTTAATCGTGGAAAAACGCTTTCGGCAGGCATTAGCTGGGCGCTTAGAAGTTTTTACTAGTATACGGAGAAAGCCGGGAAAATATACGTAGTCGATAGAGAAGAAACTAGAGTGAAGAGAGGGATGAAGAATGGGGGAATGGCTGCTCATTGCATTCGACTCTACCCAGCAGGCCCTGCGGGCCGAAATGCTGCTCGAATACGCGGATATCGAAATCGACCTGTGCCCGACTCCCAAAGGCGTAACGGCGGGCTGTGCGCTTTCCATTCAATTTCCGGCAGAGGACTATACGGAAGTCCAGCGGATCATCGAGACGGAGCAGGTTGAAATCAGAGGCATTTATTTCAAAAAAGAATCCGAATATGTTAGGATGGAAAAGTAAGGGCGGTGGAAAAATGACTAACATGGGGAACAGACTGGCTGCCATTACGGGACTGCAAAATCCTGAAGAAACGGTGACCCATTTCGTGGATGATATCAAAAAATATTTGCTGGATTCCCAACAGCTGATCAAGTACGGAGCAACGATCGTTGAAATTGTCGTCATTTATGTACTCTCGCGTCTCATCATTAAAGTAGCCGATAAGCTTGTAAACCGGATGATGGAAACGAGGGAGAAGAGCCCTCTCAAATTCGATCCGAGGCGCACGGCTACGATCGGCAAGCTTATTCACAATATCATTTCTTATGTAGTCAACTTTATAACGATTCTGCTTATTCTGGCCCAAGTAGGTATTAATTTGGGACCTATACTCGCCGGAGCGGGGGTTCTCGGACTTGCGATCGGTTTCGGAGCCCAAAGCTTGGTGAAGGATGTCATAACGGGGTTCTTCATCATTTTCGAGGATCAGTTTGCCGTAGGGGACGTTATACAAATCGATACGTTCCGGGGAACCGTAGAGCAAATCGGTATCCGGGTAACCCGGCTCCGCAGCTGGACCGGGGAAGTTCACTTTATTCCGAACGGGAACATCAAGCAGGTTACGAACTATTCCATCAACAATTCGCTGGCGATCGTCGATATTTCGATTGCTTATGAATCCGATATCGATAAGACGATGGAGGTTCTGCAAACCACGGTAGACCGCATGGCGGAAGGCAACGAGAACATCGTAAGCGAGCCGAAGGTGCTCGGTGTCCAGTCTCTGGGACAGTCGGAGATTGTCCTGCGGATTACAGCGGAGTGCAAACCGAATATGCAGGTGGATGTGCAGCGTAAAATGTTCGCGGAAGTGAAAAAGCAGCTGGATGCGCACGGAATCGAGATTCCGTATCCGAAAACCGTGACCTATTTCAAAGGGGAAAGGGGAGCCATATAGCCCTATGGAGAAGAAGCAGTATGAACTAGGGGATATCGTGCAGATGAAAAAACAGCATCCCTGCGGAACGAACGAAATGGAAATTATTCGTATGGGCATGGACATCCGGATCAAATGCGTAGGCTGCAAACACAGCGTGCTGGTACCGCGGGCCAAGTTCGAAAGCAAACTGAAGAAGGTACTCCGGTCCTCTGCAGATAAAGGGGCGGAAGCCTCCGAAAACGGAGTGTCAGGTTCTTGACGCTCCTTTTTTTCTTGCCGAATTTCCCTCTTGCAGACTAACCACAGCTTGTGCTACAATAAAAAATGTTCTCGATACGGAAAGGTACCCAAGAGGCCCAAGGGGGCTGACTCGAAATCAGCTAGGCGGCGCAAGCCGTGCGTGGGTTCGAATCCCACTCTTTCCGCCATAACTTTACCAATGATAACCTCCTGCTTCGTTATGAAGCAGGAGGTTTTTGCATGTCGTTATGGTTCCGGCTTACATCGGCTTGCCGAAGCAGGCTTAAAGTTCGTTCTGCGAAGCGGCGGAGTTCGTATGCTTTCAGGCTGCACCGCCGGTACGTCCCTGCCGTTCTTTCCGCACAACGGAGAAACGATCGATGATGTAACCGATAAGCGCCCAGGAAGCTACCGTGAGCACGTAGATCACGAACATTTTACCCATGGAGATCTCGTAGACATTCGTGAACATGGGAGCAAACCAGGCAGGCACGCTGAGGGAATAAAAGAGCAGATAAAGCGAGTCCCGGTCATGGCCGAAATAGTGAATCAGACAGAGTAAAAGACCGAAAATCGTCGCATACAGTGTGAAGGATTTCTTCATAAAGGCAGAGCCCCTTTTCAGTGGTACAGCCGCTTCCATTTGCGGTTGTGATTTTTGGTATCGGGAAACGAGTCGCCTTTCTTCAAGTGAACGATTTCCGGGTTGTTGATCCCCATATGAAAGGCATTCTCGCCGATTTCGATGTAGCGCCCTTCATTGGGCGCCTTGTCGCCAGGCACGAACTGCGTCTTCTCACCCATTCTTTTCACCTCCAAGCGTTTAATTACGGAGTTAGTATGTCCCTCGCTTAAGAAAGCATGTGCCGCGCAGGGAGCCTGCCGGTAAGCATACATTGGCAGTTCCAGCGAATGGACAGGTTGTGACTTGTAATGGGGAAAGCAATCTGCTATAGTATTTAGGTGCGAGTTTTGTAATTCAACTAATTCTCGCTCCTTGCTCCTGATCAGAATCGGGAGCCGCTTAGTCCAAAAGGAGGTGACAAGCATGCGCAAATACGAAGTGATGTATATCATTCGTACAGACATTGAACAAGAACAAGTTCAATCTACTGTAGAGAAGTTCCAAGGCATTATCACCAACGGTGGTGGCGAAATTACGAAGCACGACCTGATGGGTAAACGTCGCCTTGCGTATGAGATCAACAAGTTCCGTGACGGACACTATGTACTCGTACATTTCAACGCAGAACCTGCAGTTGTAGCAGAGCTTGATCGTGTAATGAAGATTTCCGACGAAATCATTCGCTACCTGATCGTTAAAGACGTAGCTTAATCAGCGTGTTAAGTAAGGAAGCATCGGAGGGATGAACGTTGTTAAACCGTGTAATTCTTATCGGCAGACTGACAAGAGATCCTGAGCTGCGTTACACACCTGCGGGTGTGGCCGTAACCCAATTTACACTGGCGGTGGATCGGCCGTTCGTAAGTTCGCAATCGAAGGAACGGGAAGCCGATTTCATACCTGTCGTAACTTGGAGACAGCTTGCGGAAACTTGCGCCAACTATCTTCGCAAAGGCCGTTTGGCGGCTGTGGAAGGACGCATGCAGGTACGCTCTTACGACAATAACGAGGGACGTAAAGTTTACGTAACCGAAGTCATTGCCGATAATGTGCGCTTCCTGGAATCTGCTAATTCCGCTAACCGTGAAGAGGGTTCTTACTCCGGCGGTTCAGGCGGTGGATATGGCGGCGGCGGAAGCGGCAGCGGCCGAAATACGCGGGATCAACAGCAGGATCCTTTCCTCGACGACGGGAAACCGATCGACATATCCGATGATGATTTGCCATTCTAAGTAGAAAGGACTGACTCAAATGAGCGAACAACAAACAAGCAGCCGTCCGCAACGTTCGGAAGGCGGTGATCGTCCGGAGCGTTCGGAGCGTAAATTCACTCCACGCCGCGGTAAAGGCGGTAAGCGCCGTAAAGTTTGCTACTTCACAGCAAACAAGATCACTCATATCGATTACAAAGATATCGAGACCCTTAAGAAATTTATCTCCGAAAGAGGTAAAATCTTGCCTCGTCGTGTAACAGGTACTTCCGCGAAGTATCAGCGTATGCTGACAACAGCAATCAAGCGCTCGCGCACAATTGCTTTGCTTCCATACACTACGGAGTAGTTTGTATAGAGAAGAAGACAGCCGGTTCTGCCGGTTGTCTTTTTTTATCGACAAAAAGGCAAACAGAGCTGAGGCAGCAAGAATTATTCAACAAAAAAGGATAGAACGCTGGAAGCCGGAGAGAAATTTCCGGTTTTTTTTGCGTTCCGGAGGGGAACAGGACTGTGGATAACCACGGAAGTTAGACAGTCCACAGGAACTTTTATAGAATGGAGGTAGGACTTGGGGACATGTGGAAAACACGGTGACTAAATCCGGACGAAAAGTTATGCACATGTGGATAGAAAAGGGTCGAAAGTTATCTACAAAACCGGGGAGTGGCGGATGAATTGAAAATCAGCAAACAAAACGCCGAGCACTACATATGGGGAGACGGATGCGACGGCTGGTATCTCCACAAAGGGGAAGAGACGATTATTCACGAACGAATGCCTCCCGGAACGAGCGAGGAGAGACATTTGCATGAGCGCGCGGCGCAGTTCTTTTTCATTTTAACGGGGCAGGTCGTGATGGAGATGGACGGCGAATGGCATGAGCTGGGGCCTCAAGAAGGGCTTCGGATCGCGCCTGGAACCCCGCACTGTATTCATAACCGTTCGCATGATGCAGCGGAGTTTCTAGTTATCTCCAAACCGGGTACTAAAGGAGACCGAATCCCCCAAGCGGAACTCAAACCTGACTGAAATTTAACGTTCCCGGAGCCCGTGAAGCGCCAAGTTCAGGAAACACAGCTCAAGCTGTTTTGTGGTATAATCGTGTATAAAGCTTGTAAGGGATAAGGAGAGGAGCGGGCATTGTCCAATCGGGAAAGAGAGGTTGATCTCGCGAAGCGGGTCAAGGTCATTGAATGGCTCAAAACCGAGGTTGTCGATCAGGTAGCGCATCTGTTGAAAGGGATATGGGAAGGCAATCAAGCTAAAATTATAGATGGCCTTGCCAGTCTGATTTCCAGCGCATATATACTTGGCCGCCGGCTTGGCGTCTCTTTTCGAAGTTTAGATGAAGCAATCATGGATAAAATGAAAAAGCATAGAGAAGAAGGTCACCAGCTCGAGGATTGGTATGGAGATATCTCGGCACTGGAAGATCATCTTCGTAAGAGGTGAACGCGTTGACAAAGAAAAACTTGCAGTTCATCGGATGGGGTCTGCTGTATATACTCTTTCTGTTATCTTTTATGACGTCCTATTTGGTGATTACGGCCAGTTTCCTGATGATTCCGGTCTTGATTCTGTTCGTGAAGCTGGACGCCAAACGATTTACAGCTTTCTATCTGGGAATTCTCCTGGTTGTGAATTTATTGCTCGGGTGGACGGGATTTGTCGTCTTGGCCATTTCCCTATTCCTGCTGCCGCCGGTCATCGTAATCGGCACGCTTTATAAGAAGAAGGCGCCCGCACATCTGGTCATCACGTACGGCACGCTTACCTTTTTGGCCGAAATGCTGCTTACGCTCGTGATCGGGTTCCTGTTCAAATTGAATTTCATTACGAAATTCAAAACGGTCATGCTGGATTACTTAAACAACATGCAGCCTGCCGTAAAGGGAATGCTGCCGACCCAGGGCGACATGCAGTGGTATGTGGATGTGCTCGTACAAATCATTCCGCTGGATATGATTCTGTTCTCGCTCTACTTTATCGGAATTACTCATCTGATCGGACGCCGTCTGCTTAATCGCATGGGAGAGGACATTCCCGGCATGCCGCCCGTGAGAGAGTGGAAACTTCCGAAAGCGTTCGTCTGGATTTACCTCATCGCGTTCGCGGCGGATATGCTGTTCGTATCGGCGACCAATTCGCTGATGTCGGCTTTGCTTATCAATCTGCTGCCGCTGCTTATGTTCGCGTTCGCCATCCAAGCAATTTCGTTTCTTGCGTTCGTGGCCCATTATAAAGGTTGGGGTAAACTGCTGCCGGTGGCCGGCACGATTCTTCTGATCGTGTTTATGCCGTTTTTGCTTGTGCTCTACAGTTTACTCGGCGTGTTCGATGTGGCTTTTCCGTTGCGGGAAAGGCTCTTCAAATCTAGATAAGGGTCAGGGGAGAATAAATGCCGAAATTCTTGTCGAAACGATGGCATGGACAACATATGGTATGGACGTTTGCGCTGCTTGGTGCTTTAACGATCGTACTGTTTCTGTATGAATGGGTATTGGGTGTCGCTGCTCTGTTTGCCTCGGGACTTGTGCTGTACTTCTCGTGGAAAGCGGAGAGTGCTTTTCGTCACGATTTGAATGCTTATCTAGGCACCATGACGCACCGGGTTAAAAAATCCGCCGGCGACGTGATATCGGAGCTGCCGATCGGCATGATTCTATATAATGAAGAAAAAGAAATCGAATGGCATAATCCGTTCGTCGCCAAGCTCGCCAAAAAGGACTCCGTGATCGGGGATTCCCTGGAGGACGTATTTCCAAGCTGGAAGCCGGGCAAGGAGAAGGAAAAAGAAGAGACGTATGAAGTCGAGCAGGACGGCCAGGTGTACAAAATTTGGCACCGTCCCGACGAGCGTCTTCTGTATATCCGCGATGTGACGGATTACGTCCGGCTCGTTCAGAAGCATGACGAGGAAAAAATCGCGATCGGCATCGTTCTGATGGATAACCTGGATGAAGTCACCCAGGGAATGGACGATCAGACGCGGAGCATCATGCTCGCCCGGGTAACCGGTGAAATCACGGAGTGGGCTCACCGGTACGGAGTGTATCTGCGCAGGACCTCGTCCGACCGTTTTCTGATTCTGATGAATCAGAAGGCGCTGCGCGAGCTGGAGCAGAACCGCTTCGACATCCTCGATGAAGTGCGCGATCTCACGATGGAATACAAGCTGCCGCTTACGGTCAGCGTGGGGATCGCCTCCGGCATCGAGGAGCTCGAGGAGCTCGGCCGGGTCGCTCAGACGAGCCTGGACATGTCTCTGGGCCGCGGAGGCGATCAGGTGACCGTCAAGGCGGGCCAGCGCATCTCGTTCTACGGCGGGCGCACCAACGCCGTAGAGAAGCGCACACGCGTGCGTGCCCGCGTGATCTCTCATGCGCTGAGAGATCTGATCAAGGAAAGCGACAAGGTCATCATCATGGGGCACCGCTTTCCGGATATGGACTCCATCGGCGCGGCGATCGGCCTGCTGAAGGCCGTGCAGATCAGCAACAAGGAAGGCTACATTGTGCTGGAAGGCATCAATCCTTCGATCGAGAAGCTAATGGCGATGATCGAAGAAGACGAGAAGCTGAACCGGTGGTTCATCACACCGGCGCAGGCGATGCAGATCACGACGCAGCGTACGCTGGCCGTCGTGCTGGATACGCACCGGGCTTCGATGGTCGCCGAGCCGAAGCTGTTCAACCTGACACACCGTGTCATGGTCGTGGATCATCACCGCCGCAGCGAAGAGTTTTTCCATGACGCCGTGCTCGTGTATATGGAGCCGTACGCGTCTTCGACCTGTGAGCTGGTAACGGAGCTTCTCCAGTATTTCAACGAGAAGATGTCTCTGGACGCGCTGGAGGCCACCGTGCTGCTTGCCGGGATCGTGGTCGACACGAAGCAGTTCAGTCTCCGTACGGGCTCCCGTACGTTCGAAGCGGCTTCTTTCCTGAGACGGAACGGAGCGGACCCGACTCTCATTCAGAAGATGCTGAAGGAAGATCTTCAAGCCTACATCGAGAAGGCCGAGATTATGAGGCATACGGAAATGATGTATGATCATATTGCTCTGGCGGTCGGCGAACAGAATCACCAATATTCTCAGTTGATGATTGCCCAGGTGGCTGATACCTTATTAAATATGACCGGCGTTTTCGCCTCCTTCGTCATCTGTGAACGGCCGGACGGTTTAACCGGCATCAGCGCGCGCTCGCTCGGCGCGATGAACGTTCAAATCGTGATGGAACGGATGGGCGGCGGCGGCCACCTGACGAACGCAGCGACCCAGCTTGAGCTGACTCCGCAGGAAGCGGCGGCGAAGCTGAAACAAATATTGCAAGAGATAGAGGAAGAGGAGGGGCTTTTCGAATGAAAGTCGTATTTCTGAAGGACGTTAAAGGGCAAGGCAAAAAAGGGGAAATTAAAGAGGTATCCGAGGGCTACGCAACGAATTTCCTGATCCCCCGCGGATTGGCCGCAGCTGGAACGGACGGGGCGGTTAAGCAGGTTGACCAGCAGAAGAAAGCCGAACAGAAGCGTAAGGATCAGGAGAAAGAAGACGCGGAAGTTCTGGCAGGCAAGCTGAACGAAACAACGGTGACCATCAAGACGAAAGCCGGCGAAGGCGGCCGTTTGTTCGGGGCTATCACAAGCAAGCAGATCGCGGAGCAGATGGAGAAAGCCGGCTATAAGATCGATAAGCGTAAAATTTTGCTGAACGATCCTATCCGCTCCCTGGGCGTAACGAAAGTGCCCGTCAAGCTGCATACGGAAGTAACGGCCACGATCAGCGTGCAAGTGTCGGAAGAATAGACGGTGTTATTATTCCTTCTAAGTTTGGACAGGATAGAAACTAACAATAGAACAGGTGAAGGTTCATGAACGAAGAAATGTTCATGGGACGTGTTCTGCCGCAAAATATAGAAGCCGAACAGGCCGTTCTTGGCGCCATCCTGCTGGACAGCGACTCGCTGATCACGGCGATGGAACGGATGAGTCCGGACGATTTCTACCGTCCGGCCCATCAGCACATCTTCGAAGCGATGATCGAGCTGGCGGAGGAAGACGAGCCGGTCGATCTCGTGACGCTGACCGCACGGCTGCAGAACAAGCAGCAGCTGGAGGAAATCGGCGGCGTCGCCTATTTGTCGGAGCTGGCCAATGCCGTTCCGACGGCAGCGAATATCGACTACTACGGGCAAATCGTAGAAGAGAAGTCGCTGCTCCGTAGGCTCATCCGGACCGCCTCGCAGATCGTATCGGACGGCTACGCGAGCGCCGACGATGTGGGCATGATGCTCAACGATGCGGAAGCCCGCATTCTCGAAATTTCGCAGCGCCGGGCCTCCAACGGCTTCATCTCCATCCGGGACGTTCTGATGGAAGTCTTCGAGCGGGTGGAGTTTCTTTATTCCCATAAAGGCGGCTCCACCGGGATTCCGTCGGGCTTCAACGATCTCGACAAAATGACGTCCGGCTTCCAGCGCTCCGACTTGATCATCGTGGCGGCCCGTCCTTCCGTCGGTAAGACGGCTTTCGCCCTTAACATCGCACAGAATGTCGGCGTCAGGGCGAAGGAAACCGTCGCGATCTTCTCGCTCGAGATGGGCGCCGCTCAGCTCGTGCAGCGGATGATCTGCGCGGAAGCCAATGTCGACGCCACCCGCCTCAGATCCGGCTTCCTCGAAGGCGACGACTGGGAGAAGCTGACGATGGCGATCGGTTCGCTTTCCGAAGCGGACATCTATATCGACGATTCGCCTTCCGTCACGGTAGCGGACATTCGGGCGAAGTGCCGCCGTCTCAAGCAGGAGAAGGGGCTCGGCATGATCTTGATCGACTATCTGCAGCTTATCCAGGGCAGGGGCAAGGGAGACAACCGTCAGCAGGAGGTCTCCGAGATCTCCCGTACGCTCAAACAGATCGCGCGTGAGCTGAACGTGCCGGTCATCGCGCTCTCCCAGCTCAGCCGGGGTGTGGAGCAGCGTCAGGACAAGCGTCCGATGATGTCCGACCTTAGGGAATCCGGTTCGATCGAGCAGGATGCCGACATCGTGGCGTTCCTGTACCGGGACGATTACTACGACAAAGAATCCGAGAAAAAGAACATCATCGAGATCATTATCGCCAAGCAGCGTAACGGCCCGGTCGGCACGGTAGAACTGGCGTTTCTCAAAAACTTTAATAAATTCGTCAACATGGATCGCGCTCATCAGGAGATGCCGACAGGTTGACTGAAATATCCGAACAATCATACTAGAGATAGTATGATTGTTCGCGTTTTATTGACTTTGCTTCATGCGGTCTGCTACACTAAAGTGGTGTTTAAAAGAAGTAAGCAAAATGAGTGGCGATGCAATTCGCCTAACGGAGGTAATACAGAATGTCAACAGTGGTTGTAGTCGGAACCCAATGGGGAGACGAAGGGAAAGGGAAAATCACGGACTATTTGGCGGAGTCCGCGGAAGTGGTCGCCCGCTACCAAGGCGGCAACAATGCCGGCCACACCATTCTGATCGGAGGCAAGAAGTACAAGCTGACGATGATACCGTCCGGTATTTTCAATCACGATAAAATGTGTGTCATCGGAAACGGCATGGTCATCAACCCGGCTGCTCTGGTAGACGAACTTCAATATATTCGCGACAACGGATTCTCTGTAGACAACTTGAAAATCAGCGACCGCGCGCACGTGATTATGCCTTATCATCTGCTTCTGGACGAGCTGGAAGAAGACCGCAAAGGCGCGAACAAAATCGGCACGACCCGCAAAGGCATCGGCCCATGCTACATGGATAAAGCGGCGCGCAACGGCATCCGCATCGCGGATTTGATGGACGCGGAAGAGTTCGAGCGCAAGCTCCGGCACATCGTCGAAGACAAGAACACGCTGCTGAAGCAGGTGTACGGACGCGACGGTCTGGATGCGGACGCGATTCTGAAGGAATACCTCGGTTACGCGGAGCAGATCCGCATGTTCGTAACGGACACATCCGTTGTCCTGAACGATGCGATTGACGCCGGCAAGCGCGTTCTGTTTGAAGGCGCGCAGGGCGTTATGCTCGACATCGACCAAGGCACGTACCCGTTCGTGACGTCGTCCAATCCGACGGCCGGCGGCGTATGTATCGGTTCCGGCGTAGGCCCGACGAAGATCAACCAGATCATCGGCGTAGCGAAAGCTTACACGACCCGTGTCGGCGACGGTCCTTTCCCGACGGAGCTGAACGATGCCATCGGCGACCAAATCCGCGAAACGGGCCACGAATACGGCACCGTTACCGGACGTCCGCGCCGCGTCGGCTGGTTCGACAGCGTCGTGGTCCGTCACGCCCGCCGCGTGAGCGGCATTACGGGCCTGTCCCTGAACTCCATCGACGTGCTGACAGGTCTGGAGACCGTTAAGATTTGCACGGGCTACAAGTACAAAGGCGAGATCATCGAGCACTATCCGGCGAGTCTTAACATGCTTTCCGAGTGCGAAGCGGTATACGAAGAGCTTCCGGGCTGGAGCGAAGACGTATCCAACGCGAAATCGCTCAGCGACCTGCCGGAAAATGCGCGTCATTACCTGGAGCGTGTATCCCAGCTGACCGGTATTCCGCTGGCCATCTTCTCCGTCGGCCGCAACCGTGAGCAGACGAACCTGGTCCGCCCGGTTTACGCTTAACCAATCTTGAAGAGGTCGTATTCAGACGACTCTCCTAATCATCAACCCTAAGACCCCGCGCAACCGGACTTGCTTCCGGCTGCGCGGGGTCTTTTTTATTGTCCGGAAGGAAGGAATGGCAGGGGACGGGTGACCGCAATCTTGATGCCGCCGCGCCGCGCTTGGAGCTGCGCGCTGCAGGTTCTAAGGTTTTTTTTGGCGAATAGCGGGTTGATCCGGGTCTAAACCGTCAATACTGGGCTTATAGAGAAACCAGAATAAACGAGAAGTTTCAAGGCGGTGGATGAACCAATGAAATGGTTGGGACGGTTAGGCAGGTGGACGGCCGGTGCGGTTGTGATGTCTTTTTTGTCCATTTTTACGACGTATGTGATTGTGACGACAATGGTAGATGAAGTGCTCAAGCAGTTTCAGCTGCCGCCGATAGGGAACAAGCTGTCCTTCTCTCAGATTACCGGGAAGCTGGGCGAGCAGTTCGGTATCGGCGCCATAGGCAAGGGAGGCTCGGTTAACGATCGGGTGGAGCGCATAGCGGCCTCTACGCCGAAGCCCAGTCCAAGCCCGAGTCCGACCCCGTCCGCAGCACCCGGAGGAGCGGAAAAGCCCGTGACGGGCAGTCTGGACGGCTCTGGCGCGCCGTCACCGTCCTCTTCCCCGGTACAGGGTGGCGTTTCTTCGCCGGAGCCGAGCGGAATGCCGGATGCCGTCGCCGTAATGGGCGAGTTGAAGGAGGGGCAGGCAAGCCCCGATCCGAAGGATGCGAAGAAGCGGGACGTGGTCATGTCGACGGATGACTTTTCCAAGAAGAAGGACGCTCTGTCGAGCGGCGACAAGCAGAAAATCTTCTCCATTCTCGTCGCGAAGCTGCCTGCGGAAGAAGTTCAGAAGCTTTCCGCGATGGTGGAAGACGGCATTACGGCCGAGGAGCTGAAGGAAGTGGACAGCAAGCTGAAAAAATACCTGAATCCGGCCGAATATGAACAGCTTTCGGGGATTCTGAAAAAATATGGGGGCTGATTAAGCCCTTTTGAACCCCTTTCAATCCTGATTTTTGAGCTTCTTCCAAGCCGTTCCTAATAGTGGCAGCCCCCTGTTTTCTTGAAACCGCAAGAGAAGGTGTGGTAAATTATTAAGGAAGTTTTATGCGCTGGTAGAGTTGGAGATGATCGGCTGGGCCTATCATTCTCTTGCCAGGTAAAGAAACAAACGGATAAGGAGAAGGATATGAAAGGTTTTAAAGCAGTAGATTGGGCCAGGAAGTTGTGGAATCAAAGCCGGGCTCAGTGGCATAGCTTGACCGGGAATAAAGCGGAACCTTCCACCGAACTTGCGGCCGGGCCGGCAGGGCGGGGAAAAGGGTTCTTCCTATATAGCGTCAGTTCCATAGCAATAGTCGGATTTTTAACCGTTAGCGGTCAGCAGTATGTCAAAGCGAATCTCGCGGACATTTACCCGGTCAAAGTCGGTCAGGAGACACTCGGTTATATCAGTTCGAAGGAAATTTTGCAGGAGTACAAACAAGAACGTGAAGAAAAGCTGGAAAAGCAGTATCCGGATGTACATATGGCATTACCCGACATCGAAGAACCCAAACCGGAGAAAGCTTTTATGAAGAAAACGGACGATCAGAAGGTGCTCGCGCTGCTTGACGAGAAGCTGAAGCCTGTCGCTTCCGGTGTAGAACTGGTTATCGAAGGCAAAACGTATGCGATCGTCAAAGATCAGGCCACGGCCGACCGTGTGCTGGCGGAGATCAAGAAGCCTTTCGAGCAGAAGGAAAAGGAAAGCAAGGTCGCCGTTCTGTCGGCGGACGGCAGTCCGTCTGCGGCTCCGGCCACGGTCGAGAAGGTGGAATTCGTCCAGCAGGTCAAAACGGAGGAAGCCGTCGATATCCAGCCTCAGGATGTGATGAAGCCCGAGGAGCTGATCGCCAAGATCAAGACGGGCGGCGTACAGCCGACAAAGTATACGGTGGTAGCCGGAGATTGTGTGGGCTGCATCGCCCAGAAGCTGAACATCCCGAAGCAGGTGATTTACGACAAGAATCCCTGGATTCATGACGATATGATCCGCGAAGGCGATGTGCTCGATCTCACGGTCATCCAGCCGGCTCTGTCCGTCAAGACGGTCGAGAAGATGGTGGAGAACGAGGAAGTCCACTTCGAAACCGAAGTCGAAACGGATCCGACGATGAAAGAAGGCATTGTGGAGACGATCTCTCCGGGCAAGAACGGATTGAAACAGGTCACGTACGAGCTGACGAAGATCAACGGCCAACTGACGGACGAGAAAATCGTCGGAGAAGACATCGTTGAACAGCCGGTAACGGAGAAAGTAAGAAAAGGCACCAAGGTTGTAAAAGGGGAAGGCACAGGGACATTCGCATGGCCGGTTCTTTCTCAATCCATCACCTCTACGTTCGGTACACGTTGGGGCAAGATGCACAAGGGCATCGACATTGTAGGCAATCACACGATCATGGCGGCGGACAACGGGAAAGTGGTATCGGCCGGTTATAAATCGGATTACGGCAATTATGTTCTTATCGATCATATGAACGGGTACGAAACGATGTACGCTCACATGAGCAAGGTAGAAACCACTGCCGGTACCATCGTGGAAAAAGGAGAGCAGATCGGGATCATGGGAAGCACGGGCGACTCGACCGGCGTTCATCTTCATTTCGAGATCCACAAAGGCGGCAGCCTGGAAAATCCGCTGAAATATTTGAACCGGTAAATCGCGATGCGAATCGCCTATCATAGACGCAAGTTTTTCAAGAGAGATGTGGCCTCCCGGGCGGGGGCCATGTCTCTTTTTGCGTACAGGTATGTTACAATAAAAGGGTATGGTTTTCTAGGTGAAGGACAGGTGATGAGAGAAACATGTTCGGCACAAATGGCAAAATACTCGTGGTCGACGACGAACAACCGATTGCTGATATATTGAAGTTTAATCTGGAAAAAGAGGGCTACCAGGTCGTCTGCGCTTATGACGGCGGAGCGGCGGTGGAGCTGGCTTTTGCGGAGCGGCCGGATCTTATTCTCCTCGATCTGATGCTGCCGGTCAAAGACGGGATGGACGTGTGCCGGGAAATCCGCTCCAGGCTGAATACGCCTATTATCATGCTGACGGCCAAGGACACGGAGCTGGATAAAGTGCTCGGTCTGGAGATGGGGGCGGACGACTATGTGACGAAGCCTTTCGGCAACCGGGAGCTGCTTGCCCGCGTCAAAGCACATTTGCGCCGCCAAAGCAAAACCACGCCGCTCGGACAAGCGGAGCCGGAACCGGAGGAAGCCAACGGAATCCGGCTTCACGGGCTCTTTATCGACAGCGACATGTATGTCGTCTACCGGGACGGAGAACCGCTGGATTTGACCCACAGGGAGTTCGAGCTGATTCACTACATGGCGAAGCACCCCGGCAAGGTGATGACGCGCGAGCATCTGCTCCAGGCCGTATGGGGCTATGACTATTACGGCGATGTCCGTACGGTGGACGTCACGATCCGGCGTCTGCGCGAGAAGCTGGAGGCCGATCCGAGCAAACCGGAGTATATCGTGACCCGGAGAGGGCTCGGTTACATGATGCGGGGAACGAAAAACGGAGGCTTCTGAGATGAAGGTGATCCGGTTTTTCCAATCCATCCAGGCGAAGCTGATTATTATTTATGTCCTTCTGATCCTGATCGCGATGCAGCTGATCGCGGCTTATTTCTATCAGACGCTCGACAGCCATTATAAGAATGAATTCCGCGATTCCATCAACAGCCAGGCTACGCTTATTGCGGGTCTGGTGGAAAGCCAGTATTTGAACGAGCCGAGAAACAGCGATACGAAGAACTTGTCGGAAGAGCTGACCTACTTCGTTAACAGCCTATTCGCGCCGGGAAATACGGAAATACAGATTATCGACGCCGGCGGGGTTGTGCTCAGCACGTCGCTGGAAGCGAATAAACAGATTGTGAATCAGAAAACGACGAAAACGGAAGTGACCCGCGCCCTTCAGGGAATCCGGGATAACGACCGCATGTTCACGGACGTGGACAATACGCGCAAATTCGCGACGGCCAAGCCGATTGGCAGCGGCGTCCGGGTGCTGGGCGCGGTGTACATCGTCTCCTCGATGGAGGATCTGTACAAAACGATGTCCAGCATCAACCGGATTCTTATTGTGGCGACGCTGATCGCCCTTGCGTTTACGGCCGGGCTGGGCGTCATTCTGTCCGGTACGATCACGAAGCCGATCAAGGAAATTACCCAGCAGGCGACGGCCGCCGCCGAGGGGAATTTCGACCAGAGCGTGAAGGTCTACGGCAAAGACGAGATCAGCCAGCTCGGCCATACGTTCAACTTCATGATGAACCGGCTCAAGGAGGCCATCTTCATCAATGAGGAAGAGAAGGAGAAGCTGGCCTCGATTCTGACGAATATGAACGACGGGGTGGTCGCCACCGACGAAGCGGGGCAGATCATCCTCATGAACCGCCGGGCGATGCAGATCCTCCAGGTGAAGGAGGAGCATTCCGCACAGCGGCACATTTCGGAGCTGCTCGGCCTCACCCGCGAGGAGATCGACCAGTACGTGCACGGCGAGCGCAACACGACGCTGATCGATGTGCCTCTGCCGGATGACGAGGACGTGCAGACCGTGCGTGTGACGTTCACGACGATTCACCGCAGAGGCGACGGCGTAACCGGAGCGATTGCGGTGCTCCAGGACGTCACGGAGCAGGAGAAGCTCGAGCAGTCGCGCCGGGAGTTCGTCGCGAACGTGTCTCACGAGCTGCGGACGCCGCTGACGACGATCAAGAGCTACCTCGAGGCGCTGGAGGACGGCGCGATGGAAGACAAGCAGCTCGCTCCGCGCTTCCTGAGCGTGACGCGCAACGAGACCGAGCGGATGATCCGGCTCGTGACGGATCTGCTCCACTTGTCGCGCCTGGATTCGAAGCAGGCGCTGCTCACGAAGGAGCAGACCGATATCGCCGACATGCTGGAGGAGGTAGCGGACCGCTTCTCCTTCCAGCTGCGGCAGAAGAGCATCCGGATCCGCATCGTGGCGGAGCCGGGAATCCGTCCGGTGGCGCTGGATCGCGACAAGATCGACCAGGTGCTGGACAACCTGGTCTCCAACGCGATCAAATATACGCCGGACGAGGGGGCCATCACCATCTATGCCCGGATGGCGGAGGGGGATCAGCTCGAAATCTCGGTGCAGGATACGGGCATCGGGATTCCGAAGAAGGATCAGCCGCGCATTTTCGACCGGTTCTACCGGGTCGATAAGGCGCGTTCCCGCAACATGGGCGGCACCGGCCTCGGGCTCTCGATTGCCCGGGAAATAGTAAAAGCCCATGGCGGCGCCATGTCTCTGGAGTCCGAGCCGGGGTCCGGCACGAAAGTCACCTTTATGCTGCCGGTCCTGCCGGAGGAGGAGAATGCGTCATGATAGAGAAGCTGAAGTCGGTCACGCTGACCGTACTGATTCTGCTGAGCCTGCTGCTCAGCTATCTGCTGGCGTACAGCACACCGAACTATGAACCGCTGCCTCCTTCCGAATATATTTCCAGCGAACTGGAAGGGACGAAAGCCAAGCTGGAAGATCTGCTGTTCCCGGATCAGATTGTGCTGCATTTCGGCAATCAGCAGCATACGGTTCTTTATCCGGATTCCACTTCGTACTCCACCATTTTTGAAAGCGTCAAGCAGCGCAAAATGGAACGCTTCCGCAAAGTTACTTTGAATCAGGAGCGGACGAACTGGGACGAAATCCGCGAGAAGCAGGAAGGCGTAGAGGTCCGATTCCGGGACGGCCTTCCGCTGAGCGTGCTGCAGAATACGTTCCAGATCAAAGGGGATATCCCGGACGACACGGAGCTGATTACCCGGATCTGGATTTTCGCCAGCAGCGATAAAAAGTCTGCCGCAACGTACCTGTTCACGGATTCCGCGAATACGGCTTTCGAAGTGCTCGGAGCCGATTTTACGGCGAAGGATGTAGAGAACTTTACGGCCATTGCCGGAACAAACCCTCCTTATGCGGCGGCATCCGGCGGTGAGTATTATTTGCCGGTTAACCCTATACCGGTGAATTCCTATGACTTCGGCTATAAGGAATTTCCCACGGAGCAGCTGAAAAGCAGCCTTTTCGCCGATCCTTCCCTGACGAGGAACCTCAAAGACCGGGACGGCTCACAGATCTATACGGACGCGAAGCGGGGGCTGCAGATCAACCAGGAAAAGAAGTGGATGAAATATACCGATCCGCTCGCGGTAACCGACAGCAAGAACAGCATCAAGGAAAACCTCGATGCGGGGGTGCAGTTTATTAACCAGCACGGCGGCTGGAACGGGACGTATACGATCAGCAAGCCGCAGCAGCAGCACGCTTTTTCGAATCAGGTGTTTGTGTTCCGGCAGGTGTACGACGCGTTCCCGATTCTGACCGAACAGAAGGAAGGATACGGGGCCATTCATATTACCCTGCAAAAAGGAGTCGTCTCCAACTATGAGCGCTCCGTCGTTTATTCCGATTTGAAAATCATCCATCAGCAGAAAAGCGAGCTGATCGGCGGTGAAGCGCTGAACGCGAAGATTACGAATCATCCGAAGCGCTACAATATCGTGAACGTGTTCCCGGCTTACCGGCCGACGCTGGGCGTCAAAACCGTTAATCTGTCCCCCGTATGGGCGATCGAATTTAAAGACGGGACTTACGAATTTTTCCGCTGAGTTTTACGAAGAACTTGCAGGCGTTCAAGAATCAAATCAAGCAGATGAGGCGTTTACGCGAGTATCTACTATTTTTACGGGGAAGGAGGCTGCGCAGTTGAACTGGGGAAGAGCCAAAACCATTCTGATTCTTTCGTTTTTCTTTCTGAATGTGGTGCTGGGGTATCTCGTATGGACGGGAAAAGCGAAGCAGACCGAGCTGGCGACGGATATGACGGGCGTGCTGGAGGAGACGAACAAGCTTTTGAAGGGAAAAAGCATTCAGCTCAGCCACGAGCTGCCCAAGGAAGCGCCGAAGCTCAAGGAAATCACGTTTAAGTTCGTGGAGTCTTACCAGCCTAACGTCATGCTCAAGCTTCAGTATCCGTTCAAAATCGCCAGCCTCCTGAACCGGATTTCTCCGAAGGACGATTTGCCGAAAACCGACATTCCCAAACTGGACGCGTACAAGCACGACCCGGTTCTCAGCAAGAAAGGGATGTACGTGCTGAACCAGATGTACAACGATTATCCGATGTTCGATGTTCAATTAAAGCTCTATGAAACCGATGCACAAATTACCAGTTACCGGCAGGCGTATGTTGAAGTAGAATCAGGTGGAGAGGACAAGGAGCAGAAGGTGATCCCGGCCTATATTGCGGTGCGCAGTCTGGTTGAGAAATTCCTGCTCGACGGTTCGGTAATTACGGAAGTAAGGCTCGGTTACCACGGGCAATTGTTTGATTCACAGACGCAATATATGGTGCCGAACTGGCGTGTCACGATTAATAACGGCGATATTTATTATGTGCATGCTTTTAACGGGGCGGTCGAAATGCAGTCGGCCTCGGCGGAAGATGCAGCTGCGGATACTAAAAAGTAATCCGGTCTTTCGGGACGGGATTTTACGATAGAGGAGTTAACGCTTATGGGTTTACGATTTACGGTGCTCTCCAGCGGATCGACGGGCAATGCGACCGTCATTTGCGACGGGGAAACGAAGCTGCTGGTAGACGCGGGACTCAGCGCCCGGAGAGTCGAACAGCTCATGAAGGAACGGGAGGTCAGCGGGGATCAGATCGATGCGATTCTGGTGACCCACGAGCATTCCGACCATATCAAGGGCCTCGGGGCCATTGCGCGGAAGTATGATCTTCCCGTCTACGCCAACACCAAGACGTGGGAAGCGCTTGATAAACATATCGGGGCGATAGCGGAACCGAACCGCCGGATTATGGAGACGGGTACGGAAGAGTACTTCGGGAACATCCGGGTCGAGTCTTACGGCATTTCCCACGATGCTGCGGAGCCGGTCGGATACTGCTTTCACTGCGGAGGCCAAAAGCTCGCCATGGCGACGGATCTGGGCTACATGAGCACCAAGGTCAAGGATGTCATCGGGGACTCGGACGCCATTATTCTGGAGGCGAATCACGACATCGAGATGCTGCGGATGGGGCGTTACCCGTGGAACATCAAACGCCGGATTCTGAGCGATCTCGGCCACTTGTCCAACGAAGCGGCCGGAGAAGCGCTGCTGGATATTATGACGGCCCGCACGAGAGCCGTGTACATGGCGCATTTGAGCCAAAATCATAACCTGATGGATTTAGCCAGGCTTACGCTGAATAGTGTATTAGAAGACCGGGGCGTCTCCCTCAAGGAGCGCAACATCCGGCTGATGGACACGTATTTTGACCGTCCTACGAAATGGGAGGAGCTGGGTACGGACTAAAGCTGTTGTCGAGCTTGTCCATCCGGTTCTGAAGCTCCTGCGTGGTCAGTACCCCTTTGTCGATCAGAACGTCGATGAGGGCGGTAAGAATGAGCGAATTGCGGTAATGGTCTTCCTTAAGATCGGCAAGCTTGCCGATGAGCTGGACTTCATCCAAGTGGGTGCGGATACGGTTATTCATGGAGGGTAGCTCCTTTACGGATTAGTGGGCCGTCCTTGGTCTAGCATTCTTATAAAATCATTTACTATTATTGTAGGCGGTTTGGTCCGGAAACATTCCTGATTTCTCCGTATTTTCCCGAAATGAAGTACATCTTTTACAATAATCCGCCGATAGAGCGAGAGGTGTGATCGCGTGAGTTTGTTCGATGACGATTTCTATTCTACGAAGCAGCGCAAGGATCGGCGGAAGCAGGAGGAGGGGGGCTGGTCGAAGGGAAAGCCCTTCGCCCCGGGGAATCGGCCGTTAGCGGGCCTGAGAGGGCTTCCGGACCTGCGCAGCCGCACGGTGTGGCTGGCTGGGGGAACGGGAGCCGCTGTCATGCTGGTCGTCGTCCTGCTCGTGCAGGCGCTGGCCGGGACCGGCAGCGCCAAGCCGGCTGCCATGTCCTCCAAACAGATGGAGGACTCCTACAACAATGCTGTCGTTCAGGCCGCGGAGCGGGTGAAGCTGGCCATCGTCAGCATCGTCAATCTGCAGCCGAACGACAAGAACGAACTCAAACAGACGGGCATCGGGTCCGGCATCGTGTTCGAGAAGAACGGCTCGAAGGTAAGAATCGTCACGAACTACCACGTGGTGGACGGCGGCAAGCAGTTCGAGGTGTACACGGCATCCGGCGAGAAGAAAAAAGCCGAGCTGCTCGGCAAGGACCAGATCACGGATCTGGCCGTGCTGGAGACGGACGCGTCGAACTTGACGTCCATCGCGGAATTCGGCGATTCCGGCAGCCTGAAAGCTGGAGAAACCGTCATCGCGCTTGGCAATCCGCTGGGGCTCGGCTTTTCGCCGACCGTCACCAAAGGCATCGTCTCGTCGCCCAAAAGGTCTATCCCGATCTCGTTCGCCATGGACGGCCAGTACGACTGGGAGATGGAGCTGATCCAGACGGACGCCTCCATTAACCAAGGCAACAGCGGCGGCGCGCTCGTTAACCTGAACGGTCAGGTCGTCGGCATCAACTCGCTGAAAATCTCCGATATGGGCGTGGAGGGCTTAGGCTTCGCCATCCCCATCAAGGATGCGGAACCTGTGATTCGATCGCTGATCGACAACCACAAAGTCATTCGCCCGCTGATGGGCGTGTCGACCCAGGAGCTGCAGCTATTCCAAGGGACGGAGGAGCTTAAGCTGCCTGCCGACGTGAAGAGCGGCCTGATCGTCATCGAAGCTTCGGGACCGGCCAAGAGCGCGGGCCTCAAAAGCGAGGACGTCATCGTGGCGATCAACGGGAAGAAAGTCGAGACGACCGTCCAGCTCCGCAAGTTTTTGTATAACGAAAGCAAGATAGGGGATAAAATTGAAGTTGCGTATTACCGCGAGGGAAAGAAGCAGAAGACTGATCTGACGCTTGCCGAAGCGGGAGAGAATTAAGGGAAGAAGGGGCCGAGCAATGTATTCCGTCTGTAAAGAGCACCTGGAGCTGGCCATTGACGTATTCGTGGACGAATACGAGGACGCACCGGACATCGTGGATTTGGGCAAAGTGAAGTTCGCCGAGTGGGAACCTCCCGCTCATTGCGAGCACTGCAGGGAAAAGCCGGAGTATCTGGTCGTTTGACGATGTGAAAAAGAGGCCTCTGCACAAGGTTCGCTGAGAAGCGAGCTTGGTGCAGAGGCCTTTTGGTTTGAAGGGAGTGCAAAATAAAGCGGAGTAAGTTGAGAAAATTTTCAACTTCCAATAATATAGAATATAGGTAATATTTTCTTATTGAAGGAGTGTTGGGTTGAAAACTTTCTTGGAAACTTATAACAGAATAATGGTTCCTTCTACTGCGTTTTTTATTTTCGCCCTTGTCGGGGCGGGAATTTTATTGTTTAAGCAGGATGATTCCACCGAGGCTAAACGAAGCGCAAATCGGTATTTGACAGCAGTTATCAAACATAATGCGGAGGCGGTTGAAGAGAACGTGGTATATGATTTACCGCTTACTCCCCAGGAAAGGTCAGACTTTAAAAATTTCATTTGGACAAGTGACATCAGAGATTTTGAAATAAAAGACGCTGTCTTGTCAGAACCGGGCAAGTATGAAATGAGAGTTCTTATCATGAAGGAGGCTAGTCAGGAGGAAAGCAGGATTATGGTTATAAAGGCGGATAGCAAATGGAAGGTTTTAATAAAAAAGCCCGTTTGGTAAACCAAGAGACCGTAAAGACAAAAGAATTTGTCCTTCACGGTCTCTTTAAGTTTTTTGGAAAGCCGTTAGAATAATGGCTTACTTGATGGTCGTGCGGCGTTGGTACTCCGCGATAATCGAGAACTCCTGCTCCAGCTTGCGGTAGACACGGTCATAGAGATAGTAGAGTTCGATGTACGTAGGCGAAATCTCGATGTTCGGCTCCTGGCGCTCGGTAATCGGGATGAGCTTGTTCACGTCCTCCAGACGTTCCAGCGCGCCTACGGCGTACATAGCGAGCACGACGGCGCCGAAGCTGGAGCTTTCATGGCTCTTCGGAATGTGCACCGGATAGCCGAACATGTCGGACATGATCTGGCGCCATTCCGGAGAGCGGGCGAAGCCGCCGGACGCCCGGATTTCCGTCGCCGGACCGGCCAGGTCGCGCAGGGCGATGCCGATGCCGTAGACGGCGAAGAGAATGCCTTCGAGCACGGCGCGGATGAAATGCGGCCGCTTGTGGTGCAGGCCGATGCCGAAGAAGCTGCCGCGCGCGTCCGCGTTCCAGTACGGCGCTCTTTCGCCGGACAGGAACGGCAGGAAGAGCAGGCCTTCGGAGCCCGGTGCGACTTCCTTGGCCGCCGCGATCATGACGTCGTACGGGTCGCGGCCCGTGCGGCGCGCTTCCTCGACCTCCGGCCAAGAGAACTCGTCGCGGAACCAGCGGAGCATGAGGCCGCCGTTGCTTGTGGCCCCGCCGATGACCCAGTGATTCTCCGTGAGCGCGTAGCAGAACGTGCGCTCTTTGGAATCGGTAAGCGGCTTGGGCACGACGGTACGGACGGCGCCGCTTGTCCCGATCGTGAGCGCGACAACGCCGGGCTCGACCGCGCCGACGCCGAGGTTGGCAAGCGCTCCGTCGGCCGCGCCGACGACGAAAGGCACCTCGGGATCGAGGCCGAGCAGGTCGGCGAACTCCCGGTTCATGCCGCGCATAATGTGGGTGGTCGGAACAAGCTCGCTGAGCTGATCCTCACGGATGCCTGCGATGCGCAGAGCGTCCGGGTCCCAGCTCATGGTGTTCAGGTTGAAGAGACAGGTACCGCCTGCGACCGAATGATCGACCACGTAACGGCCGAAAAATTTGTAGAGAACATATTCCTTGATCGATATGTATTTAACGGCTTTTCCGAAAATATCCGGACGCTCTTCCTTCAGCCACATGATCTTCGGAAGCGGGGTCATCGGGTGAATCGGGATGCCGGTTTTATGATAAAGCATGCTGCTCAGATTCTCGTCCTTCAGGCGCTGCACTTGGGCCACACTGCGGTTATCCGCCCAAATGATGCTGTTCATCAGGGGACGGCCGTCGGCGTCCACCGGAATGACGCTGTGCATCGCTGTGCTGAAGCCGATCGCTTCGAGCTGTTTGCCGTCGATGCCTGCGCGCTGAATCGCTTCCTTGATGGATTGAAGCACGGCTTCGAACATCAGATCCGAGTCCTGCTCCGCCCAGGAAGGCTGCGGTACGGCCAGCGGATATCCGGCTTCGCCGGCTCCGAGGAGGGTTCCTTTTTCGTTAGTGATGATGGTCTTGGTGCTCGTCGTTCCAATGTCAATTCCCATGAAATAGGTCAATTCTAGTTCACCTCTGCGTCGGTATGGTCGATCTCCTTGCCTCAATGGTCAGCATCTCTATCTTCATTATAAGGCTTATCGGGCAGACTTTCGAAAATGCAGCGCTTTTTTATCTGTTTGACGGCTGCAAACCGCACTCCAAGAGGGTTTTCTCCGCGGCAGGAGCCCTGCTGGAAATTACCCCCTACTGGCATCATACCCGCTTGGGGGGAAACGTCAAGTGTGTTTTTTTCGGATCGGGCGGCGTGAAAATACGGGAATTGGCCGGGCGGGCGTTTTCCGGGACGGGACAGGTTGATTTCGGGTTGGATTCAGGTGGGATTTGGGGTACAGTAAGGGAAGATTAAGCCATTGGCCGGTAAAAAAGGAGCGACTTCGCTATGCACATCACGATTGCCTCTGTCGGCAAACTGAAAGAGAAATACCTGGTCAACGGGATTGACGAGTACGTCAAGCGCCTTGGCCCGTATGCCAAGGTGCAGCTTGTGGAGGTGCCGGACGAGAAGGCACCGGAGAGCATGAGCCCTGCGGAGGAGCAGCAGGTGCGGGCCAAAGAGGGCGAGCGGCTGCTGGCCAAGCTCGCCCCGGACGCTTACGTCGTGGCGCTGGCCATCGACGGCGAGATGTGGTCGAGCGAGCAGCTGGCGGGCTCGCTCGATAAGTTGGCCACCTATGGGCGCAGCCAGGTGGCCTTTGTCATCGGCGGCTCGCTCGGGCTGTCGAGCGAGGTGCTGCGCCGCGCCGACGCGAAGCTGTCGTTCGGGCGCATGACCTTGCCGCACCAGTTGATGCGGCTGGTGCTGGTGGAGCAGGTTTATCGGGCGTTTAAGATAAACCGGGGGGAGCCTTATCATAAATAGGGCGAACAATTTTATTGCGATTTCACTAATAGGTTTGGCTCTGCCCAACTTAAAATATCCACGACAGTAGCTTCATCTCTTCTGTACAATGAGGAAGTTAATCTGAAAGAAAAATGCTCAGTACCTTTTTTGGCTACAGGGATAATGGACACAGGCATAAACCTTCGTCATGGACATACGCATATAGCACTGCTATAATGGACATATGAACACATATGACAAAATATTAGCAGCTGCTCTTAAGGTACTCGAAGAGGAGGGTGGAGCACAGTTTTCGACGCGAGCCGTAACTGCAATCGCGCAGGTTACGGCTCCTACGCTCTACCACCATTTCGGCAATGCCGATGGACTTCTGAGTGCAGCTATAGTGGAAGCGTTCAAACAGTTATTTGAAAGCAAGATTGCCGCAGTGGAGTCGACCATACCTGAGATGGCCCTTCGTCAAGGATGGGATGACTATGTCCGCTTCGCGGCAGCCCGTCCTCGGATTTATGCGGCAATGATGGGGCGGTTGCTCGAGGGCGCCCATATCGAGGCGGCAGATCAGTCGTACCAAGCACTAGTGCGAAATATTCAGAGAGCCGCTGCCGAAGGCAAATTGGCTGTGTCAGCCCAGGCTGCGGCAGATCTGGTCTGGGCTTCCGCCAATACGGCCTCTTGGCTGTACGTGACGGCCCAGATTCGTAAGGCTCCCCCACCCCAACCCGACGTCGTTGATCTCATTCGGGAGAGCATAATGCAGATCATTTTGATCCAAAGGCCGGACGCTGATTCAAAATGAGGGATTCGATGACAGAGCCTGGAGACTTCAGGCAAAGCCCTAATTTAGAAGACGTAAAAGAAAGATCGCCTATCCAACCTGGACCTCCAGGAGGATGGCGATCTTTTTTATGTTTGGAGGATGCGAGCATTAGTTCTCTTGGATTTGTGCCAAGTATTTGGAGAACTGTGGCAGACTTGGCGCTGAAGAGGCTGACCCCCATTTCCATAAGTTCAACGCAACGATAAATCTCAACCCCTCCCGCCATGGTATCTCGTGTGCGCCGAGGTACATCACGCAGCGCCCGCCAAAATGATGTTCAGGCCGCAGGACAACTCTTCGTAAAAATATATAGCACTGATATAGACAGCTTTGTATAGCGGTGCTATAATACCTGTATAACAGTGCTATACAGTGATCCGTATCTTATCAAACCTAGGAGGGTTACTATGTCATTCAAAACTCAAGAACTGGTTGTCGTAACAGGTACGTCCAGCGGCATCGGCAGGGCTACTGCGGAGCAGCTCGCCGCTGAAGGATTTCACGTTTTGGCGGGGGTTCGTCGTCAGGAAGACGCCGACAAAATCAAACGAAAAAATATCGAGCCGGTGATCCTCGATGTTACCGCTATCGACACACTAAAGGCGCTGGCCGAACGGGTGGAGCAAGATCCGCTTGGTCGCCCTTTGCGGGCCGTGGTCAACAATGCCGGCATCGCTGTTAATGCACCTCTTGAGATGGTTCCGCTTGATGAATTTCGCCGCCAGATCGAAGTCAGCGTGATCGGGCAGGTCGCGGTTATTCAGGCGCTTACCCCGGCCTTGCTGAACAGCGGCGGGCGAGTGGTCAATATCGGTTCGCTTGGCGGTAAGGTCTCCATGCCCGGTTTCGGAATTTATTCGGCTGCAAAGTATGCTATGGAAGCGATCAATGACAGTCTTCGCAGGGAGATGTCCTCGTTCGGATTCAAGGTTATCATGATCACTCCGGGTGGTGTCAGCACGGGACTGTCGGAACAAGGGATTACGACAGCGGAGCGGCTGGCCAAGTTAATGACGCCGGACCAGCACAGGCGCCATGATCGTCTTTTTGATGCCGTGAAGGCTCAGGCTGAAACATGGGCAACGGACGGTATCCGCCCCGAGAAAGTGGCAGCAGTGGTTTCACGAGCAATCCACGTAAGTAAGCCGCGCACCCGCTATACGGTCGGTCGCGATTCGGCACTGCTGACCCGACTTGTCCGTATTCTCCCAGACAGACTCCTCGATCGGATGCTCCGCAGCCAGATGAAGCTGCAGTAACGGACATTTTACGAATGCCCGCCATTACAAAACGGGAGAATGAATGATGTCATACCAACAGTTTGAACATGCCATTATTGTAGGTGGATCTTTAGGTGGTCTAATGATGGGGCTTGCGTTATCCCGTTCTGGTTATGCAGTGACCATTCTTGAACGTGCAGATTCATCATTAAGAAATGGTGCTTTTATTCGCTTACACACAAAGCCTTATCGTAATAGTGAAATTGAACGAGAATTAAGACACTTGGCATCCAATGGCAATAACAATGTTGAAGCCTGGTCAGCCATTCAAGAACGTTTGCTCAATGCGGTCGCTAAAGAACCTGGTATTACCCTTCAGCACCATACACGAATTGTTAGTGTTGGGCAAAATGAATCATCTGCTTGGGCTACCAGTGAAGAGGAGCAGACGTTTAAAGGAGACTTTTTGATTGGCGCAGATGGATATCGCAGTATTGTCCGCCGTTATGTAAGCCCGGACAAACCATTTGCAGATTATGCTGGCTATCTGGTTTGGGTAGGAAAAGTGGATGAAAAATTGCTGCCAAAGCAAGACTGGAAAAAACGGCAGCTTTCAAACGCTTATTTCAACGATAGTGCTGCCGGTACATTGACAACTGCGGTAATGCCAGGGATAGAGGGGGGAACCATTCCTGGCCAGCGATGGATAGGTTTTTGCTGGTTTGATCAGTCGCATAATCAATTGCTGTCTGAATTAGGCGTGTTAAAGGACGGGATTGCCCAGCATTCCTTATACGGTGAAGCGATTCCGGATTCGCTACTGGAAGAACTATCACAGACCAGCCAAGCCAATTGGAGCAAAGAAGATGATGCCATTTTGCAAATCGCGATTAAGGATCGCAGTTTAATCGGGGCACCTGTTAATGAATACATCCCTACTATATTGTCAAAAGGAAGAATAGCCATGATCGGCGACGCAGCTCATACCATGTCGCCAATGACGGGCGCAGGCTTTAATGACTCACTTGATGATACGGTTGCCATTATGGACGCCATTAAAAAGTATCCGAATTCGATAATAAATGCTTTGAGTGAATACCAAACACGCCGTTTAGATGTGGTTCGTCAAGATACGAAGTATTTATAATTTAGGAGGAATTAGCATGAATGATACAAAGAACCGTTACGTTACTGTACTCTGGGAGGCGAGAGCTAAGGCAGGGAGAGAAGCCGAGATGAAGGCATTTATGACTGCTGCTGTCACCCCGTCACGCAACGACCTGGGCAACATTGACTATGAGGCTCACGAGGTAGAAGGCCAGCCTGGCACATTCATCATCTACGAGCGCTGGGAAAACCGGGATGCCCTTGATCGGCACCTGAGCGCCCCGCGGATGCAGGAACTGGTACCCCAGCTCTTAGAACTGATGGAGGGATCCATTGAGGAAGGGATTCGACTCCTGCAGCCGTTCCGCCCAGCGCAGTAAAATGCAACACCGAGGGGTTAAAGACTTTAGAGGAGGAGGCAAAACGTTGGTAACGATCGATGATTTTGCAGCACTAGATATCCGTGTCGGAACGATTAAGGAAGCGGAGTTTTTTGATGAAGCAAAGATCCCTGCGATAAAACTTAAAATTGATTTTGGACCGGAGATCGGGATGAAATCCTCAAGTGCACAAATAACTAAGCGATACAAGGTTGAGGAAATTATAGGAATCGTCAATTTTCCTCCTCGGCGTATTGCGGGTTTCAAATCGGAGGTATTAGTTTTGGGAGGAGTCCCGGAAACCCATTCCCCCATATTCGGATTTGAGTAAAGCATAGAGGGGGAGCGGGACTAATTACAAGTTTGACTTCGGTGAACAATTAGGACGGGATTATGGGAAACTTGCTTCGCTGCTTCCGCCTTCGTGATTTCTGACAGTAGTTCGGTAAGCTCTACGTTGCAGAGCTTAGTTGCAAAAAAGCAAGTTCGCTTTGAAGCCCGAAGCGCCGCCGCGCGGCACACTTTGGTGCATTTTTCGCTGCTTAATCCCGGCTAAAAGGCGGTTATAATGTGAAACGGTGCTTGTGCATTTTATTAAGCTAAAGGGCAGCATAGCTGATTGAAACCTAATGCTCAAATCATCGCTCAAACCGCCCTTAGAGGAGTTCCAGTGAAAATTAGCGAATAATATTGAATTCACTCTAAATCGAAGGTGATACAATGAATCTCTGTCCAAACTGCAGTGAATAGTTAGAAATTAAGTCGAACTTCTGTCCCAAGTGTGGAGTTGGGCTTCAATCTCCAGTGGAACCAGTAAATATCAAAAGAACAACTTCTACGGTCAAGTATAGCCTAATCGGAATGTTTTTGTCCGTTGCAATTGCCCTCGGCATATTGAGTCTAACAGACTTCGAATTGTATTCGTTCTCCTTCTTATTTATTCCAGCGGGTGGGTTAGCCCTTGGTATCATTGCGACTATAGGCTATTTTTATCGAATCGTGAATGAAGGTTATAAGCCTTCCAGGCAAAATTATCTCATGTCATTAGGGATGGTTCTCGTCACTTTCTTATTTATTCAATATGGTGATTACCGAATGAGCTATGTAACCAAAGACCATGCGATCAATCATCAATTTAAAGGTGACCCTATTAGCAGCTATCAGGACGAGGACGGGAAAGCCCTTACGTTTTATCATTATTATGCCTTTAAACTTAAGAATAGCGAATCAAGCTTACTTTACCATGGTAGGGAGGCCATTCAAGCGGATTCGTTCGCAGGTTACAACTGGTTCCGTTGGAGTTTGAGCTTTGTCGGATTCCTGTTAGGAGGCATATTTCCAGGTTGGTGGCTAACGCGGGGCATAACCCATTGCACGGCTTGCAAACAAGCCTATTTAACTGAATACAAGCTAGGGGATCTCAGCTCTGGGATAGTTACTGAATTCTACAATGTTCTTGTTCAAGAAATAGAATCCAATAATTTTAAAGCTTTTATTGACATTGTCAATCGATTTGATATTTTCAATAACAATGAATCCGATATTCATGAAGAAACCTACGTCATTAATATTGCTGCCTGCCCAAACTGCAAACATGGATTTGTAATTATGAAGCATTACTCGCGTGATGAAGAAGATGGGACATACCGCGAAAACGATAATAAAAAAATCGCACTTTCGACTGAGGGATCTTTTGCTGAACAGGCGCTTAGTTATGTGAAGGCTATATAACTGAAATATAAAGTATAGGATCAAGTAAATATTAGATATTGGTGAGCATTCGCGTTAAGTTAATGGAGAACGATAATCGAACCAAGTTCGACCAGGCCACCGATATACTTCGGTGGTCTTCGTGCATTACTAGTAGACATGATCATGCCCCTTGATCGGGCATTAAAAGGTTGGATAACAAAATCGTTGCGAATTTCTCGCCGATAGACCCGTTAAGCTGAAATGTATCATAAGTGACGGCGAAAAATAGGGGGCGCCTGCACTTCCTTTTTGCTGATATTGTTCTCTCATTAGAAGAAATCTTCGCGTTTTTTCAATAAGGCGAACGAATGAAATGCTTATTTTCGGAGCGAGGCATTATATCGGTGAGTGTATACAAACCATGTAATGCTTGCTGTTAATAATGCCGACGAAATCAAAGCTGTAAGAACACTATATGTTTGCCAAATAAGTATCGTTGACCAATCTAATGCACAACACATTATACACTGGACAATCGTAGCAATCAGCAAAATAGCTGTTACGATTATTCGCTTTTTTGTCATTGGCTGCCGCTCATTCGTTTTCCTTCTGCGTAATCCTAAGAGAAAGAACAGAACAGCCAATAGGCAAAGAATAATTGTGGTAGACGACAAAATGATGTCCAAAAGCTGTGTGCCGCTTATTCCATATGACTGCGTCAGATTGCCGTCTAATATATCTTTAACTTTTAGTACCATGCTTCTATTGATATTTGCGCCGTTGGTCAGCAAGCAGATGGCTATTCGTTCATTTGGCAGTATGACCACTTCGGTTCCGAAATTGGGATTGCCCCCTGGGTGCTCTATAATCGATTGGTTGGCGTTTACCGACCAGCCCGCCGCATAATACATTTCGTTGACAGCCGGAACAGACCTATCACCCTGATGTGATTTTTCGATAACCGTATGGAATATTTCGGGTATGTCCTGCACAATACCCATCTGTATGCCCATCCAACGCGCCATATCTTTTGTACAAGAAATGATGTAGCCTGCGGGTTTATTACCGGAATAATCCGGCGCGTTATATGGAGTTGTCATAAAAAAGGAAGAACGGTAGCCCTGTGCCAACTGTCCGGTGGCTTGAGCATCTTCTTTATAAACATACGTCTCGTGAAGACCCAACGGCTGAAATACCTGTTCCCTCATAAAGTCTTCATAGCTTTGTCCCGACACAATCTCAATAACCAGACCTAATACGTCATAATTAACAGTTCCGTAATTATACTGCTCACCAGGATAGAACGACAATTCAGAATCTACGAGCATTTCTACGGTTTTTTGCAACATATCCGGCGTATTGCCTTGTGGAATTTCTTGACTGTGACTGCCATTTGTTAAGCCGCTAGTATGGTGTAAAAAGTTATTGAGTGTAATACTTTGCATATCAACGTGTTTCCCCTGATACTTTAACGTAAACCAAGGCAAATATTTCTGGATAGGGTCTGACATTGACAGCAGTCCTTGTTCTTCCATCAGCAGAATACCCATGCCGGTAAAAGCTTTACTTACCGAAGCCAGCTCATATAGAGTATTTTCACTTGCGGACAGTCCCTTTTCACGATCTGCGTACCCGGAAGAAAAGTAGAGCACTTCATTGTCCGCAAGTATTGAGATTGACATTCCCGGTACACCTGATATACGGCTTGCATCATCCAACAATGCTTGTATTGATTCAGATTGCGAATCTGATAATGCATAACTTGGTGTTGCGAATCCGGTGAACAGTATAAGTAATGCAATCATAAAGACAATAATTTTTTTCATAGTCTCTCCATTCCGAAAAAACTCCCGTACGGAAAATATAAGTACGCCTTATTCCCCAAAAGTGTAATAAGATCTATATTATGAAGCTTGTTATTGCAAAATCTTATTGTATGTGAAGAATCATACGATATAAAAAATTAGATTGCTATCATAATCTTCTACTTACTACGAACTATTTTGCTAACACAAAAAGCCCCCTCTGCTTCATTAGCGGAAGGGGCGATAGTTGGAAGTATCCCTCAATTGATAGGAGTTAAGTTCGCTTTATAGATGATATGGTGAACCGTACCACAAATAAGGGCAAATTTTAAATATGCTCCCCTTTAAGTAGCAGGATTAATAAATAAACCGGCTACTTCAGAGGGGCATATCAGTTGTCGTGGATGTCGAATTCTTTGGTATCCTTTAAAATTGTTTTACCACATCATCTAAATCAGTGGAGTAAGCCAGCTCTTTCTGTGCTTCCAGAGCGGCCAGTCTGTCCAGCAGGGCTGACCGGATTTGCTCATAGGCGTCACTGCCCAACGCCATACGTATCGGACCCTCTCCCTGGTCGACACGACGGATAATCTGCTGTGCCATTTTATCCGGATCGCCGACAACCATTTGATTGAACATGCTCATATCTATACCAGGCAGTTCTCCCTTCATCAGACTAACGAATTGGCCCGCCTCCGTATCCCGGTATTCGTCCATCCGCTCGCCGAATACGGCGTTGCTTGTAATGAAATTCGTTCGGATTCCGCCGGGCTACACCATAGTGGTCTTAATATTGAACGGAGCCACTTCCTTAGCTAGCGCTTCAAAGGCTCCTTCGACCGCCCATTTCGAAGAGCAATACAGTCCCATACCCGGAATAGAATAATTGACCCGCCATACTCGAAATCTGTACCATGTGACCGCCGCCCTGCTTACGGAAAAAGGGCAGGACTGCACGCGCAGCACGTAGGGAGCCAAGCACATTGGTCATAAACTGATGCTCAATTTGCCTGTCGCTTGCTTCTTCCACTGCGCCATACAAGCCATAGGCTGCATTATTGACAAACACATCGATCGTGCCCAGTTCTAAAAATGCACGTTCCACCACTTCAGCAATTTGCTGAGAGTTTGTCAGATCTAGATTAGCCTACCAAAGTTGCGAGCCATACTGTACCTGCAGATCATCCAGCACCCCCGGCTTGCGTACCGTTGCGGCTACACGGTCCCCCTATCAAGCAACTGGCGAGTTATACGTGAAGCCAAGCCTCCTGATGCTCCTGTAATGAACCAAGTTTGCATGCTAAACACCCTCCATTCGTTGTCATCCACTGAATTATACAAACAACTAGAGGGAGCTAGCCGCAGCACGTCTATTCTATTAACGGGAGTAACAGTCTACGGTAGCTGCCTTTCCTGCTCAAGTAAACGTAATAATCTCTCCTCCGTACCTGAACCGGGCACCGGAACAAAGAAACACCAGTGCAGTCCAATAAATTTTGTGCTTGGTGTCAGTACGGTGAATCGTATCATAAGTGACGATGAAAAATTGGGGTTGTTGGTTGGTGACCTGAGTACCGACTCTGAAAGAAATATACAAAATGGATATATGGATATATTCCCCGGAGTTCATTGCGATTGAAGTTAACAAACGAAATAATAATTAGTTACCCCTGGACAAAGGATTTGAAAGTAAGCTTCCAGATCCTTTTTGTTTGGAGGGCAATTTCAAAAGTTTCATCCGTAACAAGGTTTTCGTCTGTCGCAATTATCATGTAGTTTTCGATACTTTGAGATGATTAAAGAATTTCTCAGGAAGGAAAGTAAGGAACCCATGTTAGGTTGCCCAAATCCCGCTTAATCGCGAGACCAGTCCCGCCGCAGCGAGAACAACTCCCGCAGCGCATCCGTCGACAGCTCGGTAATCCAGCCCTCCGAGCTGGAGATGACGTTGTCGCTTAGCTGCTGCTTGTTCACCAGCATCTCGTCGATGCGCTCCTCGAGGGTGCCGAGCGAGATGAATTTATGCACCTGCACGTCGCGCGTCTGGCCCATCCGGTAGGCGCGGTCGGTCGCCTGGTTCTCGACGGCCGGGTTCCACCAGCGGTCGAAGTGGAAGACGTGGTTCGCCGCGGTCAAGTTAAGCCCGACGCCTCCCGCCTTGAGGGAGAGGATGAACACGTTCGGCTGCTCGGACGGCGGAAGGTCGCGGGACTGGAACCGTTCGACCATCCGGTCCCGCTGCGCCTTCGGCGTGCTGCCGTTCAGGTATAGCACGGGTTCGTCCAGCTCGCGCTGCAGCACATCCTGTATCATCTTGCCCATGCCGATGTATTGCGTGAAGATGAGGCAGCGCTCGTCCGCCTCGCGCAGCTCCTTGACCATGGCCAGCAGCCTCTCCAGCTTGGAGGAGCGGGCGACGATCGCCTCCGTATGTAGAGGGCCATCCTCCAGCTCCGTTCCCATATCCTCATCCAGTAGAGCTGGATGGTCGCAAGCCTGCTTGAGCCGCGTCAGCGCCCCGAGAATAGCGCCTTTGCGCTGGATGCCGTCGAGCTTCTTCAGCTTCTCTAGCAGCTCCTTAACGCAATTGTCGTACAGGGCGGCCTGCTCGGAGGTCAGTGGAACATACGTCTTCATCTCATTTTTGTCCGGCAGGTCGAGCTGGATGGCGGGATCCTTCTTCTTGCGTCGCAGCATGAACGGTTTCACTAGCCGTTTTAGTTCAGCCATGCGACGCCCGTTCTGCTCGCGCTCAATCGGAGTGGCGAACCGTTCCTGGAACGCCTTGGCGGCCCCGAGATAGGTGGGTACGATAAAATCATAGATGGACCATAGCTCCGCCAACCGGTTCTCGATCGGCGTCCCGGTGAGCGCGATGCGATGGAGCGCGGGAAAGCTCTTGACCGCTGCGGCCTGCCTGGTCCCGGCATTCTTAATGTTCTGGGCCTCGTCCAAACAGACGGCGCCCCATTGGAATCCGGCGAGCGTCTCCTGGTCGAGCGAGGCGGTAGCAAAGGAGGTCAGTATGACGTCAACGCTGCGGGCCTCGTTCCGGAACGCGTCGCCGCTCTTACGCCCGGAGCCGTAATGCATGGCCACTCGCAGCGACGGGGCAAAGCGGGAGATCTCCTTCTGCCAGTTGCCGAGCACCGACGTGGGGCAGACGATAAGCGAAGGGAGTCCCATCCCCTCGTCCGCCTGTTCCTTGGCGTAGAGCAGGTAGGCAATCAACTGGACCGTCTTGCCGAGGCCCATGTCGTCCGCGAGACAGGCCCCGAGCCCGAAGCGGCGGAGAAAAGCCAGCCAGGTGAATCCGTCCTGCTGGTAGCTGCGCAGCTCGGCACGCAGACCGGCCGGCGGATCGAGCCGCGGCAATTCGCTCTGCTGATTAATCTTGGCGAATAGCTCGGTCAAATGCGCGTTCAGCTCGACATCGAGCTCAACGCGAGCAGCATTGGTCCCGAATGTCTCCGCGCCGGCATCCGTGGCCCCGCCATCCGCGCCGGCGTCCGTCTCGGCCTGCGAGAGCAAATGCAATTGCAGTACATCCTGGAAGCTCAATCCCTGGCTCTTGTCCATGCCTTCCATCATGCGGCGGATCTGGGCAATCAGCGCCGGGTCGAGCACGATCCAGCGGTCCCGGAACTTCACGAGACGCTCCCCTCGCGCGAGCAGCTCGTCGAACTCCTCCTCGTTCAGGTCGGCGCCGCCGATAGAGATGCGCCAGTTGAAGCTCAGAATCGCTTCCAGCCCGAATAAAGACTTGCCGCCGCCACGTTCTTTGGACTCGTCCTCCGACTGCACCGCCGCGCGCAGCCGCGGTTTCTTGCGGCTGGCGGCTTCCCACCATGCGGGCAGCAGCACCTGCCAGCCGGCTTCGAGCAGCCGGCGGCTGTCCTCGTTCAGAAACCGCCAGGCCGCCTCGTCGTCAAGCGGCTTGCCGAGCACGTCCTCGCCGCGCGACAGCCGATCGTGCGGAAGGCTGGCTCGCAGCCGTTGCAGCCAACCGTCCGAGCGGCTGCGGATAGCCTCCGCCCATGCGTCAGGCCACTTGCCGACCGCCGAGCCGTCGTCGCCGAGCCGTACTCTGCGGAGCTTAGCCGGATCGCTCTTGTCCTGCAGCACGAACCGCAGCCGCCAGCGGGAGTGCTCGTCGCCCTCCCATGGCTCCAATAGTTGCAGCAAGGGGCGGAACGGCGCGACATCCGCTTTCCAGCCAATCTGCACGAGCCAGCTCTCGTCGTCCAGGCCCGCCGTGGCGGCCGCCGCATTCTCGCGCGCGAACAGGGCCGGGAATTTGCGGCGCAGATCCGCCTCGTCCGGCTCCGTTCCATAGAAGCGGCTCATGACGGCCGCCGAGAAGGCCGCCTTCAGCCCGTCGCGCGCCTCATCGCTCCAACTGCCGCTCTTCAGGTCCAGTTCGTCGCGGCGCGCCTGTCCGAAGCTCGCACCGACCGCCGCCGCATCCCAGCTCCAGCGCAGCGAGCCGCTGCGGTAAGCCGCAAGATCGGGCGCGTACAGCCGCTTCTCCAGGCATTCCGCCAGCAATGGCGCCAATTCGGCCAAGCGCGCGGCATCGTCTTCCCACTTCCACTCCATATGCACCAGTAGAGGTCCAGATGCAAAGAAGGGGATGACCTCTTCGGCGGGCAGCACAATGGCTTCGAGCTCCCCGACCTTGACGAGCTCCAGCTCGGTGCCATAGAAGGACGGCTCGTGCCAGGCGAACAGGCGATGCTTCAGTTGAAGCCCGGTCCACTCCCGCAGCGAATCCGGGTCCGTGAAGAACAACGCGTCGCCATGCGGCGTTAACACCATTCGAACCGCGATGGTATCCAGATTATCGATCGTCGTCGTCATGGAATCAGCTTTCCTTTCCGCAGCTCTTCCTGGAGGGCCCGCAGCCGGCTATGCCGGCTCACGAATGTTTCTAAGTACACGTCCCACCGCTGCTCACGCTTTAGCTTCTTGTACAGCTTGGCCAGCCGTTTGAGCAGCTTCACCGCTCGCTTGTAGCCGTGGCGGCTTCTTAACAACACGTATTTCTCTGTGCCTTGGTGATAGAACGGCAACAGCGCCTCCGGGGCCTCCTTCTCGATGGGCTGCAGATCCTTCGCCCGGAAGTCGAGCGGATCGCTGCCGAGGCTAAGCTGATAATCAACCCACTGACGCCAATGGCCGAAGCGCATCAGGCTCTCCTCGTACAGGCTGCTGGAGTAGGGAAGCAGGCTCGTAATCGCGCTCCACATGTTCCTCTCGGCCTCCGGCAATTGTCCGACGACGGCTTCCCAGTAGCGTCCATATGTATCCAGGCTGCCGGGGCTGCGACCGACCCGCTCGGTGGCGCAATGGCTTAGCCAAGCCTCTAGCCGTATCCATTCGCCAGCCTCCTCCAGCACGCGCAGAAAGCGGAACACATGCCCGGGATTTAGCCGATGCCGCTCCGCTGCTTCGAGCAGCCGCCAAGCAGCTTGATCCTCTTGAAGCCAGAAGTGAATCCAAGCGCGGGCGACAAGCGGGAAGAGCTTATTTTCCTTGCCGAATCCATCGGCCAAATGGGACAGTTCCTCCTTAAAGAGGCGAGGGCTGTCCGCATCGGATGATACCAGGATCAACCACAGCTCCACATAGATATCCAAATAGGCTGGAGGGAACCACGCATTCGCCTTTACCGTTTCGCGGATGTAAACGGCCGTCTCCAGCAGTCGCCCTTGATGCTTGACCGCGAACTCCGGCGGCAAGCCGCTATTGAGGTGAGCCTCAATCGTATCTATCGTCTCGGATGCCGCCACCTGGGCGAAGTAGCCCGAGTGGCGGTCGGTCGATTGCTTGCGAAGCAAAAACAGCCCGATGTTCAGCTCGAGCAGCCAGGCCTCCTCGGGTGTCAATTCGGACAGAAAGAGACGCACTTTGGAGCGCACTTCGTTACCGTAGTTTATTTGAAACGGGCTGTTCACCGCTTCCTCGGCGCAGCCTGCGATCAGGCCCTGACACTCTTCAATGCTCAGCTCGCTCAGTCGATTTGACTCGGTTATCGTCATAATGCCGGACATTCCTTTCTTGAGCTTTGGCCGCTCGTAAATCCCTCCCTTCATTATAACGATAAATGGTAAAGATGGCATACAGCCCAAAGACCATTGATCTAAGACCCAATTAACGTCGGCTTAAAAACGACCACCCGCCACAATGACAGGTAATCCAATAAAGGCCACAAGGGATACAATGGGATTGAAGTTGGTTGTAAACAGTGTTATTCTGACAGCGGTAAATTCAAAATCTATGGTTTGCAATACATCTAATAGCCACTATTTTAGTGATAAAGAAAGGTAATACTATGATAAAACTCGATAACTTATCCTTCTCGTTTCCTCAAAAAGAACTATTTAACAACATTTCATTTACGTTAGAAGAAGCACAACATTGCGCTTTTATCGGAACAAGCGGCAGTGGGAAAAGCACATTGATAGATATACTGATGGACCCGGAAAGATATCTTTTCGATGGTAAATTAGAGATGGACCCCGATTGTACAATTGGATACGTAAGTCAGTTCTCAGAACTAGACAACACGAAAGAAACAACCGTTTTTGAATATATAGGAGAACCATTTATAAAGCTTCAAAATGAAATTCAATCGATTTGCACGGAAATGGAAACCTCAACAGATATAGAACCGTTACTGGAAAAGTATCAATTCGCTTTAGACGCATTGGATGCTATTGGCGGGGATGATTTTGAAAGCAACATTCATAAGCAGCTAAATGTAGCAAACCTTATGAAGCGAAGAGATAGTAAGGCAGCCGACCTGAGCGGCGGGGAATTCAAACTTATTCAAGTGATGAAGGAAATGCTTAATCGTCCCGACATATTGATTATGGACGAGCCTGATGTATTTCTAGACTTCGAAAACCTAAATGCGCTTAAAAAACTTATTCATTCGTACAAAGGCATACTACTGGTTGTTACGCACAACCGATATCTATTGAATCATTGTTTCAATAAAATTATACACCTTGAAAATAGGGAGATCCAGGAGTTTGATGGGCGATATATCGAGTATAACTTCTCATTGCTTCAGACAAAAATGGAGCTGCAAGAGCTCGCGGTCGCTGAACAAGAAGAGATGGAGAGAAACGATACGATCATCAACAATCTTAGAGTTATCGCAACTTACAATTCAGACGCTTCGAGAGGGAGAGCGTTAAAAGCTAGAGTTAGATTTCAAGAAAGACTGGAAGCGCGTCGAATTAAAGCGCCATTCGTTGAAATTAAACAACCGAATATCAGTTTTGGTGTGGATAACGAAATGGAAGACGCTATTGTTGTAAGTGTCCGTCATTATAGTGTTGGCTTTGATGAGCTGCTGCTAGACAATGTTAATTTTGAGATAAAATCTACGGATAAAGTAGCTATTATCGGCGCAAACGGTACCGGGAAAACGACCTTACTTCGAGACATCTTTAAAAATTATCATGCTTCCATTGAAATCAATGCTGATGCTAAAGTAGCTTATTTGTCTCAGCTTCAAGGTGAAATGCTAAAGGACGCTAATACAATACTAGAAGAATTCATCGATGCAGGGTTCAAAACTTACGATGAGATCGGATTGTATCTTTCCAACTATGGCTTTGAAGGGGAAACCCTTAGTCAAAAGATAGAATCTCTATCTGGTGGAGAAAAAAATTTACTTCAATTGGCTAAGGTTTCCGCCAGTAAAGCAAACGTATTACTTCTTGATGAACCGACAAGCCATTTAGATACCTATACACAACTAGCACTGGAGAAAGCCATTGAAAAATTTAAAGGCGCGATTCTCATGGTTTCCCATGATTTCTATTCTGTTGTAAATGGTATGGATTATGTTTTAATTATTGACGATAAGACGATTAGAAAAATGACTTTGCCAAAGTTTAGACAGATGATTTATGATAGTCATTTTGATAAAGATTATTTAGAAACGGAACAAAAGAAAAAATCAGTTGAAATGAAAATAGAATTGGCTCTAAAAAATACTGATTTTGAACTTGCAAAAGGATTGGTAGAGGAGCTGGAAGAGCTGATTAAATGGCTTTAAATGACAACCCTCGAAGTGAGGTCAGTTAGCAATAAAACATGATGATAGTGGAAAAATATCAACGATGTAACCCAAACAAACCACTCCATTCCCGGAAGTGGTTTGTTTGAATTCCCAACTGCACTAATAATGTATTCAATGCGACGCAGGACGTTGCCGCCATCTTCCCCCAATTATAGGCAGTTTGATGATACAATAACGGGACAAGATTATGGCGAATACGGAGGGATGCGCATGGAAAATAATCCTAGTCGAAACAAAGAGAACTCTCTTTCTCATTCCGAAGAGAAGCAAGAACATGAGAATGACCACCCATATGCAGACGAGGAGTGGGACTTTGAGTCGGAAGAGGAGGATGACGACGGGGGTTCATCGGCCAACCGACGGAAGTGGATCAGAAATACGGTCATATTCCTGCTCGTTGCCGCTCTAGTCGGAAATATATTGGCCTTCTGGCCGCAAATCTACAACATGAAGACGCTCCCGCTCTTGTTCGGGTCGAGGGAATTATCCAGCCAAGCTGAAATCCAAAGCTATAAAGAAGCGGTTGTTACAGTCAGCACGGACAACGGCAAGGGCACCGGATTTCACATTAACGGCGGCTATATTGTGACCAACTACCACGTCATCGAAGATAACGGCTATATTATAGTGAAATTCCCGGGGCAAAGTCAGAGTTATAAAGCGGAGCTGTCGGCCAGCGATCCCGATCTGGATATCGCCATACTGAAGGCGGACATCGGGGATCAACGGCTGCCGTTTATTGAAGTCGAGCGAGACAACAAACAGTGGGAGCCTGATGAACAAATCTACGTGATTGGCAATCCGCTTCATCTCACGCAAATCGCCATCAAAGGGGCTATTATCGGCATGGTCCCGATCCAAGGCCGTCGGACGCCGGTCATGGCCCTTGATGCGCCGGTCTATAAGGGCAATAGCGGCTCTCCCGTCATTAACAAGCGTGGCAAAGCCATCGCCGTTGTATTCGCCACTGCCGATGTCGAGCATCAAGACCAAATGATAGAGGCCGGTTTGGCCGTACCGATTGCCGACATGGAGACCTTGCTGCGAACTTCGCTTCCGCCAGTAGAATAAAAACTTTAATATTTTCGACATATTACTACAGCAGAAAGTTTCGTAAATAATTTTTCCGATAAAGGAAATTTTGATTATAGTGTGCAAAGTCTACAAAAACTTGACGAATTGCTAGAAGAGTTATGTGAGTATCAAATCGATGATGATACATTAGATTCTGTTTCTTCTATGGCTGGATGTTACATTTTTGAAGTGGCAAGAAGGAATTATGGGGGACGGTACATTTGGGTACAAGAAAGAGACCAACCCGTCTTAGTTACTGGAGAGCCTGAATATTCGATTTCTATATTTGCCTTCGATAAAGTTAGAGGCAGAATTCGGAATGGTAAAGAAGATGATATACCCTATTATTTCGATGGCTATATCGAAGCAGTTTAAAAAGGCAAGAATACAGGGTACAGAGCTACAATTGTTTAAGTAGCTTAGAGGAATTAAACAACTTATTCCAAACCCGGACCTTTCTAAAGGCCGGGTTTGTTTCGCTTATGACGGTATTTTAAATGCCCCTGTTATCGAGCAACAATAGAGATAACAAAAGATATGAAAATCTATATGATTTTAATGATATGTGAAACTAACCTGAATGTTCAAATCTCTATGCATGTCTCCAAAAACTCAAGATATTTCGGGTCGTCTTCCATAAAAATCTCAATACCGGCGCCCATGTAAGCCCGAGTTAACTCGTCAGCTGCCTTTTCAAAGTTTTCCTGTTCGTAATATAACTGCCCCAGCCGAAGATGAATATACGGATTCCCCAACCCCTTCGGACACTGTACGGCATTAAAAAAGCACTTGAAGGCCTTATCGTAATTCTTCATACGATAGTGGACATCCCCAATAGCTGCATATATCCAGGTAGCTGCCTCCCATTCTTGATGATTTTCAGGCAATAAACGGAGGGCGGCCATATAATTTTGCTTGGCGGCGTCAAGATCGCCTGTCTTCACTAAATCATCGCCTTGTTTACATAGAGCCCTAATTGCGGAATAAGTGGAATCTGGCAGATGCAACGCGATCTCTCCTGTTCTATTGATTGGATTAAGGAATTTTAGCCAATGATCGTTTGTTGGCTTTCATCAAAAATGATGGCATCTGGTATTACCGATAAATAGCCTATCGCCCCAAAGATATGATCCTTAAATTTCTTTTCATGATCAGGCGGAAATACGAAGCGAATGCGCTCGGCACAGTCTTTGACTTCAGGCTAACAATCTCATATGAGAAGTCTACCAAATTTTTAAGCCTAATTCATAAAATATAGCCTCTGAATCGAGTATTTAAAGGTAGGCAACTATGCGAGGCGACAAGCTCCTTTGGTATTTTCGCCGATAGACCCGTTAAGCTGAACCGAATCATAAGTGACAGCGAAATTTTTTGGTAGTGGCAAGTGCAGAAGCCTGTCCGGCAATCGGGTAACATAGCTAAATGTTACAAATACTCGGATTTGTTGGGATCGATCCTCAGGAGATCCTCGACATACTGACTTTTTCGTGCAGAAAATGCAAGGTAATTATTTTGTATCTGCCATAAAATTTATCTAGAAAGGAGGGAAAACGATGGATTGGTTGGACAGGATGAATAGCGCCTTGGAATATATCGAAACAAATCTAGCGGACAATATCTCATATGATGAAATAGCGCAGAGAGCCTATTGCTCCACATATCATTTTCAACGAATGTTTCCGTTTATTACTGGAGTAACGTTATCTGAGTACATTCGACGTCGACGGTTGACATTGGCAGCATTTGAACTGCAGACAACGGACGCAAAGGTTATTGATGTGGCTATGAAATATGGATATGATTCGCCAGAAGCGTTTGCACGGGCGTTTAAGAATCTTCATGGGATAATGCCAATATCTGCGCGAGATAAAGGTGCCTCTCTAAAAGCCTATCCTCGAATGTCCTTTCATATTTCAATAAAAGGAGATGTCGAAATGAATTACCGCATCGAATCAAAAGGTCCTTTTGAGATGTTTGGAGCTTATGGTCTGGTCAATTCCGATCCCCAAAAAGTATATGCTGAAGTTGCTCAATTCCGTCAACAATGTGATGTGGATGGCAGTGTTGAAGGGATAAATGGATTACTGGGACGCTTTAGTAACACCATCTTGCACGCTGCCTTATATGATCATACTGGAACATCTTTTAAATACATGGTGAGTTATTTTTTGCCAAAAGGGCCTGAAATTCCAGAGAGATTTACAAAACTTTCTGTTCCAGCATTAACGTGGGCGGTTTTCCCAGAACCGCAATGTGATTTAATAAAGTTATGGGAACGTATTTATTCCGAATGGTTTCCGACATCGGAATACGAACAGGTTGAAGGCCCTAGCTTCGAAATGTATTATGGAACGACAGGGTATGTTACTGGGGAGATTTGGATTCCGGTGAAGAAAAAATAGTTTTTACTCGAGTGAATGTATTGCACTAACGAAAATGAAAGAGAACAAAGTAAATCAAGGGAAGGCCATCCATAAAGGATGGCCTTTATTCAGAATTTGCCGCTACAGACAACGCGGTGAACCTTATCACAAGTGACGGCGAAATTACCACTCCTTTACCAATAGAGCTATTGTAGATCAGGCCTGTTGATTAACCAAATTATGTAACTTAAATAACCCCATCGGGATTACGTATCTGAATCATTTGCTGAATACTTACAATCCATTTTACTGGTAATATCAACAGGTCTGTAGCAGTATATAAAAATATATGAAGTTGAATGCTTTTGCGATTAATTGATCAGAAGCCTACACAAAATTAAATAGAAACTTTAAATCAGGATTTTGTTAATGAATAAAGATGAGGTAGAAGTACTTCTTGGATTAGACCGAGGTGCTCTTAGTGAAAGTAGGCAAAATGCAGTCGTTTTAAGTCTGTGCAATAAAGATATAAAAACTTAAACAATTAAACTAATTATTCGCGTAAGGGGATTAATTAATTGTGTGATTCTAAAAGTATAGTTTCTGATCTGCAATTCCAAAAAGCAAGTCGAAATGCAGAAAATGTAATTACTATTCAAGAAGTCAATTGAAAGCTTAACCTTACAAGGACGAAAATCAATAATGAAAGCATACTGGATGGCCTCGATACGTTTACGGCCCCACACACGCTCCATCAGGCCAGCACAAAGGAGAACGTCCATCACAGGCGTTCTCCTTTTCGTCACGGATGATCTTCCATTGTCTCTCTTTCTACTTGCTGCGCATCGGAATACCGAGCGAGCGCCGAATTTGTCCTGCGCTAAAAATGGTAAAGCGAAGCTTTAGCTCTGTGTTGACTGAACTCCTTATAACCATGTTGCATCAGGGCCGTAAAATCATCCGTCCGACGGGGCGAACTTCCCCACATCTGGTTCGAATGCCGCTCCACTCGCCAGGTTCAGCTCTACGTGGGTGGTTCCGCGATCGTCGGTCAGCACGATCATTCGCGACCCGACGACGGGAACGCGGTCGGCGCTGGTGCGCATGTGTGCTGAGACGACACGAGGAGCACCGTCAACGATATAGTTTACCTCAACCGTGAACATCGGGAAATTAAAGAGCCAACTGTTAGTAAAATTCACGGCGGTCAACGTCCCGGTCCATGACGAACCCTCCACGCGGAGTCGCTCGATGTCCGCCTGACGCCGCCGGGCGTGGGCGATAGAGCCGGGCAACCGCAGGAGCGCGAGAGCGGCCCAGAGGGCGAAGCACGCTCCGACGACGGCGCCGAGCTCTGGCGGGATCGTCGGCGATGTCGCTATGGCCTCGAGGTCAAAGGGGCGCGACAGGTCGCTTGTCAGCGTCCAGAGCAGGAGGACTCCCGCGACTGCTGCGAGTCCTCCTGCTACCGATAGCGTCGCGAACAGGCCGGCCACCCTGGTCTGTCCGAACTGCTCAATTGATCGCGAGTACACTCCGCCGGTGGTACCGATCGCGACGAACAGCAGTAAAACGGAGACGCCCACTGTGACCGGATGACCGAGGAGCATATTGATCGCCGGTGTCGGTGCCATGCCGAACAGTGCGCCGAACGGCACTGAGCCTGTCAGCGACCACAGTGCAGCGGCTGTGAGCAGCCACGGCATCAGCGGAGCCGCGCGTCCGACGCGACGTCCCGGCCGGAGCATAGTCATCCGTCCGTTCTTATCCGTGGTGGAGAACAGCGGCAGCGTCTCGATATGTTCTTGCTGCCCGTGCTTCTGCTGACCCTCCGCAGCATCCTTCATTGGCATCGCCCTCCCGAGGAAGATACTCGTACCCTGAGTGGCGGAGGGGGATTCCCCGCGACGCGGCCAGGACGATCAACTATAAAATGGAGGAGCTTCTCCCCTTTTTCTTCCTCATTCTTAAACGTTTTTTTGTAGGTGTTATGATATTCTAGGTGCCGTAATAGAAAGTTCAACTTCCTATTATCTTTGTACTCAGCCATACACACCTTCACCCCCAAAATTTCTTATCTATATTTTACCACTATAAGGTTGTCCGCTGTAATCCCCCCAAGTCGACATGCATTTCAACATGGCGTGAGCAACTAACAGGTACGATAGTTGAACGGAACAAGCAGATCACTGCGCAGCAGCAATTCCTTTCGCATTTTTCGCCGATAGTATCGTTAAACTGAACCTTATCATAAGTGACGGCGAAAAATTGGGTGCTGGGGATTGAGAGGGAATGTTAGTGGGTGTATATTTTCCAAATCGTCGCCCGTAATCTTATACGTTGCCTGGTAGGCTGGAAATGGCGGCGTCTCCGCTCCTTTGTACCCATAATGATAGGCACGTATAACAGGCTCGTCACGATGGGCGTTAAGCGCTGGCTCCTCCGTCGAGAGTCGATCCGCGCTTCATTAATGATTGCCGACTCCTCCCATTGCTCCAGCACACCCAGATCAGGCTGCCGATTTCTTCGGTGGCCTTCTGTGCATGTTATGTAGGCTTGATCATAGCCCCTGCTGGACGGGCATTGGAAGGTTGGCAACTATGCGAGGTGGCACAATTCTCTTGAAGAATTTTTAGGATTAATTATGTCGAATAACTCAAACACAAACGGCAAAAATGCCGTTTGTTTGTTGTTGAAAAATCATTCTTGACTTGGAGTTAACTCCAAGTTATAGAATACAGGTAATCCTACGTAGGGAGCTGTTAATAAGGTGAGTGACAATTTCACAATCAAAGAAATATCGAAGCTAAGCGGCTTAAGTGAAGATACTATTCGCTACTATGAGAAAATTCAACTCCTGCCCCCGGCAAAACGAAAAGATAATGGGCATCGGTTCTATAGTTCAACGGATAAAGACATCATGTCTCTAATTACGTGTATGAAGAAGACGGGAATGTCACTAAACGAGATGAAACCATTTTTATTTTTATCACAAGAGGGAGACATTCAATTAGACCCTAATTTATATAGTCTTCTGCAAAGTCACAAGGAGAAAATCGAAGTTCAAATTAAGGGAATGCAAATCATTTTGGAGTTCATTAATAATAAACTGCAAAAGGGTGAAGGTTTCGGAAAGACATTTTACGCTGAATAAAAACATGGAGTGTTGCTCTTTGGATACTAAACTACAAAATAAGGTAGCTCTTATTACCGGTGCAAAATCCGGAGTCGGGTTCGAGTTAACAAAACGGTTGCTCTCGGAGGGAATGCAAGTAATAGCTTTGATCCGATCTGATTTCCGGAATAACGATTCTCTTGTTCGAGAGTCTCTAAAGAATAACCATCTTCGAGTCTATAAAGCCGATTTGAGCGATTTTAAAAGTTTGAAAGCAGCACTGAATGAGATCAAATCGAGCGAAGAACGAATCGATGTGATTTTTAATAACGCGGGTATTATGCCGGAGAAGATAAACTACTCCAAACAGGGGCGGGAGATGCAATTCGAGGTACATGCGGTAGTTCCTTATATCATATTTATGGAATTAAGAGAACTGCTGTTAAAAGGAGTGATGAAAACGATAGTCAATACTTCATCCAATGCTTTGCTAATGGTGAAACGGTTTGAACTAGAGACGCTAGAGAAACCGGCCAAATTCAAAAAATTAATGGGTGGATATGCAACTTCAAAGCTAGCTCTTTCTCTCTGGACGCAAGCGGCATCACAGACAACTTTTGCAGAAGGGATCGAAATAAGGAGTGTTTGCCCAGGACCCAATAAAACCCCTATGAGCGGAAGTTCGGGCATGCCCCTATACATGATTCCGATTCGTAATCTTTTTTTCTCCCCTCCAAGTAAGGGGGCTGCGCGACTTTATGAAGCTGCATTCGGAGTGAATAGGGGCAAAACGGGTGTCTTCATCAACAAGGGGAAAATTACGCCTGTGAAATTCATGCAGGAAAGTCGAAATGTACTGGAAAAAGTAGATTTTATTTACAAGCTGGAGTTTCTGGGCATTTGATGAAACTCCTAACAGTCTGCATCCAAGACATGTGCCCAATAAGCTGAACCGTATCACAAGTAGGGCGAAATTGATTTGCTGTTCTTCGTGTTACCCGGCGCTCCAGGAGGCTTAACCTGACATATATTTGTCAAGTTTTAACGGATATACTGAGCCTAGAGGTGAGCAAATGCAGATAAGCAGATTATTTCAGCTGATTTATATTTTGTTGGAAAAGGGGACCGTTACGGCTGCCGAACTGGCAGGGCGGTTCGAGGTGTCTGTCAGAACGATCTATAGAGACGTCGAGGCCTTAAGTCAGGCCGGAATTCCGATCTATACCAGCCAAGGAAAAGGAGGCGGCATTTCCCTTTCTGACAGGTTTGTCTTGAACAAATCATTGCTTTCCGACAAGGAGCAGGATGAGATCCTTTTTGCCCTGCAAAGCTTGTCCGCAGCCCAACTTCCCGATTCCGACAAGGTTTTCTCGAAGCTGAGCAGCCTGTTCAGAAAAAACAGCACCAACTGGATTGAAGTAGATTTCTCCTCTTGGGGAAGTGGGCAAAAACAAAAAGAGCTATATGTATTGCTAAAGCAGGCCATTCTGGAGCATAAGGCGATTTCGTTTACCTACTTGAGCCCTGCCGGAGAACAAAAAAGCCGGGAAGCCGCGCCAGTGAAACTGCTTTTTAAGGATAGAGCCTGGTACGTCGAGGCCTACAGTTTTGAAAAAAATGCGCTAAGAACCTTTAAGATTGCCAGGATGTCGAATGTGTGGCTTTCAGGCAGGGATGGGATTGAGGGCTTAGAGCTTCAGCAGGCGTGGGCGGAGACTTCCTTGGCTTCTCCTGCGGAAGAATCGAAGATCTCGCTGGTCTTAAAAATAGAACCGGCGGGCGCCTATCGCATCGTGGATGAGTTTAAGAGAGAAGACATTTTGCAACAGCATGATGGGTCTTTCCATGTTACTGCAGACATGCCTTCCGGAGAATGGCTTTTTCAATATCTGCTCTCCTTTGGAGATTTGCTGGAAGTTATGGAGCCGCCGTCCGTCAGGCTCGAAATGAAAAACCGCACCGCCAAAATGGCCAAAAAATATTTGAGATAACTGGACACGGCGTTGTCAGGTTCTATTGGCTAAACTAGCTTTGTACCCAACAGTTGAAGGAGGATTTGAGCCAAAGGATGGAAAACAGCGCGTACTTACTGGATATGAGCAAAGAATTTGCAGGTAAACGAGCCCTGGTGACCGGCGGAACCCGGGGAATCGGCCGGGCGATCGTCCAACGTCTTCATGCAGCAGGAGCTGAGGTTGTGGCTACGGCTAGATCGCTGCCCGAAGCATTGCCGGAAGGAGTAGGGTTCATTCAGGCCGACGTCAGCACTCCGGCAGGCGGGGAGCACATTGTTCAGGAAACGATTCAGAAATTCGGCGGTCTGGATATTTTGATTAACAATGTGGGAGGTTCCACAACAAACACGGCAGGGGCATTAGCTTTAAAAGATGAGGATTGGCAGACGACGTTTAACGCAAACCTGTTCTCTTCCGTCCGCCTCGACCGTGGATTTCTGCCTTACATGGTTGAACAGCAAGGCGGAGTGATTGTCCATATCTCTTCTATTCAACGCAAGCTGCCGGGCAATATGACCATGCCTTATTCAGCTGCCAAGGCTGCGCTCGTCAACTACAGCAAAAACCTGGCGACCCAATTCGGCCCTAAGGGAATAAGAATCAACGCATTGGCGCCGGGATTCACCGAGACGCAAGCGGCGGAACGGTTAATCGAGAGAATGGCTGAACAAGCAGGAACCGATTATCTAGCTGCCCGTCAGCAGTTAATGGACGAGCTTGGCGGCATTCCTCTCGGCCGGCCGGCCAAACCGGAGGAGGTTGCCGAGCTTGCAGCCTTCCTGGCGTCAAGCAGAGCCTCTTCTATTACGGGCTGCGAGTACGTCATTGACGGCGGAACCATCCGCACCGTGTAACGAAGTGATAAGGAGTTGATCTTATGGAGCTTAAGCTGCTCCCGCAAGTGATCCAAGACATAATAGCGGCTTCCAATAAACCGGACCCGGATGCTTATGTCGACTGTTTCTCGGAGGATGCTCTGGTTCTCGATGAAGGCAAAGAGTGGGCTGGCAAAGCCGCTATAAGAAGATGGAGCGCCGAGCATCATTTTCGTGCAAACGTATTTCTTGAACCCATACAGGCTAAACAGCATGAGGCGGAAATCGTGGTTGTATTTAAGGTGGACGGCGATTACGACAAAACCGGTCTCCCGGATCCTCTCTATTTGAACTTTTATTTTCAGATTCGCGACCATAAGATTAAGCGGCTTGCGATACGGCTGTCTAAAGGACCAGAAAGCATCTGAGGAAGCGCAAGGGTTTGTAGTATAGGAGCACTCGGCAAGCGAGGGGAGAGCAGGCTAATCGATAGGTTTGTCAATGTGGTCCCCATAGTAGTCAAAATACAACTGATTTTGCGTACCTCTTACGGCATAGAACACGTCCGATACGGACTTGTTCCGCTGCCGCAGTACTTGCTCCAGCCACTGGACGGTCAGCCCGTTGTGAACGAGATTGTCTTCCATGATTATGCCGTCCATAATCAGCTCGACAGGGAACGACTGGACGGCCGCGGCGTGTAGCTTCAGATCTTTGCGCGTCACCCACTCATACTCGCTTTTTTTCTTGACGGACAGCTTCCCGTGATCCTCCAAGCAAGCGTACTCGACCTCCGCCATATTGAAAATATCTTTTTCACGCAAAGATTGGGCCAGGGAGTCCAAGGTGTAACGGATTTTACGCATGTTGTCCTCGAGAATTTTGCCGTTCTCGATGACGACGGTTGGAGTGCCGGATACCAACCGGTTCCACGCCCGGTTTTTGAGCGCGATCTTGGACACGAGAAAAGAGATGCCGAAGAAGATCAGCAGCGACACGACGATGAGCCAATGGTTGAGCTTATCGTTAAACGCCAAATTCGCCGCAATGGCACCCAGCGTGATGCCGCTCACGAAGTCATGGAAGGTCATAGTGGATATCGTCTGCTTGCCGAGAATTCTCGACGTGATCATGAGGAGGACAAAAGCGGCGATCGTTCGAAAAATAACTTCCACGTATGCTTGCAATGGGCGGACTCCTTGCTCCAATTTATGGGTGCTGTCGTACGGCTCGATAATAACAATATGGACGGTTGGAGCCGGGGTTATAACTTTTCGCATTGGGGGCTGGAAAGAAAGGTCATACCATAAGAATGGCCTTAAACTTGCCGATATAGACAGCGCGAAGAACCTTATCATAAGTGACGGCGAAAATTGGGTTGTGGAGAACTCAGGAGAATGTGTTGGTTGATACGTCCAACTTTCTTCAACATGCAGGCGTATCGCCTCTTTTTTTAGTTCCTCCGTATAGTGTTTGAACTTTTGTCCTTTTCTCGCTGGCATAAAAAATGCACCCCCTAGAATTTGATCGGGTAACCCAAGGGTTTTTCCAATGTTCATTCTAAGGGGTGCACTTCAAATTAATGATGCATCCAAATCCGGCTTTTTCATAAAAGGGATAACTGCTCTGGTTACGCAGACAGTCCCAAATACATTCACATCAACCATATATGCTGCCAGGCCTCTATATCCAATGTTTCAAAATCATTAAATCCACTGGCTATTCCTGTATCATTTACGAGTATATCGAGATGGAATGAGATAAGTGAACTCCTTATACAATAGGAAGCCAGCCAGGGAAGCTAGTATAGTACTCCCACATTTTATCAGAAATAGCCAGTTCTTTTTGATCTTTTTTAGATAATGTTGTACGGATTTTGTCTTCTTCACCAGCTTGTACTTTTTGTACCCACTGAGGTTCCATTATCAATTCTCTCCCTAAAGCGATTAAAGGTACACCTGTTTCAAATGCTTTCATCACTTCACCCGGTGTCCGCAGCATCCCAACACCCATCACAGGAACACGATCGCCGACACGCTCATGGATCATAACAACTCGGGAGGTCTGATCGTTATCATCACGGATTGATCCGTTCCAAAAGCCGCCGACAGAAATATGGAGATAATCCAGGTCCTGGTCCGCTAACTTGTCCACTAATTGCAGCGTATCTTCCATGGTGATGCCAGGATTCTCTCTTTCTTCAGGCGATAACCGATAGCCGATGATAAAAGGTTTTGTTGCATGGTCTGAAACTGCTTTTTTAACAGCGTCAACTACAGCAAGCGGGAAGGACATACGTTTTTCCAGCGTTCCACCCCACTTGTCAGTTCTGCGATTTGAGTGTGGAGAAAAGAATTGCTGAATTAAATACGTGTTGGCACCATGGATTTCAACTCCATCATACCCAGCTTCGATTGCTCTTCTGGTTGCTTCACCAAATGCTTTAATAATTTCATCGATTTCGTCTGCTGTCATTTCCCGAGGTACCATGGCATCGTCCCGGTCCGCTGCTACCGCACTCGGAGCAATTGGTTGACGATCGAGCAATTCTTCAGGCGGGCACATTCTGCCACCGTGAAAAATTTGTAAAATCGCCTTTGAACCTTTTTCCTGTATAGCTGTCGCCACACGTCTTAAACTAGGGATTAGGGAATCGGAATCTGCACCAAATTCACCCGGGAATCCTTTTCCATTCCTGGTGACGTATGTGCATGCGGTAATTACCGCTCCTACACCACCGGCACGTTCTTGATAATACGCAACTTCTTCGTCTGATACTTCACCATTTTCATGTGCCGCCGTATTGGTCATAGGTGCCATTGTAATAGGGTTCTTTATTTCAACTCCGGAACGAAAGGTAAATGGTTTAAAAGCAGCTTCATATTTTGGATTCATCTTTTTTCTCCTTTTGTTTACATCAAGTTTTGTTAAAGGCTTATATAGAGATACATTAAAAGCTTGCCATAAGGATCGGCCAGTTTTGGCCTACTTTAGCTGAGTAATTTCTGCCAATATTTCATAGGAATGGAGGCGGGCCTTATGATCGTAAACCTGGGCGATTGCCATGATTTCATCGGCTTGACTTTCATCCAGAAACTTTTCCAGCTTTTCTTTTACGATTTGAGGACTGCCGACAATCGAAGTTCCTAATTGATTCTCAAGGGCAGCTATTTCATAGTCTCTCGCTATATCATTAATATTATCCACTGGCGGCTGCAAGGGGACTTCCTTCCCGCGCATCAAATTCAAGAACTGCTGCTGCAATGTTGTAGCGAGCCGCTGAGCTTCTTGATCTGTGTCGGCCGCAATGATGTTTAGTCCTACCATTGCATGCGGCTTGTCCAGTACTTTAGAAGGCTTAAACGAACGGCGGTACAGCTCGATAGCCGGCAGTGTGTTATGCGGCGAGAAATGGCTCGCAAAAGCAAAGGGCAGTCCAAGCTCTCCTGCGAGCTGGGCACTGTATCCGCTTGAACCTAACAGCCAAATAGGGATGTTCAATCCCTCACCCGGAATTGCTTTAACATGACTGGATCCTTGTGCCAGCGAAGGGTCAAAGTAATTGCGGAGCTCAACCAGCTGCTCCGGGAAATCTTCTCCTGAACTTCTCAAGTCACGTCTTAAGGCACGTGCGGTAAGCTGATCAGTGCCTGGTGCACGGCCCAAGCCAAGATCAATACGTCCTGGATATAATGATTCCAGAGTGCCAAATTGCTCGGCAATAACAAGAGGTGCATGATTCGGCAGCATAATGCCGCCTGAACCTACCCGGATTTTTGATGTTCCTGCTGCAACATGGGAAATGACTACCGATGTTGCAGAGCTGGCGATAAATGGCATATTATGATGCTCGGCGAGCCAATATCGGTTATACCCCAGCTTTTCAGCTAGCCGGGCCAGCTCCAAAGTATTGCGGAAAGAGTCAGCCGGCGTACTTCCATCTGCAATTGGAGAGAGATCCAGGACCGAGAATGGAATATCCGTAATTTGTTTTGTATCATTTTCAGGCATATGCTCATCTTCTTTCTTTAAAAATTTCGTTCAAACCTATAATTTAATTGATTTAATATCTGCAGAAAATACATCCTTTATTAGACTAGACACTGTTTAATTTACTGCAGCCTGAGCCAAAATTTCATAAGAGCGCAGCCGTGCCTTATGATCAAAAATCTCTGTATGAGCCATAATTTCATCAGCGTCAGTCTTTTCTATTAACTCATGGAGCTGCTGCTTCACACCTGCAGGGTCCCCGATGATGGAAGTGAAAAGCTGTTCTTCAACCGCCCTGCGTTCATTATCGTTCCAAAGCTCGTCCATATTATCAACAGGAGGCAAGATGGGCGAAGGTTGTCCGCGGGTTAACAAAAGAAATTTTTGATACATCGAAGTGGCAAGCCTTTGTGCCTCCTGTTTCTCATCAGCAGCCACCACTTGAACGGCTAACAGTACATAAGGCTCCTCCAAAAATTGTGACGGACGAAAAGAATCCCGGTACAGTTTTATGGCCTCCATCATGTTGCCTGGAGCAAAATGTCCAGCGAAAGAAAATGGTAACCCAAGTATTCCAGCCAATTGTGCACTATAAAATGCTGAACCTAAGAGCCAAATTGGCACATTTGTTTTTTCGCCGGGAATGGCGTGAAAGCTAAATGAACCATTTTTAGTGGCTGTTCCTGTACCATAAAGATATGCGATAAGCTCCTCAAGCCGGGCATCAAATTCAGGTTCGCCAGCAACCCGCTGCCGCAATACATTTGCTGTATATTGGTCGGTGCCAGGTGCCCGCCCCAATCCAAGGTCTATCCGTCCAGGGAAGAAGGTTTCTAATGTTCCAAATTGCTCAGCCACGGAAAGAGGAGAATAATGGGAAAGCAGCATTGCGCCTGATCCAATACGCATTTTTTCCGTGACAGAGGCTACTCGTCCAATTACGATCGGGGATGCTGAACTCGCCATTCCTACCCAATTATGATGTTCAGCAAGCCAAAACCGTTTATATCCCCACTGCTCTGTTTTCTTTGCTAGATCAAGCGTGTTTTGAAGGGAGAGTTCGGCTGATCCTCCCTCGACAATTGGGGAGGGATCTAGTACTGAAAGTTCTATTTTCTTTCTCATAATTCTTCCTCCTTTTATACAATTTAATTTTTTAAAGCTGGCCTGTACCTTTATGGGTTGGGAAGTAAGGTACAACAAATTCTCCAAGTTCCTGGATTACTTCCTCTGCAGGGCGCTTGGAAAAATACAGAACAAACGCCAAATGGTTGACACCAACCGCTTGAAATTCATGAAGTAGATCAACTAAACGGTTTCTTCCCACAGAATAGCCTAAGGGTATGGGAATAGGCGTTTCATCGGGATTTTCCGATAAATCGATGAACAAGCTTTGAGAGAAGGGTTTGAAATCTCCTGGAGCATGAACTTCAGTTAAAGCACGATAATCCTGGATAAGCTGTGCTTGTTGAATAATGCTTCGTGGGTATTGAAGCCATCCATCCCCATTCCTGGCTATCCAATGGATAGACTGATTGCTGAATCCAGTTACCATGGTCGGAATCGAAGATACAGGCTTTGGGAATAACCTCATATCTGTACCATCGATCAGCCCGGCGTGGCTGTGGATTGTCGGCTGATCCTCTCTTAACAGCCGGTCGAGAATTTCGAAATTTTCTTTAAATAACGGGCCGCTTTCTTGCTTAGATATCCCTAAAGCTGTAAAGTCTTTTTCCCTGTCCCCTGATGCCACTCCCATAATCAATCGACCTGGAAACAATTGATCGATTGATGCAGCTTCCTTGGCTACCCTGACGGGGTGGCGCAAGGGGAGAACTACACTTCCTGTCACTAATGCAATGTGCTTCGTATAGGCAGCAAGATACGTCAAATAAATCCATAAATCGTACTTTTGGCCGTTATCATCAATATTCAAATTCTGCATCGTAATATCACGGAGCCATAATGAAGCAAAGCCATATTCCTCAATTTTACGGGCAAGCTCCAGCTGATTCTCCATAATCGGATTTTTAGACATCCTGGCAGTCGGGAGGATAAATCCGAGTGTCATTTTGTCTTTCTGGTACATGCTGTTATAGGCACGGTGATTTTCAAAACTCACTCATGATCCTCCTTAAAAGGTTATATTTTTAAGCCTATATACTTTTCAAACTGTTTAATGGTTTCCTCATTGCGTCGATAATAAGTCCATTGTCCGATTCGTTTCATTTCCACCAGCCCGCTTTGCCATAGGATAGACAAATACTGGGAGGTAGTGGACTGGGAAAGTCCTACTTTGCTGTGAATATCACTAACACAAACCCCGCCATCAAAGCCGTTTTCTTTGATGACATGGGCCTGCGCGGAAAAATTATTATCAGGTTCTTTCAACATTTGCAGAATATTTACTCTTATTTGATTTGACAGAGCCTTGAAGATTTCAACTGCCTGTTCGTCATTTATCATAGTTGATTCCCGATTCAACGGTTCCGCCCCTTTCTAATCTTAATAAAATCTATTTTGCTTGGAATGCGTATAAACTAATCAAACAAAAGGGTATTGATAATTTGCGATATCTCTATATTACTTTAATTTATACCCAAAATCAAATTTATGCTTTAGACATGGCTAGGAAACGGTTTTAAAGGAACTACATAAATTAGCTTAGAGAACAGGTGGCGGAGAGATGCGGATGTTATAGATGAGTTGCTATGGAGAGGAAAAACATGATATTTAGTATGTCTTTGAGAGAGAGGATGGAAAAGGGATTGTTCATCTTTGTCATGTAACGGAGGTCATCGTGGATATTGCGCTTCCATCAAAATTGCGCTCGACAAAAAACAGTCGGACACACTTCACAGTGTGCCGATTGGTTTTTTTGTGGAGCCGATTCTTCAAATATTAAGGCCCGGTAGTAGCAGGCAATACACCAGGTTACCTGCTTTTTGATCGCAAGTGAACTTCGTGCTCGTTAAGCTTAACCATACTATAAGTAAAGCGAAAGACTGAACTGCAAATCGAGTCCCAATGTTATATCCGCTATATTGCACGAGTAAAAATGATTAACCTAGTTGTTGCACTCCTTTGGACCATACGCCTTGGATGGACAAGGTATCCGAGATATTGGTTGTCGGATCGCCATCTACCAATACAAGGTCAGCGAGCGCCCCTACTGCAATTTGGCCGCGATCGTTAAGACCAAAGCGGCGGGCCGGTTTTGAGGTAGCGGACTGAAGTGCTTCTATCGGAGTAAACCCGGCCATAACCAGCAATTGCATTTCATGATGAACGCTGGCACCATGCGCGAGGCCTCCGAGATTCGGAACGGGAACGGGGGAGACATCCGTACCGACCAGAATATCCACTCCGGCCCGGTGAAGATCCATCACGTTTCTAAAGCTATTCTCCATCTGGCCTTGCGGGAAAGTATTGAAGCTAGAGTTCAAAATATCGATCCATTCCGGACTTAATTTGGAATATACACGCGGATCATTCGCCAATTCCGATGCCGGGTTCCCAAGAATGGACGAGTTCAATACCAAACATGGTGTCACGAACGCGCCTGAATCGGCTATGGATTTCACCAATCCGGCCGTGTATCCGGGCCTGTCGATAAACAAGTGGCCCAATCCGTCCACTCCGATATCAATGGCGCTCTGCGAGGAATCAGCGGTCAAGACGTGAGCTATGACGATTTTATCGCGCTTATGGGCTTCTTCAACGGCTGCTTTTAGAATCTCATCGCTCAAAACAGGCAGGCCAGGAGCAGCCATGACCGTCCCTTCTTCGATCATGATTTTAATATAATCGGCTCCATTCTCCACTTGGGTACGCACATGTTTGATCGCTTCCTCCACAGTCGTTACTTGGGGCACTTCTTCGTGATCGTGAGCGTAAGCGGCTAGCATAGCTTCCCGGTCCTCCTTCGATAACTTCTCCAATTCCTTTAATATGAAATCAGGGATTTCATCCCCATCCGGAAGCAGTTCATCCGGATGACCGCCTGGAGCAGTGATCGCTGTACCGGCAGAACGTACATCGGCGGCGTCATTCACATTTTTCAACTGGATGGCCCGCCCTCTTTCCGTAAAATCACCGTTCATTTCGAGTTCTGTCGTAACGCCGAATTTTAAGGCATCCCTTAGTCCGCCAATGGAAGTGTGAACATGCGCATCAATCAAGCCAGGCAGTAATGTTGCGTTTTTCGCATCAATGATGGTAGCGTTTGCCGGAAGATCTCCGCCTACCGCGATAATGGTTTCCCCTTTGATGACAACATTTCTTGAGTCGATAACTTTTTCCCCATCAAAAATACGTGCATTTGTAATCGCCGTAACTTGTTCTACAGAAGAGCTTTGGGCTGCATTTTTCATTTTGTTATTCCTCCTTGGAGTTGTTCGTGATTCACTTTGGAGTATAACTGTTAGAAAACTAACTGTCAATAAACTAATATTTATTTGACATGCAAGTTAGATCTCTGTATAGTTTATTTACTTACAGTTAGCTTTCTAACAATTTGGGGAGGGACGATCATGAAACCTCGTAAGGATACGCCTTATCTGGATTTGTTTCAGATTATTGGCCTTAAGCTAAAGAAAAAGGCGGACGAGAGCATAAAAGAGTTGGGGTTAAACGCTCAACAAGGAAAAATAATTGGCTATATCTACGAGAATCAAGAAACTGAATTAATTCAGAGGGATCTTGCCGATCGGTTTCACCTGCGCGGGGCTAGCATTACAACTATGCTTCAAGGTCTTGAGCAAAGAGGATTCATCGAGCGAAAAATTCCAGCCAATAATGAGCGGCAAAAAAATATTTATGTTTTACCAAAGGCCGTTGAATTGATTGAAGACTTTAATGACTCCTTCCAAAAGGTGGAGGACGAAATCGTTCAAGTCCTTTCCGAAGAGGAGAAGCAAACCTTAAAGGAATTGTTGATCAAAATAAATGAACGCTTATAAATGACGGCGAGGGCGATCTAAACGCGATGTAAATTAGGCATCCATCACAATAGAAAAATTATCAAGAACCAGGCATTACAAGAAATATTGATCATATATAGATGATATCCGTTCGGATTTGATGAGGAGGATATCATGCAACCTATGTTACCTAAAGAAAAATATTTTGGGCAGTTTGAACTGGTGCATGCTTTTTATGGAGCTATGCCTACAGGTGTCAGCGTTTCCGAAACCGGCCGTATTTTTGTTTGCTTTCCGAAATGGGGAGACGACGTTCAATTTACTGTGGCGGAAATTGTTGCGGGTGAATTGCAGCCTTATCCCAGTTTAGAAACCAATTTGGTTAATACGGGAAATATTACGATGTCTTTCGTCAGTGTCCAAAGTATCGTTGCGGATGGAAGAGGAACACTTTGGGTACTGGATACGGGAGCACCAAATTTTTCTGAACCTATTCAAGGGGGAGCAAAATTAGTTGCAGTTGATTTAAGCACGAATACAATAAGGAGAGTATATACCTTTACGGAAGATGTTGTCTTGCCAACCACTTATCTGAATGATGTCCGTTTGGATTTCCGGGTTGGAAGAGCAGGCTATGCCTATATAACGGATTCTTCTTCCAATGGGCCAGGGGCTATTATCGTCGTAGATTTAGAAAGTGGGAACGCGTTTAGGCGGTTAAATGGGGCCATGTCAACTTCACCTGATCCCTATATGTTACCGAAAGTGGAAGGTCAAATTTTGATGAATCGAAACCCGGACGGCTCGACTTTCCCATTTAGATTGGCTTCCGATAGTTTGGCGATTTCTCCTGATGGAAAGGTTTTATTTTATGCTGCGCTAACCAGCCGCCAGCTGTTCTCGATCTCAACAGAAGTCCTAAGAGACAGAAGGATACAGGACAAGGATTTATCCCACTATGTGCAGTATTGGGGGGAAAAAGGGGCGTCTGATGGAATGATCACCGGCGCAAAAGGAACCGTTTATGCGGGAGACTATGAAAACAACAGTATCCGGAAGATATTGCCGAATGGCGCAATGGAAACCATCGCACATGACCCGAGAATTTTATGGCCGGATACTTTTTCGATTGGCCCCGATCAATACTTATATGTCATTGTAAATCAATTACATCGGCAGGCGAGATTTCATTATGGAAGAGACCTGCGGGAAAAACCATATAGTTTACTTCGTATGAGAATTGATGAATTCCCTGCTCCTACCTTTTCATAATGAAGATAGCTATCCTTCATCAGGGAGCTGGCCATCACCGGCTCCATCGGATATGACTCTAAACAAAGCCTGCCCAATGGCAGGCTTTTGATGTTCCACTAGATTGGATTTATTAAACATAAACTTAAGCTGTAAGGTTATCGTTGCGAGTATATATTCCATAGATTAAAATCAAAACTAGCAGAGGCATACTGTATTTTGTGCTTACACCGCAGGGAGAGACGATCTATAAACTGCACGAGCGGCTGGATGAACGCATCCAGGCCGCTGCAGCCCACTTGATGGCCGAGTATACAGGGGAACAGCTGGAGTTCATCCGGGATTTCATGAACAAGCTGACGTCCCATTCTTTTCTTCAGCTTGACGAAGAAAAAGCACGAGAGTCAAATTTTTAACACTGCTTAATCGGATGCGGAGAAAAAAATATTTTATTCAATAATACACGCAGTCCCTCTCGATAGAAGTGCTGCTTTAATGGACGCTCAGTTGGAGCGCAGCGGTGCGGGTGCCGGAATCGCTGCGGAAGTTCAAGGAAACGGTCAGCGGCTATATTCGGGAGTTGGACGGCGTCAGCCTTGAGCAGCTGCTGTGGAAGCCCTCGGAAGACGAATGGTCGCTCGGTCAGATTAGCCGCTAACGACCGAGGACGCGGGTACTCATTTCTTTTTCTCCAACTCCGCCTTTAATCGTGCATTCTCTTCCATTAGCTTTTGAACGTCCGCGACATCCTTGCCGGAAACCCAGCCATACAAATCGTCTCTTGCTGCATACACCGGCAATTGATCACGAAGGACCATTTTAATGTGCCGCACGTCTTCAACATAATAGATCGGGATTTGTTCCATGACCGATTGCTTAAACTCTTGAAACTTCTGATAGTATTCAATTGCCGCGAAGTCGTATGGCTTTTGTCTTAATGCTTCCTCTGTGACAACAAAAGCAAATCTAGGTTTGCCCGTTTCTCCGGCATACTCGTACTCCCAATGCGTATAGCTCTTGGATTCATCAGGAAGCGTTAAACCATAGAATCCTCCGAGAATCAGGATATATACATCGGACTCGTCTATCCATCTCTTCCTAATTTTCACTGGACTTTCCTTGAAAAATTGCTCGATTCCAGCAGGGATATGACCGGCTTGAAGTACGGCTTCAACAGCGGTATGTCTCTCCTCAATAAGATCGTTGAAAGTAGACGATATGTAAATTTGTAATTTTTTTCTCATAGGCTCACCCAAATTAAAGAATCAGTATAGATTAAATCTACTACTCTCTCGCTTTATTTGTCAAAATTAACCGGGTTGTGATTCGGGAAGAAAGGATGATAGAAATGCCAAATGAGGACCAAGCTCGTCCTCCCGTCGGTTCTATTAAAGAAGATGGCCGTTATCCCATTGACCTGACAGGTCCGGGCAGTCACACTCTTGTCAGACAAAAAGGTGTGGGCAGCCTATCAATTGGACCCTCCCATTTGGGGAAAAAGGCAGACCTTCACGTCGCGCCCGATTCGCATATCGATTGGACCGTATTCGATGCCTTTTCCACGCCGGCGGGGTCGCCCTGGCCGCGATTTCTGCATTATACAGGAAGCGATGCAGGTTTCTTTGACTGGGCGCAGAGTCGACCCATTGAAGAGATGACGTGGGCTCCGATTCTATCTGAAGATACGGTGGTCGATGCCGGCCCGTCCATTTTGCATGGCTTGACTATCGAGTTGGGTCCGTCCGGAGGGCACCTGAACTTAAAACTTCCGAGGAGGCCTTTCCGTTTGAACGTGTCCGGCGATCTATCACGTTTCTCGGCCACTGGCAATATGCCATCCTCTCTGACATTAGCGCCGCGCACCGGCAGACGCAAGAAGGATACCTCCTTCTTGATGCCCGACCTAGGTGAATTGCACCAGGTGACGGGCCTGACGCTGCAGAACGCGCCGCTGGGACAACCCATCTCGCTGAAGTGTCTGGACCGGTTCCCGAACCTAAACTCACTGAGTTTGTGGGGGAACTTCTGCGACGTGGACTTGTTGGCCCGGCAAACCCGGTTAACGAATCTGGAGCTGCGCTTCATGCCCGATCTGGAGGACCTCCCGTCCTTGAACGTGTGGCCGCTGCTTGACCGTTTTATCGCATACAATGTGGAAGAGTTCACGGGTAAGCGTCTGAAGCAGCAAATGAAAACACGCGCTAAAACCCGCCCGTGGACCGGCCATGCTTCAGTGAGCCAATTGCGAAAGCCTGAGTGGTGGTCGACCGAGTTCGGACGCCCGTTCTCGTCCTGGCCTAAACGTCTGGCCAAGCCGGCTAACGAAGCTTACAACGTTGCACAGGCAAATTTAGCACAGGCCCGCAGCTTTGCCGATGCCGAGGCGGTTATTACCGCTTTTACCGTGCGTTTTAATACGCTCAAAGGCATCGAAACCACCGAACGAGAAGACCTTGGTGAAGCGGTTTGGCAGCTTAGCCAGTCTGATCATCTGATTGGTCAGCCGATAACGGAGGAAATGGCCCAACGCTGGTTCGATGCAGCACGCAATTACTGATTGAAATGAGTCGGCTCTGAGGAAATGTTTGAAGCGGGTAGACAACTGCTGTTAATTGGAATTGAAAGTAAGGTCACGGAGGCATTGCAGGACAGATAAATAAAATGGATTTAAAGTAAGCGTCAAACAGTCCCCACCTTGTCATTTAAGTTGAGGACTGTTTGACGCTTACAAACCTAATGTACCTGGTGTTGATAAAAACTTCTCCAAAAAGAAGAAGAACCAAACAGTTACCAAACGTCCGTGCTAGCGGATGGAAAAAGAGTCGCTCCCGAAGGAACGACTCTTTCCTAATTTAGATAAGTTACATGAATTTTTCCGAAAAACGGAACAAATTGAAACCACAAACCGTCTATAATATGAACCCACATATGGGTTCATCTGGATACCTAACTGATTATTGGATATTTTCTTGTTTTGCTTGGTTTTCTTTTTCTTGTTTTGCTTGGTTTTCTTCTGCTTTAATTTGGGCTGATCTTGTAGCTACTTTTTGTTCAATTTCTTCTTTTTGCTGGGGTGTTAAGAGGTCAAATAATGGATCATTTTTATCAGTAATGTTAGGAGAACTTTGAGCACTGAAACTTGGTGGCCATTGAGTTGGTAGATTACTATTATTCCAATAATTAACTCCTAGGTTGATAAACTCTTGGTCCATTGGATCATCAAAATATGAATTCCACCAGCCTATGGATGCAGTTCCCGAATAAATTTGATAGGCACCTGCTGCGGAGCTTAATAGAGTGTTTGAAAATCCAGCCGCTCGTCCAACGTATCCGTAGTGCATATTACCAAGGTCTTCGCCACGCATCCAGTTACCACCGAATCCATATCCATCAGCATTTTTGTATACCTTTTTGTAATCCCAAGGTCCTCCGGAAGGTACTTTGCTAGCGAACTCTTTGCCTGTTCCAATTGGCCATGTATTTTGTTGCGCATCATTTAAAGCATAATATGCCATATACGCGGCATTTTGTCTCATTTTTAACGAAAACTCTGACGTTATAGGGATGACAGAAGCAAATGCGGTACTGCTTAATGAACCAAAAAGGGTGAGTGCAACTAGTGAGGATAGAATTTTTTTTCTATTAAACATATATTTCCTCCTTTGGTATATTCTTCTAGAGTATATTTAGATAGAATGGAAAAGTCAAACAATTTATTTCGAAAGAGGTGCTTCAATGAAGAGATTTTTGAAGATTAGTCTTGCTACGACTTGTTTAATTGGCCTCTTGATAGGCTACGTGATTTACTATTTCTTTTTCTCAATGGGAAATTTACCTAAGGGGGAATTAGTAAAAATACTAGATTCTCCTGACAAGAGCTACACGATAAATCTATACCTAGTAAACGGGGGCGCGACTACCGATTTTTCAATCAGAGGAGAACTGATCAATAATAAGTCAGCATCTAGTAAAAATATTTATTGGGCTTACCATGAATCGCGTTCTGAACTTTCTTGGGTAAATGATCATACGGTTATCATCAATGGTCATGAGTTGAATGTGAAAAAAGATAAGTATGATTGGCGTCGAAATTAAAGAAGATAAGCGTAGATCCGAAAGCGAAAATTGATTTCTTCTCTAAGTTGAAAGTCAAACAGCCCCACCTAGGGATGGGAGAGAAGATAAATCTGCTGTTTAAGACTTTAGCCGGCAACATGCTGGCAGTGATGCTGACCACGGCATGAATGGCTCAAGCGCATGCGGATCGAGTTGACCCGTTAGCTGAGGCAGCTGTTCAAAGAGAAACTTCAAGTAGTCGAACGGCTTGAGTCCATTTTCCTTGGCCGTTTCGACAACGCTGTAAATGTTATCGCTGGCCTTTGCACCTCGCGGCGTGTTGCTAAAAAGCCAATTTTTTCGACCGATTACAAAAGGCTTAATCGATCGCTCGCTTCTGTTGTTGTCGATCTCGAGTAGGTATGCCGTCAGCTTCTCCCATTGATTTAAGCTATAGGCGATCGCTTGTCCTGTCAAACTCTTAGGTAAGGTTCGGGATCGCTGTTGCATCAGCCATGTATGGTACGCTTCGATCACAGGAAGGCTTTGTGCCTGCCGTGCGGCATGGCGTTCCTCCGGCGTTGCTTCCTTCAGATCCCGCTCAATGGCAAAGAGTTCATTACAGTACTTCAAGCCTTGCTTCGCTACCGTTTCCAGATTATCCCTTGCCTCTGGCGGCGCCGCCTTTAAAGCCTCGTCATATTTACGCCGTGCATGTGCCCAGCAGGCGACAAGTGTCACACCGACCACTTTGTGATATCCCGGGTAACCATCGACATGCAGATAGCCCTTGAACCCAGTTAAAAAATTTCGCGGATGCTCACCGCCTCGTGTTCTCTGGTAATCAAACACAACAGCCGGGTCTTCTCTGCATTCGCTGCGATATAGCAATTTCCCTGGCTCGCGCAATACCTGTAACGTGGTCTCATCAGCGTGTAAGATATCTTTCTTCAACAAGTATTCTTTCATGGCGCTAACCACTGGCGTCAGCCACTTCTCCGCTCCGTAGATCATCCAATTCGCCATCGTTTGTCGGGATAATGTGAAGCCTAGGCGAGCAAAGTGCTGTTCTTGCCGATAAAGCGGTAAGCTTTCCACATATTTCTGGCACATGACATGCGCCAGAATCGATGGTGACGATAGGTGTCTGAATTTCATTGCGCTCGCATGATCGGCAGGAATAAACCTGCCTCACGTGGCGGATAACTTTGACTTGAGGCGGCACAATCGCGATTTCGCTGCGTGTCTCGGTGCTCATCTCATGGAGCGCACCGCCACAGCACGAACAGACCTGATCCGTCTCAGTGAGTTCATAAATCACCGTTTCAACCGGCAAACGTTCAAAATCCGCCTCACGCTTACCGTTCGTTTTCCGACGCTCGTAGGTCACTTGCTCCATCGGTGGCTCTTGTCCTTCAGGCGTTGCGAGCATCTCGGCTTCGTTAAACAGATTTAGTTCCAATTGGTCAGTACTCGTCTTCTCGCTGGATGCACCAAAGCGTTTTTGTTTCGCAAGACGGTTTTGCTCCTCATACCATTTGACCATAGCAGTAAGCTCAGCAATTTGCTGTTCCTGCTTGGCAATTCGCTGATTCAGTTTTTCGATTGTTTCCAAGTTTTCCGCTCGATTTTCCATACCATTTTGTGCCTCGTCGAGACTTCGGATATTATACAGGTAGAGCCCTTCCGTTTTGAGATGCGAGAAGAAGCTCTCCATGGAGGCGTTGTCTAAACAATTGCCCCGCCTAGACATGCTGATTCGGGCGCCAACCTTTGGCAGCATGTCGTGATACGCGTGAGACGTGTACTGGAACCCTTGATCGCTGTGAACGATCAATCCGGTCACGTCTTTGCGCTTTTTAAACGCCTTTGCAAACGTTTGAAGAACGAGCTCATTGTCATTACGCGTACTCATATGACTGGCTACAATCTCATTGTTGAACAGATCTTTGATGGCTGAGAGGTACAGCCACGTCGTTCCGACGCGGTACTGCGTGACGTCAGTTACCCATTTCCGGTTGGGAGCCGTCGTTGTAAAATCTCGCTTCAGAACATTCTCCGCGACTCTCTCTCCGATGGACGACGCGTAGCTGCCCCGATGTTTCCGACGCACGCGGGATCTTAGACCCAGCGCCTGCATCAGCCTCAGCACTTTCTTGTGGTTGATCCAGATCCCATGGTCTTCAAGGAGAAACAGCTGCACCTGCCGATAGCCATATTTGCCATCATACTTGAAGTATATCGCCTGAATGAGATCCTTGAGCGGCTTGTCCCGATCCTGCTCTTTTCGTTTCTTGTAGGCATAAAATCCACTTCTGGATACACCGAGCAGGCGGCAGAGTTCCGTGACGGTTCCGGTTCCCGCCGCCTGCTCGACCACCTCGTATTTTCGCTTCACACCTCCCGCATCCAAATTTCCAAGCACTTTTTTAGCAAGTCATTCTCTCGTTTCAAGCGAGCCAATTGCCGATTTTCATCGACGTATGATTCCTTCGCTGCTCCTCTTTGGTCCAAGAGGCCATACTCGCCTTGTTTTTTGTAGCGAGCCATCCACTTTTTCACCCGATCTTGGTCATGGATGTTCAAGTGAGTTGTCATTCTTCGATACGTCCACCCTTCTTCAACATGAAGGCGTATGGCTTCCTTCTTTAGTTCCTCCGTATAGCGCTTGAACTTTTGTCCTTTTCTCGCTGGCATAAAAATGCACCCCCTAGAATTTCATCGGAATTACCCAAGGGTTTTTCCAATGTCCATTCTAAGGGGTGCACTTCACATTTCAACAGGGGTTTTTGTGTTAAAGCTTGCCGTTGTAGACAGCGCGGCGAAGGCCAAGATGAATGTTGAATAGACTCGGAGATCGAAGTTGTTGACAGCCTATAAACATTGTGTTGTTCACAATATTAAAGAGAGGTTGACCTCATATGCTGGAACTTAACGAACATCTTTGCTTTTCCTTATATACTTGCTCCCGAGCCATTTCTCGGTTGTATCGACCGCTATTAGAGCAGATGGGAATTACCTATCCTCAGTATCTTGTGTTGCTATCCCTCTGGGAAGGCGACCAACGAACGGTCAAAGAACTAGGAGAACAGTTAGACCTCGATTCAGGCACCTTGACGCCGCTGCTGAAGCGGATGGAAGCGAACGAACTCATTCGGAGAGTACGATCAACGGAAGATGAGAGAGTCGTCTTGGTCCTGCTCACGGAGAAAGGGCTGGCCCTTAAGGGAGAAGCCGATTGTATTCCATCCGCGCTCCTATCAGCCAGCGGAATGTCCATCGAGGAAGTCTCGGAATTAAATAAAACCATCAAAGTGCTGGCGGACAAAGTCGTTCAGACCGGCGGCAAATAATCCATTGGAGGTGTGACTATGCCAATAACGACCTTAACTTCGGCGTTAGAGAAGATTACTGTAGCAAACCCGTTTGAAGTGCAGGCTCTACACCAACGTGTCATCCGGCAACTTCAAGAGGAAGGCAACGCGACAGGACTGCCGGTCGGGACGAAGGCCAAGGACTTTGGGCTGCCGGATTCGCTTGGAAACCAAATCAATTTTGCCGATGAATTGGCGAAGGGACCCGTTGTCCTTACCTTTTACAGAGGGGGCTGGTGCCCTTACTGCAATCGGCAATTAAAAGCTTACCAGGAGATTCTCCCCTATATTCAGGCGTTAGGCGCTCAGCTTATCGCAGTCAGTCCGCAATTGCCGGATTATACACTGTCTGATCAAGAGAAAGCAGAACTATCCTTTAAGGTTCTCAGCGATCCTAAGGGAATCGTTGCTGCCAAATATAACCTGTTGTATGAAGTGCCCGACTATCTGAAAAGCTTATACTTAAGTCATAATATTGATCTTCACGAGTACAATGGGATGGATCATTGGCTGCTTCCGGTGACGGGAACGTTCATGATTGACGAATACTCCGTTATCCGTTCCGCATACGTGAATCCCGACTTTACTAAGAGGATGGAGCCGGAGAATATTCTCTGGGAGCTGCGCAAGTATAATCCTTTTTTTGCCCATAATAGTTTTGTGAAATTTAATTTTCCACAATAAAAATATCTCCATCTGCCTGGGATGATTAACCAGCATAGGAGCCAAAAAAACCGGGACACCCTATCAGGTGAATCCCGGTTTTTGATTGCGCATTCTGCCCCATCGCGATCGGATGAAACCAATGAATTCCAACTGTATCAAAGAGAAGGTGTTTTGGGCGTTTTAAGCTAAGGGATCTTTATCTATTTGGACTCGGTGAGCCGGCCTACAAGCAGCCCGTACATCAATAGAGCGAACAAGGTAATTGCAGCAAGGATCCATAACACCGTTCCAAAAGATACTACATCCATTAGAGACGCGGTATAGGTGATGCCTATGGAAACGGCTACATTCAACACCAAGTTGTAGAATCCAATGGCTGTTCCCGACCTTTCTACAGGAATGGAGCGTATGCATGAATCGAGCATAGGTGCGTACATGAATGCGAATGCCCCCGAGAACAGCAGCATGGAGAGAACATATACAGTAACCGAGCCTCCAATAAGGCCGGGCAAAGCCAGGCTGCATACGATAATGGCCATAGCAATGGAAACCGCTTGCTTATTGGTCAATACTTTTGCTATTTTTCCCGACAGCGATCCGACCAGTATCGCCGTTACATAACCTGGTATCAGCAGGAGGGAGATCGTGTCGAGCTGAAGATTGTACATTTTCTGAAGCAGGAATGGGAAAATAAAGATGTAGCCCAGTTGAACGGAATAAATCACAAAGGCGATGGCAAGAACGGCCGCAAACCGTTTATTCTGGAAAAAGGAAATCCCGATGAACGACTTCTTGCTCTTGCTGATATAGCCAAGAAATAGGGCTGCTGCGGCTGCGAAGCTCACAATAAAGATCCAGTTGAAATCCGTTAAATACATCATGACTGATGTAGCAACGGCGGATATTAGAAGCAGACCGATAAAATCAACATGACTCTTCCGGGATTGTTCCTTCGGCAAATATTTAAGAATGAAGGGAAGCAGGATTAAGGACAGCAGCGGGATTAAGAATAACGTGGACCAATTTAAATAGGTAGACACGTAACCCCCCGTAATGGAACCGATAACAAGAGAAAGCGAATAGCTGCTTGTGCTGAGTCCCAGGAACTTTTTCTGCTCCTCTTTGGGCAGGTGTTTCGTTACATAAATAACATATAAAGTTTCAGCCGCGGCCAGGCCTGCCGTCTGGATCATACGGGCTATAATAACGAGCAGATAAGAGTGTTGAAAAATAAAACCGAGAATAGAACCGATGCAGATTAAGATAATCCCTGCACTCAGCAGCTTTCGGATACTGATCGTGTCGGCCAAAGAAGCATAGATGACAGCGCCGATTCCAATCACAAGTCCAGCTAATGAGGCTTGCCAGCTAACCGCAGCTGCCGAGATTCCCAGATCATCGGCTATTGCTACCGAAACCAACTTGAATGAGTTGTCGACGATCAAGGCAAAAACGAAAAAGAGCAGAATCACAGGCACGGCCCTTTTGGGCTGAAAGGATGGGGCAGTTTGCGGTGTTTGTTCAGTTGTTGCAGCCATTAGCCACATTCCTTTCTTGGAATCAATTGATTAAGCAAGTTCCAGTGCAATTTCCATCATTTTAGTGAAAGCTGTCTGTCTTTCTTCGGTGGTCGTGGATTCATGTCTGAAAATATGATCGCTGATCGTCAAGATGCACAGTGCGTTAACGCCCGCATGAGCTGCATTCATATACAGGCCTGCAGATTCCATCTCGGCGCATAGAATGCCCATTTCACTCCATCTCTTCAGCGCCGTCGGATCCGCATTATAGAAGATGTCACTGGAGAGCACATTGCCTACATGAACCTTCTGCCCCTGCGCGTCTGCTATTTTCTTGGCCTTTTCCAACAGCTCGAATGATGCCGTAATCGAATAGTGACCCGGGAGATTGTACTGGTGTCCATAATTGGAATCGGTTGCAGAACCCATTGCGAAAACGATGTCATACAGGTTCAAATGATCTTGAATCGCTCCTGCGGAACCGATTCGAATGAGATTCTTAACACCGAATACATGAATCAGCTCCCATGAATACAGACTCATGCTTGGAGTTCCCATTCCGGTTCCCATCACGGATATTTTTCTCCCCTTGAAAGTTCCCGTGTAGCCCAGCATACCGCGGACTTCATTGAACTGGACGACATTATCCAAAAAGTTCTCTGCAATAAACTTCGCTCTTAAGGGATCGCCCGGCAATAAAATCGTCTCGGCGATCTCTGCTCCTCCGGGTTGAATATGCGGCGTTTCTTTAGCGGATGTACTCATTTTAACTCTCCTTTTTACAAATTGGTATAGTTGTATAATAAGTTGTCTAATTTGTTCATGGATAAAGTACCATAAATCGCGTTCCTTTATCAACTAATTTTTTCTGGATAAATGTCGAGTTTTCCATACTTTAGGCAGTCAGCTAAGCAAAAAGGCAGTGATCTCTCCTTCATGGAGAAACCACTGCCCTGCAATTATATTACGTCCTATTTTTTCGAAGCGTTGATCACAATCCGGCTAAATTCTTTAGGAATATAATATTTATTGTAAACAATAGGGTACGGTTCATTTACATATAGACTTTCCAGCAGCAAGTCGCACCCCTCGCCGGCATCAAGTTCAAATTTTTGAGACGAGGTATTCATCACCGTGGAATGTTTGACCTCCACCGTTGCAGAGTTAGCCAGCTCATATACCTTATTCTCAAGCATGTCCAACAGCTGCCCTTCATTTTGGAGGTCCAGGTTCAATTCTGTTACGGCTTCGATTGCCATAAAGGTAAATCCGAAAGCCACCGCCTGTCCTTTACTCATATACCAACGCTCAACGGCTACCACCGCCGTGGCTTTCCTTTTCAGGACCTCTTTGGTGTAGTCACTCTCCAAGTCCAGTCTGAACTGGATGTCGACATGATCAATGTTCTCTGTATGGCACTTATAAATAGGGTTTCCGATTTTATCCAGTCCATCGTTTCTCTGCACAATCCGAGATTGGGTAACAAAGTTTCCTCTGCCATGAATACTCTTTACCAGCCCGTCATCCTGCAATAGAGCTAATGCTTGTCTTAACGTCATTCTGCTTACGTCGAACATTTTGGCAAGTTCAGGTTCAGCAGGCAATTGACTATTGGAGGGGAACACGCCACTCATGATTTTTTTGAACAGTTCATTGTATACGGTAAGGTATAGCGGTTGTTTTACTTTGGGTAGATGTTCCGGCTTTATTTCCACTGGTCCACACACCTATTCTCTATATTCATCCATTATCGCCTATTATATCACACCTGTAATCGTTGAGTTTGGGCGGATCTTGCTGCCAGAGGCTGGTTCATAACCCAGGCGAAAAAGGCAGCTGTTAGGTGAAATAGCGCTTGTTCATTTTATTAAATTGCCTGCCAGAGTAACACATCTGCTTCGCCTACAATATGATGAGTCTAGAAATCTAAAGAGGTGAGCCGAATGGCAGTCGTAAAAGCCAGGGAACAGGATATTAATATGTTGGCAAGGTTGCTTCGAGCCGAAGCCGAGACCGAAGGCGAACAGGGCATGCTCCTTGTCGGGAATGTCGGCATTAACCGAGTAAGAGCGAATTGCTCCGATTTTAAAGGAATCCGGACCATTCCCCAGATGATCAACCAGCCGCATGCGTTCGAAGCATTGCAGCATGGTTTGTATTATCAAAAAGCAAGAGAGAGAGAACGCCGTCTGGCGCAGCGGGCTGTGAATGGGGAGCGGAATTGGCCGGGTAAATTCTCCCTGTGGTATTTCCGTCCAGGGACGTTCGAAAACCCCGGACCATGTCCGCCAACTTGGTATAATCAGCCGCTCGCGGGACGATGGAAGAAGCACTGTTTTTATGAACCGACCGCGGAAGAATGTGAAAATATATATAACACGTTTTAATTTTATAAACGAAAAGAGCTCAGGATCTCTTAAACCTGACTTGTCCCAGCCATATGCCGGTTGGCAGAACTTTATCTCATTAAGTGCCGCGTAAATCGCGGCTTCTTTGGGTTTAGTGGAATAAAGTCGTTGTCACGTGAAGGGGGAAACAAGGGTTAGTCGACAGAGAATGGATTTTTAATGCTGCTTCCTTGTAACATTCGATGATATCGAGATCGCAAGTTAGGCTTCATCAAAGGAATTTCCTTGTTTTTGTCGAAAATAGGTTGGATTATGATGACAAAACGAAAAACAGTCCTTATTACAGGCTCATTCCTTATCGCCTTACTCCTGATTCGAATCATCTGGGCTTTACTTCTGGCGCCGCCGGATCACCCTCGTGCCGTTCGGGGCGAATTGGATTTGCGCGGCTTCGACTTCACCGAGGATCGCACGGTTGCATTAGACGGAGATTGGGAGTTCTATCCCGGCAAGTTTGTGATGCAAAGCGGGTCGGACGCAATCTCATCCGGAGAGGGAAGGGTACTCATTCAAGTTCCCGGCAAGTGGGACTCGTCCATATCCGCGCATAACTCGCCATATGGCTATGGCTCCTATCGTCTGCGCGTCAAGGTCAACCCGGATAACGAGCTAACCTATGGCATCCGCGTTTCGAACGTGCGTACTTCAGCCGAACTTTATGTGAATAATCGTCTTGTGGCGGGGGAGGGCCAGCCGGCGAAGAACAAACAACAGTATACCGCCCGAAGCATGCCTTACACCGCTGCTTTCAGAGCCGATACAGGCGAAATCGATATTGTCGTACAAGCTGCGAATTATGACAACAGCAACAAAGGCGGTTTGGTAGAATCGATCAGGTTCGGCAGCGAACGTGCGATAGATAAAGAAGTAGGGTTTTCCGTCAACATGCAGGTAGTCGTATGTATCGTTCTGATGATTCATGCCTTGTATGCGCTTATTCTGTATGCGATCGGCACCCGACAAAAAGCTTTGATCTACTTCTTTATGCTCGTTGTAAGTGCCATTGCCATGACATTGCTCGACGATGATAAGCTTTTGCTAGTCTGGCTGCCGGCCATCAACTATGAGTGGTCCATTAAACTCATTCTTCTATCCTTTATTGGAGTAGGCGCCTTCCTGCTGCAGTTGGCCAAAAATCTTTTGCCGGAGCATGCGAAAAACAGAGTGTTCCGCTGGTTCCCCGTGCTCTGTGCGATTGCCGCTCTTTCGGTTGTGTTGTTGCCGGCCAGGTTCGCTCTGGGAGGGTTGACCGTATACTACACCTTAGATTTGCTCGCTTGCCTTTACTTTCTGACGTTCTCGCTGCGTACGGTCCTGAAGAGCGATAAGGATGCCATTTATTTGGTCGTTGGCCTAACCTGTGTTTTGACAAATATCATTGGGGGTTACCTCAAGGGTCTGCTCGGTACGGGCTATTACCCGATCGACCTGATCGTTGCGTTTCTCGCTTTTGCGTCTTTCTGGTTCAAACGTTATTTCCGTCATTCCGACCAAACGGCGAAACTCGCTCAGAAGCTTCAGAAAGCGGACAAGCTGAAGGACGACTTCCTGGCCAACACCTCCCATGAATTGCGAAATCCGCTGCATGGCATTCTTAACATCGCCCAGACCGTTCTGGATACCGGAATGAAAGATCAAGACGGTAAATCCAGAGAGAACATGCAGCTGCTTATTTCCGTAGGCAAGCGAATGTCATACATGCTTAACGATCTGCTGGACATGACGCGGCTTCAGGAGAACGGCATCCGTTTGCAAATGGGGAGTGTCCGCGTTCAGGGAGTCGCATCCGGCGTAGCTGATATGCTTCGTTTCATGACGGAAGGCAAGCCGATTCGCATCGTCAACGACATTCCGGCCAACTTCCCTACTATCACGGCCGATGAAAACCGGCTTACGCAAATTTTGTTCAACCTGCTTCACAATGCGGTAAAATACACAGACCAAGGAGAGATCACAATAAAGGCCGAGGTCAAGGACGGTAAGGCGAAGATATTTATCGCAGACACCGGCATCGGGATAGATCTAGAAACGCAGCAAAGGATGTTTGCACCCTACGAACAGGGGGACTCTGGCATAACGGCACCTGGAGGCGGACTCGGGCTCGGGTTAAGTATATGCAAACAGCTGGTGGAGCTGCATGGAAGCACGTTGGAGGTTGACTCTATTCCCGGCCAAGGTTCGGTATTCAGCTTTACCTTGCAGTTATCCGATTCATCCATCGTACAATGCGATACGGCCATGATCGCTCCGGTATCGACCGTTTATGCAGAAGCGGCGGTTTCCGATTCCTCTGAACCTCGCGATGGCATTTCCATGCCGGAATCGACGATGGGTTCGGACCGGCCAAACCTTCTGGTTATAGACGACGATGCCGTCAATTTAAATATATTGAGCAGCCTTCTAACTTCTGAAAAGTATAACGTCGTCACCGCTGCAAGCGGACGGGACGCAATTGCCATTCTGGATACCAGAGAATGGGACTTGATCATTACCGACATCATGATGCCGAATATGTCGGGATACGAATTGTCCCGATTCGTTCGTGAGCGCTTCTCCGTCTCGGAGCTTCCCATTCTGCTTCTGACCGCCCGCAGCAGGCCGGAAGATATGGATGCCGGATTCCTGTCGGGTGCCAACGATTACGTGACGAAGCCCGTTGATGCGATGGAACTGAAGTCCAGAGTACGGGCGTTGACCGAATTGAAGCAATCCGTGCGCGAAAAGCTGCGCATGGAAGCGGCATGGCTTCAGGCGCAAATTCAACCGCATTTTCTGTACAACACGCTCAATTCGATAGCCGCTCTCAGCGAAATCGATAATGATAAAATGAGCGCGTTGCTTGAAGCATTCGGCCATTACTTGCGGGCAAGCTTCGATTTTCGGAATTTGGAACGGCTTGTTCCGCTTGAGCATGAGCTTGGTTTGGTCCGCTCTTATTTGTATATCGAAAAGGAACGTTTTGATGACAGATTAGACATTCGCTGGGAGGTGGACGTAAGGTCTCATGTGCAAGTCCCTCCTCTTAGCATCCAGCCTCTTGTCGAGAACGCCATACGACACGGCCTGCTAAGCCGTGAGGAAGGCGGGGAAATTCATATTCGGATTACCGCAAAAGAAAAGGAGGCGGAAATTTCGGTCGCAGATAACGGTATAGGGATGGATGAGGAGAAGGTACGGCGAGTCCTGGATAGCCGCTTGGACGCAAAGGCGGGAATCGGCTTGTATAATACGGATCGACGATTAAAGCAGCTATACGGCAAAGGGTTGCAAATCCGGAGCTTTCCCAATCAAGGCACAACTGTCAGCTTTGTCGTGCCCGAATAAAGGAAGGAATTTTTCCATTGTGTATACCATTCCAGTATGCCGGTACTAGGACCGGCCTCCGCTTCCTGTTCCAATAGCCGGGTCAGAAATTCATATTGTTTTTGGACGGAATCCGCGTCATTCAGCCGGGCATATATCTTCATAAGCGCGAGATAACTATCTTCATACAGAGGTTCCTGCTTTTGGATTTGATGGTAAACACCGAGCGCTTCCATATTCATGTCGCGAGATCCATAGAATTGCCCCAATTGTTGGGCATGCTGTAACCATAGCGCTTTAAGCCTTTGGCGTTCACTCTCCGCCCATACGTAATGATCCTCTTCGTAAAAATCGCCGCGATACCTATCGAGCAGTCGCTGATGTTCGGGGGCTTGCTCGAGGGAAACAGGGTTTAATCGGCGCAGCTCATGCTCCCATTCTTCCGCGTCAATTCGCAGCCGTTTCGGCTCAAGGACATATCCATACTGAGCGTATCGGATCGAGATATAGCCTTCTCCGACTGTATCCTTCCATACGCTGCGAATCCGATTAATACTCGTCTGCAGATTGGCGAGCCCTTTGCGTTCGTCCAATTCCGGCCAAAGCAATTCCAGCAAGGCATTCTTGCTAATCACTTTCCCCCGGTGATATAGCAAGTAGGCAAACAACTCTTTCGCCTTCGTCGTTCTCCACTTCAGGAATTCCAATTCCCCGTTCGGCTTCCGGATTTGCATATCACCCAAGCAATGGTACAACAATTCTTCATCTTTCGTCGGCTCCGGATGATGCTCAACAACGCGTTCCCGCAGACGCTGTATGGTCCGGCTCAACCGGTCGCGTCTTAACGGCTTCATCAGGTAATCGGTCGCATCCAGTTCGAATGCCTCAACCGCGTATTCGTCATAGGCTGTCACATAAATGATCTTCGTGTCCGGCGAGATAGAACGTATCCGCTCTGATGCCCTCAAACCATTTAACCCCGGCATCTGAATATCCAGAAAGACGGCGTCGGGTTGTGTTTCGCCAATCTGACTGATCGCTAATTCTGTCTTCGAGAAGGAGCCGGTGACTTTGCAATCAGGATACTCCTCCAGCATTTTTTCTAACCTGATTAATGCAAGCCGCTCATCGTCTACCAGCATGACTTTCATTCGGATACCCCCAACCATCGGACCTGGAATCTCTATTTCCCGTGCTATAACTATATCGGCAAGACGGGATTTCTATTTCATTCATTGTGGTTAGAGTTTGGTTAGAGGTTTTGTCTATAATGTTGTGCATAGAAAACCGTACTTACGGCCTCTTCGCTATGAGTAAGGGTAATTCAAAGGAGATGATGAAATGATGCTTGCGAGAAAGAGCAAGATGAGGTGGAAGAAGCCGCTCAATCTGCTGTTGGTCAGCGTCCTGACAACAGGCTTATTGTCTGCTGCGTGGACCCCTCAGACTGCGAAAGCGGCGCCTAACCCTGTCTATCCGGGCGGGGTATCCGGCAACCTTCACTTATGGCTTCGTGCGGAAGAAGGTGTGAAAGTAGAAAACGGTAAAGTTTCGGAATGGAAGGATCAGAGCGGTCATAACCATGATTTTTCCCAAACCGATGTTACCAAACAACCTGCTTATAACGACGAAAGCAACCGGCTTAATTTTAACAAGGCCCTCACCTTTGATGGAAGCGATGATTTTCTGCGAAATGCGAATGGTATTCTGGGAACCGGAACCTCCTACAATAACTTCAATGTATTTGTCATCTCAGGTATTGGGAATGATAACAACTCCATTTTTTGGGAAAATGCGGGCGGCGGCAGATTCCAGGTGCATCTTCCTTATGGCGGAGTCGTTTATTGGGACGCAGGGAATCAACAGGGCCAGCGAATGGCTACTTCGGCAGGATCCGTAGTACAAGGGACCTATTATATTTGGAACTTTAATTATGGCACCAACGGTTCCGCAGACCCCGGTCAATCCATTTATCGCAATGGGGAGAGTCTTACTTCTAAGCCTGGCAAATCGGGTGATCCTGCCATAACGGGGAACGGATCCCCCATGTTTCTTGGCAAAGAGCATGTCGATTCAAGTTATTATAGAGGCCAAGTAGGTGAATATATTTTCTATTCAGGCCCATTAACGCTAACCGAAAGACAGAAAATCAATTCCTATTTAGCGATTAAATATGGCGTATCGTTAAACAACGTCAACTATTTGGATTCGGGGAATAACGTCATTTGGCAGGCGGATGCAAACTATAACAAAAACATTGCAGGTATCGCCCGCGACGATGGCCAAGGTTTGCAGCAGAAACAAAGCCGTTCAGCCAACGATGCATCCAAGCTGACGATCGGGCTCGGTGCGCTGTCGGAAAAAAATGAAGCCATTACAGAGGAACTTCAAGACAATCAGTCCTTGGTCTGGGGCGACAATGGCAAGACCTTAGTCTTCAATACGCCAATGGGTACAACCAACAAAAACTATGCCGACCGGATTTGGAAGGTACAAAACACGAACGACGTTGGCGATGTGCAAGTAACGATTGCCAAAAGCGCCATCCCGGCAGACGCAACCTTAGTCGTAAGCGATAGCGCAGATTTTAAAGGTGCCAAGGAATATGCATTAACTGAAATTTCGTCTAATGGTGTCGCGTATTATACGACGACAACCAAAGTGGCGCTTACTGACGGTCACTTTTTCACCTTCGCTATTCCGATGCCAGTAATAGATAGTGCCGCGCTCGAGCAAATCGTAGCGAGCCCGACTCAAATCATGCTTAGCTTTGACCAAGGTTTGGGGAGTTTGCCGAATCTGAACGGATTTGAGATTAAAGTTGGCACCGATACCGTTACGATTAATGCGGGGGACTACAAAGTGGATCCCACGGACCCTAAAAAGGTGATTCTCACTTTACCTAATGGAACGGATGTTAATGGTAAAGCGGTGAGCGTATCCTATGATGGATCGGGTACTTTGAAAGGTACCAACGGGAGATCCGTTCATCCATTTACGATGAATGCGATCGATTCGTTTGCCGATGCGCTGAACATTACGAAACCCGGCGTGGATCCGGTAGCCGCAGGCAAGCCGACGATTGAAGGCACGGTCGAACCGGGCTCTACGGTGAACATCGTGATCAAAGATTCGAATGGCAATCCGGTAACAAACGCAGGCGGTGCCGCAACTGTTGATGTCAACGGCAACTGGACGTTTCTTCCAAATGTAAGCTTGACGGACGGCACCTACAAAATTGAGGCAACCGCGCTGAATAACAACCGGACAGCAACAAAGTCAAGCGGGATCCTAGTGGCGATACCAGGACCAACGTTAACGGTCACGGAACCAAGCGGCGATACCGTTTACGTGTCTAAGCCTGCAGTGAAGGGAACGGCCGATCCGGACGCTGCCGTCACGGTTACGATTAAAGACCAAAACGGCAATGAAAAAGCAACGCAAGCCGTAACTGTCAATCCGGACGGTACTTGGAGCTTCCAACCCCAAACCGATCTGGCCGATGGAGCCTACAACATTGAAGTGTCCGCCACAAAGGATGGAAAAACGGCAAAAGAAACAAAGCCTGTTACCATCGACACTTCGCTGCCTGCGTTAACCGTCACGGAACCAAGCGGCAAGATCGTCAATGAGACGAAGCCTGAGTTCAAAGGAACAACGGACGCAGGATCGACGGTAACGGTAGAAATCAAGGATAAAGACGGCAAAGTCATTGGAACGCCAACAGTCATTGTTAACCCGGACGGAACGTGGAGCTTCACGCCGGACAGCGACTTGGCCGATGGTGATTACACTATTAAAGTAACAGCTACGAAGAATAATAATTCCTACACGGTAAACAAAGAACTAAAGGTAGACACCAAGGACCAATCCGCGCTGACCAAGCTGCAGCTTAATAGCCGGAACGGAACGGATATCCGATTGACTTCAGTACCCGGTAAGCCGAACGAGTATACGGCTTCCGTAACGAATAGCACCTACGGCGTGACATTGCTCCCGGCGGCGCTTGATCCGGCCGCGAAGATCGAAGTATCCGTCAATAGCGCGGTGTATCAGGATGTGCCTAACGGGGGGCTTAGCGGCAATCTGCTCTTGCACGAAGGCGTGAATACAATCGTTGTGAAGGTGACGGATTCCAAGAACAACGTAACGCTGTATACGATTAAAGTTACCAGAGCTTCCAGCAGTACCAGCAACAACGGCGGTAACACTGGCGGTAACACTGGCGGAACCGGAGGTACGCCGACGCCTGAAACGCCAAAACCGAATGAATCGGGAATCGAGACTTCCGTGAACGGCAAGGACGGTACGTTTGCATCCGGCAAAACGTCAACCTCCGGAGACCGTACGACAACGTCGGTTCAAGTCGATCCGGACAAGCTGAACGAGACCCTGTCGCAAGGCAGCGGGCAGAAGCTGGAGATCCGTTCTCCGAAAGATGGCGATGTGAAGGTAGACGGATTGACGGCAGGAGCCGTAAAACAGCTTGCCGACAAAGGAACAAGCCTCGAAATCGGCAACCCGCTGGCCATCTACCCCGTTCACGGCGGCAAGATGGACTTGAGCGGAGTGTCCAAGCAACTGGGCGATGCGGCGCTGGGCGACATCGCGGTTCATATCGACATCGCCCGTTCATCAGACGCGCTTGTGAACAGCGCCAAAAACCAAGCGGCAGCGGAAGGCTACGAGCTTCTCGTGACGCCGGTCGATCTCGACATGACCTTCTCGCACGGCGGCAAGACGGTTAGATCGGAGCAATTGAACGGATATGCACCGAAGTACATTGCTTTGCCGGAAGGCATCGATCCTAACCGCATTACGACAGGCGTCATTATCAACCCGGACGGCAGCGTGTTCCATGTGCCGACCGTTGTAACGAAGATCAATAGCCGTTATTATGCATTGATTAACGACTTACGCAGCCACGGTTCCTACTCGGTCATTTGGAACCCGAAAGGTTTCGACGACGTGAAGCAGCACTGGGGCAAAACAGACGTGAACAATATTGCAGCTAGGCTTGATCTAGTGGGTAACGGGGACAATACGTTCTCGCCGGACCGCAACGTCACGCGCTCCGAGTTCTCGGAGATTGTCGTGGCCGGTCTTGGTTTGAAGCGTCAAAATGCACCGCAAAACAAGTTCACGGACGTTTCGGATTCCGCGTGGTATCGCAACTCCGTAGCGATCGCGAACGAGTTCGATATCGTCCGCGGCTACGAAAACGGCAACTTCTACGGCGACCGACCCATCACAAGAGAACAGGGAATGGCGATGATCGCCCGAGCCTATCAACTGATCAAGCCGAAAGCCGCGCTTGATCAGAATCAAACCGATTCTCTGTTGGCGAAGTATGAGGACGCTAAAAACGTATCAGCTTGGGCGGGAGAGGACGTCGCTCGGATGATTGAGGCGGGGATCGTGCAAGGCAACGGACCGCAGCTTCTGAGCCCGCAGTCGAATATGACGCGCGCCGAAGTGACGGCATTAATCGCAAGATTGCTCAAGACAACGAATCTGATTGACAAGTAAACCGGATTTGCCCGACAACCACTGCCGACTTAAACAGTCGTCGGTGGTTGTTTTTTAGTCCGGCAGGCTATTTTTCGCCGATAGCACCGTTAAGCTGAGCCGTACACAAATAACGGCAAGATCCTGTATTTAGTCAATATAATTGACTATTATGACGCCCTGTAATAAAATGAAGTAGTCAAATGAATTGACTATATTTCGGGTGGAGGGTTAATCATGAATGTTGAAGAAAATATTGAGCTTGTCCGTACGTTTATCCGGAAATTCTGGAACGAAGGCGATCGAGAATGCGTGGATCGGTATTTGCGGGAAGATTACATCGACCATGCGTATGAACCAAACAATGCAGAGGGCCTTGTGAATATGGCTTGCCTTTTGCATACTGCGTTTCCGGATCAATTTTCCGCCGTGGAAAGTATGATCGGACAAGGTGACCGTGTTGTTGTAAGACTAAGAATGACAGGGACCCACGAAGGAAATTTTAGAGGGACGGAAGCTTCCGGCAACCGCGTGGATGTTAAGTTATACCGCGAATATCGGCTTGAGGACGGGAAAATCGTTGAACACTGGGCCTTATTTGACACCGCATCATTATTCCGCCAAATTGGAGCTGAATTGAATCAGCAACCCGCCTGCCAAGTCAAGAAAAATTAAACGGTTAACCAGAGGCTGCCCCTGTAGAGGGGTGGCCTTCGTTATTTTATTTTAATGAGTCATGGTAAAATGGTAACAAAAGAGTTTGCAGCAATTAAACTACATAGGGTGGGATAAAATCAGTGGCTGAAGAAGCGGTGGGATACGATCTTACGATTCTCTTTGCAACAGCATTTCAATTAGCGGTTGAGGAGTTACATGTCGAGTTAGCTAAACTAGGTTTCGATGATGTTCGGCCTTCTCATGGATTTATATTTCAGCTAATTTCCCATGGCGGGGCTACAGGCATTGAAATTGCCGGTCACCTGGGAGTTACAAAACAGGCAGCCAGCATAACGATCGATTATTTGGAAGAGCACGGTTATGTGAACAGGGAGCCTCATCCATCTGACCGAAGGGGGAAGCTTATTGTTCTGACCGAACGAGGCTGGCAATGTATTCGTGCAACGGAACGTATTTTTACGTTGATCGAGGAACGCTGGAAAAACGTTCTGGGTGTTGAAAGAGTACAAGCACTTCGTTCGGATATGAGAGATATAGTCCGCACTTTTCCAAATGCTCGGTTAGGCGTATTTCGCCCCGTCTGGTAACCAATACAAAAGAGCGCACAAAAACTTGCCATTCCGGAAAGCGCGGTGAACCGCGGCCCCCAAAAGTAGCTTTTATGTGACAGCGCTTGTTCATTTTATTAAGCTAAACGGGAAGTTATCCGCAACTTTTCCCCCATATATTAGATTAAAAGGTCTGTCCCATAGATAATCTCCTAACTTGTCCCCTCTCACATCTTGCTCCGATCCCCCGTCTTTGCAGACAGCACATCCCATACACTCATCAGTTGAGTTATGGCAGCGTCAATTGCCTCGTACGGGACATGGTCCCGGGCTTGCGTCGAAATTCCTTGAAGAAATGTTTCAAATAAGGCGACCAGCATGGCGATATCCGTAGAATCGGGTAACTCGCCATCTGCTACGGCCCGTTCTATACAATTTTTCATCCAACTGCGGACCCTTTCTCGTTCCTTGGCGAGCATCTCTCGGATGTGATTTTGCTCAGGAGAACAGGTGACAGCGGACAAAACCAACAGACAGCCTAAAGGGTGCGACCTCTCTGTCTGCATCCTTGCCGACCGCCGTAATCCCTGCTCGATGGCTGCTTTCGGGGGTATACTTTCATCCCGGAAACTTTCCGAAACCTGTCCATAAGATTCAATATATTGATCAACCACTTCGCGGAACAGCGCTTCCTTGGATTCGAATGCCGCATAGAAACTCGCCGCCGATATATCGCCCATCGCAGCGCGCAATTGAGCAAGTGAAGTGGAATCAAAGCCGTGTTCCCAGAATAAACGCATGGCGGCAGCAACCGCCTCGTCACGATTAAATGCGCGGGGGCGTCCCGTTCGTGGCATAACATGACCTCCTTTATTAATTTTATACTAATCGATCCAGAAGTCATTGACAAGTGAATTTAGTTGGCTTAATATGTGGAATGATTGATCCATAATTAATGTCAGCTAAGGAGGAGACTAAGTTGTCTCAATATTCATCACCCACGAGTACGGACCAACCGGCTAACCTGTCTGCCAAGCTTCCCTGGCTTGCCCTGCTCGCGCTTGCAATGACAGGATTTATCTGTATTCTTACCGAAACCATTCCAGCCGGGCTGCTGCCGTTAATCGGAGAAGGGCTTCATATAACAAAAGCGATGGCTGGACAGTTCGTCACCCTATATGCGGTAGGTTCGCTCGTGGCAGCTATTCCGTTCGCCATGTTTACCGGCGGGGTTCGGCGGCGTCCGCTGCTGCTCGCTATTATTGCGGGTTTCCTGGTATTTAACACCGTTACCGCTTTATCGGCCAGCTACGCCTTGACGCTTGTTGCTCGATTTTTTGCGGGTGTGGCCGCCGGCGCGGCTTGGGGAATGATTGCCGGTTACGCGCGCCGGATGGTACCGGATGCCTTAAAAGGACGCGCCTTGGCGGTCGCGATGGTAGGAACGCCGGTTGCTCTGACCTTCGGAGTGCCAATCGGCACCTTACTCGGCGACCTGATCGGCTGGCGTGCCGTATTCGGGGTCATGTCTCTGCTCGCTCTTTTTTTAATCGGTTGGGTGTTGTGGAAAGTGCCGGATTATCCCGGGCAACCTGCAAATAAAAGAATGACCGTAGGGCAGGTGTTTGTTATGCCCGGCATGCGCCCGATTCTCATGGTTGTGCTCGCCTGGATGTTCGCACACAATATTTTATATACGTACATTGCGCCGTTTCTCGAGCCTTCCGGACTCGGAGGACGTGTCGATCTTGTCTTGTTGGTCTTTGGCTTAGCCGCTCTTGTCTCCATCTGGGTCGTTGGCCTGCTCATCGACCGCATGCTGCGCCTGCTGGTATTGATCAGCCTACTCGGGTTTACACTTGCGTCTGTTGCCCTATGGGTAGGCGGCACATCCGCACCGGTTATTTATGCGGCCGTAACGTTATGGGGACTTACCTTCGGCGGTGCCGCCACGCTGCTGCAAACCGCGCAAGCCATCGCAAGCGGTGAAGAAGGCGTAGATATCGCAATGCCCATCAATACCACGGTATGGAATCTGGCCATCGCTGGTGGAGGTATCGTAGGCGGTACTTTGCTGGAGTTTGTGGGCGTACAGTCGTTTCCGGGAGTGCTGTTGATTCTGCTGCTTGTGGCTTTGATTATCGCATGGAGTGCGAAGAGAAACGGCTTCCCCCGATAACAATAAACACGGGGACCGACAAGCGAAGCCTGCGAACCCAGGTGAATGAGTAAGTACTATTAGGAAACGATAGTCACAACAAATCAATATATAAAGGTTGTATGTATATCATGTAGATTTTGCTAGCTATGGGCACAAGTGAATGGAGGAACATGGACGTGCGGCACAACCCTCCAACGGTGTTTATTTTTCACGTTTGACTTGCATCCTCTTTGAATTTTTGATATTTTTGTTATTAACAAATTATTATTATCAAAAGGATACTAAGAAATTTCAAACGATTATTGGACGGATTAAAGATCTGAACGGAAACGAAATAACATAGAGCAAAGAAGGAGGCGAGTACATTGGATTTGTCGGATCGCGATGGCCTTACGGAACGAGAATTTTTGGAGCAGTATCGGGTGGGGGATTTCGAGCGGCCCTCGGTGGCTGCAGATATGGTCATCTTCACCGTCACGAACACGGAGGCGGCCAGCTACCGCAAGCTTCCGGAGAAAGAGCTGCGCGTCTTGCTCATCCGACGGGGAGGGCATCCGTACATAGGCAAATGGGCGCTTCCGGGCGGCTTTGTCCGGCTAGGGGAGACGACGGAGCAGGCGGCAACGAGGGAACTGTGCGAGGAGACCGGCGTGGATGATGTCTATCTGGAGCAGTTGTACACATTCAGCGACATTGGGCGTGACCCTCGAACTTGGGTGATGAGCTGCAGCTATATGGCTCTGATCGACAGCGATCAGGTACAGTTGAAGGCGGGGGACGACGCTGCCGACGCTACCTGGTTCAAAGCAACCTATCGGCTGCTGCGGGAGCGGAAAGAACTGCTCGAGAATGGGTATGTAAAAACGTATGAATTTGAGCTCAAGCTTAGCAGTGAAGAGGAGGAGCTTACGGCCGTTGTGGATCGGACAGTGACGGTAAAGCCTACGTCGGCGTCTACCGTATACTCCATCGTATCGAATAATGGATTAGCTTTCGATCATGCGAAAATTATTGCGTGTGCCATTGAGCGACTAAGAGGAAAAGTGAATTATACCGATATTGCCCTGCATTTGATGCCGCCCTTGTTTACGCTGACGGAGCTGCAGCAGGTCTACGAGGTTATTTTAGACAAAGAGCTGTTGAAAGCTGCCTTTCGGCGTAAAGTGGCCGATCTTGTGGTAGAGACCGACCACTACACTGAAAATGCGGGACATCGCCCTTCCCGCTTATACCGGAGAAGATTGGAGGATTAGAGATGATATACACGATCGAAGAGTTAAGAAAAGCTTATAACGAGGGAAACAAATTCAAATTTGTGTTCTTCTGGGGCCACACACCGTCAAAGGACGGCAGCGTCGACAAAAGTTGTTTTAGTCAATGGTGGAAGAGCCCGTTTGTGATAGACGGGAATGCATATTCCTGCACTGAGCAGTTTATGATGGCTGAGAAAGCAAGGCTGTTCGGAGATGACGAAATGCTGGATGCGATCCTCAAGGCTCATCACCCCAAGGAGATGAAAGCTTATGGGCGCGCGGTTAGAAACTTCGACAAGGACGTATGGGACCAAGAGTGCTATGGCATCGTCAGAAGAGGCAGTCTGGCCAAGTTTACGCAAAATCCGAACCTTGGCGGATACCTCAAGTCGACGAAAAACCGTATTCTCGTCGAGGCGAGCCCGCGGGATCGCATCTGGGGAATTGGCATGGGCCAGTCCAACCCGGACGCGGAGAACCCCATCAAATGGAGAGGCAGGAATCTGCTTGGATTTGTGCTAACCGATGTGCGGGACGAATTATTGCGCGATTAGCTCCAGGCGAAATCGGTGCAGCGCAGAAGCATTCCGAGGAGAACAGCGAGCTGTTTACGCAGGAGCAAGGAGTTGGGGCCTGTCCCCAAGGGAGCGGCCCTTTTTGCTTAAAATTTTGAGATTTTAAAAGAATGTACTATGATAAAGGGAGTTCCATTATTTGGGCATATGACCTTGCTCTTACATAATCCGGAGGAACGTATACCAAAGGAGGGATAGAAATGGCGCGTGTCTTATTTATTAACGCCGGATCAGAGGGACACGTCAATCCGACGATCGGCGTGGTGCAGGAGCTTATTTCGCGTGGAGAAGAGGTCGTTTATTTTTGTGCGGAAGCTTATCGGGATCGCATTGAGAATACGGGAGCTTCGGTACGAACATTTGACGATCAAAAATTTATGGAAGCCTTTATTTCCGGCGGAAGGGACTATCTGCTCGAAAGAGCCATCGGTCTTCTGCTTACGGCAGACGTAGTCATCCCGACCGTTCTGGAGCAGACCCGGGGAGAGCATTTTGATTACATGATCCATGACTCCATGTTCGGATGCGGGCGTTTGCTTGCCGGGATTCTTAAGCTTCCCGCTATCAGTTCTTGCACTTCTTTTGCGCATACAGAGGAAACGTTCGACAACTTCTTGGAGCCGCCTTCCATAAAAACCCCCGAAGAAATCGTTAGACGGTTTCAAAGCCTGGCGGAAACGGTGAGCGAAAAATATGGTGTGGAGATCCGTACTCCTTACGAGGCGTTTTGTAACCCTGCTCCGTTAACTATCGTGTATACAACAAGAGAGTTTCAAACGGATGCGGAGGCATTCGACCAAACGTACAAATTTGTAGGTCCGTCCATCTCTTCACGGCCGGCTCAAAAAAACTTCGACTTGACTGCAATCAAGGGGAAAAACCCGATTTACATTTCATTGGGCACCATTTTTAACCAGGCGACTGATTTCTATAAACTGTGTTTCGAGGCGTTCGGGAACACGGATCATACGATTGTCATGTCTGTAGGAAATAACACCCTAATTTCCGATTTGGGGGAGATACCCGATAATTTCATCGTAAAAAATTATGTTCCGCAAACGGAAGTGCTGCAGCACACGAAGTTATTTATCACACACGGCGGAATGAACAGCGCCCATGAAGGTCTTTACTACGGGGTCCCGCTCGTGGTCATCCCGCAAAGTGCCGATCAACCGATGGTTGCGGGGCAAGTCGCCAAAATCGGAGCAGGCCTTGCCTTACAGATGCAGGGTTTGACAGCACATCAACTGCGTGAAGCCGCCGATCAAGTGCTAAGCCTCCCGTCTTTCAAAAAAGCCGTTGCCTATATCGGCGAGTCGTTTCGGAAATCAGGCGGATATCGTCAAGCCGTAGATGAGATTTCCGAATTTAAAAGTCGATCTCATATGTAGCTATAAAATTTTATCGAATAGCATGATGATGAGGCTGTCCCGAAGAGGACGGCCTTTTTGCTTTTTTTCCGTTGAGGCCTTGCATGCCAGTGTCCTTCACTCCAAGCGGAGTTCGCCAAGCGAAAATAAATGGCTTGATTTAACAATCCAATGATGCATCTCTGGCAAAGGATGGTCCTTTAAAAAACTTGCCGGTTACATAAAGCCCGATGAACCGTGTCATAGTAGCGGTAAAGCAGAAAATTGAAGTTCTAATCGGATCGAGTATAATTAGGGGGATTAATTCCTAGTTAAGAGAATAGCTGTCAAGTTTTCTCTTCAGAAGGAGACCGCTGCGAAAGCAGCGAGGTAAGGAAAGGGTTCAAAGTTACGCGCTGGGAGGCGATCCAAGGCTATGCAGGAACCAGATAAAACCTACAACACTGCGGTGGAAGCCACTCTCGAAGTGATCGGAGGCAAGTGGAAGCCGGTCATTTTGTTTCACCTCACGTTCGGTAAAAAGCGCAATGGCGAACTGATGCACCTGATGCCCGCGGTAACGCAAAAAGTGCTGACCCAGCAGTTAAAGGAACTGGTGGAGGACGGGATAGTGTCCCGTATTTCTTATAACCAAGTGCCGCCGAGAGTCGAGTATGAGTTGACGGACTATGGCTGGGGCCTGAAGGATATCCTTCATCTCATGTGCAGATGGGGCGATATGCATATTGAAAAGGTGTACGGGGATAGGGGAAGGGTGTTATTCCAACCGCCGCAATCTGACGAGTGAGGTACAAAAGGTACAGAAAACCGGTTCCTGGATAGGAGGAACCGGTTCCATGCGTTGATCCCTAACTTACGGGATTACCTTACGCTTACGGAAGTCTTCAAAGATATCCATAAACATCTGTTCCGTATCGATGAAGTCATGGAAGCCGAAACGGCGCGCTTTGGTGCCGTCGGCAAAAAAGTCATAATCCCAGGAGAATACAAAGTCTCCGAACCGCCAGGAGGAAACGTCTTGGAAGCTGTTATCCGCCAAGTCGTATTTCTTCACCATGGTGTTCCACAACGTCTCCTTGTCAGCCATGACCACATCTAATGACATCGGTAATGGGGGGGCTGCCTCTAGCTCGAAAAATGCCGCAATCTTCGGCCAAAGCTCGTTCCAGCGGAAAAGGTCTCCGTTAGTGATGTTAAATGCCTGATTCGCGCAGCGTTCATCTGTTGCCGCCCACACAGTCGCGCGAGCCAGCAAGCCTGCATCGGTCATTTCCAGCAGGCTGTGGTAGGCGCCCGGCTTCCCCGGAAAACGGAGCGGCAGACCGAGTTCTTTAGACATGGAGGCATAAATCGCGATAACCATGGCCAGGTTCATCGGATTGCCCAATGCAAATCCGCAAACGACCGATGGACGAAGGGCCGACCAAGTCCACTTGCTCCCCGGCTGTCGTTGTTCGAGGAATTGCTGCTGGTCGACGTTGAACTCCGGCGGCATATGATGGGCATCCGTTTCCCGCGCAGGTGTCTTGAAGGGACCGAGATGCGCGCCGTACACCTTGTAACCTTGCATCAGACTGATATGCTGCAAGTGAGGGGCGATTGGTTCGATAGCATTGACCGTGTTCACGAGCATGGCCAAGTTGGGTGGGACCAGTTCGGCCCAAGTAGGGCGATCTTGATAAGCGGCGTAGAAGATATGAGTGACTTCGGTTAGATTGCCGAGCTTATCTCGGGTATCCTCCTCATTTAGCAGATCAGCCGCCACATACCGCACCTGAGGGGTGTCCTCTCCGCCGCGTCGAGAAACTCCAATAATATCCCACTCGGGGAGCGTCATCAAATGCTGGATGAGATTCCCTCCGATTACTCCGTTAGCTCCAATGACAAGAGCGGTTTTACGTGAAAAGGCTGCTTCTGGTTTCATAGGTCTCTCCTCCTTCTTATAGTGGTTATTATGAGAGGGAAGAGGTTGATTGAGAAGTACGCACTTTGGAATCACATAAGCACTTGAAAGTAACGTAAGGGCCTTCTGGAGGCTGATCTCCTTTCACTTGAAAAATACCGCCCGTATGCTGTCTGCCCGAAGGGGGAGGAAGGGAAGAGGCGTTCCTTTTTATGCGGGTTTGATTTGCCTGTAACAGCGGCCAATGAAGTGCGGCTTCGAAAGAACCTCTTTTTTATAAGTTCAGTTAATAGTAACATAAGGAGAAGCCGTGAGAATATGCGGGGAATGTATAGGGTTTTTGATACAATGCGTATAAAAAAAGGACTTATTGAAGTAAGTTATATAGGTATAGATAATAAATGACTTCCAGAGAGCAGGATCGATTAAATGACAGAGAATAAACAACGTTACCGCTTCAGTGAAGCGCCTATATGGAATATCCAGCGTAAATATTATGAAGAAGCAGGAACGAAGGCATGGAACAATGACCAAGTCCCTCAATATATAACGAGCAATCCGATGATCGCCGCTGCCTATGCGGAAATGATCTTCGGTTTTCTTCAAGACCGGGCGAATAAGGGGTGTGGTTCGGAGCCGGTTACAATTGTAGAGCTTGGAGCAGGAGCGGGACGTTTCGCTTACCATGTGCTGCACGAGTTGTGTCAGATGAGAGACTACGCGGGAATATCGCTCCCCCCGTTCCGCTATATCATGACGGATTTGGCGATGAACAATGTGTTGGCTTGGAAGGAACATCCGGCTCTACAATCTTTTATTACCGAGGGATTACTGGATTTTGCGCAATTTGATGCTGTCCATGACACGGTACTGAACCTCGTTGTATCCGGTACAACCATTAGCGAAGGAGCTTTAAAACAACCGTTAATTATTGTGGCCAACTACTTTTTCGACAGCATTCCGCAAGAGCTGATTTATGTTAGTGAGGGGAAAATTTATGAAGCGGATGTTTACGTCGAATATCCCGAACATAAGGATTCGCTTAAACCATCGGAATGGTTAAATCAAATCACTTTACGCTATGAGCATCGGCGGGCCCCTGAGTACGAACAAGAAACGTATCCTTACCGTGATGTCATCTCCCTTTACCAGGAGCAGCTGGAGGACTCCCATATTTTATTTCCGGCCGCCGGATTAAGTTGTTTACAGCGATTGAATTCATTATCTCAGGCCGGCTTCCTATTGATAACGGCAGACAAAGGAGATCATCTGCTGGATAATTGGAAATTCGCGGAACCGCCGGAGTTAGTCTTACATGGAAGTTTTTCTTTAACGGCCAACTACCATGCGTTCGTGCATGTTTTTGAACAAAGAGGAGCCGAGGCGCTATTTCCCCCGCACTATTACAAAAATATAAATGTCGGCTGTATCCTCCAATTGGATAAACCAATAGACTACCCCAATATGAGATTGGCTTATCGTCGATGCATCGAACGCTTTGGTCCGGATGAATTTTTTAGTTTGAAGGGGTGGGTAGATCGCAATCTGGACAGCATGCGGCTGGAGCAAATCTTAAGCTTTTGGCGTTTGGGCGGATATGATGCGGAATTTTTCATTCAGAGCACGAAGCAGATCTCCAGTCTGTTACAGGATGCCAACGATGAAGAAAAACAGGATTTGTTGAGAGGCATTGAGCTGATGTGGTCCTCCTACTATGTCATGGAGCAGCGTTACGATCTGGCGCTCGATGCCGGATTAATCCTGTTTGAGATGGACATGTACGAGCACTCCAAACGGTATTTGGAAATTTCGGTAGAGGAAGAACAAGATGAGGTCGTATCAACCGTGTTTTATTGTCTGGCCATTTGCTGTTTCGAGCTGGAGTTAGTTGAAGATGCAGTGAGCTATACAAGAAAATTGCTGGAACTTGAGCCTGACCATGAAGAGGCATTGGCGTTGATCAGCCATTTTGATAAACCCTAATCAAGTAGAAGTATTATTTGAAAGTTTAGACACACGAATTGGCTATAGCTAGCCGTAGAAAACCAAAGCTTGTCTACACCAACAAAGGGCTGTCCCCCGGTCATCTGAGATGACGGGCGAGGACGGCCCTTCTGTATATTTAAGAGTCAATTTTGCAAAAGGCCGGATTATGAAAATATTGGTTCCACTGATATAGAAATCGTCGATTTATCAAGAAATTTTGAGGGAACATGCTCTATTTACATATTTTTAATACGTATGTCATTGAATATGTCAGTGACATTAAGTAAGCTCATTTTAGATCACCTGTCACGGGGCCATTCTTGGGCAGCATGAGAATCATCATACTCATACCAGCAGTGACTCTTAAAGCAGGCGACAAGGAGCAGAGATGACTAGTAAAGTGACGCCCAATAACTCAGGAAGGGGAAAGTCCGATACTTATGGATAAATATGCCGACAGAGAGAAGTCATTGGCCAGGGAAGACCTTAGATGAAAAATGTACATGCGACAAAGAAACCGAATCTGCTGTATCTGCAAATTGCCGATAAGGTCATAGAGATTATTCAGAGCCGCAGGCTTCAGCCGCATGATCCCGTCCCTTCGGAAGGAGAACTCGCGAAGCTGTTCGGGGTAAGCCGGATGACGAGCAAGCTGGCGCTGGAACAGCTGGCCGAGAAGGGGCTGGTGTACCGTTTGCCGAGAAGAGGGACCTTCCTTTCCGGAAATCAGGACGGGGTGCCTGAAAGCGGACTGCTACCGGAAGAAAAGAAAGCGCTTCCAAAAGAAATAAAGCAGAGTAATCAGATAGCTCTCATCGTGCCCCATCTATCCGACTACACCTCAAGAATTATTGCAGCAGCCGAGATCGAAGCACGGAAGCACGATTGCGATCTCATTCTGAAAATCAGCCAAAACAAAGACGATGAAGATCGCTGCCTGCAGAGGCTTGTCGATGGCGGAATAAGCGGCATCATTTTATTTCCCCAGGGGCGCAAGACGTGCAGTGACCAAGTGCTGAGATTGAAATTGAAGCAGTTTCCCATTGTAATTATCGACCGAATTTTTCATGAGGTTCAGATTGATTGCGTGTATCACGATCATTATCTGGGCTCTTACCAGATGACCAAGTATCTGATCGGGAAGGGGCACAGGGAAATCGGATACACTTCGAATTCGATGGATAATATCACCAGCCGGGAAGAGCGTTATCAAGGTTATATCCAGGCGCTTCTTGATCATGCGATTCCGGTCAAAAACCAATCTATTCATTTTAGAAGCGTGCCGTGCAATCCGAGCAATATCAACGAGGGCGACCCGGAACAAGAACAGTTTATTCATGAAAATCCGCAGATGACAGCCGTTATGTGCGGGGATGATCATGTTGCCATCTCCACCTTATATACAGCTTTGCGTATGGGGATCGGGGTCCCTGACAGACTTTCTATTGTCGGGTTCTCCGATATCCAATTATCGGCGTTAACTCCGATTCCTCTTACGACGGTCAGACAGGATACCGAGCAGCTCGCCCAATCGGCATTTAATCTGCTTATGAAGAGGGTCAAACATTCTCTTGAGAAACAGATTACCATCAAAATTCAAACGACGATCGTAGAGAGGAAATCCGTTCTTTAGGATTGACAGAAGGAGTTTATATGAAAATTCATTTTCTGGGAACCGCGGCTGCAGAGGGCTTTCCGAATGCATTTTGCCGCTGTGAGTACTGCCTCAAAGCACGGGAGCTTGGGGGAAAAAACATTCGTACACGAAGCTCGGCCATCATTGACGATGTAATCAAATTCGATTACGGTCCGGATTCTTATATGCAGGCGCTTCGCGACAACATTGATTTGGGCGCAATCGAGCACCTGCTTGTCACCCATACACACTCGGATCATTACAACGCTTATGATTTGGAATGCCGGAGAGCGGGAATCGCTCATGACCTTCCGAATCCGCTGCATATTTACGGAAACGACGCCGTGATGCATCATACGCGCGCTGCCATCGGCCGATTTGAGGGAGAGCGGTTTGCATTTCATCTCCTTCGCCCGTTTGAGACGATAACGGTAGGCGATGCAAGGGTTACACCCCTGCTGGCGGACCATGACAGGATGGAAACATGCTTGTTGTACGTGATCGAAAAGGAGGGCAAAAGCCTGCTGTACGGACATGATTCGGGCTGGTTTCCGGAAGCTACGTGGGCGTGGTTAAAAGGGAGAAATCTGGATGGCGCCATACTCGACTGTACGCACGGATACACAGGGAAATCCCGCGATCGCAATCATATGTGTATCGAGACGGTGCTGGAGGCTCGGCGTGAGTTCCGGAATGAACAGATTTTAAAAGAGGAAGGGCACATCATCGTCACACACTTTAGCCATAATTCCAAACTGCTTCACGATGAATTTGAAGACATATTCAAACCGGCGGGGATTGTGGTGGCCCATGACGGGCTGATCTTCCACATCTAGCCATACGGACGCGGGACAAAGGATTTCTGCGAATCATGATCGTTACGAATTACAATGGTTTATAAAAATTCCACCTACATGAATAGGGAGTGTGAAAAAGAATGTTGAAAAAAATGATAAGTGCATCTTTACTAACGATCCTATGTCTGGCGGTAACTGCTTGCGGTGGCGGCAACGGGAATGCGGATGGGACTGCCCCATCGACCAATGGGTCGTCTGCATCGGTTAAGAACGATAAGCTGATTGTTTATACAAATGCGAATTCGGATGGCCGCGGCGAATGGTTAGTCGAGAAAGCGAAAAGCGGCGGCTTTGAGATTGAGCTTGTCGGCGCAGGCGGTGCCAACTTAACCAATCGGTTGATTGCCGAGAAGAATAATCCGATTGCAGACGTTGTGTTCGGTTTGAACAACATGCTTTATGAAAATTTGAAGAAAGAAAATGTCCTGTCCAAGTATGTTCCGAAATGGGCCGGAGATGTAGAGCCGGGTTTAAACGACCCGGACGGCTATTATCATGGTCTAGTGAAGCAGGCTATTCTGCTTAGCTATAACCCGAATAAATTTACAGCCGAGTCTGCACCGAAGGATTGGACGGAGCTTTATAAAAATGAAGCGTTTAAGGGCAAATATGAAGCTCCGACCCTGCTGGGACAAATTACGCCGCAGCTCGTAGTCGCGGGAATTCTGACCCGATATCAGGATCCGAACGGTGAACTCGGCATTTCCAAAGAAGGATGGAATGAAGTTAAGCAATTGTTTGATAACGGCGTAAGAGCGGTGGAAGGGGAAGATTTCTATGCCAATCTGGCAAGCGGGAAAACGCCGCTCGGAGCGGTGGTTTCCGGTACGCTGAGCAAGAAGGAAGAGCAGTATAAAGTGAAAGCCGGCATCGTAAGTCCGCAAATCGGCGTGCCTATGATTGTGGAGCATGCGGCTGTTATTAACGGTACGAAGAAGAAAGCGACGGCAGAACGGTTCGTCGAGTGGATAGGGACCGCTGAAGTCCAGGGGGAATTTGCCTCTAAATTCAATTCCATGCCCGCAAACACCCAAGCGGCCGCAAAGGCTAATGAGTCCGTGAAGGCCTTATACTCCACTTTAAAAGCGCAGCCTATGGATTGGGGCTTTATTGCCGGCAACATCGGAAAATGGGTAGAGAAAATTGAATTACAGATCATGAAATAAGCAAAGCGGGACGAACGACAGACTGCATATTGGGGGGCCGATATGCAGTTATTCTTTAAGAAAATAAGGATAGGGGTAACTATGATAACATTTAATGAAATTCAAATTAAATTCGGCCATTTCCATGCCATCAAAAACCTCAATCTGCAAATAAATGAAGGGGAGTTTTTTACCTTTCTCGGACCGTCCGGGTGTGGAAAAACAACGATCCTGCGCAGCCTGGTCGGATTTATTAAACCTACGAGCGGACAAATTATGCTGAACGGCAGAGATATTACCCATGTGCCTATCGAAAAAAGAGAGATCAGCATGGTGTTCCAGAGTTATGCCCTGTTTCCGACTATGAATGTTTATGAGAATCTCGCTTTCGGCATGCGTGTCAAGAAGGCTTCGAAGGCCGATATAGACCGGGAAGTGAGAGACATTGCGCAGAAAGTGGATCTGAAGGAGGACCAGCTTTTTAAGAAAGTGTCGGAATTGTCCGGCGGTCAGCAGCAGCGCGTAGCTATTGCCAGAGCGCTGGTCCTAAAACCGAGCATTCTGGCGCTGGACGAGCCTTTATCCAATTTGGACGCCAAGCTGAGGGTGCAATTGCGAAATGAGTTGAAAAATCTTCAGAAGAAGTTCGGGATCACCACGATCTATGTCACTCACGATCAAGAAGAAGCGCTGACCTTGTCGGATCGCATCGCTGTCTTCAATAATGGGATCGTCGAGCAAGTCGGCAGCCCTCAAGAAGTATACAATCAGTCCAAAACGGAATTTGTGTGTAATTTTATAGGCGATATCAATAGGATCGACCCGTTGATTATCCGAAACAGCCGGTTGAAGGACTCCATCGACGCTAACAAAATAGCGTATATCCGCAACGAAAAAGTGAGCTTACTGCCCCTGCCTGGTACAGATGCCGTACAAATAAGAGGCAAAATTGTAGATCAGGAGTTTTATGGGCTGTACAGCAAATATTTAATAGAGGTTGCCGGGGGAGGACTCATCAAGACCATTGAGAAAGAAAGCGGGTTTGCTCCCAATAAAGTCGGCGACGATATGGATATTTATATCCGTATCAGCGATATTCTGCAGTACTAAGGGAAGGAGGAAATGTGTTGAACGCAGACAAAATTAAAAAAAGGCTGGCATCCATCAATCCGACCGCATTCGTTTTTTATGCCCTGATCGCCTGGTTTGTCGCAGCCTTTCTGATTTATCCTAACCTCAATACCTATTACGAAATCTTTTTTAAGGGCGGCAAATTTTCATTCGAAGCGGCGGAGAAGCTTTTGTCATCCGAACGTGCGATGAGAAGCTTGTATAACAGTTTTATTCTGGCCGTATCCCTTGTATTTACGGTAAACATTGTGGGCGTTACTTTGGTTCTGATCTCGGAGTATTTTGATATCAAGGGTGCGAAAATTTTAAGGCTGGGCTATTTTACAACCCTTATCTATAGCGGTGTCGTATTGGTGTCGGGATATAAATTCGTCTACGGTGAAACCGGCTTCATGACCAAGCTGCTGGTCAATCTGTTTCCTTCTTTTGATACGACTTGGTTTCACGGCTACTGGGCCGTTCTATTCGTAATGACGTTTGCCTGCACTTCCAACCACGTCCTATTTCTAAGCAATGCCGTCCGTAAAATTGATTTTCAAACCGTAGAAGCGGCAAAAAATATGGGGGCATCGACCTTTTATATCTTGTGGAGAGTCGTTCTTCCGGTCTTGAAGCCTACGATGTTTGCGCTGACCATCTTGATCTTTCTGACGGGCCTCGCTGCAACGTCCGCTCCTCTGATCTTGGGCGGAGTAGAGTTTCAAACGATCACACCGATGATTTTAACCTTCTCGAACAGCTCGTCCTCCAAAGATTTAGCGGCGCTGCTGGCCCTCATTCTAGGCCTGGCTACTTTAATTTTGCTGACCCTTATGATCAGATTTGAACGAAAAGGCAACTTCATGTCGGTTTCCAAAGTCAAATCGGAGCTGGTTAAGCAGAAGATCAACAATAAGCTCGGAAATATTGCCGCACATATTCTGGCGTACTTTCTATTTCTTCTTTATATCATTCCGGTCGTTCTCATTGTCGTCTTTTCGTTTACGGATGCACACAGCATATCTACGGCAACACTGAGTTTTCACAGCTTCTCCCTGAGCAATTATAGGAATGTGTTCTCCAACATGTCCGCGTTCAAACCTTACCTGGTAAGCATTGTGTATGCCGCTGCAGCATCGGTAACCGTTGTGGCTCTGGCCTTGGCGGCTTCGCGAATTTTGCATAAGTACAAGAACAAGTGGACAACGGCCCTGGAGTATGCGCTTCTGATTCCGTGGATGCTGCCGTCGACCTTAATCGCAATCGGGCTTATCGTAACTTTTAACACCCCAAGACTGATTATCGGGAACTACATATTGGTCGGATCCGTCTGGATGCTGTTTCTTGCCTATGTCATCGTACACATACCATTCACTCTCCGAATGGTGAAAGCGTCCTTCTTCAGTCTGGACCGTAATCTTGAGGATGCGGCGAAAAATTTGGGCGCCAAGTCTTTCTATACATTCACTAAAGTATTGTTACCCATCATACTCCCGTCAACGCTGGCTATTCTTGCTTTGAATTTCAACGGTATTTTGGCGGATTACGATCTTACCGTATTTCTTTATCATCCTTTGTACCAGCCTCTCGGTATCGTCATCAAGAACAGTACGGATGCACAAGCTCTGGCTGACACCAAAGCGTTAACCCTGGTATATTCCGTCATACTGATGATCATGTCCGCCGTTACGTTATACTTCGTTTATGGAAGAAAAAGCAAGGTTTAAAAAGCGTCGGAGTTGGCGGTGAGATATTCTTCCCGATCCCCCAGCCGGGGGATATTTTTTGTCACGAACACACCGGATCCAAAGCTGTAGGCAGATCCTTTTTACTGTACTTTTACCTTCTCTTTGGTATTCTAAAGTTAAGATTCTGCGCTCGGTGGTGAAACGGGATGAATATTCTTCTTGCTGAAGATGATAAAAAACTGGGGAAATTGGTCAAGTATGTGCTGGAGAAGAAAGGCGGCTATCATGTCGATTGGGTAGAAAACGGCGAAGATGCGCTCGATTACGCCAGAGCGTCCTCCTACGATGTGCTGATTCTGGATTGGATGATGCCCCGTACGGATGGCATCGAAGTTTGCAAGGGCTTACGCGCCGCGAATTACGGCCAGGCCATCGTCCTGTTAACGGCCAAAGACGCCTTACAGGATAAAATACTGGGATTAGATGCCGGGGCCGATGATTATCTGACAAAGCCGTTTGAGATGGACGAGCTGCTGGCCCGCCTTCGTACGCTCACTCGGAGAAATTTTGCCCCGATTCAAGCAAATGTTGCAGCGTTCGGGGAGTTTACGTTAAACCGGACGTCTCGCCGATTATTCAAAAGCGGGGATGAGATATTCCTCAGCCAGAGAGAATACCAGCTGCTTGATTTGTTCCTTCAGAATACCGGCAATGTGCTTACGAGGGAAGTCATTCTGGATCGCGTATGGGGAATAGGCAGCGAAGTATCTTACAAGAATGTGGATGTCACGGTTAAAATGCTCCGGGACAAATTAGAGGCTGCGCAAGAAGAGCCGATGATCCACAGCGTCAGGGGGGTAGGCTACCGGTTTGAAAGATAAACGGATGAAAAAGGCAGACTTGTTTGTTCAAACGCAAAAGAAGCTGACCTTCACCTATACTTGGCTGATCCTTCTTTTCCTGGTGCTGTTTTCGTTCATCGTCGCTGTGTTCTTTCTGGGTATGGCGTACCGGGAGCAGCGCCAAACTCTTCTGTCATCCATGTACGCGACGGAGAATGGAAGGGTGTCGGTTCCCGACTTGTCCGACTCGCGCGGTGAAGATCTGTATTTTTTCTACGTCTTGGATGGACGCGGCAAGGTGCTGGCGGGCAGCGAAGCTTTTCCGCAAAACGGAAGCGCCAATCTGGAGAAGATCGGCCGCTGGCAGCCGCATCGGGACGAATTCCGCTTGGAGTGGATGCCGGCGTCCGATGAACGCCATGATGCGCGGAAATCCAGGGAAAGGGACCGGCTGCTTTTTGTGGGCGCGCGCCCGTTGATGGCGGATGACGGAAGATCAGGTGCCATCTATGCGGCGAAAGATGTGACCTTTTACTTCGAGGTGTCTAAAAACCTTCTCCTGGTGTTCCTCATCATTCTCGTCCTTTTTATTATCGTTGCCATGCGGTTAAGCTATTCGATGTCCAAGAAAGCGATGATTCCGATCCAGCAGGCATATAGGCAGCAGCAGCAGTTTCTGGCCGATGCCTCGCATGAGCTTAGGACCCCTCTGAGTATTATGAATACGTCTTTGGATGTCATCGAGCTGGAGAACGGGGAAGACTTTACTTCCTATACCCAAGAAGTCGTGTCGGATATGAAGGAAGAAGTCGGGCGGATGAGCCGAATGGTCCAGCATCTGCTGTTGTTGGCCCGCTCCGACTCCGGCTCGGTTGAATTTGAGATGGTTTCTTCCGACTTGGTGCCGAGGGTCCGCCAATGGGTGCTCGCTTTTGAAGCCGTCGCACACCAGAAACAGATCGAGCTTAAGGCCGAGCTGCCTGAACGGTTGACGGTTACCGGAGATGTCGAACGCATCAAGCAGCTGGTGTATATCCTCCTGGACAACGCCATCAAGTACACGCCGGAGAACGGAACGGTTGAAGTTGCTATGGGAAGCCATTCTAAGCAGTGGTATCTATCCGTTCGGGATACGGGTGTCGGAATTCCGGAAGAAGAACACCAGCGGATTTTCGAACGGTTTTATCGGGCGGAAAAGCATCGTTCGCGGGAGGAAGGAAGCGCCGGGCTTGGTTTATCGATTGCGAAGTGGATAGCCGAAGCGCACCGGGGATCCATCGAAGTGGAGAGCACGGCCGGCGGAGGAAGTACCTTTGTTGTGAAGTTTCCCCTTGTATAAAATGGGATGTCCTCTTTTCAAGTCGAAAAGGGGGCATTTTTTTGTGTGCATTTACCGTACTTTTACTTTTCGGGACTATATTGATCTATGTAGAGAAGATAACCGCAACGAAAGGACGGATAAGCATGAAACCCGGTAAACCATGGATTAAGAAAATATTACTCACGGCCGGCATAATTGCCATTATTGGAGTCGGAGTGAGTTGGGCGGCAGGAATGAACAAGTCCGATTATAAGCAGGCATTTGAACATGGGAAGCAAAACACCGAACCGTATTTTTACAAAGGCGGCGGCAAGGATTTGGCCGGACCGGCCGGTCGTCATGAAAGAGGGATGCGCGGAGGGGAGCATCACGGTGGAGGAGATGCCGCGGCAGCCGTAGGCGGAACTATCCTTGCAGGCGGGCTGTTGTACTGGGTCATCCAAAGAAGGAAGAGAACAGGCGCAATGTCGGCCGCTCAGACGGCTCCCGTGATCCCGTCCACTTCCGACTTCTTGGATCAATGGGAAAAAAATCAAACCAACAAAAAGGAGACGAATTAACATGGGAATCTTCAAACGGGTAAAGGATGTATTTTTAGCGGAAACGAATGGTCTTTTGGATAAGTATGAACACCCCCTCAACATGGTCAATCAATATATCCGGGAGTTCGAACAAGAGCTTGCGAAAGGACAGAAGGCTCTGGCCAATCAATTGTTTATTGAAAAAAGGCAAGCCGCTCTGATCGCCGAGACCGAGGCAGCCATAGAAAAAAGAGAACGCCAGGCTAAGCTTGCCGTGAAGCAGGACGAGGACCATGTCGCAAAGCTGGCGCTGCAGGAAAAATTGCTGCAAGAGAAAAAACTGGCTGCCTATCGTGCGCAGTATGAGACGATTCAGGAGCAGACCAAAGTACTGGAAGAAAGAATCGGCCAGCTGCTTGTACAGTCGGAAGAGTTCAATCACCGCCGGCTTCTGCTCGCCTCCCGGGCAAACGTCGCCAGTTCCCTCAAAGAGATCAACCAGAGTGTGGTTTCTTTCCAAACGGAGAATGTAACCAAAGGGTTTGCGCGTGTGGAAGAAAAAGTGCTGATGATGGAAGCGGAGGTAGAGGCGACGGCTCACTTCACTTCACCGGTCAAGCGTTCCGCGCCTCAATATTTGGATCCGAGTCTGACTGCCGATATCGAGAAAGCCCTGGAGGAATTGAAGCGGCAAGAACAGCAGTAGACGGTGCTTAAATATTCATCTCCTGCTAGCTTTATAAAGTAGACATGCAGACATCTTCTTAAGATTCCGGGGTACCCTTTGCGGGGTACCCTATTTCCTTGATAGAACCGTCACGCTAATTCCTGCCCTAAACTACAGCGGAAACTAGAAGAACTCACAAAAAACAGCAACCAAACTCCTTAATTCTGCATAAACTGAGTTAAGGACTTGGTTTTTTTCGCTTTTATGGCTTTTGGAAGTACTTAATGGTAGATATTTTAGTGTAAAAATAATTATAATAGAGTAGATAGGGTTATAGTGGAGACAGAATCGGTTTGTTCCTAGGTGGGGCCTTGCTTTTTTTACTATCTAAGCAGGCGTGCCTGCTCTTTTTTTTTATAAATATAGAGGATAAGGAAGGTTATCATGAAAACAGACGTTATCTTAATCGGTGCCGGGGTCATGAGCGCGACTTTGGGATCGTTACTGAAAGAGCTAATGCCGGAATGGGAAATCAAAGTGTTCGAAAAACTCGCAAAGGCAGGAGAAGAAAGCTCTAACGAATGGAACAATGCCGGTACGGGGCATTCTGCCTTGTGCGAGCTTAACTATACTTCCGAAAAACCGGACGGGTCTGTAGATATCAGCAAAGCGATACAAATTAACGAACAGTTTCAGCTTTCCAGACAGTTCTGGTCTTATCTTGTAAACAGCGAGCTGATTCGCAATCCGCACGACTTTATTATGCCGATCCCTCATATGAGTATGGTGCAGGGGCAAGAAAACGTAACGTTTTTGAAAAAACGGTTTGAAGCGATGTCTAATAACCCCTTGTTCCAAGGGATGGAATTTTCCGATGATCCTGAGAAATTGAAGGAATGGATTCCGCTTATCATGGAAGGCCGTACATCGAGCGAACCGATCGCGGCTACCAAAATCGACTCTGGGACGGACGTCAACTTTGGCGCTTTAACGCGCATGCTTTTTGACTACCTGCAGACCCAGAATGTGGAGATGCATTACAAACATAGCGTGGATACCATTAAACGTGCCGCCGACGGCTCCTGGGAATTGAAGGTGCGCAACCTCGATAACGGCAGCGTCGAACGCCATACGGCCAAATTCGTCTTTATCGGCGGCGGCGGCGGAAGCCTGCATTTGCTGCAAAAGTCCGGTATTCCCGAAGGAAAACATATTGGCGGATTCCCGGTAAGCGGGCTCTTCATGGTATGCAACAATCCGGAAGTTATCGACCAGCACCATGCCAAAGTATACGGCAAAGCCAAAGTCGGAGCTCCGCCTATGTCGGTTCCGCATCTGGATACCCGCTATATCGACAACAAAAAATCGCTGCTGTTCGGGCCTTTTGCCGGCTTCTCGCCTAAGTTCTTAAAAACGGGTTCCATGTTTGACTTAATCACGTCGGTGAAACCGGATAATGTCTTGACGATGTTAGCGGCCGGGGTCAAAGAGATGGCCTTGACCAAATACCTGATCCAGCAGGTACTGTTATCGAATGAAAAGCGCGTGGAAGAATTGCGCGAGTTTATCCCGAACGCCAAAGGCGAAGACTGGGATATCGTCGTAGCGGGCCAGCGTGTGCAGGTGATCAAGGATACGGAAGCCGGAGGCAAAGGCACCCTTCAATTCGGTACGGAAGTTATTACGGCCGCTGACGGCTCGATTGCTGCGCTGCTCGGCGCTTCTCCCGGGGCTTCTACTGCCGTTCACGTGATGCTGGAGATCTTGGCAAGATGCTTCCCGCAGCATATGAAAGAGTGGGAACCGAAAATCAAAGAAATGATTCCTTCTTACGGTGTGTCACTCTTGAACAATCCCGAGCTTTTCCAAGAAATTCTCTCGTCAACGGCTCGGACGCTTGGTCTGGTCGAAAAAGAACTGGTTTATAGCTGATTATTTATAAGGAACCTTTGATCCGTCTTTGGATCGAAGGTTTTTTTGCATTTGCGGCAGGAGGAATAGGAATCGGACGGACCAATCTTTTCAAGTCGTATACGTAAGGGGAGAGGATAGAAGCGATTCCCACATAGAGTATAATGGAGTCAGGCTGATTTGAATCTAAGTTGAATTGACTATCGAAATTTACTATGAAAATGGAAAGTTCGTGACACAGGGGGGAGACGTATGTATCTGGTATCTCGGCCAAAGCCGCTGTCTGACGGCATTAACCAAGCGCTTGCGATAGACGAGGCCGCTTTTCCACCGGGCTATCTCCGGTTTTTGCGGTCCTTCGGCGAAGGGACCTATAGGGGATGGATGAATGTGCAGCTGCCGGACCCGGAGGTGCTTAAGCCCTTTGCCGAGTACGGGTTATGGGAGCATGACGCGAACAGCCCGATTACCGAGCGGCAAATCGGAGAGTGTGTCGCTGTAGGCACGACGGTGGACGGTGATTTTCTGGCGGTGCATCCCCAGACGGCTCAACTGCTTTGGCTATCGCGGCATGGGGAACAAGTAGCGGCGATTCTCCTCCAGAAGCGGGAGCGGGAAGATGAAGCGACGTACGCTTCGGTGCTGGACGAAATCTATCGTCAGGTGTACGGATGCGGCCGGGAGGGAGCCGTTTATTACGAACCGTGGACAGGGTCCCGGAGCCATTTCTTTTTACGGCTGCCACCGGGACAGGAACAGTTCTCGCTGGCGGATTTGGCAGGAATGTGCCAAGCGGCTTTTTCGCCGGATCTGTCCGTTGAAACCGAATATTCTTGTTTCCTCTTCTATCAGACACTGGGCGGTTATGTGAGATTTAATTACGCCAACGGGCAAGAAGTGGCCGTCATGTATGAACAGGATGAAATACAGGCGGTAGACGTTATAAGGCAGTGGCTCGTATCGAAAGGATGCGAACCGTATCCGGAGAAGTAACGAAACTTGCAAGCAGCAGCCTCTTGGGAATTTTCGCATGCGATCGTTGTTGTCTTTCGTGTTTTACCCGAACGTTATGGACGAAAGACATTCAGACGTTTTGACAGCCGAGATAACTTACTGGGACTAGACATCAGCCTAATTTACGAGCAGTATCTGCGGATGTCTAAGAACGAATCTTGCTGCGGATGAATGATTGTGAGCCTGCCGACGTTCACCCGGATAGCAGAAACATCATGAGTATATAGATGGCTACCGACTTTGGAAAATCAGCCTCGGGGAATCGTTGGGGTTAGAACCTTTGGTCCGTTCGGATTGAAGGTTTTTTTGTATGTGCAGCGGATACAATTGTTAAGCGTATAGACCCTGATACGAAAATTGGTATAATAAATGGATCATTCAGACGAAGCAAAGCCTTCATTCCGCTTCATTTTTTAGAAAACATGCGTCCTATAGGAGGGCTTAAAAGTGTATGGTTGAGAAAAAGGTCACCTGGTTAGAACTTTTTTATGATCTTCTTTTTGTCGCGGCAGTCTCAAAGGCAACTCATGTCTTACTGCATGCGGATCATGGTGTCATTCCCATTGAATATTTAGTTAAATTCGTACTGATTTTTATCCCGATCTGGTGGGGGTGGGTAGGACAAACGCTCTTTGTAAACAGATTCGGTCAAGATATCTTTATCCATCGAATATTAAGCATCCTGCAGCTCTTTTTTATTTTAATTATGACAGCGAGCTTGTCTCCTGATTTTGATCAATACTATATTCCCTTCTTCATAGGATATATAGGTTCGAGGGCGCTGACCGCCATTCAATATTTGTTGGTGCATAAATCCAAAGCCGCTCATCAGCAATCGACCGCTTCTTATTTGGGGACGCACTTTCTGATCGGAATATTGATCTCCTCTTGTTCGCTTTTCTTTGACTCGTGGATCCGGTATGCCGTTCTATACTTGGGAATTGCCGTCGATATAGTTCTTCCCCTAATCGGGCGAAAACATCTGGTAAAAACACCTATACACACCCCTCATTTATTTGAACGGTTTGCCTTATTTACGCTCATCCTTTTGGGTGAATCCGTGGTCAGTATTCTGGCCGTGCTGCAGTTCAACAGTTGGGATCTGCCATCCGTTTTGTTTGTCGCGTTTACGAGCGTGTTGGTGATCGCCATCTGGTGGCAGTACTTTGAAAATGTCGAAACCAAAGTGAGCAAGGAAATCCAAACGGCCGGCCAGACGATTATTTACGGACACCTATTCATCTACTTGTCCATGAGCATGATCGCGGCTGCCATCCAGTTGTTATATCAAGAGAAATTAAATTATATGTTCATGTTGATTTTTGCATTCGGTTCCGTTCTTCTTTATTTTTTCTCCACTTCTTTGGTTTTTCATCTTTATCGACCCAAACATCTGCGTTTGAAGCCTTATCATTTGGCCGTATTATTAGGGATTCTGGGCTGCTGTATAGCCTTAAACTTGATTTATCCTGTACCCAATTATGCGATCGTCGGGGAGATGATGGTCTTCTTTATCGCGTATGCGAAAATGACGACTTGATGATTGAACTATCAGGAATTCAAAAAAAGATGAATGAAAAGCCATCCCGGAATATGCAAATTCGCGGGATGGTTTTGTTTTTACGAAAGAGGTTAACCTCTTTGCGCGTTGGATCGTCTTTCCGTGGCAAAATAAAGCAGGGCGGCGATCGGGAAAGCTATTCCGATCCATAACGCGGCGCTCCATCCTCCCGTGGCGTATATCCACCCCCCGGTTGCAGATCCGACGGCTCCGCCAAAAAAGAAAATAGCCATAAAGAGCCCATTCAGCCGGCTGCGAATTTCCGGGCTTAGCGAGAAGAGGGCGCGTTGTCCAAGTACAAGATTTGCGGAGACGCCGGCGTCCAATAATACGGCTGAAACGACGAGAACAGCTACCCCGACGGATGAACCCGTACGGATTACAAGCGGCAGCAGCATAGAAATGGCGACCGCAGCGAGTGCAATCCCCGTTGCGGGTTTGGTCCAGCCGCGGTCGGCCAATCGTCCGGCTACGGGTGCCGCTATTGCACCCGCAACTGCGGCAAGCGCGAACAACGCGATGGCTTTCTGGGAAAAATGAAAGAGCGGTCCGGATAACAGTAACGGCGCCGTTGTCCAAAACAAGCTGAAGGTGGCAAACACACAGGCGTGATAGGCAGCCCGGCGGCGTAAGATCGGGGTTGTTCGCAGCAAGTGCCACATCGAACCGAGCAGAGCTGTATAGGATGTGTCTGTTGAAGGTTTTCTTACAGGCAGCGCCTTGGACAGGACGACAGCGAGAATAATGACAGCTAAGGCTGACAAAGCGAATACGGCATGCCAGCCAAAGTAGTCGGCTGCCAGACTCGACAGAGGACGCGAAAGCATGATTCCAAGCAGCAGTCCGCTCATAACATTGCCGACAACGCGGCCGCGTGAAGTATCGGAGGCAAGGTAGGAGGCGAAAGGCACGAGTACCTGCGCGGCAACCGATCCTAATCCGATTACAAAGGAAGCGGCTAAGAATGGCACCGCCTGTTTCGACACCGCCGTGACTGCAAGGGCGGCTCCTGTAAGAAGCAAAGACACGACAACCAGCCTTCGATTCTCAACGATATCTCCCAGAGGCACGACAAATAATAAGCCGGCTACATAACCCATCTGCGTTAACGTCACGATAAAGCCGGAGCTGTTTGCGGACAGCCCGATTGAAGCGCTGATTTCCCCGACCAAAGGCTGCGCATAGTAAAGATTGGCTACAATGATACCGCATGCGGTTGCCAGCAGCAGGGTTAGCCATACCGGGATATTTTTTTCGGTTGTTTGTGTTTTTAAAGCATTCATTTTAGACAACTCCTTCTATCGGAATATCAGGCTCTAACGCAGCAACTGCATAGTTCCACGCCGTTACAATTCCGTGCGGTGTTCTCCAGAGGATAATTTCCCCTTTCTTCAATTTAAAATACTGAACGTTTAGTTTATTAATTTATAATAGAATCATATACTGAACGTGTAGTTTTGTAAATAGGCGGTTTCAACTTTATTTTTTATTCACACTTGGTATACTGAACGTATAATTTTTAACGGTACAGATAGGTATGGACGAAAGGAGACGGTTACGATGAATGGCAAAAGAGGCAGGCCGCGTAATGTGGAAGCGCAGAAGTCTATTCTTTCCGCGTCTTATGAATTGTTGCTGGAGAATGGCTTTCAAGCCGTCACGGTAGATAAAATTGCCGATCGCGCCCAAGTCAGCAAGGCTACGATCTATAAATGGTGGCCTAACAAGGCTGCCGTGGTAATGGACGGTTTCATGTATGCCGCCACAGCCAGATTACCCGTGCCTGATACGGGTTCGGCATGTAAGGATATTTTAATTCACGCCACGAATTTAACCCGGTTTTTGACAAGCCGGGAGGGAACGATCATTACGGAATTATTGGGCGAAGGACAGTTTGATTCAGGCTTGGCGGAAGCCTATCGAACCCGGTTTTTCTGTCCCCGCCGGCTTGAGGCAAGGGGTCTTTTGGAGAAGGGAATTCAGCTTGGGGAATTGAAAAATGGGATCGACATTGACATATGCATTGATCTCATTTACGGACCGATTTTCTATCGTTTGCTTGTGACCGGGGACAAGCTGGACGAACCCTATGTGGAGTATTTGGTACAGACCGCATTAGAAGGAATCCGTTCAAAGCTTGAAATCAGCTCTTCTGAATTTTTGAGGGGAAGGAAATGACTGTGGCAAAGCGACCGGCATACGGCTAGTCATTTGTACCGAATATAAGAGCAACATCTCAAAATATATCCTGTGCTATATTCTTCTTGAATTCGGACAAGGAGATGAGAGCATGAAGATTCTGGAAGGTAAGGTCGCTTTGGTAACCGGAGCGAGCAGGGGAATCGGCCGCGGTATCGCACTGCGTCTGGCCCGGGAAGGCGCGTTTGTCGCCGTACACTATGGACAAAGACGGAATGAAGCGGAGGCGGTGGTCCGGCAGATCGGCCAAAGCGGAGGGAATGCGTGCGCGATCGGTGCCGGCCTGAGCACTCTCGGCGGAATTGAGCGCTTATTTACGGCGCTGGATGAGGCGATCCGGGAACATACGGGCGGCAGCGGGTTCGATATTCTGGTCAACAATGCCGGAATCGGGCAGATTCTCAGCCTGGAAGAGACGACGGAGGCTTCTTTTGGCGAAGTGATGAAAATTAACGTTGAAGCTCCGCTTTTTGTTACCCAGCAGGCTTTACCGCGCTTGAAAGACGGCGGGCGCATTATTAACGTGTCCTCCTTTGTGACGCGCGTAGCCTCTCCAAGTGTGTTTGCCTACAGCATGTCTAAGGGGGCTATCGACACGTTTACCCTTCTTCTGGCTAAACAATTGGGGAGCCGTAAAATTACGGTAAACGCC